>NZ_REGA01000009.1 GCF_003841505.1 Natrarchaeobius chitinivorans
GTCTCATCAGCTGTCGAGTTGTAGCTGCGTCTGAAGCCAGCGAGTGTTCGGCTTTCGCCTGCGGCGAAACCGAACACGAATGCCCAGACGAATGCGGGAATCTGGAGCTTGCGGTCGCGTTCGACCACGCCGAGTTCCTCGGCGTGCTCTTCGAGGAACTCGGAGGGAAACAATGTAGTGAGCCGACGCATAATCCGAGATGAGGAGGTTTCGTTGTGCACACTCGATACCTCCTCATTCCTTCCGAAAAGTATCCACGATAAGCTGTCGCTGTCACGTGGTTTCACGCTTAGCTAAAGACGGATAGACGCTCCGTAACCACAACTGGCGATTGATCAAGAGGCTTCTCGTTGGCACTCTCCTGTATGATTTGTAATCAGATCAGCAGTCGAGGAGGTCAACATGGGAGAAATAGATAAGGAAACGACTAGAACTCGGCCGTCTGAGACCAATCTGGTCGACGAAATCTCTGGAAAGCAGTTTCGAGACTGGTATCAGGAGCGGGAATTCCGGAAAAACATCGAAAACGGAAAGCCGTATTTCAACGGACCACCGTCGGTTCCGTCGCCCCGAAAACATAGTCCAAGCCAGCTACTGCAATGCCACCGAAAAATCGCATACCGCCAATGCAACGCGCCAGCAGAAAAACCGGATCCAACCGGGATGTTTTGGTTTGGGTCACAGTTTGAGGAAAGCCTCGTGATAGATTTCCTGAGGGAAGCTATAGTTAATGACCACGAATACGTCTCGAACTCGCTCTGGGTCGATTTCACCGCCCAGACCGATGCTGGTACGATCCAAATCAAGGGAGAAACGGATCCTGTGGTCGTAGATTCAGATGGTGAACCGTTGCTTCTCACGGAGATCAAAACCAAACAATCTGTAGACAACGTTCATTCGCCGAATAAACATCATCGAGCACAGGCGCATGCCTACATGAAGGGATTGAGCGAGAAACACGACCGGAAAGTGACGGAAGCAGTCGTCCTGTACGGCAGTCGAAAAACTCTGGACGTCAAGGTGTTCCACATCGAATTTGATCCGTGGTTCTGGCGCAATACAGTCCTATCCTGGGCAGAGACACATACTTCGTACCGACTCAACGAGGAGTTGCCACCGGCAAATCCCGAGTACGGTTGGGAGTGTAGTTTTTGTTCCTTTAGAGAGAGGTGTGGTCGAGGGAGTGCAAGCTACGAGAGCGTAGGTCCTGTAGGATTTCTGCCGCTCCATGAATACCCTCGAGAAGAGGTGAGGCGTCATCTGGAGAGTCACGAGAATGTAAAGCTCACACCGACCCTCTCAAAGCAACATCCAGACTTAACGGACAAATTTGGGGTACATGATTGGAAATGTGAACGTTGCGACGCGACCTATTCGCACGATTCAGTTGAATGGAACGGAAATCTTTCAGAGCCACCCCTCTGTCCCTCTTGTTGCGATCACGGTGTGCCAGCTACACTTCGTGGAGATTCTATCCTCTCACCGAGGAAAAGGGGGTGAACGAAATGGACGGAACCCACATTCCGAAGCGAGAGGAATCGATCGCTCAAAGCGGCTCTGAAGATGAGACAGAACTCGACGCTGGTATCTATGCAAGAACCTCTTCCCCGTCTCAAAAGTCAAAGTACTCCATTGACGAACAGATTAACCGTTGCTGGGAGCAGTGCGAAGCAGCTGGTTGGTCAGTCGAATACGTGTTCTTCGATAAAGCAGAATCGGGTCGAGACGTAGACAGGCCACAGTTTCAGAAGATGCTGGAACAAGCCGAAGCAGGTCGGATCGATGTCGTCATATTCTGGAAGTTAGATCGGTTTTGCCGGTCGCTTGCGGATCTTGTTCGAATAGAAGATAAGTTGCGCTCATGGGGCGTTGGGCTACAGAGCGTAACGGAGTATATCGACACGACGTCTCCAGTTGGCAGGTTCAACTTTCGGAACCTTGCATCGGCTGCAGAACTGGAAAGTGATCTCACGAGCCAACGGGTCCAAATCGGCATGTATGGACTGGCTAAAGATCACAAGTGGCCGAACGACCACCCACCGCTCGGTTACGAGAAAACCAGCGAGGGACGATTGGAGGTCAACGACGAGGAAGCGTCTCTCGTCCGGCGGATCTTTCGAATTTATCTCGAGGAGCGCTCCATGCCCCAGGTGGCCTATCTACTGAATGAGAAGGATCTCACAACGAAGAAAGGCGAGAGATGGTGTCGCCAAGCGGTAAGAACTGTACTTAGTAACGAGTTGTACACTGGGGAATACGAACTGGCAGACTTCAATGAATATGTTGACGAGTATCAAATTGTAAGCGAAGACCTGTTCGAAGCAGTCGTCGAGACTCGGTATCGCTTTCAAAATTCGAGTAACGAGATGGATTCACGGCGAAAGAAATCGAAGAGTGAGAAGATATTGGGCCACTTCAAGACAATGGTTGAGAGAGGTGACGGATAGTGACCGAAACAGCTTGCCCACAATGCGATGGGCAAATAAAAGAGATGGATCCGAAGCCTGGTACCTCTGTTTGCCAGAATTGTGGATTAGTGGATCCAGAAACGAATACCGAGCAGTCAAACGGGGATAATAAAGCGGATGGATCGAACACCCCCGTACAAACAGAAACCACATCGCCGAACGTAGCGTGGGTGAACGACGTCAGTGTCAAAGACTCGTCTGATGAAAATATAGTTGAACTACTCTTATCGCTTGACGGGGCAGCTCAGCAGTTGAGGTTTAGTAGAAACAATCGAATTCGTGCAGCCGAACTGGTGATCGCTGGGTGGGAAAATCGACTTCTACACGGCCGCAGTCAGGATGCACTCGTGGGTGCATGCGTTTATCTGGCATCCCGGGAAAGTGAACGGCCTGTCCCCGTCAGTATTGTAGCAAAGGTTGTCGATGAGAGGGAAGGGTTGATCAGTAATTCATACCGGGACCTGATGAGGACGTTAGAACTTGAGATACCTGTTGCCGGACCAGAGGCCTACGCTCAATATTTAGGAGAGGAGCTAGGAATTCAGGACGGTCTCGTTCGAGAAGTTGAGAACGTTCTAGACAGGGAAGTCGATATAAGCGGGAATCCAGCTGGTATCGCTGTTGGAGCACTCTACCTCATTGCCACCGCTCATGGTCACGACATAACACTAGTTGAGGCCGGAAAAGCGGCTGGTGTAGCTAAAGAAACAGTCTGGAGAAAAGTCAGCGATCTCCGAGAATTAGAAGTCTGTGAGGGCCACTTGATTCGGTCCTGACCCATCATTCTCATCGCTACTTAGATCTTCACGGGCCTGGTCGGCAGGTGTGTCTCCTGACCACGTGAACTTGAGATCTGGATGTTCAAAACCGCGCTGGTATTTGTCTGGAAGTAAATCAGTTCCAAACATATTGTCGCAGCTCAAGCACGTGTATGAGTAATCCCATTCTCCGCCCTCAGCCCGGTCGATCTCAAAGTGTTCCGTTTCGGGGCAAAAAGGACACCGTAATGGGAGGGTGTCGTGTAATTTGTTGAACTCCTCTTGTGTGAGAAGAGGTCCCTGGTGGTCACATTCTTGGCAGACGTAGTTTTTCAACTTCGTTCCCCAACGTTCCAGATCCCCATTATGCTGTAGATCACCGCCGCATTTTCTACACTGCGTGTGTATGCTGTCGAACAGAGTAAGGACGTACTCTTCGCCATATTGCTCAGCGGCTCGCTCTATAGGTTTAGGAACCGCTCGAGTTCCTGTTGGATCTGAACTCCGTCTATCAAGGATTTCTTGGACTGCATTGAAGACCTCTAGATCGATGACTGCAAGCTGTGGATTCTCTTTGATGACTTCGCCTTCGAGTGTTAGTTGGCCCAGACACAGACGGCTCTGAAGAAGTGTTTTAAGTTGAGAGTCACTTACACTTTGGTTATATTGGTCATTGATTGTCCGTTTCACCTCTGCTCGGTTTTGCTCTTGCCGATATAACTCGAAGGTTTCAGGAATGATATCCTCACCTTGCTCAGTCAACAAAACGTAATCATTTTCGTCTTTGTAGTAACCGAAAGGTGGCTGTCCGAAAGGCCACTTACCCTGCTCAAGCTTTCCAATCTGGCCGTCGCGTGCATTGTCACGGATCCGCTGGTACCATTCCCGTGAGAAAACGACTTGGCGAACTAACATCTGAAAGTCGTAAAGATCATCCCAGTCAAAGTAACCGTGTGTGCCAGCGTAGAGGATGATGTCGGCTTCCTTCAGCTGTTTCAGATATTCGAAGCTCTCCCAGGGATCCGCCCGGGTTAGACGATCAAGTTTCGAGACGCCTACAACATCAATCTCGTCCTCCTCTGCGAGAGCTGCAATCTCTTCTAATGATTCTCTCTTTACCGTAGCCGCTGATTCAGCGACTTCCACTTCTTTCCGAACATCTCCGTCAACACTGTTAACTTCTTCCTCGAGGTTATCGAGTTGCCTCTCGGTACTCTGACCAGCCATTTGAGGACCAGTGCTTACGCGCGAGAGAAGCGCCCATCGATCATCATCCACCTTATCACGTCGCAAGAGACCCAGCAACAGAGGGAAGAAAATGCTATTCTCCATGGACAAGAATTGAAGCAGAATAGTCGCGCCTGCTGTAAGGATGATTAGCCCCGTTTTAGTATGGATGGATTGCCCACACCCTCGCGCATATGCACTTAATGACTTTAGGATGGACAGCTCACCTATATCTATACCGCAACACACCCGCTCGACGCGGGCGAACGAATCAAAGGCCCGGAGTACGGCAAACCCGTGACGGTTGGTGATAACGTCTGGATCGGTGGACGAGCGGTTCTCAACCCCGGCGTCTCAGTCGGTGACAACGCCGTCGTCGCGTCCGGGGCGGTCGTGACTGAGGACGTCCCCGACGACGTGGTCGTTCGGGGGAATCCCGCGAGCGTAGTGAAAGACCTCGAGACAGACGGGTAACGTACTCGGTGGGTCGTCGCTTCCGGCGTCTAAAGAGGACAGTGAAAGTTCCAGAGTCACCCGGCCCGTGATCGTTCACATGAGGTGTCGCTACCGCTCGTGTACGTCGGCCGCGGGAAGCGTAAACGAAAACGTCGATCCCTCGCCCGGATCCGATTCGACCCAGATCTCGCCGCCGTGGCGTTCGACGATTCGCTGGCAGAGCGCCAGTCCGATACCGGTTCCCTCGTACTCTTCGCGACTGTGAAGTCGGTCGAAGACGGAGAACACGCGGTCCTGGTCTTCCGGATCGATCCCGATTCCGTCGTCGTGAACCGAGAGCACCCAGTTTCTGCCCTGTCGTTCGGCGTCGACGTGAACCTCCGGTGGGGCGTCCCCGCTGTAGGTTATCGCGTTGACGATCAGGTTCTGGAGAACCTGCCTGAGCTGGTTGGCGTCTCCCTCCGCGCGAGGCAGTTGCTCGGTCCTGATCGTGGCGTCCGATTCCTCGATCTGTATCTGCAGGTCGTTGAGCACGTTCCCGAGAATCTGGTCCAGTTCCACCGGTTCGAACGGATCACCTTGCGTCTCGACGCGGGAGTACTCGAGCAGCGCGTTGATCATCTCGCGCATGCGCTCGGCGCCGTCGACGGCGAACTCGAGGAACTCCTGACCGTCGCCGTCGAAGGATTCGCCGTGGCGGTTTTCGAGTAACTGGAGGTAGCTCGTCACCATTCGCAACGGCTCTTGCAGATCGTGGGACGCGGCGTAAGCGAACTGCTCGAGACGCTCGTTCGACTCCTTGAGTTGTCGTTCGTGGTTTCGCTGTTCGAGTTCGTACTTCAGCCACTGTCCCATCAGGTGGTGAAACGTCCGATCGGCGTCTGAAAACTCCCGGTCTCCCGGCTCCGTGGACACGAAAAAGAACGTGCGATCGGTCCCGTTCTCGAGTCGGATCCGCGTTCCGAGGTAGGCCTCGACGCCGAACGTTTCGTACGCGAGCGTCCCTGCGAAGCCGCTATCTTCGAGGTCGGTCACGTCCGCCGTCTCCTCGGTCGCGACGGTGAGTCGACAGCACGTCTCGGAGAGCGGGACCTCCGTTCCGGATTCCAGATGGTCGTGCTCGCCGCTTACCGCTTCGACCTCGAGCGTGTCGTGTGCCGGGTCGACTTTCGCCAATCCGCCGAGTTCGAGATCGAACCGGTTACGTCCCAGTTCGAAGAGGTTCCGTAGCTTCTCGTCGAACGACTGGCCGGCGTCGGCGGCGATTTCGATCTGTCGCTCGAGGTGTTGCTGGTGGTTCCGGAGTTCGACGCGGGCCGTCGTTCGGTCGAGTAACGTCCCCATCATTCGATCGATTTCGCGTTCGGGCTGATCGTGGCCGAAAAACTCCTCCGGCGGGGTGTAGTAGAAGTTCTGACACACCGTGTTACTGTAGATGAGGTGTGGGTGCGTCCTGATGACGTCTCGGATGATCTCGGCGGAGAACTTCTCGCGGTTGTACTGACAGAGTGCGATTCCGTTCGCATCCGGCAGGAGTTCGTTGAGCTTCCCCTCGTACTCGATGAGTTCCTCGAGCGGCGGATCGTCGCCGAACACCCAGGTCATTTCACCGGTGATTCGAACGCCCTCGAACTCCTCGGTCCCCTCCTCGATTGCACCTGCGATGAACGCGATCATCTCGTCGGGATCGAACTGCCCGTTGCGGAGGTACGCCTCCTGGGCGGTGTACATGACGAGCGAGCCAGATTCGAGCGCATCGTCGACGTCTACCCCGCTCTCTTCGAGTGCCGTCAGCACCTCCGTCGTATCGTTCTCGTCGGCGATGTAGATGCATCGTTCTCCGCGCTCGAGGCCGTGTTCGATGTACGGAATCGCGGTCGCGAACTGTTCGGCCTGCGATTCGTAAATAAACGCGAGGTGGTCGTAGGACTCGTGTTCGGCGACCGGTTCGACGAGGCCGTCGAACTCGGAACTGTTCTGGAGGGCTTCGAGACCGGTGTCGAGGCCGAGGATATCGTCCCTGGGCTGTTGTAGAGAGTGGCTCATGAGGTGCGTTGGTGACCGCGTCGCTTGTCGATGGAACTGTTTCGCTCTCGCCGACTGTTCCGCTCTTTCGCCAACGGTTCCGATCTCCCGCCATTATCGTAACAACTGAAACGATTCACACCGATCGCACGACTGCTGTGCGATCGGGTGTGCAGTGACGTTCAGTGGCTACTGTAGTCCATCAGACCCGGATCGGTCGGGTGAACCGTTTATACCGTATACACGGATAAAAGCCACGGTCACGGACGTTCGACGTCCGCAGGAGCAGGTCCCGCCGGTGTACCGCTACAGCATTCGCGTCATACGGTTTACTGTCCGTCAGTTCCGGCCCAGTCGCGACCCGGGCGGCAGGTGCGCCGGGACATCGGGACAGCAATCCGTCTCAGTCGCCGCCGTCGACTTCCTCGCGCAGCGTCGCCATGTCGACGATGCGCTCGGCGTGGGCGTTGTGCTGGTGGATCGACTCGTCGTTCGACTGTTTCATCGTGATCACCGCGTCGTCGGGCAGGTGATCGAATTCGGCGACGACCCCTTCCGCCATCGAGCGCACGCAGTCCTCGACGAACTTCGCGTCCGCGTGGGCCTCGTAGGTCATGTGATCTTCGTCGGGGCGTTTCGCGAGGTTGTAGATCCGCGCGCTCATCGCGTCTCGAGCGACGTCGATGACGTCGTTCAGGTCGACCTCCGGATCGCCGGTCGTCTCGACGGTCACCGTCGCGTGTCCGCGCTGGGAGTGGCCCGGCTGGGGGACCTCCTCTAAGAACTGGGTGATCGTCTCCGCCTCGACGTCCAGGTTCTCGAGGGTCTGTTTCGCACGTGCGGCCGACATCCCCTGCGAGCAGGGACAGACCGTCATCCCCGTCACCTCCGCGCCGATCTCCTCACGGGTTCCTTCGTCGGTCGCCGTCGCCGAGGCGATGACGTCGACGGTGTGTTGGGTTTCGCGGTCGGTCGCGGGCGTCCGTTCGCGGCGCATGAACTCGGCTTCCATCGCCACCTCCGCTCTGGTCGTGTAGTCGTGTTTCTCGAGCAGCCGTTCGGCGGCCTCGCCACAGACTTCCTCGACGCGGTAGGCCTCCTCGCGGGTGGCGTCCTCTAAAATCTCGTCGATAACCTCCATGTTGCGGCTCATGTCCGCGCCTTTTCGCCAGGCTGGGAGGTCCACGAACACCTCGAACTCGGCGGTGAACACGAGCGGACGCTGGCCGTCGCGGGCGATCTTGACGAGTTTCTCGACGCCGGTGACGCCGACCTGGCTCAGGCCGACGGTAACGTCGGGGGAGGTCGCCTGCACGTCCGGAAGCTGGTGACTCATTGTCACCACTCGGGTCACCAGCCGATTATGCCTTTCGGAACCAACAACTCCGGGGTGAAAATTGTCCGGTGAGGCCGTCATTCGCCGTTCCAGGATTCTCTTCTCGGCTGAAACCACCGGTACGGCCGCGAGTCGACGCCGCGGCTCTCTTTAAGTGCTTCTGGTCACAAGGTGAAGATACGACGGGAAGTCGGCTTCTCTCAAACTCACATCTCGCCAGTGAGCGGTGTCGCTCGTCTGAGTCCATTTTCTCGTCTCGAGCGTCGGCATACGGTCTATCGTACCGATGTAGCGGTGGGGCCGCAGCCGGCGGCCCACCGGAAATGACCTCCAGTAGTCCCTCTCAGTCGTGTTTTCGGGCGTTCAGTGAGACGCTCTTGACGCCGTAGGTCTGACAGGCGTTCGCCGCTCGCTCGGAGGTAAACTCGTAGTCGACGTTTTCTTCGACTGTGGTTACGTCCAGTCCCGCCGCCTCGATCAGGTCGGTGTAGCGGTCCACTTGTTCGGCACCACCGATACAGGCAGCCCACAGGTCTGCATCGTTCTTGATGCTTCCCGGCATTTGCTGTTCGCTGATGATATCCGAGAGGGCGAGTCGTCCACCGGACCGCAGCACCCGGAACGCCTCCTCGAAGACCCGATCCTTCTCGGCGGAGAGGTTGACCACGCCGTTCGAAATCACCGCGTCGAACGAGTCGTCCTCGAACGGAAGCTCCTCGATGTATCCCCGACGAAACTCGACGTTGTGAAAGCCGTTTTCCGCCGCGAGCGTTCGGGCTTTCTCGACCTGTTTGTCCGTCATATCCACGCCGGTGACCGTCCCGGTTTCGGTTACGTGCAACCCGGCGACGAACGCGTCCATCCCCGACCCGCTCCCGAGGTCGAGTACCGCTTCGCCCGGCTCGAGGTTCGCCAACTCGAAGTGGTAGCCGACGCCCGCGAACGAGTCGATCGCTGCGTCCGGAACGTAGTTCAGATCGTCGGGTTCGTATCCGAGGCGCTCGGCGAGCTCCCGTCCGGTCTCGAAGTGAAACTCCGCGTCGGACGACTCCGCGACGTCGCCGTACATCGACTTGACCTCGCGTTCGAGTTTTTCCGTGTCGAGTGATTTGCTCATTTTCTCACGCCTCTGGATGGCCGCCTGGGTGTTCGACGATCTCCTCGAGGGTGTTGGGGTCGATACCGTGTACGAGTTGCTGATAGTCGTTCATAATTACTTCATCTCTCGGCCTGATACGGTAGGTGGTCTGGAATACTGTAGCTACTTCGTGAAGTTTCGGCGGTTGCTGCCGATTTTGCACTCGCTGCAAACGAGTCGCCTGCTGGGCGGCGGCGGTCGTAGCCGAGTTCCATTTACTCGAGGCCCCGTCGAGGTCATCCTGTTACCGCCGTGATCGAATTGGACGGTTGATCGATGTTCCGGTCACTACTCGACGGCTCGTTGCGGCTCGAGTGGGCGAGCATCGGGTTCGTAGCGTTCGTACACCGACTGCGCCCAGTCACGAACTGCCGGCACGTCGGTATCGAGCAACGCCCGTATCGTTCCGCTGTCTCGCTCGAAACAGCTGATGACGACGCGATCGTCGAGAAGCCCGATTCCGTACGGCGGTAGCTCCTCGTGCTCCAGGACGGTGAAGTTGTCCCGCTGGAGCATCTCCGAACTGCGCTTCGGGTACGTCGAACGGAAGTACGTGTGGCAGTTCGGCCGGTCGATCAACGTGACGTCCACGCCGTCGCCGATCAGTCGCGTGAGAACGTCGAAACAGGGGTCCATCAACGCGACTTCGGGCCGGAGAAATCGGACTGTAGTCGTCCCCTCGAGAAGCGACTCGAATCGGTTCACCGGCTGGTAGGGGAAATCGGGCTCGGCGACGGTGACGGTGAGATCCGCCCACGTCTCGATCGAGAACCTGTCCATCTCGTCGGGGAGCCAGTGCCAGACGTCACGCAACTTCCGCTCGGTTTCGATCCGGTCGATCAGTTCCTCCATCCCGGACGCGATGGACTCTCCGAGCCGAGTTGCAACGTACTGATATCCGTCTTTACGGATCCACACCCGGTTTTCGAACTCGTCTACCGTTCGACGAATCGTCGAGGAGGAAACGCCGGTTAGTTCACAAAGCTCGGACCGACTCCGGGGGCGTTTCGTCAGCGCGACGAGCGTCGGAATACGGTGTTCGGACCGTGTGAGATACGCGATATCACCAGTCGGTGAGTCAGTCGGACAATGTCTTGTGTTACCTATTCCCATAGACAAGGTACGCTTACGAGCATGAAAACTATTTGCGTACGGGATGCACCCGGCCATCTCCACACGGGACGGACCACTCCGAATGCGATACGGTACGAAACGCTCACACCGTCCAAAGCGGTGATACCCTCCTCAGCCGTGAACGGCCCGATTCCATCGCCGGTAAAAGAGAGCGAACGGGAACCGTCGTCTGCAACGACGAACTCGGAATCGACGAGGCCCGTTCGTTCCTTTAAGTGCTTCTGGTCACAAGGTGAAGATACGACGGGAAACGACGACTTCTCGAGGGCTCTTCGATCGAAGTGACGACTTCGCTCACGACGACGAAGAGGAGGGCCTCGCTCACCGGACGGACGAGAGAGGACGGACCACCGCCGGCCATCGCTGTCGAGCCGACGCTGTCCTCGTTTCGCACGGAGCGCTGTCCTCGGTCCCCGTTTTGCACGGAGCGCTGTCCTCGGTCCCCATTTTGCACGGAGCGCTGTCCTGGTTTCGCACTGCTTATACCGCGTTCTCGAGTAGCCGACGCTATGTTCTCGGAGACGGTCGGTTCCGTTCTCGTGCTCGCTGCTGGCGTCGTCGCGCTGTACGCCGGTGCCGAGTTGCTCGTCGCCGGTGCCGGACGACTGGCTCTCGGGATCGGACTCCGGGCGGCGACCGTCGGCGTGACGGTAATCGCGTTCGCGACGACCACACCGGAACTCTTCGTCGCGACGATCGGCGCGCTCGACGTTTCGACGGACGTCGGACTCGGGGCCGTCCTCGGCTCGAACATCGCGAACATCGGCCTCGTTCTCGGCGTCGCGGCGCTCATCAAACCCCTGTCGGTGAGCGAGACGGTCATGCGTCGTCACGTCCCGTTCATGGTGTTCGCCGCGTTCTTGCTGTTCGTCCTCGGAATCGACGGGGTCATCGGCCGTCTCGAGGGTGCCATCTTCCTGTTCACGCTTGCCGGGTTTACGGGGTATCTGCTGTACTACGTGGGGGCCGATCCGGCACCGATAGCGGACGAACCCGACGCCGGTGAAGGAATCGAGCCGCGAGACGTCGCGCTCGTTCTCGGCGGGCTTGTCGCGCTCGTCGTCGGCTCGCGGTGGCTCGTCGCCGGCGGAACGGAACTGCTCTCCACGCTCGGCTTTTCGGAGCTATTCATCGGCCTCACCGTCCTGGCGCTCGGAACGTCGCTTCCGGAACTCGCGGCGTCGGTCGTCGGTGCGATTCGCGGCGAGACGGCTTTCGCCATCGGCAACGTCGTCGGTTCGAACATCTACAACGTCCTCGCCGTCCTCGGACTCGTGGCGATCGTCACCCCGATCTCGATCGCTCCGTCGACGCTCCGATTCGAGTTCCCCGTCCTGATCGTCTTCACAGTCGTCCTGGTCGGGATGATGGGATACGGGCGGCGGCTCACGAGGCTCGACGGGGCGGCCCTCGTCGTCGGCTACGTCGCGTTCGTCTACCTGCTGTTTCCGTGAGCGGGCGGACGCGTTCCGACTGTGACAGGCGAACCCGTTCCGGCACGGCGGCCGGACCGATCGAAAACCGGCGACTTAACGGGTTCCGGAGCGGGACCTCCGGTATGAGCGACATCGCGATCGTCGAGAGCCGTGCCGACCGGGCGTCGGTCCACATCTGCGATCACCTTCGGGACCTCGTCGCCTGGGACGAACGGACGGACGAGGGGCGTCCGGATGCCGACGGGGGCGGGACCTACTACCGGACGGACGGAGCCGAACTCCGCTCGTTCGACGGCCGCCACCTCGACCTCGAGCGGCCGGTCGCCGCCTTCGACTGTGAGCCCGCCGTCCTCGTCTTCGCCTCGCGCCACGCCGGCGACACCGGCCCGCTGCTGACCGGCCACTTCACGGGAAACGTCGGTCCGGCGGAGTTCGGTGGCGAGGACGACTCCGTCGCCGAAACCTGCCCGAACGCGCTCGCTCGGCTGCTCGAGGCCTTCGACGAACACGTTCCCGAGGGGTACGACGTCGGAATGGAGTGTACCCACCACGGCCCGACCGACGTCGGCTGTCCCTCGCTGTTCGCCGAACTCGGCAGCGACGACGACCAGTGGGACGATCCGGTCGGGGCCGAGGCGGTCGCCCGGGCGATCCTCGACCTCCGCGGGGTCGACCCACACCGCGAGCGACAGGTCGTCGGCTTCGGCGGCAACCACTACGTCCCCCGCTTCGAGCGAATCGTTCGGGAGACGCCGTGGGCCGTCGGTCACGTCGTGCCGGACTGGGCACTCGAGGAGTTGGACCATCCGACTGCACACCGGGACGTCCTCGAGGCGGTGTTCGAGACGAGCGAGACCGACCTCGCGGTCGTCGACGACCAGCGACCGGCCCTCGAAGACGCTCTCGAGGAGATGGGATACCGCGTCGTCAGCGAGAGCTGGCTCCGTGCGGTCGGTGACCGCCCCTTCGACCTCGTCGACGCGGTGGAGTCCGATCTCGGACCCGTCGGAGACGGCGTCCAGTTCGGCCAGCGCGTCGAGCGCCCGATCGCGACGGTCGATCTTCCGGGCGAACTCGTCGACGCTGCGGAGGGAATCGATCGGCCTCGAGTCCGTGAGATCGTCGAGCGCCACACCGTCGCGTTCGCGACCGAAAACGGTGGCAGCCGCGTCGGATCGCGCGCCGCGGTTCCCCGAACGGCGGCGGCCGACTCGCGGGCGGCGGTGGTCGAAGCCCTCGCCGAGGTCCTCGAGTCGAAGTACGACGACGTTACGGTCGAAGACGATGCCGTCGTCGCCGAGGAGGTCGCGTTCGATCCCGACCTGGCGAGACAGGCCGGCGTTCGGGAGGGGCCGGCGTTCGGCAAACTTGCCGACGGCGTCCCGGTTACGGTCGACGGTGAATCTATCAGCCCCGGGAGTGTTCGGACGAAACGAACGCACCGATTTCCCCTGTGACGTGTCCGACAAACGGAGTAATTCGAAATATACCTTTCACGTCGGCATTTCTCCTCGAAATTGTCTTTTGACAGGTAACGAATCGATAACGTGTCAGACGCTCGGCTGACGTGTAGGGGAAAGGTAATTATGCTTCGCCTTTTAGAGAGTCTCAAGAATGGACTCACTCATCGACGACGCCATCGACGAGGCCGAAGACGGGGAGCCGACGGAGGCTCTCGACGTCGACCAGTCGACCGACGAGTCGGACGGCGAGAGCGGGCGAGAATCGGGAACGATGACCGACGAGGAACTCGAGGACGTTTTGCAGGATCTCCAGACCGACATCACGGTCGTCGGCTGTGGCGGCGCGGGCGGCAACACGATCGACCGGATGGACGAGGAAGGGATCCACGGCGCGAAACTCGTCGCGGCCAACACCGACGTCCAGCACCTGGTCGAGATCGACGCCGACACGAAGATTCTGATGGGCGAGGAGAAGACCGGCGGCCGCGGTGCCGGCTCGCTCCCGCAGGTCGGCGAGGAAGCCGCCCTCGAGAGCCAACAGGACATCTACGAGGCGATCGACGGCTCGGACATGGTGTTCGTCACGGCCGGACTCGGCGGCGGCACGGGAACCGGCTCCGCGCCGGTCGTCGCCAAGGCCGCCCGCGAGGCCGGCGCGCTGACGATATCGATCGTCACGACGCCGTTCACCGCGGAGGGTGAGGTCCGCAGGACGAACGCCGAAGCCGGCCTCGAGCGCCTGCGCGACGTCTCGGATACGGTTATCGTCGTTCCGAACGACCGCCTGCTCGACTCCGTCGGCAAACTCCCCGTCCGTCAGGCGTTCAAAGTCAGCGACGAAGTGTTGATGCGCTCGGTCAAGGGGATCACCGAACTCATCACCAAACCCGGCCTCGTCAACCTGGACTTCGCCGACGTCCGAACCGTAATGGAACGTGGCGGCGTCGCGATGATCGGCCTCGGCGAATCCGACTCGGAAGCGAAAGCCGAAGATTCGGTCAAAACCGCGCTTCGCTCGCCCCTGCTCGACGTCGACATCTCCGGAGCGAGTTCCGCGCTCGTCAACGTTACCGGCGGCAACGACATGTCCATCGAGGAAGCCGAGGGCGTCGTCGAGGAGATCTACGACCGCATCGATCCCGACGCGCGCATCATCTGGGGAACCTCGATCGACGAGACGCTCGAGGGAAGCATGCGGACCATGATCGTCGTCACCGGCGTCCAGTCACCACAGATCTACGGCCGCCCCGAGGGCGAGGCCGTCCAGCCCGACATGGGCGACGACATCGACTTCGTCGACTAACGGTTCGGCTCAGAGTCCATCGGCCCGCGCTCGAGACCGACTTTTCCGGCGACGTACACGAGACTCCCGACCAGCAGCGCCGCGCCGAGCGGTAACAGCCACGGCAGCACCGTCAACAGCGCGCCGCTCGCCTGGATGCCCAGCACGAGGAGGACGACCGGTGCACAGCAGACGCTTCCCGACAGCAACGCCGGGACTGCCGCGGCAGCGCCGGCCCCGGCCCCGATCCCGCAGGAGGCCGGCTGGACGAGTGCCAGGTACGCCAGCGCGACGTTGAGTCCGACGAGCGCCGAGAGAGCGATGCCGATCCCGAGGTCGATCGGTGCGAGGAGGACGGTTCCGAACCCGGCGTCGACGACCGCGATCGGCTCGAACGAGGTCGGTCCCCGCCGCTCGAGCGCGCGAGTGAACGGATCGTCGACGAGACGCCAGGAGAAGCCGGCCCCGAACCGGACGGTAAACGAGTTCGTCGCCCAGAGAAAGCCGAACAGGTAGGCGATCGCGGTCGCGAACGCGACGCCAACGCTGTCCGCCCGACGCACGGCAACGCGGCTCGCGAGAACGGTCTCGTGAAGTCGTCTTCGGAGCCGGGCCGTCGAGTCAGTCATGGACGATCCTCGAGTCAGTCATGGACGGTCGTCGACGGATAGAACCCCTTCCAGGCGAACCACATGGCGTCGTAGGCGTACACCGCCTCGAGCGCCAGGTCGGTGGGATCGTGGCGGTCACCGTCCGGATCGATCACCGCCCCGTCCTCGTAGTCGAACGCGTCGGCGTCTTCGGTCCGGTACAGTCGGCCGAACTCGAGTTCCGGATCGTACGCCGCGAGGTAGTCGTGACCGGCGCGATCGATCCCGTAGACGCCGTGTTCGCGTAACGCCTCGAGCGAGATGGCGAGCGGTCCGTCCTCGGGTCGCGAGCAGAGAAACACCTGCTTCGGCGGGTGGCTGTCGTCCGCCTGGAGCGGATCGAACATCCAGTCGCTGTCTTCGCCGTAGTAGCCGGTCTTCGGGTTGTACGTCCCGTAGGGGTCGCCGTCGTAATCCCGCGCATACCCGGTTTCCTCCGTGAGAACGGTCGAATCCGGGTACGCCTCGATCCACCTCTCCCACGTCGTCCAGACGACCGGAAACTCGAGGAGCGACGCCGCCTCGAGATCGCCCTCGATCGCGGTGGCGAGCATCTGGGGCCAGTAGCTCTCGTCTGCGCGGTCGTACATCACGAGATTGCTGTTGAGCAGGTGACCCGAGACGCCGAGCGTGGTGTCGCCCCGTTCGAACCCCATCGCCGTCCCCGTAAGCGGGCAGTAGGTTACGGCGACCGGCTCGCCGCCGATCTCGTCGTTGACGATTTCGTGGTGGACGAGGATCGACTGCGGGTACGCCTTCGCCTCGCCACCCCGCCGGACGCCGAAGACCGGATCGCCGTCCCGGATCCGATCACCGACGTCGTCGACCGGTTCGAACTCGGGACCGTCGACCGCCGGGATCCCGTCTTGCGGGACGACGCTCCTGACGACGGCCTCCCGCAGGGCCTTGAGTTCGTACTCGACGGGCAGTTGTCCGTCCCGGATCGGAAGCGGCGAGTCGGCGATCGCGTCGTCGTCGGGCGTCGTCTCCATTCCCCCAGTCGTCGTCGCGTTGCTCTCCCCGTTCCCGTCGTACGGTCCGGAGTCGGAGTCGCCGAGGCAACCGACGATGCCGACCGCCGCGAGCGCGAGCGCACCGCGACGCGAGAGCCGTCGGTCCATACGTGGTCGTCGACATCGTTGAAGGTACGACTACCGCGGTCGTGTACCCGTCACACACGATCGGCGCTTCGCTCCCGGTGTCATCACCTCTCCACCTCGAGAAGCGATCTGATGCGAACCGAACGAATCTGCTGGTGGCGAATTCACTCGCCGGGGGAGGGGCGTAAATGCCTCCTTCGAAGCCGCCAATACCGAACGTAGAGCAGGAGACACTACTATAGTATCTCGGTAAGTGTGGGATTTAAGTTCTGCTGAAACGTCATATCGAGTATGGGTGACCGGAAGCCAAATAATCCGCTTTCACCGTACTACCCATCTGAGGCTCCCGATCTGTCGGGGAACGTCCCCAGATGGATTGCAATTGGTGTCCTGCTATGGGCGGTGTTCTGGGGAGGTTGGATCGTCCTCTCTACGCTTGGTATCGTTCCCGCACCGATGTAGTAAGCGTAGTGCCGAGGGGAATTAGAACCTCGAAGATTGCTCCGGTGGACAGTTACAGCAAGCTGCATCAATCTGAAGAAGACTGCTCCGACGACCGACCGTCCCGAATCGGCGTCGTCATACGGTTTACTGTAAGTCATTTCCGGCGCAACCGCGACCCGGGCGGCGGTTGCGCCGGCAAATCGTTACAGCAATCCGTATCAGTCGTCGGCCGCCGCCGTCTCCCCGCCCGTCGCCTCGAGGTCACTCTCGATGCTCGGCGGGTAGACGCCACGCTCGAGTTTCAGGTCCGACTGCGGGCGGGCCATACAGGTGAGCGCGAACCGTTCGGCCTCCTCGTCGGTTAACCCGCGTGCGGCCGGCTGGGTGACCTCTCCCTCGAGAATCTCGGCCGAACACGCCAGACACATTCCGACCCGACAGGAGTATTCCTGGGCGATGCCCTCCTCGAGACACCGGCTGAGAATCGTCTCTTTCTCCGAGCAGGTGATCGTCTCCCCCGTCCCCACGAACTCGATCGTGTACTCCGTCATGAGTGTCGGTACGCAAGAGCGGACTAAAACTCTTTATTCCGGTTCTGTCCCGTCGGATAGGACGAAAATCAGGGTGAGGGACGTATTTTCGACCGGTTCCGCCGATGGAACCGGACCACGAGGTTCGTCCACTGATTAAGCACCGTGAGTTCACATCGCTCTTCAAGGCATGGAACGCACGCTTAGACGCTGATCTCTACGGGCAGCGGAGTCAATCCGAGACTGTCAACTCAACACTCAAGCGAAAGTACGGTGCGTTCGTCCGCTCACGACGCTGGTGGAAACAATTCCGTGAACTCACCATCGCCTGTCTCGTTCATGATACCGACCGATCATTCTGAGCGGTCAATGCAAGATGAACGTATCATAGAACAGCTCAAGCGGATGCAGAACGCCGTTTTGCAGCGTGTACTCCGAGAAGATAGATTGGAATGACGAGAAGTTCGACTACGACTAACGCGATGACAGTACTGAAAACGAATGCAAGCCCCACTCCTAGAACGAATACAGATGCTCCTACGACTACCGGGGAGCGCGAGCCATACTTTTTCGCCTCAGAATAGACGAACCACGAGATGAAAGCTTGTACGACGAGGAATATCGGGATTCCAATACCGAATGCAGGCATAGAAATATGTTTTCTTTTCGTCTATACAAGTACTTTCGATGAAGATTGTCCACACCTCTTGACGGAGAGATGAGCGGTAACTACGCAGTTCCCATCTACCGACTGTTTCATTCTACAGTTTACCGTGTCATAGAATACGTCTCCCTTCCTGACGATTATACAACTCACGATCAGCGTTTAGCTGCTAATGTAGTCAGCTAGTTGCTTTCTCACGGTTGAGACGACGAATCGGGCACGGTGAGAAACATTGTATCACTCTTGACCGACAGATTTGTAACCCACGGCCCTCCGAGCGGAGGTCGTCGCGTGACAGAACATCGTAATGGGTCTACTAATCCATCGGCTGGTAATTTAGACGACGTCCCTCGAGATGCTGAGTTCGCTGTCGGACCCGTGTAAAACGTTGATCCAGGCACCACTAGCTGGGCTAATGTCGTCGGTGAGTTCGTCGCTGTCTCGGTCGGTGGCAGCGGTCACGGTTGCCTCGAACTCCGCTCCGATGTCGAGATCGGGTTTTTTACTCGGTGGCGACCCGTCTTCTTCGGGTCCAGCGAAGCCATCGAAGTCCAACGCCTCGTCGTAGACGACTTCCCCGGTATCGACGTTGGTGATCGTTACGTCGATCGTGACTGGATTTTCGTGCCAATTGCTGATACGGATGTACTTTGGTTCTTCACCTTCGATGTCCAGACAGCCGGCTGCCAGGATCGCTCCGACGGCCGCCGCGTTTCCGAGGACCGACCGACGTGTGCTTGGCATCAGTTCAATATTCGTCACTCAACCAACGAGTAGCTTCTGATTCGGTACACCCAGAGAGGTCAGGCGTCCAGTTGGGAGACCCCGAAGGATCACCTTCGTACCCACAGAATTCGGACGGTGGGTGATTGGTGTCAACCCCGGGGAGCGAAAGTGCATACCCCGTCGCCATCGGCGTAATGGTGGTCTGAAACCAGGATTCCTCAACGTGACCGCAGGAGTGGTCGTCACTTCTAGAAACGTGCGTTCCTGGACAGTTGTCGTCGCCGTTCATCAACGAGTGGAGGAGTTCGTGTTTGACTATATTTCTGAAAGCACTTTCGCTCCCGATAGAACTCTCCATAAGGTGCGCATTGGCGACTGCGTAGCAGCTATCATCGGATCGGAAAAAACTCCGGCTAGCACCCGCTGGGACCTCGCTTGACAGGTCGCGTTTGTAGAGGAGAAGTCCCTGATTACCATCGGGAACGAAGTCCGCATGGACACCTGGAATATCTCCTTCCTCGAGTTCTTCCAGATAGTCACTGTAATCATTGTGGTCGGGGCCATCTCGTGTGCCGTGGGAGGTGGCTGAATAGTCAGTCCCAAGTTGGTCCGCGAGGTTTCCAATGGCATCCACCGCCACGCTGAAGGTGTCATCGTCGACGTCCTCGTCCCGGAACATCGTTATATCCAACGCCGGACTGGACATTAGCAACCCACCCCCCTTGTGACGTCGACAAACAGAAGTTCCGACCCGATTCTCGCCCAGCGACGATCATCGAGGGTCGCAGCCGGATCCACGTCGATGCGCTTGAGGAACTGTGCGACTGCCTCGCTCGGCTCACCTTTCTCGGTGATACCCCCCTCACTTGCGGCAGTAAGAACTTCTTTTTCCTGGACTGTGAGTAGCGATAATTGATCGTCCACCGCAAGTTGCTTCGTTACGAACCACTCGTCGAATTCCGCGGCCGTCTTCGCGACAGATTCGGTACGGACATCGTAGACCTCTACGTTCGCCTGCATCGGCCGGAGAGAAAGACGGTGACAATCTCCGGTTTCGTCTTGGACGTAGTGGGGGAAATCCACGTCGGCCAACTGGGTCGGAACGTTCTCGGACGCACCGAACACGTACCCGCGCTGGCGGGGCTTTGTGTCATCCACTGAAGTGTCAGGTTCCGTTTCGAGCAGGTGCAGATACCGCTCGCGGCCGATCGCACCGTGAATTGCCTCCCAAGCAGCGGAGGTGAACTCGTTGACCAGGGTGACGGAGTCCGTTCCGAGCTCTTTTCCGTCTACGGACTCGGCGACGAGTACCGGTGTCTCTCTTGTTTCACGACCGGAAAATGAAACGTCGTACTGGTAATATTCGTCGTTGACGACGAAGCCAGTACCACGAACCCACGGTCGTTCGTATCGGGTGGTTCGACCGTTTTCGATAGCGGTGTTGATCGTCGACTGTGCATCGTCAGCGAGCGTCTCGAACTGATCCGGTACGACCACGGCAGGTGACCTGTCGTCGTATCGTTCGATCTCGACAGTCAGGTGTCGGGTTGCACTCCCGGTCTCGTCCGGGGTTCGTTGTTGATCCTCGTCGCGAGCAGCGGCAACCGTAGTCAATCCAGCAGTTGCCGAAGCTCCTGCCGCAGCGAGGACTATACGGCGGGGAAGTGGGTTGTCTTTCGACATGCATACAATTGTTGGAGACACAATAATATAAATTCCTTTACTAGAAAAAACATCATTTTATTCCTTTTATTAATATTCAAATTTATATTGTTATTTTCATCACCTGGGTGTTACTAAGAACAGGAGAAGACCGCGATACGAGTCTGCCTTAGGTCACTTTTCTTGAAAGCCTTCGTCAGTGAGAGTGAACCACTCGATCAAACTGTCCCAACTGATTGTAGCTTCAACTGACCATGTCATACACTGATTCTTTCCCTACACGGTTCGTCGTCTTAATTATGAGAAAACAAATACTAACGATATTCCGGCTAAACGCGAATCCTGAGTTGTATAATCGTCAGGAAGGGAGACGTATTCTACGACACGCTATTCTACATTGTGTATGAAGAATAGAACTTCAACAGAGCCGGCCGTTCTGGATACGTTCTCATTTCATCAGTGATCTCAACCGGCACGCCCCACGACGTGGTCGTCGCCGGATTCGAGGGAGAGTACCAGATAGTCGTATCAGTGGCCACTCTCGGGGAGTTCAGAAAGACGCTGCTCAAGTATCTCGATCGGTTCGAGATGAATGAAGATGCCGTCCAGAAAGAAGTCGAAACTGTCCGGTATTTCGCAGAATTCGTCGAACCGAGCGAATCGATCCAAGCGGTCGCAGACGATCCCGCCGACGACAAATTTTTGGAGGCCGCAGTCGCGGGTGACGTATAGTAGCCACTGGGAGTCAATGCACACCTGATCGCACGACGGCTGTGCGATCAGTGTGTAAATAGTTCCAGTTGTTACTATAGTGTATCTGGTCTCGGGTGATCAACATCTACTGACGCTCGAGTCGTTTCGCGGAATCGAGATCGTTTCCCCACGGACGTTCTATACGCTTTTGGAGTGACTGGCCTTATTCCTGACTCATACAGAAGTTATATTATCCTGCAGAACGACTGTCACGATGGAAGCCGTACGCTCCAAAAGCGGACGCGGGGGCATGCGTACGAAATGCCCCGGGTGCAGCAACACCCGAGGCGTGTGGCTTCCAAGCTCTCACTCGGTTGCCATGCTTACGTTCCTGCCACCGAGACAAAAAGGTCTCGCACGACAGCGTCGTATCGCCATCGACTACCGACCGGTCCTCGAGAACACCCGTCCCCCCGCTGGAGTCGTCAGTACACGCCTCGAGAGGACGCGCCGATGAGTTCCCGGCACGATCCGGGTGACGCGGCCGGCACCGATCGTCCGACGACGATCTGTGATCGCTGTGACGAGTCGATCCCCGAGATTCGAGTGATCCACGTCGTCGCCGAGCCGTGTCCCGAACTCACGGACCGATACCGGCCCGTCGGTCGGACGTACTGCCCCGACTGCGCCGCCGCCAGCGGCATGCTCGAGTTTGCGGTCGGTCTTCGAACGTCGCCGACGGAGGCCGAATAGGCCGCTTTTCCCTCGATTTAATAAGACTCCTGCGCTCGCTACCCGCCACGATTGGCTCGAGAACGATCGGCCGGCTCGAGAACTATCGTTCGCCACGGCACACCCCAACCGTCAAACGCCACACCACCGAAAAGGCGGTGACGGGTGACTCCTCTGTGACCGATTCGAACCGCGGCCCGACGCGTCGAACGTTCCTCCAAAGCGCCATTGCGGTCGGTTCCCTCGCGACCGCCGGCTGCGTCACCCCCCTCGCCGGTCCATCCGACCCCGACGAGTTCGACGCCGAAACCGTCGCCGAGGGGCTGGTCCATCCGTGGGGACTCGAGTTCCTCCCGGAGGACTCCCGGCTGCTCGTCACCGAGCGCGAGGGACGGCTGACCGCCGTCGATCGCGAGGACGGTTCGAGTTCGGCCGTAGACGGCGTGCCGCCCGTCCACGACGCCGGTCAGGGCGGACTGCTCGACGTTGCTTCCCATCCCGAGTTTCCGAACGAACCGTGGATCTACCTGACCTACGCCGCGACGAACGACGACGGCGAGTCGACAACGCACCTCGGACGAGGCGAACTCAACCTCGAGGCGGCCACGCTCGAGGAGTTCGAGGTGTTGTACGTCGCCGAGCCGTTCGTCGAGTCGAACGCCCACTACGGTTCTCGCGTCGTCTTTGGCGAGGACGACGCGCTCTACGTCACCGTCGGTGACCGACAGTTCGACGACTTCGGCCCGGATCACGTTTCGCAGGACCCGACGAACGACCTCGGGACCACGATCCGGCTCGAACCGGACGGCTCGATCCCCGAGGATAATCCGTTCGTCGACGACCCAAACGCCGACGACGCGGTCTTCAGCTACGGTCACCGGAACGCCCAGGGGATGACCGTCCACCCCGAGACGGGCGAAATATGGCAGAGCGAACACGGCGAGGAGGACGGCGACGAGATCAACGTCCTCGAGGCGGGCGGCAACTACGGCTGGCCGGTCGCTCACACCGGCTGTGAGTACGGGACCGACGATCCCATCGGCGACGATCCCCGCGAGCGCGCAGACGTGGTCGACCCGGTCTACTACTGGGAGTGTAACACGGGCGGCTTTCCGCCCGCCGGCGCGACGTTCTACGACGGTGAGGCGTTCCCCGACTGGCAGGGGGAGCTGTTCGTCGGGAACCTCGTCGGGGAGTACCTCGGTCACTTCGCCGTCGACGGGAGGGACGTCGAGGAACTCGATCCGCTGCTGGCCGACCGCGGGTGGCGGATTCGCGACGTCGCGGTCGCCCCCGATACCGGCTTCCTCTACGTCGCAGTGGACGACAGCGATGCACCGGTCGTCCGGCTCGTTCCGCCGGAAACCGACGGTTGAACCAGCGTTGTGGCGGTCCGCACGAGGAGTTTCGACGTAAAATGAACAGAATTTGCGTATCGACCGTTCGAATTGCGACCAGTCGTGGCTCGTGTGGGTCGTCTCGGACATTCGTTCTCTAGTCTAGTGCTTATTATCTAGTAGCTTCCACGTAGACCGATGCACGAATTACGACCGGCCCCATCGCTGCAGACGCTCGACGACCTCGTCGAAACGACGTTCACGGTCGACGGTGATGACGACGGAGAGTTTCGGTTGACGGAACTCGATACGTCGCGGGACACCGTCGACGATTGGGAACAGTTCACGTTGATCTTCGACGGTCTTGAGGGGAGGCCCCTCGACGGGAAGATGTACCGGCTGGTCGGTGAGGACGGTGAGTGGTTCGATCTCACGCTCAGCCCGACGCCGAGCGGACGCTCCGACCCGGAGGACGTATATTACGAAGCGGTGCTCTCCCGGGAAGTCCCCGGTCGGCAGGCGATCGACGGATCAGATAATTCCGCTGAGGTTGAGAACGCGGCCGTCGGCGCGTCTCAGCTCTCCATCGAGGAGTACATGGGTGGGATTAGCATGTTTGCTGGATCGTTCGCTCCGAAAGGGTTCATGATGTGTGACGGGCGTCCGCTTCAGGTCCAGAACTACCAGGCGTTGTTCAGCTTACTCGGGACGACCTACGGCGGGAACGGACAGACGACGTTCCGGGTCCCCAATCTGACCGGTCGAACCCCCATCGGAGCGGGACGGGGCACGGGGCGGACCTCTCGAGAACTCGGCGAAACTGGTGGGGCGGAACAGGTCACGCTAACGGAAAGAGAGCTACCAGCGCACGGGCACGAAGCACGGTCGGATTTACCAGTGAGTAGATCCCTTGGAAACACCGGAGCACCGAGCGGAAATCGTCTCGCCCGATCTGACGACGTGGATATCTACGCAGAGTCGACCGGCGGACAGATGGCCGTCGAGACCACCATCGGTGACGCAGGTGGGAGCGCACCGCACGATAATATGCCGCCGTATCTGGCGATCAACTACGTCATCGCCGTACGGGGAACATACCCACAGCGGCCCTGATACGGACTGCTGTACCGATGTACCGGCGCACCTGCCGCCCGGGTCGGGGGTGCGCCGGTAATGGCTTACAGCAAACCGTATGAAACACCGTTTTCGTCCGGAGATCTGCTCGGACACAGTTCCACTCGGTTTCTCGGTCTCCGTTGTTCGTTATTCGAGGAACTCCTCGACGGGGGTACCTCGTGACCAACACCGTTCGAACAGGCCGTAGAGCCAGCTTCGGGCTTCGGGAGCATCGCTTATCGCGAGGACTGTTGCGATCCCGGTCTCGTCGTTTGCGCCAACGGTAACGACGTCTTCGTGGAGGGCAAACGAGAACGGTATCCGTTCAGAGACCCGTATCGTTACGTTCTCCGCGACGATGATCTCGTCTAGGAGGTCCGGGGTAAGGTTTCGAAACGTCGCGAGGACCTTCGGTGTCAGACACATTTCGACGTCCATTCCCGAGTTTCGAATCTCTGTCGTCCCCCTGACGATGGAATCTCGTGAGCCCATTGCGGGAATCGCAAATCGGATCCGGTCGGAAGTCTCCCAGAGATCCATCGCGCGATCGGTCGCTACGTACGGGTTGGTTTCGGTCGCAACGACGAGTTCGGCGTCGATGAGCAGGTGAGCGTTCGCTGCGAGTTCTTGCGAACTCACCCCCATCAGGAGTGGTTCGAGTCGGTCGATCGCCGTCACGGAATCGAGAAAGCGGTTCGTGGCCTCGAGCACTACCGCTCCTCGCTGGGTCGTCCGAAATCCATCCGGAGTCTGTTCGAGAAACTCGTTCTGCTCGAGAGCATCCGTCGCGCGGTAGACCGTTGCGCGAGAGCGATCGACTCGATCCGCGATCTCGCTTCGAGTCAGCGGTGTCCCGGAACAGACAGAGAGAATGTCCGCTCGGTTACCGACAGACAGCGCATCCTGAAGCGCACTTGTATTCATATCTGATAAGATACCACCACTGATATAATTGTTCGCCAGTGAGACAGTTGTTCAGTAATGGAACGTCCATAAAAGAAAGTAATATAGATATGGAATATATTTTGTTAACAATGATTCTTCGACGAGACCCATACGCGATTGGGTTATTATTACTTGTTTTTGGATTGGTATTCACTCCGGGAGTGTTTGCGGTATCGGACGATCTTTCTAACTCGGACGTACTGATAAACACGTTTGAAGGCGGTACGGATGGCGTCTCGGTGAACGAAGCTGATGTTGTCGGTGGTGCTGAAGCGACCGCTGGTGGGACGTACGAGAAACCGACTCGAACAACGTCGTTTTCGGTGAGCTCGAGTTCGGACGGGACGAGTCTCGGTCCGAATCTCCTGGTGAACCCTACGTGCACTGTCGCCGGACAGGGTGGGGGCGAGGAGCCGCTTCACTGGACGGTCGAGCAGGGAGAGATCGAATGCAACGAGCCCGAGCCCGATTTTATGCCGGATCCCAGAGTGGGCGACTATGTGTTCATTGACTGGGAGGACCTGGAACCGACGACCGACGAGTCCATCGTCACGCAAACGGTTCCGGTCACGGGTGGTTCTGAGTACCAGTTCAGCGTGTGGGTTGGGTCCGACGAGGTAGACGACGACTATGCCCAGTTCGAGGTCCAGTTTCTCGACGACGGTAGCCCTATCAGCGAGGGAGTGATCGATAGCGGTGAATTCCAACCTGAAGACCACACAGAACCCGATCAGTTCGTCGAGACGACGGCGGCCCCGGAGAACGCCGACGAAGCGGTCGTGCGAATAATTCTGGTAAACGGTGGAGATTTCGGTCTCGATAGGCCGTTGCTCTGGGCGGACGACGTCCGATTGCAGGAGTTCAGTGACGCGCCGACGGCGTTCGACGTCGAGGGTGTCGAGACGGGGATCGAACAGACGATTGCCCCCGACTGGACGCTCTTCGATGACGAGTTCGGCGAGGACGAAGACGACCGTGGATTCGACGACTCCGGAGAGATCACTCACTTCGGCGGCGGCGACCTCGGTGGGAGTGTCACCGACAACGTCGCGGGAGAAACAGCCGAACTCGCCGGTGGCGACTTACAGGTCAACGCTGACGGATCGTTCAGCGTGACGAACCCGACGCAGACGGGTACGTTCGAGTTCGAGTATCGACTGGGATATGAAGGTGACCACGACGATGCGACGGTCGAGATCGAAATTTTCGATCACGAACTGGAGAACCCGCTGTGTGAGGAGTGGGATAGCAACGCCCAGGACCAGCCAATCGGGTGGGATGGGGAAAGTATCTCCTGTCAGGACCTCGAGGACCTCCCGTTTACCGACACCGATCACACGGCCGTCGGAGAACGGTCGTTCACGGATAACTACATCAATCTCGATGACGAGGTCCACACCGAACAGACCGTCTACGTCGTCGGTGGGAAAACCTACACCGTTTCGGGACTGTACGGAACCGACTCCGAGGACTACTCCGGAACGATCGAGTTCGAGTACCTCGATTCTGACGGCCACGTGATCGCGGCCGAGGGGTTCACGCTCGGGGAACTCCAGTCCGAATCGACCACGGATTTCGATCGATTCACTGAGATCACCGACGCACCCGACGACGCGAAACGGGCGACGCTCCGTCTTACGGTCGTCCGCCCGAGTGGACACGACGATCCGGCGGGGGTCTACTTCGACGATCTCTCGATCGATCGCGGAGACCCCGGTGAAGAGCCGGTGAACGCGTACGATGTCGAAACCGAGGTCGGTATCTATCACACGTTCGATCCCTCGGACACGCTGTTCGATGACTGGGGCAACGGGGTAGACGAACTGGGGACGCCCGAAGCTGAACTCGTGAACTTCGGCGGTGGCGACCTCTCGGGGAGCGTGACCGACCACGGCCCCGGTGAGTCAGTTCCCTTCGCTGGCGGGACGCTCACCGTCGAAGCCGACGGCTCGTTCAGTCTCGAGGAACCGACCGACGTCGGGACCCACACCTTCGAGTACGAGACCGAGAACGAACACGACTCGAGCACTGCGACGGTCGAACTCTGGGTCAGAGACAGTACGCTGTTGGACGCTGACTGCGATCCAGATAGCTTCGAGGCGTGGGACGATGTCTCGCCCGGCAATGGAAACATCGACTGTCTCGACCCACAAGAGTCCGGAACGGGTCAGCCGAACGGAGAGCAGAATCCGCCGGTCCCTCCGTACGCGATCGGTGACCGTGGGGGAGACGGGTACGATGCGGTCGGTGAACAGACGGTGCCAGTCCGGGGCGGATACACGTACGAACTGGCCGGGTTCGTTGGAACTGAAGCGACCCCCGAAGATAGCTACGTCACGCTCGAAGTCGACTATCTGAACGAAGACGGAACGAAAATCACCGCGTCGGGGGACGATGGTGCCGATCTCTCCGAGATGCGGTCGGAGGGAACGACGGAGTTTGACGCGTTTTCGGACACCACTGTTCCGCCCGACGAGGCGACCCACGCAACCGTTCGGATCTTCGTACACAGCCCGGAGGAGATGGATCTCGGCGGCGATGCCTATGCGCGCGCGTACGTCGACGACCTCTCGTTCGAACTGCTCGGAACGCCGCCCGAAGCAAACGACGTCGATCTCGAGGTCGATGCTGCCGATACGCTCACTACGTCAGTTGTTGCGGACCACGGCCACGGAGTCGACGATCTCGGCGAACCGGACGCAGACGTCGCGAGTTTCGGCGGTGGTGAACTCGCTGGCGACGCGACCGAATACGACGCTGAGGAGACGGCCGACCTCGCGGGCGGGGACCTGACGATCGACGCCGACGGCTCGCTCGAGTTGGTCGATCCGTCCAAATCCGGAACCTATCAGTTCGACTACCGCCTCGAGAACGACGCGGGGTACGACGATGCGACGGTGACGATCGAGGTCGAGTCGTTGACCGTCGACGGCACCGTTACCGACTCGATTGCCGACGGAGAGCTGGGAATCGCGGGCGCGACAGTGAGACTCGACCACGAAGACGGCGAGGAGAGCTCCGAAACCGAAACCGCCAGCGACGGTTCGTACGAACTCGAGGTCGGGCAGAGAGGCGACTTCGAGTTGGCGGTCGAGGCATCCGGATACGAGATGAAAAGCGTCCCCATCACGCTCGACGAGGGAGATAAAACCCGGGACATCGGGCTGATCGGAAACGAATCGGTCAGCGGCACAGTCTCGGATACCACGTTCGAGACGGGGCTCGACGGAATCGACGTCGCCGTCGGGAACGGACTCGGGACGTACACCGCCGAGACGGACGAAGATGGCGAGTATACCGTCGAGAACGTTCCCGGAACCGGTGAGGAATACGTGGTGAGCGTCGATCAGACCGGCTGGGACGATAATTCGACAACTGTGACCATCGACGATGGCGACGAGGTGACCGGCGTGGACCTCGCGATCACCGGCGATGCGCGGGACGCCATCACGCTCAGTGACGGAGAAACGGACGCGCCGCTCGAGGGGACGACGGTGCGCATCGAGCACGAGACGTTCGGCGTCGCCGAGGACGCGTTTACGACCGACGGGGACGGAGAGATGGAGATTGTCCTCCCCGGTGGCTTCACGTACGAGTACACGTTCTCGCACCCGGGGTACGAACCGGCCGAAATCCCGCTTCGCTCGTTCGATCCGGGCCATAAACTGGGTGCGGATTATAAACTTGGCGGCAACGCCGAGATCACCGGAACCATCACTGACGGCGAAACCGGCGAGGGAACCGGGGGTACGACCGTGACCGCCCAGAACGGGGCAGGTGCCTACGAAGCGACGACGAGCGCCGATGGCTCGTACACGGTCGAGAACGTCCCCGGTGGTCACGACTACGACGTGACAATCGAGGCTGACGGTTACGAAACCGTCGTCGAGTCCGACGAAGCAGTCGGTGACGGGACAACCCACACCCTCGATTCCGGACTGACGGGTAATGCAGCGATCGAGGGGACCGTCGAAGACGAGCGTACGGGAGACGGGGCCGAAAACGCCGATGTAACGATCGTCTACCCACGTGACGGAGAGTTTACCATCGAGAACGCAACCGATGCAGATGGCGAATTTTCCATCGAAAACGTCCCCGGGACCGACGAGGAGTACACCGTCGTCGCACGGGCGGCCGGGTACGACCACGGGAGTGTGGCGGTGACCGTCGAGGATGGTGTACTCGCAGACGTGGGAGCGATCGAACTCGCCGGGAACGCTTCCGTGAGCGGAACGATCGAGGACGCGACGTTCGAAAGCGGCGTTCCGGACGTGGAAGTGACCGTCTCGGATGGACACCTCGAGTACACGACGACGACCGACGAGAACGGGGAGTACACCGTCGAAGGGGTCCCCGGAACCGGAGTCGAGTACACGGTGAGTACCGATCCGGACGGCTGGGACGAGAACTCGACGACCGTGACGGCTGGAGACGGTGAGGAGGTACAGGCTGACCTCACCGTCTCGGGGTCGAGAACCGCTACCGTTGAGGTCCACGACCAGTTGCTTTCCGATGCTGGGCAGTCACATCTCCTCGGTGATGCGACGGTCACCGTTGAACACGATACGGGAGGAATTGAGCCGACGCTCGGCGAGACGACGGTTACGACCGCGAGCGATGGAAGCCCGGTCGCGATCGAGCTTCCCGAACTCCCCACACACCTGGATTTCGACGGGAAGACTGACCGGTTCGTACTCACGGCAGAAAAGAACGGGTACGAATCAGACACCGTCTACGACGAACACGGTGTCTCTCACTCGATACAATTCTCCGTCTCTGGAACCGCCTCGGTGAGCGGTACCGTCGTCGATGAGGCAACCGGTGAGGGAATCGAGGACGCCGACGTCGCGCTCGAGTATCCGACTGGCGAAGAGATCGTCTTCGAGGATGCCACCGATGCGGATGGAGCGTATGCGATCGAAGACGTCCCTGGAACGGATGAGGTGTACACGGTCCACGCGAGCGCTGATGGCTACGACTCCAGCGCGACGACGACTGTCGTTGACGACTGGGAAGATATCGAAGACGTGACAGTCGGGTTGAACGGGACTGCGACGGTCAGTGGCTCCGTCTCGGATACGACGTTCGAGACGGGACTCGACGGGATCGACGTCGCCGTCGAGAACGGGCTCGGGACGTACACCGCCGAGACGGACGAGAACGGTGAGTACACTGTCGAAAGCGTGCCCGGTACAGGCGACGCGTACACGGTGGGCGTCGATCCGATCGGCTGGGACGGGGAGTCGACGACCGAAACGATCAGTGACGGCGACGACGTGACCGACGTGGAGTTCGCGCTCACCGGCGACGCGCGGGACACTGTTACGCTCAGTGACGGAGAAACGGCCGCGCCGCTCGAGGGGACGACCGTGAGCATCGAACACGAGACGTTCGGCGTCGCGGAGGACGCGTTCACGGCCGACGGGGACGGAGCGATGGAAATCGTGCTTCCTGGCGGGTTCACGTACGAGTACACGTTCTCTCAACCGGGGTACGAACCGGCCGAGATCCCGCTTCGCTCGTTCGATCCGGGCCACGAACTGTCGGCGAACTATGTACTGGGCGGCAACGCCGAGATCACCGGCCAGCTCACCGACAGCGAGAGCGGAGACGGAATCGAGGGTGCGACCGTCACCGCCGAAAACGGTGCCGGTGCGTACGACGCAACGACCGACGAGAACGGCGAATACACCGTCGAAGACGTTCCCGGTGGTCACGACTACGACGTCGCGATCGAAGCGAGCGGTTACGAAATCGTCGTCGAATCGGACGAATCCGTCGGTGAGGAGACGACTCACGCTTTCGACGCCGAACTGACGGGAAGCGCAACGCTCGGCGGAACCCTCACGGACGAGACGTTCGGGACGGCTCTTGAGGACGTCGAAGTCGACGTGGCCGGTGAGCAAGAGTACGTCGTGGAGACGGACGAGGACGGCGAGTACGCGGCGACCGTCGCCGGAACCGGTGAGGAGTACACCGTCACCGTCGATCCCGACGGATGGGTCGAGACGAGCGAGACCGTCGAACTCGGTGACGGCGAGACGGTGACTGACTTCGACGTCACCCTGGGTGGCGACGCAGCAGCCGAGATCACGCTCGAGGATAGCGAAACCGGTGGCCCGATCGACGGGGCGACCGTAATCGCTCAGAACGAGACGCTCGGTGAGAGCGATTCGTTCGTGACTGCCGGTGACGGTATCGCCGAGATGACGCCGCTTCCGGGCGGATTCGTCTACGACGTCACGATCGAGGCCAACGGCTACGATGGCGAGGTGGTGACGAACGTATTCCTCGCTGCCGGTTCGTCCGAGAGTCGAACTGACGCCCTGTCTGGAAACGCCACGATCTCCGGGCAGGTGACCGACGACGCGTTCGGTGCGCCGATGGAAAGCGTGACCGTCACCGCCGAAAACGGTGCCGGAGCGTACGAAGCGACGACGGGTGGAAACGGCGAGTACACGATCGAGAACGTTCCCGGAACGGGCGAAGTGTACACCGTCACCGTCGACGAAGCGGGTTACGAACCGACTGCGGAGACGGTGACCGTCGCCGACGGCGCGAGCGTTTCGCGGGATCTAACCGTCGTCGGTGACGCCGAGATCACCGGAACGGTGACCGATCTACTGACCGAGGACGGAATCGAGGACGTGACGGTGACCGCGACGAACGGCGCTGGAGCGTACGAGACGACGACCGACGAAGCGGGCGAGTACGCCGTCGAGAACCTGCCCGGTGGAGAGACGTACGACCTCGTCGCTGACCGCGACGGCTACGGACAGATGACGCGAGACGGAGTGGCGCTCGACGCTGGCACGCAACAGACCGAGAACGTCGTCCTCGAGCCGATCGGTGAGACGACGGTGACCGGAACGGTCACCGACGAGGTGACGGACCACCCCATCGCAGGCGCAAACGTAACCGTCGAACTCGACGACGACCGCGTCGACACCGGCCTCGCGTTCGAAACCGAGACGAACGCCGACGGTGTCTACGAGCTGACCGACGTCGTTGGCGGCTACGACTACACGCTTACGATCGATGCGGACGGCTACGACGTCGACACGACGTCGCTCCACGTCGATCACGACGACGAGGTCGACCGCTCGCTGACCGGCGACGGCGCACTCGAGTTCGACGTCGGTGGCGAGCAGTTCGGCGACGGACTCGAGGGTGCGACCGTCGAGGCGACGCCGGTCGACGGCCACGGCACCTACGCCGGGAGCCACACCGGAAACGGAACCTACACCGTACCCGAGCTGGCGAGCGCCGTCGAGTACGACGTCACCATTACGCTGGCTGGCTACGAGCCGACCGAATTCGACGCACGCGTCGAGGAGCCCGGAACCACGACGCTGTCCGAGCCGGCGTTGCTCGACGGCGACGCTTCGCTCGAGGTAGATGCCACTGATTCGCGTACCGACGAGCCGCTTGCGAACGTTTCGGTGACGATCGAACGCGAGAACGACGGGGCACAGGTCGAGCCAGTGCCGACGACCGATTCCGACGGAGTGCTCGCGGTGACGGTTCCCGGAACGGGTGACGAGTACGCCGTCATCGCGAACGCCACGGGCTACGACGAGGCGACGGTCACGACGGACGGAGTCGACACCGGTGCGACGGTCCCGGTTTCGATCGCACTCGAGGGTGATTCGACCATCGAGGGGACCGTGAGCGACCGCGTGACCGGCGACGCGATCGAAGGGGTGACCGTCACGGTCGACGCGGATGGCTCCGCCTTCGAGACGACGACCGCCGCGAACGGCTCCTACCTGCTGACGGCCGTTCCGGGCGAGCAAGCGTACGAGGTGACACTCGAGGCGGACGGCTACCGATCCGAATCGACGGTCGTTACGCCGTCGGCTGAGACGCTCGTCGTATCCGACTCGCTCTGGCTGGCTCACGACGGCGACGGCACGCACGAAGAACCGTACCGGGTCACGAACGCGGCCGAACTGCAGGCAATCGGGGCGGAACCCGACGCCCACTACGTGCTCGAGGAACACGTCGACGCCGCCGAAGCCGACGCCTGGCACGGTGGCGACGGTTTCGAGCCGATCGGCGACGACGCGTCGCCGTTCACCGGCTCACTCGACGGACAGGGCAACGCCATTTCGACGCTCAGCGTGGAGCGACCTGGCAACTCTTCGGTCGGCCTGTTCGGTACCGTCGACGGGGGTACGATCGAGACGCTCGCGCTCGAGAACGTGAGCGTCACGGGCGACGAACGGGTCGGCGGCCTGGTCGGCTCGCTCTCGGCGGGATCGATCGACGGGGTCGTCGTGAGCGGGAGCGTCGCCGGCGAGGAGTCGGTCGGTGGTCTGGTCGGCTCCGGCGGCGGCGTTTCGGCGTCGGCCTCGAGTGCCACTGTCGAGGGGACGACGGCCGTCGGCGGGCTGGTCGGTGAGAGCGACGGGGACGTCTCCGGATCGTTCGCCGTTGGACAGGTGACCGGAACGACGGCAACCGGCGGTCTCGTCGGCGAGGGGACGCCGCACGTCGACTCGAGTTACTGGGACGCGACCGAAACGACCCAGAACCACTCGGCCGGTTCGCCTGACTCCAATGGATTGAACGCGGACGAACTGGCCGGTTTAGCTGCCCAGGATACGGGTCTCGATTTCAACGAGACGTGGATCGCGCTCGACGATGCGTACCCACGCCACGGGTGGATGCTCGCCGATCTCGACCTGTCGCTCGCCGACGACTCGCTCGAGCCGGGAGCGACGACTGACGCGATCGTCACGGTCGATTTCTTCGACGGCTCGACGGCGTACGCAAACGAGACGGCGGCGCTCTCGAGTTCCGATCAGGACGTCATCGTCATCGAGAACGCGACTGTTGAAGCCGTTGGCGATGGAATCGCAACCCTCACCGTGAATATCGACGTCCTCGAGTCGACACTCTCCGTGGAGGTTGAACCGCGCTCTTCGTCGTCGGGCTCTTCGAGCGCTCCCGCCGACGGTGAGAAGACAGCAGGTAGTGGCGAAATCAGTGATGACGCTGGCGAATCCGGTGACAGTGAAGCCAGCGAAACCGACGACGTGACGGCGCCCGCTGATGAAACCGGTGACGACGATGGCGGGGAAATCGGCGATGATCTCGGCGACGGTCAGCACGAGTTGCCCGGAGATACTGATCGATCGGATGATTCGGTTCCAGGATTTAGCCTCCACCTTACTCTCAGTGTGGTGCTGGCCCTTCTTCTCACACTCCGGCTAGCAACGGTGTGTGAGTGAAAACCTCTGTCGCGGCCAGCACCAACGACGCGCCGAGCACCCGTAGACGATGCTGACGCGACCCGGCCAACGGCGTCGACGGCCACTCGTTGGATGGATTCGCTCCGCCGAGTCGCCGGAACGACCATAAAACGTTTTCTTGTCGGGGTATAGAGAGTGTGGGTATGAGTACACAGGAGCAGTCGGGTGGGGCCGCGCCGTCTGGAACGCAGACGCAGTCACCCGACGCCGTCGTCGTCGGTGCCGGGACCGCCGGCTGTTACGCCGCCGCGACCGTCGCACGGGAGGGGTACGACGTCGTCGTCCTCGAGCGCAAATCCGAGGAAGAGGCGGGACACATCGCCTGCGGGGACGCCCTGAAGGGGGCGAACGCGTTTCCCGAGTCGATCCCGAAATCCCAGATCGAACCGGCGTTTACCAACACCGGCGTCGACCACGGCCGATTCGAGATTCCACAGGAGGATACGGTCCTCGAGATTCCGGTTCCCGGCGAACTGGCGGTCATCGATCGCTGGGAGTACGGCCGGCGGATCATCGAGGGTGCCGAAAACGCGGGCGCGCGGATGCAGTACGACACCGTCGTGACGGACGTCGTCCAGGCCGAGGACGGACGCGTCACCGGCGTCGAGGCGATCCGGAAAGGCGATCCGATCACCTACGAGGCAGACGTCGTCGTCGACGCGGCGGGCTCGCTCTCGGTACTGCAGGACAACGTCGACTTCTCGGAGTCGACGTTCGACACCAACGTCAACTACTCGCACTTCTGTTCGGCCTACCGCGAGATCGTCCACGTCGAGGAACCCGTCGAGTGGTCCGACGCGCTCGTCTTCAAGCCGACCGAACGCGCGGCGGGCTATCTCTGGTACTTCCCGCGGACGGAGACCGAGATCAACGCCGGGCTGGGCTTTCAGATGACCGAAGAGCCCATGCAACTCGTCGAGGATCTCAAACACGACCTCGAGAACAGACCGGAGTTCGCCGGAGCCGACGTCGAGGACAAACTCGGCGCGGCGCTGCCGACCCGTCGGCCGTACGACTCGGCCGTCCACCCCGGCTACGTGGCGATCGGCGACGCCGCGGGCCACGTCAACCCGACCACCGGCGGCGGCATCGCCGGGGCGGCCTACGCCGGCAAGTACGCCGCCGAACGGATCGTCGAGGCGATCGAGACCGGCGACCCGAGCGAGGAGACGCTCTGGGAGTACAACGAGCGCGTGATGGATCACTTCGGCGCGCGGTACGCGGCGCTCGACGTCTACAACATCCTCTCGACCGCGGTCGACGTCGACGACCTCATGGGGCTGCTCGCGGCGATGCCCGGCGAGAAACTCGCCGAAGCGCTCTACTCCGGCAGCACGGACATCGGCACGAAGCTCAAACTCGAGGCCCTGATCAAGAGCCGCGGCCACTGGGGAACCATCTGGAACCTCTACAAAACGAAACGCTGCGCGGACGACCTCCTCGCACACTACGAGGACTACCCCTCGAGTCCCGACGGCCTCGCGGCCTGGCAGGACCGACGCGACGAGCTGATGGAGGCCGTCTACGAGACGACCGGAGCCGATCCGAAGTACTAGAATCGACCTTTTGCGCTGCGGTCTGGCGCGAGCGACGAACGCCTCGCACGCGCCGTCCCTCGGCAAAATGTCGATCAAAAGCACTCCTCCCTCCGTTTCGGACGCGTAGCGTCCTCCACATCGGTCGTCGGCCCGCTCGCTCGTTTTACTCGCTCGCGGTCGGTATCGGCCGACCGCCTGCCCTCCCCCGAGTCACGACGGTCGCCGCGAGTTGCGGCGACCGCCCCTCCTGGCCACCTGTTTCGAGTGTATCGGGACGCCCGGATCACACTCGAGCCCGCAGCCGGTCGACGCGCTTCTCCGTCGGCGGATGGGTTCCGAAGATCGTTCGCGCGACGAACCGTCGCGTCCGGTCGAAAAAGCGGTGTTCCTCCCACGGCGGCGGGACGATGGCGAACGCGGCGGCCGTCTCCCGCTCGCGGAGGTCCGTCGTCGGACGGCGCTCGAGGTCGAAATCGAGCGTCTCGAGCGCGCTCGCGAGGCCTGCCGGGTCGCCGGTGATCGCGACCGCGCCGTCGTCGGCGGCGTACTCCCGGCCGTGGGCGACGAGGGCGACGTACCAGCGACTCGCGATCCGAACGACCGCCGCGAGCGGTTCGACGACGGGGTTGTAACCGTACCGGCTGCGGGAGAGCCGTGAGACGGCACCGGGGGCCGACAACGCGGTGAGCACCGCGGCGTCCCGGTTTTTGAGGTGGGCGAGTTCGTGGGCGACGACGGCATCGAGTTCGCGTTCCTCGAGCGTCTCGAGCAGTCCGTGCGAGAGGACGAGCGTCGACGCAGCGGGCCGGTATCCAACCGTCAGCGCGACCGGCGTCTCGCGCTCGAGCACCCGAATCTCGGGGGTCGGAAGGTCGGCCTGCCCGGCGAGTCGGGTCACGACCGACTCCAGTTGCGTTCGAGACCGTTGGCCGTCCACCGCTGCGCTCGAACCCGCTTCCGCCCCACCGGCGACCCGACCCGCCGGCTCGTCCGCCACGAGCGTCTCGAGGTCGAATCGATCCTCGAGGTCCCGGAGGACGGCGGTGTCGCCGGCGAACTCCGCGCGTATCGCGCCGCCTGCGTGGACGCCGACGAGTGTGAACGCGCTCGCGGCGGCCAGCGAGACGGCGAGGGTCTCCGTCGGGACGATGGTCCCCGCCCAGTAGCCGCCTCCCGCGACGGCGAGCGCACCGGCCGCTGCCAGAACTGCCGGTCGCGGCCCGCGCGCTCGCCGGAGTCGGGTGCGAATCCGTTCGACCTCGTCCGTGAAGCCGTAGACGTCGGCGGGATCGACGGGCTCCTCCTCGGCGCTCTCGGCGGCGCGGCGCTCGACGGCGTCTCGAACCCGGTCGACGTAGTCGGGTGCGAGGATCGAACCGAGGACGAGCCAGCCGAGCGCGCCCACGACGAGCAGGGAGAATCCTGGCCAGAACGCCGCGCTGAGGTAGCCGACGGCGAAGACGACGAGGACGAGCCAGTTGCCACCGGTCGTGCGCTCGTCGTCCACGCCGTCTCTCGAGCGGAGCCACTCGTGGGCGGCCCAGGCGTAGCCGACCGTCACCAGGTAGAAGAAACCGAGCAGAATCAGCATCGCGAGCACGGGTTCGGGAAGCGCCTGACCCAGAAACGGCAGGGCAGCCAGGGCGATCAGCAGCGACGAGAGCAACAGCACGTACGAGGCGAGTTCGACGGTTCCCTGCGCGAGCGCGCCCGCCGGCGACCCGAGCTCGCGGGCGGTTCGGACGGTTCGCAGCGAGAGTTCGACGGCGACCAGACAGGTGATCGTGACCGCGACCACGAGCGCCGCGGCGACCGGTTCGACGAGGAGGCCGGAGTCGGTACCGGGGAAGAACGTCGGTGACGAAAGCGCCTCGACGCCGTAGCGAACCCCCGCGTAGACGGGGACGGCGACGAGCAGGAGGGCCGCGCCGACGACGCCACTCGAGAGGGCGAGACAGCAGCCGGCGGCGACGACCGTACGGACGAGGAGGCTCGCGCGGGTGCGGATCGACGTCACGGCGAGTTCACCTCGAGTCGCGGCGGCTCGGACCGGGCGGAGGGTGACTGCGTGGAAGGCATGTCGTTCGAATGATTCGTCTCGAGGGACAAATATCGTGGTCGTTCTCGGCGGGTCCCGGAGTGGAGCCGAGAGCCGTATGTTCCTCACGCGGTGGTAGTCACAGGTTCGCGGGTTTTGGCGGCTCTCAGTGATTTTCGAGCTCGATACGCTCTATCGCACCGGCGAGGACGTCGATCCCGGTACCGATGCTCTCCTCGTCCACGTCGAACGTCGACGTGTGGTGGCCGCCGGGGTGGTCGGTGCCGACGCCGACGTAACAGGCCGTGCCGCCGTTTTCCTGGACCGTCTCCATCAGGAACGTGGCGTCCTCGCTCCCGCCGAGGTCGTCGCGCTCGAGGACGCTATCCACGCCATCTGTCCTCGCGGCCACGTCGGCGACGATCGAGACGAGCTCGTCGTCGCTCGTCGCGCTCGGGGCCTCCGCGCCCGGTTCGATCTCGACGTCACAGTCGTGCATCTCGGCGGCGCTCCGGAGGACGCGGCGGGCGTTCGATCGCATGTACTCCATCAACTCCGTCGTCTCGCCTCGCACTTCGGCGACGATCCGGGCCTCTTCGGGGACGATGTTCGCGGCGCTTCCACCCTCCGCGATTCCCGCGTTGACCCGCGTCTTCCCCCCGCTGTTCCGGGGAATGGCATAGAGGTTCTGGACGGCCGTCGCCATCGCCTGGACGGCGTTTCGACCGTCCTCGGGGTGGCCGCCCGCGTGGGCTGGCTCGCCGGTGAACGTCGCCTCGAGGTGTGAGACGGCCAGGAAGCCGTCGACGCCGGCGACGATCTCACCGGTGGGGTGGTTCAGTCCAACGTGGACCGCGAGCATGGCGTCGACGTCCTCGATATGCTCGCTTCTGGCCATCGCCTTGCCGCCGGCGATGATCTCCTCTGCGGGCTGGAAAAAGACCTTGAGGGTTCCGGAGAACTCGCCGTCTGCGATCCGTTCGAGGACGCCGATACCGATCGTCGCGTGGGCGTCGTGTCCGCAGGCGTGCATCGCGCCGTCGTGTTCCGATCGGAACCCCTCCGCTGCGGGCAGGTGGTCCGGATCGTCGGATTCCGACCGCGGGAGGGCGTCGATGTCGACGCGCAGACCCACGGTCGGCCCGTCGCCCCGCTCGAGGACCGCGACGGCTCCCGTGTATCCTCCCTCGAGGCGCTCGAGTATCGCCTCGTCGGCCCCGGCGTCGCGGGCCTGTTCGTACCATCGTGTGAGTTCGACGTCGTCGGGGACCGCGAGTCGGTGCTCCTCGGCGATGGCGTCCGGTCCCACGTGGAGTTCGTCGAGGTCGAAGCGGGACTCGAGTTCCTCGACGATTCGTGCGGTCGTGTAAAACTCCCGCCAGGCGGGTTCCGGTCTCCGGTGGAGGTCTCGCCGAAGCGAGACGAGATCGGCGCTCGTCATACCGGTCCCTCGTCGCGAACGATAAAAAAACACTGTACTTCGTCCGTCCCTCGCGGACGACGTTCAGTTCCCGCGTCCGGAGCTGTGGATCTGCTCGACTTCGGCTTCGATGTGGACCGAGTCGGGGAAGTTCTGCGAGGCGATGTTGCGCGCGAGGTTGTCGTGGCCGTGAATCTCGAGTTGACGGGTGAAAACCGTGTACTCCCAGGAGGAAAAGCGCCGATCGTCGTCCGCGTGGAGGCGGCTGTACTGTGGGACCGACCGTTTCTCGGGCGGGTGCGAATGGGGGCCTTTCAGCGCCGCACCCTTTCGTTCCGCGGTCGTTTTGATGTCGTCGACGATGCCGTCGAGCGCCGCTCGGTCGCCGCTCTGGAGCGTGAGACGGGTGACGAAGGTCATGGCTGTGTTGTCAGACCGTCCACGGCCGGCGCGTAAAAACCTGCTGAGATCGCGGTCGGTTCGGTTGCGTTTCGCTCGAGAGCGTATACGAACGACGAACACTCCGATATTCTCTTAACGTCGTACCTATTAATCTCGTTAATGGCAGTCGAAGCTACGAGCGCAGGCGCAATCCTCTTCCGCGACACGCGGGGCCGGCGCGAGTATCTTCTACTCAAGAGCCGCCCGGGCGACTGGGAGTTTCCGAAGGGCGGTGTCGAGGGAGGCGAAGAACTACAGCAGACGGCTATCCGCGAAGTTAAGGAAGAGGCAGGCATCGAGGAGTTCCGACTTCTCGACGGCTTTCGTGAGGACTACGACTACGTGTTCGAGGCGAACGGGACGACGATCCACAAGACCGTTCACCTCTTCATCGCGAAATCCTTCGAGGCGAGTGCGGAACTGTCGAACGAACACCGCGACCTGCAGTGGCGCGATTACGAACAGGCAGTGAACACCGTTACACAGGACGGCCCGCGCGAAATCTTAGAACAGGCTCACGAGTTCCTCGACGAGCGGGAGGAAGACGAAGAGTAAGCGCTTCCGAACCACGTGCGGCCACACCCCTTAGAGCCGCGGTGTTAGTGATCGAAACGTCCCGTGTGGACTGCACTCGATCTACCGATCCGCCGGCAGGCCGTTCGAAATCGTCCCGACGATGGCCGACGGCGACCTATGGTGACAACTGCAACGATTTACACACCCATCGCCGATCAGTCTGCCGATCAGATGTGCAATGACTTGCAGTGGCTACTATATCTCAGCGTTGCTTGACGACGACCGTATCCGCGATCAGATCGCCGATCCGCTGGTTCTCGTCGGTGATGAGGATCAACACGAGGCCGATCAGGTACGCGAACGGAAGCTGATCGACGATCAGCGCCAGGTTACGCAGAATCGACGCCCCGACGGTGCAGTTCGATCCGTCCGATTTGACCACGACCAGGCCGAACAGGTACTTGCCGGGCGTGTAGCCGTACAGTCCCTCGAGAAGGAACACGTAGACGAACGTGACGACCAGGATGACGAGTGACATCAGTAGGCCGACCGTGTCCCCGAGTGCGAATCCAACGACCGAGAGGAGCCCCGCGATGAGGCCCAGAATTATCCCGTCGACGAGAAACGCGATGAGTCTCTGTGCGATCACGTCGCCGTTCGTTCCCATCTGTGGGCTCGGATGTTTCTCCATACGATCAACGGGTTCATTCAACATACTTGTACTTTTGCATCGAATGCCCCCGTCAGGGACTCAGCGCGCTCACTCGAGCACCGTCCGCTCGAAAAAGGACGTGACTTCGGTAGCGATCCGTTCGCGCTGTCCGACGAAGAAGTGGTCGGCCGGCAACGGCGTCACGTCGTCGCGGTCGGTCGCGCCGTCGACGACCGGCTCCCACTCGACCGTCGTATCCCGCTCTCCGTACAGTATCTGGACTGGCACGGCGAGGGTCTCGAGTGCCGAGATCGCATCGAGGTCGTCCGCGAGTCGAGCCGTCGGTGCGAGCGCGGAGACCGCGTCCACGGCCTCGAGATCGGCGGACGCGAGCAACGCCTCCGTCGCCCCGAAACTGTAGCCGAAGACGCCGATCCGTTCGTATCGATCCGCGGCCCACCGGACGACGTTGCGGACGTCCGCGCGCTCGCCGTACCCCTCGTCCCACGCACCGTAGTCGAACCGGAGACAGGCGATTCCCGACTCACGGAGCGCGTCGGCGACCGCCACGAGCCGCCCGTCGCTTCGCGACCCGCCGCGTTGGGGATGAGGGGGGCAGGCGACGACGATTACGTCTGCGCCGGCAGCCGGTTCCTCGAGCGTTCCGCGTACGTCGCGACCGGCCGGAATCAGTACGTCCGTCATCGGTGACCGTTCGACGCGGTCTGTAATCAAAATCGGTCATCCGGGTTGCCGGGCCGTAATCGATCGTCCGGAGACGGGTATCCCCTCGCTGCGGCACGAACGCTGGCACCTTCGGTTCGGACTGTCGCTGATGTGATGTTTTTAAGGGCGACGAGCGATAGGTACGAGTATGGGCATCCTCTCTCGGACCTCCTACGTCATCCGGTCGAAGATCAACTCGGTGCTCAACCGGGCCGAGGATCCGACCGAAACGCTCGATTACTCCTACGAGCAGATGCGCGATCAGCTCCAGGAGGTCAAACGCGGCATCGCCGACCTCACCACGCAGAAAAAGCGCCTCGAGATGCAAAAACGCCGCCTCGAGGAGAACGTCGAAAAACACAACGAGCAGGCCCGGACGGCGGTCCAGCAGGACCGAGAAGATCTGGCACGACGTGCGCTGGAGAAAAAGAAGACGAAGATGAACCAGATCGAGGATCTGGAGCGCCAGATCTCGGAACTCCAGAGCCAGCAGGATCGTCTGATCGAGCAGAAAGACGAACTCCAGGCACGAATCGAGGAGTTCCGAACGAAGAAGGAAACGATGAAAGCCCGCTACGAGGCTGCGGAAGCGAGCTCGACGGTGTCGGAGGCGATGACGGCGACGGGCGAAGAGTTCGAGGACGTCGGCCGCGCGATCGAACGCGCCGAAGAACAGACCGAGGACATGGAAGCCCGCGCCGCGGCGCTCGACGAACTCCACGAGACCGGCGCGTTCGACGACGTCATCTCCGATAAGGACTCCATCGACCGCGAACTCGAGGAGCTGTCGACCGACAGCGGCGTCGAGGCCGAACTCGAGACGCTGAAATCCGAGGTCGGGGGCGGTGAACCCGAGCCCGAACCCCAATCCGAAACCGAGACCGAGGTCGACGAGTCGGAACTCGAGGACCTCGAAGCCGACGTCGACGACAGCGAGGTCGAGGCCGAACTCGCCGAACTACAGGACGAAGAGAACTCCTGATTACTCGCGAGCGTCTTTCGGTTTGAACCCGTACCGTTCTGCGAGCGTCGAGATGACGCGGTCGTGAAAGTACCAGAGGATGGCGACCGCCGTGACGATGATGAGGGCGTCGACGACACCGCCCATCAGCCCGAGCGCGATGATGAGCGTCGTCGCACACGCCGCCGCGTGGTTCGTCTTCGTCAGTAACATGGTCGTGGTCGTCAGCATCATCGCGAGCGTCGCGCTCGCGGACAGGTAGATCAGGTTCCACGAGAACGCGGGATCCGGCTGATCGAAGACGACGTACGCGCTGACCTCGTTTCCGAGCAGCGCGTAGGCGATCAGTCCGGCGGCGACGGCGACGGCGTGGCCGCCGATGACGTGGTAGCCACCTTCGGCCCGCGGCTGTTCGCCGGTCGCCATCAGGTACGCCGAGGGGCCGAGACTCGGGAAGAGAAACGGCCGGCCGCTCACCAGCGTGATCAGCCCGAGAACCGTAAAGTGCAAGAAGACGTTGAGCGTCGCGCTGTACTCGTCTCTGACGTCCAGTTCGCGGTCGGGATCTTCGAAGGGGAGTTCGACGTCGACCAACGTGGGTAAGAAAACGGTCCGATCCGGCAAAAGCGCTCGCGCTGCAACCGCCCGTCTCGCCGCGGTCGACCGCGTTTTCACGCCGTGGCTCGAGTCGCGTACTTTTCCTGCCGTCGCCTCGAGGTGTGAGTATGGGCAGGCGACGCACCTCGCGGCGACGGGTGGTCGCGACCGGGGGAGCGCTGCTGTCGACCGGCGGGACCGTGCTCGCGTCGGGACTCGCCGGCTGTCTCGAGGAGGTACCAGGCGACGACGATCCGCAACTGGGCGATCCGGAGCCGTCCGTCGAGGTCGAACTGACGACCGCCGCGGACGACGAGCGGATCGATCCGCCGGTGGTCCACCTCGTCGACGGCGGAACGGTCGAGTGGGTCGTCGGTGACGGTCGTCACGACACGACCGCGTACCATCCGGCGACGCACGGCGATCAGTTGCGGATTCCCGACGCCGCCGAGCCGTGGGCGAGCGGCGCGTTGGACGACGGCGATTCCGTCGACCGAACGTTCGACGACGAGGGCGTCTACGACTACGTCTGTACGCGCCACGAACCGGAGGGCATGGTTGGAACGATCGTCGTCGGCTGGCCCGATCCCGACGAACAGCCGGCGCTCGAGGCCCCGTCCGAAACGTATCCGCCCGCCGCGGTCGAGCAACTCGAGCGACTGAACGAGCGGGTACGGGAGTTCCTCGAGGAGGCACACGGATAGCGACTTTCGGGAACGGCCGCGTCTACCGACCGTGCGTGAAGGCACAGTACCCAACGCCGTTCACGTCGGCGTCCCGAGTACCGTCACGTCGTACCCCTCGAGGTCCTCGACCGACTCGAGAAGGATCACCTCGAACGCCCAGGCCACGCCGCCGTCGAGGTCGCCTGTCGTGGCGAGGTAACGCCCCAGTTGCTCGCCGTTTCCATCGTACGTTCGAACGCGGACCTCGACGAGCTGAATGCGGCCGTCGCCCGCGTTCTCCACCGTTCCCTGGACCGTCGGGCCTCTGAAGTCGTCCTCGAGGACGAACTCGTGGGCTTCGATCGACAGCGAATCCAGCGGTGTGACGCTCTCGTTGATCTCGGTTTCGGCGAGCGCTGCCGCCGCGACGGTCTCCTCGGGAGTGCGGTCCTCGCCGTCGACCGCACCGACCTCGCCGTCCTCGTACGCCGGGGAGTCGTCCCCGCCGACGGCGTTGCATCCGGCGATTGCGAGGGTGGCGACAGCCGTTCCGACGCCGGCGAGCACGCGGCGGCGGCCCGGTCGCTCGCAGCGAGACGATTCGAAACCGCGTCGGCTCATCGCCGCAACCGTCGGTCCGCGGAGCGTTCGCCGTGCTCGATCATACGGGTCGAACGGCTCCGAACCATTTGAGTCTGGACCCTGCACTCGAGCCGCAATCGGACACACCGTCGATCAACTCTCGAGATATGCAACGCAGGGCCTTATCGTCGCTGATAACGAAGCCGAGCGTATGAGTTCGTCCGACGCCGAAGAGGCGTACGAGTCGTACGGCGCTGACATCGGTGAACGGATGACCTCGTGGGCGCGGCTTCGTGACTGGGTTCTCGTGGAGGCCGACCGTCTGTTCGTCGCGGCGCTCGTCTCGGTCGTGACGTTTCTCCTCTTTCTCGTCCTGAACGCACTCGGCGTCGTCTCGTTCGTCAACGACGACTCGATTACCCGCCTGGCCGGCGGGATGATCGCCGGCACCTTCTCGCTCGTGACGCTCGTCGTCTCGATCAACCAGCTCATCCTCTCTCGTGAGTTCGCCGCGGCCGGCGAGTCCGAGAAACAGCTCGAGGGCGTGCTCTCCTTTCGCGAGGACGTGACCGAGACGACGGGCGTGGCGGCGATTCCAGCCTCGCCAACGCGGTTACTCGAGTTGCTCGTCGAAGCGATCGACGACCGCGCCAGAACGCTTGCCGACGCGACGAGCGATCACGACGACGAACTCGCGGCGCAGGTGAGGCGGTACACGAACGGCGTCACGGAGAGCACCGAACGCATCGACGAAACGCTCGAGCACACGAAGTTCGGCACGTTCCAGACCGTCTCTGCGGCGATCGGCTACGACGACGCCTGGCAGCTGTACGCCGCCAGACACCTCCGTGGGCGGTACGGCGACCAGCTGTCCGACGAGGCTCGCGAGGCCCTCGATGGATTGATCGACGCGCTCGAGTCGTTCAGCGTCGCCCGCGAGCACTTCAAGACGACGTACCTCCAGCGCGAGCTCACCCGCTTCTCGCAGTTGACGATCTACTGCGGCGTGCCGGCGATCCTCTCGGCGATGCTCATCGGCTTCCTGTACGCCGATCTGGGCGGACCGGCGATCAGCGCCGACTACCTGCCGGTCGTGGTCAGCGCGCTCATCGCCGTCGTCGTCTCGCCGCTCGCGTTGCTCACGTCGTACATCCTCCGGACCGCGACCGTGACGCGTCGAACGGCCTCAGTCGGGCCCATGCTTCCCCAGAAGGACCCCGACGAGGGGCCGTTCGACGTCACCTACGGCGAGGACTCGGAGTCGCGGACGCCGGCCGGATCGGACTGACCGGCCGCCGAATTCGGATCGCCCCCCGATCCTGCGTCGCTTTTGGCTCTCCCGTGTCGTGACCGTCGAACGTCGTCACCCGTCGATCACCGGCTCAGGTATTTTACGCGCGAGCGTCGTCGATTCTCCCGTCGATGAGCGACTCGGACTCGAGCGACGGATCGGACGATCAGGGACGACTCGAGGGACCTCGGCTGTGGCTGTTACTCCAGGTAAATCGCTGGTTGTTCACGGCTGCCATCCTGTTTGCCGTCTTCGCGATCCTGGTGGCCGCGAGTTTTCTCGAACTGACGCCGCTCCGGGAGATCGTCGAGAACCAGGACGGCATCGAGTTCCTCTTTTCGGCGTTCATCGGGGCGATCATCACCGGCACCTCGATCGTCGTCACGATCAACCAGCTCGTGTTGTCCCAGGAACTCGGCGCGGTCGGTCAGCAACGAGACCGGATGCAGGACGCGATGGAGTTTCGCCGGGACGTCGAAAGCACGATCGACGAGGACGCGAGTCCGCCCGAACCCGCCGCGTTCCTCTTCGAACTCGTCGACGGCGTCCAGGAGCGAGCGAGCGAACTCGAGGCGGAGATGGAGGGCGGGCGAGACGAGGAGTTACGGGAGAAGATCGCCGACTACGTCGACGATGCGACCGAAAACGCACAGACCGTCAAGGACGACCTTCAGGACGCCCAGTTCGGGACGTTTGACGTGATCTGGAACGCGCTCAACTTCAACTACTCGCGGAAGATCTACGACGCTCGCAAGATTCGGGCGGACCACGGCGACTCCCTCTCTGAGGAAGCAAGCGAGAAGATCGACCACATGATCGACACGCTGCAACTGTTCGGCCCGGCCCGCGAGCACTTCAAGACGCTTTACTTCCAGTGGGAGCTGATCAACCTCTCGCGGGCGCTGTTGTACATCTCGGTGCCCGCGCTAACGGTGATGGCGATCATGATTATGTACGTCGACGGGAGCGCGTTGCCGGGATCGACCCTCGGCGTCGACAACCTCGTCTGGCTGACCAGCGCGGGATTCGTCGTCGGCATCTCGCCGTTCGTCGTCTTCATCACCTACATTCTGCGAATCGCGACGGTCGCAAAGCGAACGTTGGCGATGGGTCCGTTCATCCTCCGGGAGTCCGAACGCGACGAAGATCTCGGCTGAGTCGGTTCTCCGATTGCATTCCTGCCATACCTATTTCCGCCCCATCGTGGTAGCACCAGCCTCGAGCGATGAGCGGCGACGGCTCCCAGCCAAGCGATACGATGGCCGAGCGCAGCGACGACCCGACCTGGAAGCACGAGCTCCTGTTGAACGCGAACCGCTGGCTCGTCACCGCCGGGCTGATGGTGTTCGTCGCCGTCGGCCTCCTGTTCGTGAGCGAGTTTAGCCCCGTCTCGTTACGGGCGTTGATGGGCGAGAAAGAGCCGGTCCACACCCTCTTTCAGGCGCTCGTGACCGCGTTGATCACCGGCGTCACGCTCGTCGTGACGATCAACTCGCTGGTGCTCTCGCAGGAACTTGGTGCCGTCGAGGACCAGCGCGAGCGCCTCGAGGGCGCACTCGATTTTCGCGAGCGCGTCGAGGCGTCGATCGACGCGCCGATCAGTCCGCCGGAGCCCGCGTCGTTCGTCCAGGCGATCATCGCCGCCTCGGAGGAGCGAGCCAACGACTTTCGAGAGGCCGTTGCCGACAGTCACGACGAGGAGTTCGAAGAGCGCGTCGACGACTTCGTCGACAACCTCACGACCCACGCCGACTCGATCCGCGACGATCTCGGAGACGCCCAGTTCGGCACCTACGACGTCGTCAAGGCCGCGCTGGACTACAACTACTCCTGGAAGATCTTCCGCGCCCGCCGCATCCAGAACGCGCACGCGGACTCGTTCACCGACGAGACCCGCGAGGCGTACGACGAACTGCTCGAGTCGCTGAAGCTGTTCGGACTCGCCCGCGAGCACTTCAAGACGCTGTACTTCCAGTGGGAACTCATCAATCTCTCGCGGGCGATGATGTACGTCGCCGTGCCCGCGCTGGTGGTCACGATCTCGATGCTGCTGTTTTTCGATGCAGACGCCGTCTCGGGGACGATCCTCGGCATCGATTCGGTCGTCTGGGTCGTCGTGCTGACGTCGACGGTCGCCGTCACCCCGTTTCTCCTGTTGATCGCCTTCGTCCTGCGGATCGCGACGATGGCCAAGCGGACGCTCGCGATCGGCCCGTTCATCCTCCGCGACTCGAGTCGCGGCGAGGAGATCGACTGGGAGTGAGCCGGCCAGTATATACACCAGTCCGGATCACTCCAGCAGCGTTTCCGCCCGCGTGAACAGCACGTTGTTCTCCCGGTGGACGTGCAGGTGCGTGTTGTGCTCGAGTCGCTCGAGGCGCTCGAGCATGCTGCGGTAGCTTCCGCAGGCTTCCTCGGGAACTGCGTAGCCGTCGGTCAGGTCCACGATGCGCTCGAGCGCGGCCGCCGTCTCGTCGTGGTCGTCCTCGAGGGCGTCGATCTCCTCGCGAAGGCGGGACTCCTCGGCGTCGGTCAGCGGGCGGTCGTCGTCTACCTTCTTTATCAGCGGGAACGCACCCACCTCCTCGTCGACGATGTGTTCTGCCATCTCCGCAGCGAGGTCGTCGACCGTCGCTTCGAGATCCCGAAGCTCGGGATGGCCCTCGCCGTGGACGCGGGCGACTTTCTCGACGAGCGCCCGAAGCTCCGGTAACTCGTCGCGGAGGTATTCGTGGTGGTCCCGGACGATCAGGTTCGCGAGCTGGGTGAGCGAGTCCCAGTCCGTATCGCGGTTCGCCGCGCCTTCTGTCGAGCGAGCGTCAGGGGCTCCGTCGTTCGTCCTCGCGCGCTCGAGTCGCTCGAGGACGGACTCGAGTTCGAGGTCCGCCTCGTCGCAGGCAGCGGCGAGCGAGCGATCGCCGCCACAACAGTAATCGAGCCCGAGAGACTCGAACGCACGAGCGTACGCGAGATTCGTTTCGACGAGTACTGCGAGTTCGGCGTCCGGATCGACTGCGGTCGTTTGCATACTCGAACGGTGTGCCCCCGAACGGATGGGAATCTCCCCGAACATATTCTCCCAATGCCAGGGGGAAGCGATCTCGTACTGTCGGCCAAAACGGTTCATACGGATTGCTGTACCGATGTCCTGGCGCACCCGCTTCCGGGTCGCGGATGCGCCGGAAAGACGGACAGTAAACCGTCAACCACGTCGCTCGCGCGCGAACGGCCGTCGACGATTACGCGACTACAGTGGCGCGCCGACGAGGACGACCTTCGCGCGTTCCTCGCCCCGGTTTACGATCTTCCGGGTTACTTCCGGGTCCAGCCTGAGGAGTTGGTCTTCCGCGAGCGCGACGGTCTCGGCTGCGTCGGTCAGTTCGACCTCGATCTCCCCGGCGACGACGTAGTAGATCTCCTCCTGACCGGTTTCGGTCTCGTCGTGTTCTTTTCCCTCGCCATCGGGCTCGAGTTCGAGGATCGTGAACCCGACGTGGTCCGCCTCGAGTTCGTCTTTCAAATAGGTATCAAGGCGGATTCCCCGCCCTTCCGAAAACCTGCGGTTTTCGGCTTTCGCAAATCGAAGATTTGCGTCAACACCGTGGGCGGGGAGGAAGCCGACACTCGCTGTCCCATACCAGTCTTTTAGTCGATGGCATCCCAACAATCTGGTAGTGGTCGGCGGCCCACAGTTGTCGTCGGCTACGGGCCGCAGTCAACCGGCCCCGAAGTCAGGGATGCCGACCTGTGAACGCCCGAAACCCTTCGGGTACGACGCGGCGAGTCCACTGACAAGCCACGGGCCACCGCGCCCGTGGCAGTTGACAAACCACATTCCACCGATTTCCTCCGGCACGACCGATTCAGCGTCGGTCTTCGTTGCGGTTTCGTACCCCATACCGTGTTCCTCGACGACGAGACGGTAAACTGCTGGGGAACCGGACGTCGATACGAACGGAGGGTGAGGGGGTGCGGCCCACACCGGACTATGGACTTAGAGATATAATTGATTTATTATATAATAGTTCTCGAACGTACTATTAATGCACAAATTCGCGGGTTAAGACGTAATATAGATATGATTTTTAGATGGTGTGTTGGGTGAGATTAATGGAGTGACATCTGGTATTCGGTACTACATGACACAGGTCTCGATGGAGAACGTGAGCAAATACTTCGACGACGGGGAAACCGTCGCGAACTATCGCCTGAACCTCGAGGTCGAGGAGGGTGAGTTTCTCGTCTTTCTGGGACCGTCGGGCTGTGGCAAGACGACGGCGCTTCGGCTCATCGCCGGGCTCGAGGAGCCGTCGGAGGGAGCGATCTACTTCGACGGCCAGCGAGTGGACAGGTGGTCGCCTAGCGATCGAAACGTGGCGATGGTGTTCCAGAACTACGCGTTGTACCCACACATGTCCGTCGCGGAGAACGTGGCCTACCCGCTCAAGATACAGGGCGTTCCGCCCGACGACCGCGACCAACGGATCGAGGAGGTGCTGCGCTTTCTGCACATCGAAGCACAGGCCTCGAAGTCGCCCGCCGAGTTGAGCGGCGGGCAACGTCAGCGCGTGGCGCTGGCCCGCGCGATCGTTCGCGAACCGTCGGTGTTCCTTCTGGACGAACCGCTGTCGAATCTCGACGCCAAACTCCGCCAGGAGATGCGAAGCGAACTGAAGCGGTTACAGGACGAACTCGAGATCACGACGATCTACGTGACGCACAACCAGGAAGAGGCCATGAGCATGGCCGACCGGGTCGTGGTCATGAACCGTGGAACGATCCGACAGATCGCACCCCCCGAGGAACTGTACTCACGCCCGCGGACGGAGTGGGTCGCTCGCTTCATCGGCTCTCCGCCGATGAACCTGCTGCGCGGAACGCGCCAAAACGGCTCGATCGCGTTCGGGGAGGCGGGTTCGGTCGATATCGGCGAAACGACGGTCGGCGGACTCGAGACCGTTCCGCGCGGCGACGTCTCCCTCGGCGTCCGTCCGGAAGATATCTCGATCGCGACCGAACGACCTGCGTCGACGACGGCGATCGCAGGAACGGTCGACACCGTCGAACCGCTCGGCGAGTACACCGTCGTCAACGTGGCGGTCGGCGATCAGATCGTCAACGCGAAGGTACCGACGACGTCCGTCGAACGGGACGATCCAGTCTACCTGACGTTCGACGACGCCGACGCCTACCTCTACGACGAGAACGGCGAACTGCTCACCTGACGCTCCTATGAGCCTGCGAGATCACATCGATGGCCTCGAGGCGGATCGTGACACCGCTTCCGGAATCGACCGGGAGAAAGCAGTTGCGATCGTGATCTTTCTGGTTCCCGGCCTGACCCTGTTCGGGATCTTTTCGGTGGGTCCCATCGTCTACTCGGCCGTCGGCAGTTTCTTCTCGTGGGACGGGTTCTCGATGGAGAGTTTCGTCGGACTGGACAACTGGATTCGGACGTTCGCCGACCCCCTTATCATCCACTGGGACAACATCGCCCGCTGGCGGTTCCCGATGGGCGCGCTCACCCAGAATCTCCTCTGGGTGGTCCTTCACGTTCCGATCAGCACCTTGCTGGGACTCGGGATGGCGGTGTTGTTCGCCGATCTCAAGGGGCGACGCATCCTCCGATCGATGGTCTTTCTCGGCTTTACGACCCCGACGATTATCATCGGGCTGGTCCTCATGTTCATCTACGATCCCCAGGCTGGAATCTTCAACGAACTGCTTCGAGTCATCGGCCTCGAGGGGTCCGTCCGGAACTGGACGCAGTCCCCACAGGTGGCGATTTACGCCCTCATCGCCGGCGGAATCTGGGTCCAGACAGGGTTCAACATGTTACTGTACAGTTCGGCGCTGGCGGCGATCGATCCATCGGTGATCGAGTCGGCCAAAGTCGACGGGGCCGGACGCTGGCGACGGTTCTGGGACATCGTCTGGCCGCTGGTCAGGCCCGTGACGGCCGTGGTCGTCATCATGGGCATCATCTGGGTGATGCGGGTGTTCGACATCGTCTACGCGGCCGGCGGCTCCGCCGGCGGACCGAATCACTCCTACTCGGTGCTCGGAATCGAGGTGTACAGGGCCGCGTTCGAACCGCCGATCGACTACGGCAAGGCGATGGTCGTTGCGCTGATCCAGCTGGTCATCGTCGCTCCGCTCGCGCTGTACATCGCCCGAATGGACTGATTCGATATGACGAACGACGAACCTCACACGTCGCGCGAACCGACCGCGAAATCGGACGGCGGAGCCACAGAACAGTACATCCCACTGGATGCGGTACCCGAGAGTGCCCCCCGACCGGACCTCGACTGGGGGACGCGAATCGCTGCCGCTGTCCCGTCGATGCCGCGACTGCTCAAGTACGCGATCGCCATCGCGGTGGCCGTTCTCTGGATCGTTCCGTTTCTGGGACTGTTCATGGCCTCGTTTCGACCGCTCGGTGAGATTCTCGCCGGCTGGTGGCACGTAGAGGGGATGACGATCACGTTCGAGAACTACCGCCGGGCGTGGTCCTATCAGACGGCCCCGATGGGTCGGGCGCTTTTCAACACACTCGTCGTGACCGTCCCTGCAGTACTCGTCGTCATGTTGCTCGGTGCGATGGCCGCGTACCCCTTCGCACGCTTCGAGTTCCCGCTGAAGACGATGCTTTTCTTTTTCATCCTGCTGGTGATGGCGGCACCGCCGGAACTGGTCGCGATGGGCAACTACAACACCCTCCGTGAGATCGGTCTCTTCGACAGTTACATGGGGCTGATTCTGGTCCACATCGGCTGGGGGCTGGGCTGGGTCGTACTGTTCTTGCGCAACTACTTGCTCGGCATCCCCGAAGAACTCGAGGAAGCCGCACGCATCGACGGCGCGTCCCGCTACCAGATCTTCCGAACGATCATCCTGCCGCTGTCGACGCCGGCGCTGGTCTCCGTGGCGGTCATCCAGTTCACCTGGGTCTGGAACGCCTTTTTCTTCCCGCTGGTCTTTATGCGGTCACCGGAACTCTACCTCGCCCCCCAGGTCCTGCCGCTGATGACCGGTCGCATCCAGGTCGAGTGGGGACTCGTCGCGGCCGGATCCGTGATGACGATGGCCGTCCCCGTCTTTCTCTTCTTGATGCTCGAGCGCTACTACAAACAGGGGATGGTCGCGGCGGTCACGGACTGATTCAAAACAGTCCGTCCAAGACGTTTCGACGGCAATACGTGCTCACAGCGGTGATATCCCGGTCTCGGTCGCGACCACCGCGACGACGATCGCGATCAGGTTCGCGACGAGGAAGGCGGTCGTCGACTTCCAGGCGAAGTACAGAAAGACCGCGAGCGGGAAGAACGCGACCGCCGCCGGTCGGAGTCCCTGTGCGGCCAGCGTGGCGAGAAACGCCGTGGTGAACAGATAGAGGACGTCCATCGCGAGCGCGCTCGAGTTTCGCCGCCGAAGCTCCTGTCCGACGATTACGACGGAATCGACGACCGAACCGGCGGAACCCGTCTCGCGTTTCGACACGCTATACCTCGTCCTGTTCCTCGACGGTCTCCTGGAGGACGGTGTCGAGCGAGTCGAGCAGCGGTTCGACGTCCTGGTCCGGTTCGGCCCAGAAGCCGGTGAGAACCGACCAGAACTCCGACTGGAACGGGTCGCCGACCGTGTCGTCGAGGTCGGGTACGAGTTCTACCTCGTCGGCCATCTCCGAGAGTTCGAGCATGATCTCGACGTCGTAGGCGTCTTCCGGGACGTCGAGGTTCGAGGCGATGAAGCCGCCGCGTTCGGCCCAGACTTCCTGGCCGTCGGCCGACACCATCTCCTCGACGGCCGCCTGGGCCGCTTCGACGTCGTCACCGTACTCCGGAACCGTAAACCAGTTTTCGGCGGCGACCATCGCGTCCGTACCGGGGAGCATGAAGACGTCGAGGTCTTCCGGATCTTCGATCGCACCGAACGTCGGCGTCCACGACCCCATGAAGTAAAGCGGGATCTCGTTCTCCCAGAAGAACTCGTACTGGATCCCGAAGTCTCGGACTTCGCTGAAGTAGCCGTCGGTCAGGAGGTCTTGAATCTCCTCGAAGGCAGTAACGACGCGATCGTCCGTAAACTCGGCTTCGCCGTCGATGAGATCGAGCTGGAGTTGGTCACCGTCTTCTTGCCGGAGGATGAACGCTTCGGTGACGTCGCTCAGGGGCCAGCCGTCGCCGTTTCCGGATGCGAGCGGTGCCTCGACGCCCTCGATTCCGTCGATCTCCTCGAGCAGGTCGAGAAACTGGTCGTAATCGTCCGGCTCCTCGAGGCCGTGCTCGTCGAAAAACGACTGCCGGTACCAGAACCCGGGTTTCAGGTCCATCTTGAACGGGGCCGCGTAGGCCTCGTCGTCGACGCTCACCAGGTCCGGATCCGGCGCGAAGTTTTCCGGGTCCCAGGTGTCGGTCAGTGGCGCAAGATGGCCGGACTCGGCGTCGGACTGGACTCGAGCCGGCGACGGTATCACGACGATGTCGGCGGTGGCGACGCCCGCCTCGTAATCGATCAGGGTCCCGGTCAGGATCGCCTCCGTATCCCGGGGCTCGTACGTGATCTCGAGGTCAGTCTCCGCCTCGACGTGGTCGACGACTGCGAGGAAGTCCTCCTCTTCGTCTTCGGTCCAGACGCCTGTGACGGTGACGGATCCCTCCTGTGTCGCTTCGGTGTCACCGCCTGTCTCTCCCTCCGTATCGTCGTCGGTCTCCTCGAGGCCGTCTCCTTCCTCGCCGAGACAGCCAGCGATGCCGACCGCGCCGGCTCCGATGCCCCCGAGAACGGTCCGTCGGTCGATTGGTGTGTCGCTCTCTCGCATGGGTGTTTCCGACGGCAATCTGGGACTTAATGCTTTCATCGAGGCCGCTGTAATTAGTCTGGAGGCGACTTACCGTGGTTTCGAACTGTTTTTCGGAAACGAACGACGATCAGTCTCGATCTCGATTCAGCCGATCTGTCGTACCGGTTTTTCGGTGGCTCCGGCCGATCACAGTCACGCCGTAACAGACGACGATCGTCGCACGAGTACCGATCTCTGGACTCGAGTCACAGGCACGACCCAACCGCATGATTTATCTGAAACCACTAACGATGTCAGCCCGCCAAAATGAACGAGAAACGAGCGGTAGTCACCCTGTTCGGGGTCGGTGTCGCCGCCGTGACGGCGTACATCGCCTACCGGTTCATCGCGGCGCTCACCGTTGCTGTCTTCCTCTATTACTCGACGCGTCGCTTCTACAAGTACCTCGAGCTCAAACGGGTTCACGTTCCGGACCAGGTCCGTGCCGCCCTCGTCATCTCGTTTCTCGCCGTGCCGTTGCTCGCACTCGGCAGTTATACCGCCGCCTTACTCGTCGTCGAGGTCCGCAACTTCGTCGCGACGTATCCGGTTGCCGAGATGCTCCCCGAAGACGCGAGCTGGGTCCAGGGACTCGAAAACCCGCCAGAACTGACGATTCAGGGTCTCGCCGGTGCCTACCAGTCCGGAACGTTTGATCCGTTCATCGACTTCGCGGTCGAACACGCCGGGATGTTGACGAGCGTGGTTTCGAGCCTTCTGTTGAACCTTCTGATCGTCGTCGTCGTCACGTACTATCTCCTCATCGACGGATCGAAGTTCCACGAGTGGTTGCTCCGATTCGACGACGACGCCATCGTCCGCGAATACCTCGAGGCCGCCGACAGGGAACTCGAGGCGGTGTTGTTCGGTAACCTGTTGAACGTGATCCTCATCTCCCTGATCGCCATCGTCACGTTCATGGGCTACAACGCACTCGTCCCGTCGGCTGCCGAAATCCCCTATCCGGCACTGGCCGGTGCGCTCACCGGAGTCGCGAGCCTGATCCCGGTCGTCGGAATGAAGATCGTCTACGCCCCCGTCGCCGTCGCGGCGGCCGTCCCACTCGTCCTCGACGGAAACTCGGCGATGATCGTCTATCTCGTCGGCTTTCTGGCGCTTGCGGTCGTCGTCGTCGACACGATCCCCGACCTCGTCCTCCGACCATATCTCAGCGGCGAACGGACCCATGTTGGCCTCCTGATGCTCGCGTACATCTTCGGTCCGATCGTCTTCGGCTTCTACGGACTCTTTCTCGCCCCGATCATCCTCGTCCTCGGCCTGACGTTCGCCGACACGGCTCTCCCGCGTCTCCTCGGTGCCGATCCCGACCGCGACCGGAACCCCGATCCCAGTCCAGAATCCGACCCGCCGGACCAGGTGACGGTCAACCGCTGATCGCTCTCCCAGCGTCCACAGCTCCGACTCGAGTGGTCATCCATCACTCGCGAGACGAACGCGAATTCGCCCCGTATCCTCGACCAGTACGTGATAGTCCTCGAGTCGTAACTCGACACTCACGTCGCCGGTACCGTTCGTGACCATCGTGTCGAGCGCTTCCGGATCGACGTGATCGTGGAGAGTGAAGCCGAGATCGTCCGGCGCGTCGACCGGGTCGACGTTCTCGACTGCACATATCGCTTTGATAATCGCGATGCTAGCTGGTGTTACGTCGTCGTACGTCTGGTCGATCACATACGGCGAATCACCGCCGTTTTGATGAATTTTCGGGGGCATCTCACTGGGACGTGCTACCGTGCTGGCGTATTTGGATCTGTGCCCCGGATGATTTGGTGACGGGTTCGATCGCCACTGCAACCGATCGATCGCTGCGTCGCGAGCGGACTCGAGCGGTTCCGAGCCGATAGCTGTGACAGCTTTCCCCGAAGCCGACTTTCCCCGGCGGTACTGGCGCTTCGATCGGATTCTTCCGTATCCCGCCTCGAGTGTGACCACGAATTCGAGACGGCCGATCGGGATAGTGTCCGGCCAGCGACGGCTCCCGGCGCACCCACCGACCGCTCGATGTCGTCTCCGTGATCGATACCGTCGGATCGGTCTCGAGTGTACCGTCTCGGAAGGGGCATTGGCGTGAGAATCGAACTCGAGTGGACGACTTGCTTCTTCGTCGCGAAAAAGTCCGGGTGCGAGAATCGAACCCGCGTCTCAGCCTCCACAAGGCTGAAGGATAACCACTACCCCAACCCGGACACGCTTGCACGCTTACGTACGACCGGTCGTCCTGAAATACGTTACGACTCGAGCGGGCCGCATGCGAGCGCCTGACGCGATTTTCGCCCTCGAGTACACCGTTGGATCGCCCCGAACTCGCGACCGGGACGTTTTTCGCCGGCCAGGTCGTACGACCGCCAACGCGTGGCCATCACGGACAAAATCTACGTCAAGAACCACCGCCAGCTCGCCTCCCAGCTCGAGACCAACATTCCGAAGGGAGCGTTCAAAGGAGCGACGCTGGACGTGCTCTTCCAGGGCGAGGGCCTCGAGAAACTCGACGACGCCACCCAGGAACGCGTCCTCGATTTCGCGGGCGACTTCCTCGATTGTGATTGCGAGAACAACCCCTACTGTGGCTGTCCGGAACGAAAGTTCATGCGCTACCTGCTCGAGTTGCGCGCACAGGGACTCGGTCCTGACGCCATCGTCGACGTGATGACCGACGACTATCTGGTGTATGCCTACCCCGGAGACGTCCTCTCGTTTCTCGACGACGGCGTGCGGACGCTCGAGGCCGCGGAGGGGCTGGCTCGCGTCGACGGCGAATCGGAGAAATCCGACGAGATCCGACGGGAGAAACAGAACCTCGCGAGATAGCGCGCACTCACCCGCCGAACCGAAGGGGAAACGGCCGGACGCGCCCGGATTCGATCACCGAAGCTGGTAGGAGTCGTCTTCGCCGTCGAGGTCGTCGAGTAACAGCACCTCGTCTTCCTCGCCCTCGAGTCTGTCCTGGAGGTCGTTGACGTACGCCTTGTACTCGTCGAGTTGCTCCCGGAGGTGGTCCGCCTCGAGTTCCAGCCGCTCGTGCTCGCGGATGAAACTCTTCGGAACCTGGACGGTCGGCGGGAACGAGAGGTCCTCGTCGTCGCCCGCCGACGCCGTCCTCGCCTCGAGTTCGCGCTCGGGGACGACCTGCACCTGGCCGTCGTGGTCGACGAGCTGGTCGACGTAGTCCCGGAAGACCGCCGAAAGGGAGATGTCCCGCTCCTCGGCGATGTCCTGAAGCGCCTCGAAGGCGTCCTCGTTCACTCGAAACGAGATCGTCTTGTTCTTGTTGCCCATTCGCCCACTAGTGACCCCTCCGTTCACTTAACAGTTCGTCAGACGATCGTCTTCGATTCGGTCACGAAACGACTGGGCGAATCTCTCACCGGGGGCGGACGATCTAACACGCTCGAGGACCAATCACACCCATGGTCGCCGATACGCCCGGCATTCATCACGTTACCGGCATCGTCGGAGATGCCCAGGAGGCCGTCGACTTCTACGCAGGGGTGTTGGGGCTTCGACCCGTGATCCGGACCGTCAACTTCGAGGATATTCTCCAGCATCACCTCTACTTCGGCGACGCGAGAGGAACGCCGGGAACGGTCTTTACGTGTTTTCCCGACCCCTATGCCGACACCGGCCGAGTCGGCAAACCGCAGGTCGATGCCGTTGCCTTCCGAGTCCCCGACGGCTCACTCCCCTACTGGCGTGACCGTCTCGAGGCCGATGGGATCGACGCCGTCGGTCCGCTCGAGCGATTCGCCGACCGGTTCCTTCGACTCGTAGACCCGGTCGGGACGCGACTCGAACTCGTTGCTGATTCCGACGCCAGCGACGCCGTCGCCGAGCCGTGGCCGGGGAGCAACGTTCCAGCGGAGGCCGCAATCCGCGATCTGTACGGCGTCTCGACGGTGTCGCTCAATCCCTACGCCACCGCGAGCACGCTCGAGACCCTCGGATTCGTGTACGACGAGGAACGTGATGACCGCGTCCGGTATCGCGCGCCGGGCGATCGGGCGATGATCGTTGACGTGCGGACTGCTGTCGCCGCCGACACGAAAGCCGAACGAGGCGTGTCGTTCGGCCGTGAAGGGCCGGGGACGATCCATCACGTCGCCGTTCGTGTCGAAAGCGAGGAGATGCTGTACGAGTGGCGCGACCTGTTCGACGATCGCGGTGGGGACGTCTCGCGGGTCAAAGATCGCCACTTCTTTCACTCGCTGTACGTCCGCGAGCCCGGTGGGATCCTCTTCGAACTCGCAACCGAGACCGATGGCGTTGCCGCCGACCCCCCATTGGACGCAAACGTCCTTGATTCGACGAACGGGAGAGAGCGCGTCCACCTGCCGCTGTCTCTCCCAGACTGGTTCGAGGACGACCGCGAGCTGATCGAGAGCCAGCTCCCCCCGCTGTCGGCCCCGGTCGACAAGCGCGACCAGCAGCCGGGCGAGACGGGCGGTGCTGATACCGACGACGAGGAAGGCACATGACGGACTCGAGTTACCCGATGGCTGCCGTTTCGGGACCTCACGGCGGACAGGAGCTGCGTACCGCAGGTGCACCTTCGATGGCGGCAGATGCCGTCGTCATACTCTGTCACGGCCGCGGCGCGACGGCCCAGGGCGTCTGCAACCTGTTCGAGCCGATCTACCGCCACGGCGTTGCCTTCCTCGCCCCGCAGGCCAAACGGAGTCGCTGGTATCCGCGGCCGGCGACGGCACCCCGGGCGGACAACGAGCCCTGGCTCACCTCGGCACTCGAGTGCGTCGAGGCCGGACTCGAGGCGGCCAACGCGATCGACGTCCCGCCCGAGCGAACGCTCCTCGGTGGCTTCTCGCAGGGGGCGAGCGTCGTCGCGGAGTTCGTCCGGCGGAATCCGAGACGCTACGGCGGCGTCTTCGTCCTCTCGGGGGTCCTCCCCGGCGTCTCCGCCGACCGCGATCCTCTCACCGGCTCCGGCTCGCTCGAGGAAACCCCGGTACTCTTCGGTTGTGGGGCGGACGACGCCAGAATCGACACCGCACACGTCTCCGAGATGGCCGACGTCTTCGCCTCCGCGGGCGGAGACGTCGACGAACGGATCTACCCTGACGTAGGTCACGAGGTCACGGACGACGAGTTCGACGCGATTCGGGCGATGCTCGGTTCTCTCCCCCGGTCGTGATACTGTCGGACGGTACGACTTTTCCCGTCATCAGTCCGGACCTAACCCCTTCTCCTCGAGTTCGTCGATCGCTTCGTCGGATTTTTCGAGCCCGTCGAGGCCCATCCCGCGGAGAACGTGGTCGGCTTTCGTAAACTGGATCTCCTCGTAGTCGACGATCTGAACGCGATTCCCCCACGGATCGCGAAACTCGAGTCCCGGAACGTCGAGCCGGTCGATATCCAGCGTCTCGAGCCGCCGGTCGACGCGGTTCGCGTCGTCGACGACGAGACCGAAGTGGCGCGCGTCGTCGACTTCGTCCGTGGCTCCGTCGGTCTCGGCGAGTGCGATGAACTGGTCGCCCATATCGACGAACGCTTTCGTCTCGGAGCGCCCGCGCAACTCGACGGTGAAGATGGACTCGTAGAACTCGAGTGCCGCGTCGACGTCGCCGACCTCGAGTGCGACGTGGTTGATACCGACGAGTCGCGGTTGGTTCTCGGGCTCGTCGGTGTCCCGGTCGTGATCGTGATCGGCCGACCGTTCGGTCATACGAACGCTGTCGGTATCGACGCCAAAAAGACTCGTGCCGGCCGGCCCGTGGCGGTCGGCCGGCGACGGTCCACCCGCCGAACGAACGCGGTAGTGTGTCGTGGTGGTTTCGAGTTCGATTCGGTCGGCGACTTAGGCGGTCGGTTCGGGGTTCTCCGCACCCTCGAGCGACTCGAGGGCCTGGATCACGTCGTTGCGGTAGTTGACGACCGGCGAGTCGTACCGTTCGCGAGCCATCTGGGCGTACTCGTTGGTCGGAGCGGTCGACCCGCTTTCGGGGGCCTCTTGTTCGGCTTCCCACTCCTCGAACGCTTCGATGCGCTCGAGGGTGCGTTCGGCGGTCTCGACGACCCAGCGGTCCCGCGTCGCGTCGTCGACGACCGAGATGGATTCGGGTCGAAGCGAGACGTTGACGGTGCCGTCGTCGGTCTCGTAGGTTCTGGGTTTGCCGACGACGGCCACGTACGCCGGCGGCTCCGTATCCCGCAGGACGGAGGCCGCTTCGGGCTGGTACTGGCCGGCGTAGACGAAGAACGTCCCGGTCGGATCGACGACGCGGCCGCGCCAGTACTCGCTTTCCTCGCCGACGTCCTCGGTTTCGGTGAGGGTGCCGGCGACGAACACGCGGTTGGCGCGGTCGCCGGTCGGGAGCAACGCGTAGTTCGGTGCGCGCTCGTCGTCTGACTCTTTGAATGCGTACGTCGAATCGTTGAATTCGGAGGCGAAGACGCGGCGAGCGACTTCGCGGGTGAGTTCTGCCTGGCTCATGTCACATCGACCTCGCTTTGATCAGCAACTGTTCTGCATCCACCGGCCCGTCGAGTTCGGTGACGTCGTCGGCCAGCACGTATCGGCCGAACGTCGGCCCCTCGATGCGGTAGTAAGTGCCGACGATGTCGTCGGCGATTTCGTCCGCGACGATCGTCGTATCGAGCGCGTCCATCGCCATCTCCTTTGCCTCCTCGAGGGAAAGCCCCGTGAGGTCCTCGGTGGCTTCCTTGTCGAAGATGACTTCGTGGGCGTCGATACCGTCGTCGACGACGGCTTTGATCCGGAGGTCGAACTCGCCTTCGACCTCGCCGTGTTCGTTACACCGGCCGTTCTGGAGGACGCGCGTGCAGTCCTCTTTCGGACAGCGTTTGATGAGGCCGCTGCCGCTTTGCATGTCGACGAGCGCGCCTTCGATCTCGCTGGTGTCGTCGCCGACTTCGATGTCCTCCTCGAGTTCCTCGATCACCGTCGTCGAGTTGAGTTTGACCGAGTACCGGCCCTGGTACTCGTCGGTGACGACGTTTCGAAGGTCGTAGACGCCGCCTTCCTCGAGCGCGGGCAGGTCGGATTTCGCCCACTTGGTGAACTTGATCGTCCCCGTCGGATCCCCCAGCAGGCCGACCTGGGCGACCGAGTCGCTGCGTGGGTCCCAGAGTTCGATGACCTTCGCCGTGAGGTCGACCCACTGCTCCGGTTCGTCGACGTCCTCGACGTTGACGTGTTCGCTCGAGCCGCTGGAGATGTCCTCGCGCTCGAGGCCCGCCTCCTCTAAGTAGTGGTTGGTGACGCTCCGGCGTGCCTCGTCGATGGGTACCTTGTACTCGTCGACGAGGGTGTGCAGGCGCTCCTCGACGTCGTCGACGCTGACGTCGATGTGGTCTGAAAACTGCTCGTGTATGTCGTCCGCGTGCTGTCGTACGTCGCTCATTGTGCCACGCCTCCTCTTGCGTTTCACTGGGAGGCATACCGACGTTCGCTCCCAATACTATTTAAACTGCCGCCACCGGAGTGAAAGTGATCGGACGCCGTTTCGCGGTGCGATCGTGGCCTGTCGTCACTCCTCGCCGTAATCGGACAACGCCCCCTCGGTCACGTCCGCACGGTGGCTCGTCGCCAGACCGGCGAGATGAGGCGTTTCGGGAACGATCAGTTTCTCGCAGGCGGTCTGACACGCGCCCGTACTCCCCGGGATGCAAAACACCGGCGTGTCGACGGCGATTCCCGCCGTCGCGCGCGAGGCGATCGCTCGAGTCCCGATCTCCTCCCACGAGAGCGCGCGGAAGCGTTCGCCGAAGCCGGGCAGGTCGCGCTCGAACAGCGACGAGGTGGCCTCGGGGGAGACGTCGTCGGCCGTGACGCCGGTTCCGCCGGTCGTGACGACGACGTCGACGTCTCGGCGTGCGACCAGTCCGCGGACCGCAGTCCGGATCGCCGAGTAGTCGTCCTGGACGAGCAGACGCTCTTGTACTTCGTGGCCCTCGGCCTCGAAACACTCCTGGATGACGTCGCCGCCCGGATCATCGGGATCCGCTTCGGCCGCCTGTGCGCGCGAACTCGAGACGGTCACGATACCGACGTACAGCGGGTCGATGATGTCGTGGCCGTGGTCGTCAGTGCTCCGTCTGTCTTCTCTGTTGCTCGTCATCTCTGTTACCGTGTTGGTCTGTATGCTCGAGGGCGATAATTGCTAGCGATTCTCGGACAGTCCATCGCGTTCGTCCGTCGACACGGTGACGGTTTCGCCCATCGCCGTCGGCGCGTCGGTTTCGAACGCCGCCCAGTCGGCGTCCATCTCGGCGTCGGTGAGCAGACAGTCGTCGAGCCGCTCGATCAGTGCGTCCATCTCGAGGCCGCGGCCGATGAGCGCCAGCCGCGTCTCGCGGTCGCCCCACTCCTCGTCCCACTCGAGGTCGGGCTGGCCGGAACGGTAGCGCTCCTGGCGCTGCTCGGAGAGGCTGGCGATCCAGCGGCCCGTGACCTCGAGGGAGGTCTCCGAGCCGGCGAAACTCATCGTGATCGCCTGGCGCTCGCGGCCGGCGATCCAGCACAGTCCCTTCGCGCGCACGAGTCCGTCCGGCAGGTCGGCGAGGAGTGTCGCGAACCGTCCGGGGTGAAACGGTCGTCGACGTCGGTAGGCGTCGACATCGATGCCGTACTCCTCGGGCGGATGCGCGTGATCGTGGTCCCCGTGATCGTCGCCGTCGTCGTGATCGTGGGTATGCTCGTGACCTCGGTCGTCACAGCTGTGTTCGTGATCGTGGGTATGCTCGTGGCCGTCGTGGGCGTGTTCGTGACCGCGGTCTTCGGCGTGCGTACGATCGGGGTCGCCGTGATCGTCGCCGTCGCCGTGATCGTGGCCGGCCGTTTCGTCCTCGAGCACGCGTTTCCAGCCCGCCGATTCGGCGGCTGTCTCGAGGTCGAAGCGATCGGTCCCGAGGACGCCGTCGGGGTCGACGACTCCGAACTCGGTCGTCACGACCTCCGCCCGCGGCTGGAGCGTCTCGAGCAGCGCGACCGCGCGCTCGCGTTCGGCCCCGGTCACCAGATCGCACTTGTTGAGCACGAGGAGGTTACAGAACTCCACCTGCTCGAGGACGAGATCGGCGAGCGGCCGCGTGCCGGATTCGTCGGGGCCTTCGATCGCGGGCACGCCGTCTCGCTCGCGGGCCGCGAACCGATCGTGAAACCGGCGCGCGTCGACGACGGTGACGACCGACTCGAGATCGTACACGCCGGCGGCGGGTCCGCGGACGAACTGTCGAGCGATCGGTTCCGGCTCGCCGACGCCGGAGGCCTCGACGACGAGGTGGTCGAACGAACGCTCGCGCTGGAGCCGTATCACCGACCGCGAGAGGTCGCCGCTCAGACTACAGCAGATACAGCCGTTCTCGAGGGCGAGGACCTCCTCGCCGGTCGAGAGGTCGGTTCGCGCCTCCACGAGGTCGGCGTCGACGTTCACCGAACCGACGTCGTTGACGACGAGCGCGATCTCTCGGTCGCTCGATTCGAGGAGCTCCGAGAGCAGCGTCGTCTTCCCCGCGCCGAGTTCGCCACAGAGGATGGTGACCGGGATCGGCATCTAGTCGGACGTGAGCGCGAGTTCCTGTCTCTCTTGCGGTTCGAACGGATCGGGGTAGGCGTCCCAGCTCTCCTCCATTTCGGCGTCGGTGAGAACGCAGTCGTCGAGACGGTCGATCAGCGGATCCTCGTCGAACTCGCGACCGATGAAGACGAGTCGGGTCATCCGATCGCCCCACTCGTCGTTCCAGTCGTCCTCGAGTCCCGGCCTGGCGGCGAAGTACTGCTTTCGCTGGCGTTCGGGGAGCGTGGCGAGCCACTGGCCGGAGGGGCCTGCACGGACCGAACTCCCCGCTTTATCGATCCCCATCGCGACGTCCTCCCGGCCGGCACTCCAGAAAAAGCCCTTCGCGCGGACGAGTTCGTCCGGGAGCTCCGAGAGGAGCGCGGCGATTCGTTCGGGGTGAAACGGCCGATCGCGCTGGTAGACGAACGACGTGACGCCGTGTTCTTCCTGTGGATCGTGGGCGTGGTCGTGCTGGAGTTCGTGTTTCCAGCCGGCGGAATCCTGTGCCTTGCGGAAATCGAACCGGCCCGTTCCGAGGATTTCGTCCGGATCGATGTCCCCGAACTCGGTGCGTACGATCTCGGCACGCGGTTGCAGGCGCTCGAGGACGGCTTCGATCTCCTCGAGGGCGTCGTCCGGGACGAGGTCACACTTGTTGAGCAGGAGGACGTCACAGAACTCGATCTGGTCGAGCAGGACTTCCTCGGGAACGCGTCCGGAGTCGCCGGCCAACTGTGGCTCGGTCAGCGCCTCCCCCGAGTCGAACGACTCCCAGAAGCTGTAGCCGTCGACCACTGTCACCATCGTATCGAGTTCGTACGTGCCGGTGGGATCGAAACTCGCGTCCTCGAACCCCATCGCGAACGTCTGGGCGACCGGGATCGGTTCGGAGATACCCGACGACTCGACGAGCAGGTAGTCGAACTCCCGTCGGTCGGCGAGTCGCCCGACCTCGTCGAGCATGTCTCCGCGGAGCCGACAGCAGATACAGCCGTTCGACATCTCGATTATCTCCTCGTCACCACCCAGGTCGGTCTGCTGGGTGACGTGCTCGGCGTCGACGTTCACTTCACCCATGTCGTTGACGACGACGGCGACCTCGAGGCCGTGGTCGGCGGTCAGAACGCGGTTGAGAACGGTCGTCTTCCCCGCCCCGAGGCTTCCACTCAGGACGGTAACGGGAATGTGGTCGGTCATCACTCACTTGTGAATGTGTGCTGGTGGCTTGTTAATGTTAGTTATTACATAAGGGTAGTATCTTGAATAACAACTTCTATTATACTCTCAGTTGTAATTCATATATGCCCGTCGTCAGCGTCTCGATGCCCGCGGAACTGATCGACCGAATCGACTCACTCGCGGACGAACACGGCTACACCGGCCGAAGCGAACTCGTCCGCGAAGGGGCCAGAACGCTGCTCTCGGAGTTCGACGACGCCCGCCTCGAGGACGGGGCGCTCACCGGTACCGTGAGCGTCTTCTACGACTTCGGGACGCCGCCGGTCGAACGCCGCGTTACCGAGTTGCGACACGAGTACGAGGACGTCATCGTCTCGAACGACCACAGCCACGTCGACGAGTACTGTCTCGACCTCTTCGTACTCGAGGGCGAGATCGAACCGCTCTCTGCGTTCGTCGGTAATCTGCGTTCCGTCGACGGCGTGGAGACGGTCGACTACTCGTTGATTCCCCTCGAGTCGATCGACGGCCTCGAGTAACCATCGACCGCGACTGCACACTGATTGGCCGTCTGATGGGTCTCGAGTCAGTTCGGGTGGGACTGTGACCCGATTGCTCTCATTAACCCATCGGAGCATCAGATCGCACAGTGGGAAAACCGTCGTCACCACCGGTCTTGGTGTGGTATGGCGGGCTGTGACGTGGCACACGTGGCGTGGTGGGTCGTGATCTGCCTTCCCTGGCGTGATGCGGGCGGACTCGAGCGCAGCGGACACGCCTCGGAGGCCGCCTCCATCACGCCAGAGACCGTCGACCCACCAGGTTACTGATCACTTTCAGTTCCGATCACCGGTACGTTCGTCCGCTGGCCGAATATCGGTGCGACGAGCAGCGAGACGCGCCGGATCGTGCTGTCGGTTCTCACTTCTGCGGTCTCGAACTGTTTGGTGATCGTCGTCGTTTCGCGGGCCGGGAACGCCTCGTGGTCGATATCGACCACGCGCTCCATCTCGTCCGGGTGCGAGATGAGCAGGAACGTCGACGCCGGGATTGCACGCCCCGCCCGATTGCGAACGTCGCCCGTTACGACCAGCGTCTCAGTCGATCGAACTGGACTGTTGTCGCGCATGTCCTCGAGCACGAACGGCCAGTCCATCCCCGGCGATTGCGTCTCGTTCTCGAGCGTTTCGACGCCGTCGCTTCCCGTTGCAGTTCCCGTGGCGAACACGGTACTACCGAGCACCAGTCCCCCGAGACCGGCGAGCGTCGTTCGTCGGTCGCTGTCGATCGGTTCCATAGTTTCTCGTCCTCCAGGGCCGCTACGCCGGGCCACCACGGACGTAACGGCCGATCCGGGGACCGCGGATCACCTGGCGACCACGGCTGCTGTCGATCGGTGCCGGTACAACCGCGACCCGCTCCTGGTTGTACCGGCAAATCGGTCCAACAGATCGTCTGAATCGGCCACGGTGTCCACGTCGGCCGCCTCTGACCGCCCACTGGGAGCGTTTACGCGTTGGAACACGCTGTCAGCCGGAATCGGTGCGCGTTGCGAGGCTCGTCGTTCGGATATTCTCGACCATCTGTGTTAATATCTCGCATACGATGGCCTGACAGTCACCGATGGTATCGACTCGCCGCGGGATGGCTCTGTCCCCCCGCGAGGAGTGTTCGAGAAAACACCACGACTGGAACGCGACACGTTCCAGTTACCCGAAAATTTCGAAGAAATTCCTCGGACGCCGAAACCAGGACTCGAACAGGTACGAGACGGTCCGGATCGATCACTCCGTTCGCTCCCGGCTGCGACTCGCGTGCTCGAGTCCTGGCCTGTGTCGCGTTTGCGAAACCTGTATTCGCTCGGAGCTATAGTAACAACTGAAACGATTTACACACCGATCGCCGATCTGTCTGGCGATCGGGTGTGCAATGACTTTCAGTGGCTACTATAGTACCCTCCCAACCGTCGACTGCTGAGCGAAATCGGACCACACCGCGTGATTTCGCTCATCAGTTCAGGCTTGGGACGCCACTAACGCTCCTCGCGAGGCGTTGATTTCTCAAAAGCGCCGAAGCCAGGACTCGAACCTGGGACAACCTCGTTAACAGCGAGGTGCTCTACCATCTGAGCTACTTCGGCTCGTCCTCAGGTAGTCGGGTGCATTTGATAGGGCTTTCGTTTTGCCTGCCATCGGTTCGATACGCTTTCACGCATCGCTCGAGTACGGTTGCGCAATGAGTGACGAGGACGCCGAGCGAGACGACCGCGATGCCAGCACACCTGGCACCGAAGACGGATCACGCGACCCGGCTGTGGATGCCGTCCAGACGGTCATCGAGGCGGCTCGCGACCGCGTCGATCCCGACGAGGACGAACGCGCCCGCCTCGAGAGCGTCGCCAAGCGCCTCCTCGAGCGCGCCGAAGCCGCCGCGACCGACCGCTGTCCCGACGCGGACGCGTTACAGGTCGGCTCGTCGGCCCGCGACACCTGGGTCAGCGGCGACCGCGACATCGACGTTTTCGTCCGCTTTCCGCCCCGCGTCGATCGGGAGACACTCGAGACGTACGGACTCGAAGTCGGCCACGAAACCCTTCCCGAGGGCCACGAGGAGTACGCCGAACACCCCTACGTCAAAGGCGAAGTCGAGGGGTTCGACGTCGACGTCGTTCCGTGTTTCCGCCTCGAGGACGCGACCGACATCCGATCGGCCGTCGACCGAACGCCGTTTCACACCCAGTACCTCCTCGAGCGACTCGACGCCGATCTCACGGCCGACGTCCGGGTGACGAAAGGGTTTCTCAAGGGAATCGGCGTCTACGGAAGCGACCTCCGGACGCGAGGGTTCAGCGGCTACCTCACCGAACTGTTGGTCTGTGAGTACGGCGGCTTTCGGCAACTGCTCGAGGCCGCACGCGAGTGGACGGTCCCCGTCCACCTCGACCCCGAAGATCACGGCCCGGCTGACCTCGCGTTCGACGATCCGCTCGTCGTCGTCGATCCGACGGATCCCGAGCGAAACGTCGCGGCGGTCTGTTCGGCCGAGAACGTCGCCCGATTACAACACTACGCCCGCGAATTCCTCGAGAACCCGGATCTCGAGTTGTTCGACGACGACGACCCCGAGCCGCTCACCGAGACCGAACTCCGGGCACACCTCGAGCGTCGCGGGACGACGCCCGTCGCCGTCCGCTTCGATGCCCCCGATCTCGTCGACGATCAGCTCTATCCCCAGCTCTACAAGTCGCTTTCGGGGATCACCCAGACGCTCGACGACCACGGATTCGACGTCTTCCGCGGAACGACGTTTGCCGACGAGACGGCCGTAATATTCGCCGAACTCGCCGTGGCCGAACGACCCGGCGTCGAACGCCATCAGGGTCCTCCGACCTCCGTCAAGGGCCACGCAAAGGCGTTTTACGACGCCTACGCCGACGATCCCGACACCTACGGCCCGTTCCTCGAAGGGAGTCGGTACGTCGCCGAACGCGACCGCGAGTGTACGACCGCCGAAGCACTCCTGAAAAGCGACCGGATCTTCGACGTCGGTCTCGGCGCTCACGTCGAGACCGCACTCGAAGACGAGTACGACGTCCTGATCGGCGACGACGTGAGAGCGTTGCTCGGCGAGTTCGGAACGAACCTCAGGACGTACTTCGAGCCGAGGCCGTAGCCGGGAACCGATCCGTTTCGAACGAAAAGGCGTCGCCGGCGTTACGAGCCGAGATCGACGTCCAGGCCGTGTTCGTCGGCGACGTCCTCGAGCGTCGACACCGCCTGATCGGCGAGTTCGTCCCCCGGTTCGAGGGGGTCTCTCCCGTCGAACGTTTCGTGGACGATCGCGACGCTGTCGGCGAGGACATCCAGTCCGTACCCCCCCTCGAGGACGAACGCGAGCGCGGCGTCGGTTTCGTCGGCGACCGTTCGCATCCGGTCGGTCATCAGCGCGTACGCCTCCGTCGACAGTCGAATCCGCGAGATCGGATCGTGGCGGTGTGCATCGAAGCCCGCGCTGACGATCACCAGGTCCGGATCGAACGCGTCGAACGCGGCGGCGATCGGTCCTTCGACCGCCGCGAGATACTCGACGTCGTCGGTTCCGGCCGGCATCGGGACGTTCATCGTCGTCCCCGCACCGTCTCCGTCGCCGGTTTCGTCGATCTCGCCGGTCCCCGGATACAGCCCCTGTTCGTGAATCGAGACGAAGTAGACGTCGTCGCGGTCGTAGAAGACGTCTTGAGTCCCGTTACCGTGGTGGACGTCCCAGTCGATGATCGCAACCCGATCGACGTCGTACTCCCCGGAATCGAGCGCGTGCTGGGCGGCGACGGCAGCGTTGTTCACGAAGCAAAACCCCATCGCGTCGTCGGCAACGGCGTGGTGGCCCGGCGGACGGCCGAGCGAAAACGGCGTCTTCCGGCCGTCGTCGCCGTCGAGTGCCGCCTCGACGGCCCAGCAAGCGAGTCCCGCGCTGTGTCGGATCGCGTCCCACGTCCCCTCGCTTGCGGTCGTATCCGGGTCCCAGTTTCCGCCGCCGTCCGCACAGAACTCCTCGAGAGCGTCGACGTACTCCGGATCGTGGACGGCTTCGATCTGTTCTGCGGTGCAGGGGTCGGCCGCGACGTACTCGACGCCGTGTTTTTTCTTCAGCCGCTCCCGAATCGCCCGAAGTCGGTCTGCCGTCTCGGGATGACGCGGACCGGGATCGTGTGCGAGACATGTCTCGCTGTAGCCGAATTGCATCTCACTCGAACAGCGAAAAGTACGTCTCGATGTCGTCGTCGATGATCGTCCGACGGTCGGCGTGTCGTGCGAGAATCGCCGCCGCCTGCGCGACGTTGTCGGCGTAATCCTCGAGAATGTCGGCGAGCGCGATTCGCGCGTCCATCGAGACCCGATACTGATCGTCGATCTCCAGTCGTGCGATGCGGTCGACCGGGGCGACCGGTAACTCGAGGTCGTCCTTGTCGATCACCGTCTCGACGCCAAAATCAGCGGCCATCAGCGTCTTTCGCCCGTCCGCAGTCGCCCGCTGTGCGGCGTCGGTCGCGAGATCGCTCCCGTGGCGTTGTATTCTCGCTGCGAGTTCCTTCGACGCGTCGGCACTCACCCGAAGATCGCCCGCGTTCCGCCGGATTATCGTGTCCACCGGGGCGAACGGGAGTTCGACGTTCATACCATGATACGCGAAGCTAACTCCCTTAACGCTTTTCCTAGGCGTTCATCGAGGTCGCTGGTCGACTCACTCGGTCCGGTGAATCGCTCCTGGGGGACCGGGAACCATCCCAGGTCCCGCCGAGAAACCGCACCGGGGATCCGTATCAGAAGACGTCACTCGCTTCGAGGCGTCCGTCGGAGATGACTCCCCTGACCGTTAGCTCCTCGCCCAGGCCGACGTCGGCGTCGGTCTCGACGCTCATCGTCGTCTCGCCGTCGTCGAGGACGACCGGATCGCCAGCCTGCACGACGACCCCGGTGAACTCGAGTTCCTCGCCGTCTCCCGGTTCGGTCGCGTCAGTTACGGCCGAATCGGCGTCGGCTTCGACGCCACTCGAGTCGCCTCCGTCTCCGGACGCGTTCGCCCCCTGGGAGTCGACGTCGGTCGAAGAACCACCGTCGTCGTCCGAAAACGCCGAGAGTCCCTCGTTTTCGGCCCGGTCGTCCGCGTCGCCGCCGGCCTCCCCCGGACTGTCGGATTCGAGGATCGTGACCGTCGACTGCCAGCCTGCGGAGGCCTCGAGGTCGTCCTGCCAGCCGTCTTTGATCTCGACGTCGCCCAGCGCGACCTCGTCGCCGGGGCCGACGTCGACGTCGGCCTTCTCACTCCACAGTGCCACACGGATGTCGTCGGTCGCGTCCTGTACCCGGATGTTTCGAACCTGCCCCTCGGAGCCGTCGTCGCGGTCGAAGGTCCGTTTCGGGTCCGCAGAGCGGACGACTCCCGCGATATCGACCGTCTGACCGATCTCGAGGTCCTCGATCGGCGTGCTCTCGGGGACGTACTCGACGTCCTCGTCGACTTCCTCGATCGCCCCGCGGTTGCCGACGTGGAGTTCGAGGCTCCCGTCGCGGTCCTTGACGTAGCCGTCGATCACCTCGACCGTCGTTTCGGGGTCGATCTCCTCGGCGGTATCGGCCTGCTCGTCCCACAGGGTTACGCGAACGCGGCCGGTCGAATCGCCCAGCACGAGGTTCGACACTTTTCCCTCGGAGCCGTCGTCGCGGTCGAACGTTCGAACGCTGTCGGTGTCGAGTACGAGACCGACGAGGTTGACGTTCGAGAGGCCGAGCGAGAGGTTCTCGACGGTGTGGGTGTCGGCCACCTGTACGTCGATCTTCGTGTCGTCGTCCGGTTCGACGTCGTCGACGCTGACCTCGACCCCCGAAAACCCCTCCTTGGGGCGGCCCTTGATTCTGAGCACCTGCCCCTCCTCGAGTTCCTCGATCGCGGCTTCGGCGTGTTCGTCCCAGAACGCCGCGCGCACGGAACCGGTTTCGTCCGCGACCTCGACGTTGACGACGCGGCCGTCCTCGTCCTCGCCGTCGCGCTCGAACGTTCGAACCTCGCCGATCGACACCACCTTGGCGACGAACTTCGCTTCCTCCATTCCGGGCTCGATGTCGGCGATGCCGCCAACCTCGCTCTCGCCGACCTCGTGAGCGACGAGCATCGCCGCCGTCTCCTCGTCCGCGAGTCCACCCATCTGCTCGACTTTCGCCTCGACGGCCTCGCGAAACTCCTCGAGAGAAACGTCGGCCTCGAGGTCCTCGTAGACGCCCTCGATGTCGCTCATTCTATGCTCGTGCATGCATAGCCCGCGCATAAGCGTTGTCCATTCGTCCCGCTCGAGGCGAGTTTCGATCCGGCGTATCGATCGATGTCGACCGTCTCGAGGCACCGTGGACTCCGTCCGAGGTCATACCACCGCTGGCCCCCCGATCGTATAAAAACCCGTGTGTCGGCCGACGACGATGTTCACGGCGGGTTCGAAAGGGCTTTAATACTGACCCGGCTACGAGTAGATGAGTCCTGATAGGGTAGTGGACTATCCTCTTGGCTTGCGGAGCCAGGGACCGGAGTTCAAATCTCCGTCAGGACGCTCACTTCTTGCGAGGGCTTCGCGTTGCTCAGCCCTCGCTGCGCCGTTCGCGTCCTGACGTGCCCAACGCTCACTGCGTTCGCGTTGGACTCCGTCAGGACGTTTTCACCGACACAACAACGCCGAGCGTAGCGAGGCGTCCGTGTCGGTGAAAACTCCTCCGGAGATTTGAGCAGACGAGTCGCAGCCCGGGAAGCGAATGAAGTGAGCGACCCGGAACGCCTCGGCGAGTCACAGCCCGCACAGACGAGCGCAGCGAGCAACGGAAGTGAGATTCGTGGACCGGCTGACGAGTGTGAAACAGACCCTTTTCCAACAGTATTTTGATACTAATCGGGTTTAGAACGGGCTTTCTCTCTATTGGACAGCTGTATTCGTGGAGCCGCAGACGGATCGCGGCTCCACTGGAAATGAGTACGATACACCGACAGTGATGGACAATAACCCGTCTCAGACCGGGTTGATGACCGGACGAGCACCGAAACCTCGTTTCGTCGGCATCCGACTCATACGGAGTGCTGTAACTGTTTACCGGCGCACCCGCGACCAGGGCGGCGGGTGCGCCGGTAAGGACGTACAGCAAACCGTATCACGTGTCGGGGGTGATAACCGATTCCGTTCTCGTGTATTCTACCCACCAGCTTGCCCCTCGTCGATCACGTGTCCGCTCGAGGGCGTCGGTATCGACCACGGATACTATCGATACTGGCAACGAACCTATACTTTCGATACCTCGAGTCGCAATAGCGACGCTGTACGTAAAGCGGGGCGGACTGTACGCTGATGTGAACAAATGCATACGTCCGCCTCGAGTGTCGTACATGACTGGCGTCGATTCGATTCGCGTCGGGGTGCTGGCGGAGCCGTATCTCTACGAGTGGCAGGTGCGTGCACTGACACAACTGAAGGACGAACCCGGTGTGGACGTTCCGCTGGTCGTCACCGACGCGAGCAGTGGGGACGCCAAAGCGGAGTCGTGGAACGTCAAGAAGCGAATCGGTTTCGACGACGTGACGACGTTTCTCGACGTTTTCCGCCGGGAGAAAGCCTGGACGTTCGTCCTCGCGGCCCGAACGCTCGCCAGAGTGTTCGGCGACGATCAAACGCTCTGGCACCGTCACTCGGTCGACAACGTCGACTGTCTGTCCGACGCCGACCACCTCCCGTGTGAACCACGAACCCACGAGGGATGGAACGAACTTCCAGCGGATGTGGTCGCCAGAGTCGCCGAGGACTGCGACGTCGTCGTCCGCTTCGGGTTCGGTCTCGTCCGTGGCGAGATCCTGACCGCGCCGGAACACGGGGTGTTCAGCTTTCATCCTGCGGACATCCGCGAGTACCGCGGCATGGGTCCTCCCGCGATCTTCCACGACGGTCGAGACCGTGCCGGATCGACGCTTCAGCGCCTCGACGAGTCGATCGACGGCGGCGAAATCGTCGCGTACGACGAGGTGAGCCTCGACGGCTGCTACACGCTCTGGGACGTCTTCGACCGACTCGCAACGGTACAGATCCGCCTTCTCGCCGATGGGATCGACAGGGTTCGCGACCCGACGTTCGAACCATGGTCCGTTCCCGATGACCGCCTCGGCGAGTTCTACGCCCGTGATACGCGTCGGACCCTTTCGTTTTCGAGTCGCGTTCTCGCGAAGAACCTCGCCGGTCGTATTCGGCGACGACTCGAGAGGGGGGCGGCGACTCCAGAACGGATCCGATCGAAGGTGGCCGTCCGTCTCCAGCAACTGAAGTGGCGATAGTACCCTCCCAAGCGTCGACTGCTGAGCGAAATCGGGCCACACCGCAGTATTTCGCTCAGCAGTGCAGGCTTGGGACGCCACTAGCGGGACACGCTTGCGGCGTCGGGCGTGACCCACTCGGTCGGCGTTCCCGTCGAATACGGCGTTCGTGGGTCGGGAGCGGGAGTGCGTCCGTCGATCACAAAACTCATCAGGACACGTTAGCGATCGATAACGAAATGCCCTCCAGACGCGACCTCCTCCTCGGGGTCGGAGCGACCAGCGCCGCGGCTGTCGCTGGCTGTCTCGGACGCCGTTCCCCGGATCCTGGCACCGACGATAGCTACACGTGGACGACCACCGGCGCGGACCTCCGGAACTCGAGGACGATCGCCGACGGCGTCGCACCGCGGGACGATCCGTCGGTCGAGCGCCGGGTCGACCTCGAGTCCGCTGGCGCTGCCGGTGAACCGATCGTGACCGACGACGCCGTCCTGATAAATACCGGCATGGACGTCGTCGCGTTCGACCGGGAGACGATGGAGCGGCGGTGGTCGATCGATCCCGAGAACGACCTCTACTCGTATCGTGGCGCGCCGACGGTGTTCGAGGACACCGCGTACGTCCCGGAGCGGCGAACGCTCGCCGCGAGAGACCTGGAGACCGGCGACGCCGACTGGTCGTACGAACTCGAGGGCGTGATCAGCCACGGCTCCCTGACGGTGACGGATACGGACGACGGCCGGGTCTACGTGGCCGGTGGCAACGCCGTTCACGCACTCGATGCGAACACTGGCGACCACCTGTGGGAACAGGAACTGCTCGGGGTCGCGCGATACGCGCTCGCGAAGTACGCCGACTGGCTGTTCGTTCCGACGAGAGGCGGCGAACTGTACCGGATCAATCGATGGGAGGGTGACGTCGAGTGGCGACGGACGATCGAGGCGGGTATCTCGAGCGCGCCGATCGTTCTGACGTCGGAGGATCGGCGGACCGGCCACGGGGTCGCCGTCGCGGGCGGAGATGGCTCCGTCATCTACTACGATATGCGCGGAACCCGGGAGTGGCGAACCGAAACCCGCGGGTTCGGCAACGACGGGCTCGCCATCGGCCACCGGACGGTGTTCACCCGCTCGGCGTCGACGCTGTACGCCCTCGACGCCAACGACGGGGACGAGCGGTGGCGCGTGGATCTCGGTCGCGGGTCCCGAAATCCGCCGATCGTCGTCGGCGACACGGTGTACGTCGGCGGCGACCGACTCCGTGCGATCGACGTCGACGGCGGCATCGGTATCCGATCGCTTCGGATCGGCGAAGGGCGGTTCGAACGGCAGGAGGCGGGCAACGTCGGCTACGTTACCGCAGCCGACGGGAAACTGTTCGTGACGACGCGAGTCGACCGGTTCGGCGACGACGCCGCGGAGTTGATCGTCCTCTCGTAGGAGACTACGTTGATCGTCCTCTTGTAGGAGGCTATACAGAGGTCGCGGAGTCGATCGAACGCCGTCGACGTATAAGTGGGCTGGACCTGCCGGCGCTATCGTTACCTCAAGTGGGCCTCTGGGCTCGAGTATGCGACTCTCAGTGCCGGGCGTCCCTGGCGTCTACTACGACACCGACACGGGAACGACCGCGATCGGCGTCGTCACGACCGCCGCCGGTCGCTACGCCCCGAAGCCGAAAGGGTACGCGATCCAGCTGCTGCCGTATCTCTGGTCGTTCGAAGTCGACTTGCGCGACGTTCCGAACGATCATCCGATCCAGTACCTCCACCCCGAAGGCGCACGGAGCCTCGGCGGGGCCGCGAGCGGACGCGGGGGCAAACAGGCCGGCGACGAACTCGAGTCTGTCCTCCGGTTCGTCTGGTCGGTAAACCGGGAACTCGAGTCGGCGACGAACCAGCTGATCGGCCGGCCGGAGCGCCACGACGGCGTCGTCATCGAGATCGACGACGGACGCGTCGGCGTCGACGGCGAGCAACTCGAGACCGCCGAGTTCGACGTCGACGCGGGTTCCGAGAGGGCCACGCAGATCGAAATCGACGATGCGGACGAGGACGCCGGTTCGACCGGCGGGAACCGGAATACCGATCCGAGCGACGCGGGCAAGGACGTTGACAACGGTCTCGAGGACCCAGGCGAAGACGTCGACGACGCCTTCGAGGACGGCGAGGCTGACGACAACGGCGGCGACGACGGCCTCGAGGACGCGGGATTCGACGACCACGATTCGGACGAGTTCGACACCGGCGGCGAACTATAGTGGCGTCCCAAGCCTGCACTGCTGAGCGAAATCACGCCGTGTGGTCCGATTTCGCTCAGCAGCCGACGCTTGGGAGGGTACTATAGCTGTTACCGATCAGAACCGACGGGTACACTCGAGGATTATCGGCGGTCCATCCGAATCAGCACGTCCTCCGCTGGCTTGAGGGTCGTCGTAACGGCAGGCTCCGGATCGGGCTCGCTCAGCAACGTCGGTTCGAACTGCTGCATCAGGGTCGCGACGATCAGCTTCATCTCGAGCATCGCGAACCGCATCCCGATGCAGTGTCGTGGGCCGCCGCCGAACGGGAAGTAGGCGTACTCGGGCCGGTCGCGGTCGTCGGTCCACCGCTCCGGCTCGAACGCGTCGGGATCGTCGTAGAATCGCTCGTCGGTGTGGAGCCAGAACTGTGGCAGCGTGACGATCGTCCCTTCGGGTATCCGGTAGCCGTCGATCACGACGTCCTCTAAGACCGTCCGAAAGAGGATGTACGCCGGCGGATACAGCCGCATCGCTTCCGTGATGACGTGTTCCGTGTACTCGAGGCGAGGGACGTGCTCGAAGCGGGGGCGTTCGCCGTCGAGGACCGTCTCGAGTTCCTCGTGGAGGGTGTCCGCGACGTCGTCGTGGCGCGCCAGCAACATGAACGTGTAGGTGAGCGCGACCGAACTCGTCTCGTGGCCGGCGAACAGGAACGTGACGAGGTTGTCACGGACCTCCTCGGGCGAGAGGTCGGCTCCTTCGGGTCCGCTCGCCTCGAGCAGGAGCGACAGCAGGTCGTCTCCGCCCGGGCCGTCGGATCGGCGGTGGTGGATCAATTCGTCGATCCGCTCCCGGTAGTCGGCCATCGCTCGGTCGTACCGCCGGTTCTCGGGGGTCGGGAGCCACTTCGGGAGGAACGTGAACACGCTCTGGGTGTTGGCGCGTTCGTTGATCGCCCGGGCGGCGCGAACGATCACCTCGTCGTCCGACTCCGGATCGATCTCGACGTCGAACAGCGCCTTCGCGAGGATCCCCAGCGTGAGTCGGGAGAACGCCCGGTTTGCCGCGATCGTCTGTCCGTCGTCCCAGTCGTCGGCGGTCCGTTCGGCGTACGCCGCCATCGTGTCCGCGTACGTCCTGATTCGCTCGATCGTGAACGCCGGTTGCATCAGTTGGCGCTGTCTGTGCCACTGCTCGCCGGTACTCGTCAGGAGCCCCTCGGAGCCGATGTCGAGTCCGAACTCGGTGAACAGGTATCGCTCGAAGCGGTCGTGCTCCGAGACGAGCACCCGTTCGACGTGGTCGGGGTGTAACAGCGCGGTGAACGTCTTCCCCGCCACCCTGTACCGGACGACGTCGCCGTATCTCGAGACGACGTCGTAGAATCCGATAGGATCCCGGACCACCTGGAAGGTGTTGCCCACGATCGGGAGGCCGTCCGGCCCCGGCGGAAGCGGGTACGCCTCGAGCGGCCAGTCCCGGCGCTCGGTCGGCGACTGCCCGTTGGCGTCCGATTCGCCGTCGGCCACCTCGTCGCCGAGCGATCCGTCGTTGCCCCCGCCACTGCCGTTTCCGGGAGTCGACCGCTGCGGTGTCATACGAGTCGGTTCGTCCGTTCGGCGAATCGACGTTGCGGCGAACCTCCTAGCCCATTTTAATGTAGCGTCCGTACCGACGCGCATGAAGTATCTCGACGTCTGGCTCCGCCAGCCCGAGTGGATGCTCCACCCGATGCAGGAGTTCATCCGGCACGAAGACGTCGTTCGGTACGAGGAACTGCTCACGTGGAACATCCTGCCGGAGGAGGGCCTCGAGTACGAACTGTTCTACGTCGAGGCGGACGTCGACCGCTACCGCGAGGCGATCAGCGACGTGGAGTCGATCGTCGACTACCGGCTCGCGCCGATCGACGATCAGTCGCTCAACGTCTGGGCCTGTCAGGAAACCCGCCCGGAAGACCGGTCGTGGCGCGGCGCGTTCTCGGATCGTCATCTGGTCGTCGTCCCGCCGATACGGTTCGACGACGACGCAGCGATGGGGATGACGATCGTCGGCGACGGCGACGACGTTCAGGAGGTCTTCGAGAACCTCCCGAGCGAGATCGAGGTGCGCGTCAGCGAGATCGGTACCTACGACCGCCGCGGCGGGACGCTGGCGGGCGTCCTCACCGATCGGCAACTCGAGGCCGCCGCCACGGCCTTGCGTCTCGGCTACTACGACGTCCCCCGGAGCGCGTCGCTCGCGGACGTCGCGGACCGACTGGGGTGTGCCGAGAGTACCGCATCGATGTTGGTTCGCCGGGCCGAACGTGCGGTGTTCTCCCGTCTACTCGAGCGATACGGCGGCGCGACCGTCCCGAAACGCGAGGAGCCGCGAACCGCCGACTGACTCGTTCGCCTCGCCTGGACTCGTCGTCTCATCCAGGGCTCGTCACACGTGGGTACCGATCGCACGCTCGAGACGACGAATTGAGCGCGAGCCAGCCGTTTTTGTTCTCGGCCCCCTTACTGGCGGCCATGCGCATCGTCACGACGCTCCCGTCGGCGACCGAAATCGTCGCCGCGCTCGGGACGGAACCGGTCGGCGTCTCCCACGAGTGTGACCACCCGCCGGGGGTCGAATCTATCCCCTCGATCACGCACTCGAGAATCGACGCGGCGGCCTCGAGCGAGGAGATCGATCGGCAGGTCCTCGAGGCGGCCGACGACGGCGGCGTCTACGACGTCGACGTCGAGACGCTCGATCGACTCGATCCGGAGCTGATCGTCACGCAGGGGATGTGCGACGTCTGTGCGGTCGACGAGGCGGTCGTCGCCGACGCCGTCGATCGGATCGACGCCGATCCGGAGGTTCTGCCGACCGATCCGCACAGCGTCGCCGACGTTCTCGACGACATCGAGCGGATCGGCCGAGCGACCCGACGCGAGGAACGCGCCCGGGAGGTTCGGGCGGACCTCGAGAATCGAATCGACCGCGTCAGAACCATCGCTGGCGAGGCCGGGAGCGGCGAGCGTCCGCGGGTCGCGATCTTCGACTGGACCGACCCCGTCATGGTCGCGGGCCACTGGACGGCCGAACTCGTCGAGTGGGCCGGCGGCGAGTACGGACTGGCCGGCGTCGGAGATCCGTCCCGTCCCCGCGAGTGGGCCGACATACGCGAGTACGACCCCAACGTCGTGATCGTCGCGCCCTGTGGCTTCGGCCTCGAGCAGACGGCCGACAACCTGACGGATCTCACGGACCGCGACGGTTGGACCGACCTGACGGCCGCCCGCGAGGGCCGCGTCTGGGCGATGGACGGCCACCACTACCTCAACCGACCCGGCCCGCGGCTGGTCGAGACCCTCGAGACGCTCGCACCGATCGTCAGGCCGGACCTGTTCGACCGCTCGCTCGCGCCGGCGGGCGAGAACGGACCGATGGCGCTCCCGCTTTCCGATCTCGAGGCTCGGTTCGAGGACGGTCGCGGGCCCGGGGCTCGAGTCGAGCCGTGAACCCGACCGACGACTCCCGCGAGGACGGCGACCCCGACGGTTCCGGCGGTTGTACCGATCCCGACGGCTCCGACGGCCCTCTACGACCGGAACTCGTCCTCCCCAATGCCGTCCACGACGAGATCACGAAGCGTGCCCACGACGGCCGCCCTCGAGAGATCTGTGGCGTCCTCGGCGGTACGTTCGACCCCGACGAGAGCCGCGTCCGCTCGCAGTATCCCGCCGAAAACGTCGCGGACACCCCCCGAACGCGCTACCGGATCGATCCCGAGGAGCAACTCGAGGTTTTCGAGCGACTCGAGGATAGGGGTGAGGAGATCGTCGGATTCTATCACTCCCACCCGCGGGGGCCGCCTCGACCGAGCGAAACGGACGTCGCGACGGCGACCTGGCCCGATCGTTCGTACGTGATCGTCTCGCTCGAGCCGCCGGACGTAGGGTCGTGGCGCTGGCGCTCGGGGGACGAAGATGACGGGGACGAAGATCCGAAACTCGGAGTCGACGGCCCTTCCGGCCGGTTCGAGCGCGAGCGAATCGACCTCGAGTCCGGCTGATTTTCCAGATCCGACCGATTTCCGCTCGAGACGGGACTCGAAATCGCTCTTCAGGGGTGAGATCGGCTCTGACGTCACTCATACGGTTTACTGTACGTCATTGCCGGCGCACCCGCGGCCCGGGCGGCGGGTGTGCCGGTACACAGTTACAGTAATCCGTATCAGTCGGAACTCCGATCTGCACTCCCTCGATCCGTCCCCTCGCGTGCCTGTTGTGCCTGCTCTCGAAACTCCTCGATCCGCTGGCTCAGTTTCTTCCCGACCTGATAGGTGAACTCGTCTGGCATCAGTCCGCGCTGGATATCGATCGTCACCATCGTATCACAGTCCTCGACGATCTCCGGTGCCCAACTTCCTTCCGCAAGCTTCGACTCGTCGGTGACGACCGCCTCGCCGTCCTCGACGTCGATAAACGCCGTGACAGTGTTCCAGATGCGCGGATCGCTCGTGGTCGCCTCGTCGAACAGCCCCTCGAGTCGCGACTCTCTGACCGACTCGTCGCGTAACTCGACGACCAGGTCCTCGAGTGCGTCTGCGATCTCTTCGTACTCGGCCGCGTTCTCGGTGCGGTCGTCGGCCTCGTCGCTCGAGCCACCGGCCGTCATCGGTGCCCTCCGCCGTTTTCGTCGACCGCGTTCCCGTTGATCGTATCCCCGTCGATCGTGCTCCCGTCGATGGTCATAGAGTAGCGTACCCCCTTCGAACCCGTAAACGTACGCTTCCGCTCCGGGGGTGGATCGATCTCCCGACCGTCGGGTCCGTCGGACGGTCTGGTGTCAGTCGGTACTGACGCGACCGCATCCAGGCTTGCGAACACCCGGTACATCGTTACAGCGGCCCGTATCAATCCGCCCGCTCAGCGGTCCGTATCAATCCGCCCGCTCGAGCACCTCGGGAACCCAGCCCCGGTTCGGGTCGTTCGTCTCGTCCATCCAGTCGACGAGCCGATCCCGCATCTCCCGGCGAACGCCGGCGTAGTCGGGGTGGTCGATCAGGTTCTGTAACTCTGCGGGATCGGCCTCGAGGTCGTACAGTTCGTCGACGTCCGGGCCGTTGTAGACGTACTTGTAGCGCTCGGTACGGACCATCCGCTGGCTGTAGAGGCCGAACTCGTCGCCGTGGTACTGGGCGAAGACGGAGTCGGGCCAGTCCTGATTGCCGTCGGTTTCGCCACTCTCGAGGAGGGAAACGAGACTCCGCGAGTCGAACGTCTCCGGAACCTCGAGGTCACCGATCTCGAGGAACGTCGCCGCCAGATCGTGCAGGTGGACCGGCTGCTCGCAAACCGATCCCGGCTCCGCGACTCCAGGCCAGCGGATCTGCATCGGAATCCGGTAGGTGTCGTCGTACATCAGCGGTCCCTTGTTGAACTGGCGATGGCTCCCCGCGAAGTCGCCGTGATCGGACGCGTGGACCACGACCGTCTCCTCGGCCAGTCCGTACTCCTCGAGGGCCGCGAGGATCCGCTCGAGCTGGTCGTCGATCAGCGTCACGAATCCCCAGTATTTGGCGATCGCCTCGGCCCAGAGTTCCCAGTCGTAGTCCTCGACGCCCCGATAGTGCAGGTAGTTCTCGTGGACCCGCGGCTTCCCGTCGAACGTTTCGGCGTAGCTCTCTGGCGGCTCGATCTCGTCGGGATCGTACATCGAGGCGTACGGTTCGGGGACGACGTAGGGGTGGTGTGGGCCGTAGAAGTCCGTCCTGTGGAAGAACGGTCCGTCCCCGTCCACGTCGTCGAACGTTCCGCCGTCCGTGGCGTGGGCCTCGAGCGCTTCGATCGTCCGTTCCGCGAGGAACCAGGCGCGGGTTTCCTCGACGTCGATCGGCGTCGTCGCGGCGACGAACGTCCCGTCTTCGCCGTCCCTCGGTTTCTCACCCGTGTAGATCTCGTCCTCGAGGTCGACGTCTCCGACCGGCGTCCCGCGTTCGCGGCGGTACTCGCGAAACGCCTCGTCGATGTCGTCGTGATGGACGTCGCTGCCGCCCAGATACGAGAACCCGAACTCCTCGGGGGTCGCGTCCCGACCGGCGTGCCACTTTCCGGTGTACGTCAGATCGTAGCCGGCGGCCGCGAGCGCCTCGGAAAACGTCGGCAGATCGGGCGGCAGGTTCGCCTGAATCGCGTCGTCTTCGTGGCAGTTGTTCAGCATCCCGTGGCCGTGGGGAAATCGCCCAGTCAGCAGCGATGCACGGGCGCTCGAGCAGATGCTGATCGGCGTGAACGCGTACTCGAAGCGGACCCCCTCGCTCGAGAGGCGATCCATCGTCGGCGTCTCGACCGGTGACCCGGGTGCGCTGCAATCGTACCGTTCCTGATCGGTGAGCGCGAGCAAGACGTGTGGACGGGTGTCGGCCATCGGGCGTCGTACACCAGCCCGGTAATTAATGCTGGCCCCGGAAACGGTGGGTTTCGTCGGTCCGTTCGGGGGATTTCGTCGGTCCGTTCGCGTTTCGATCCCGCTCGTCTCGACGCTCATACGGTCTGCTATGAGTCTTTACCGGTTGATCGCCCACCGTTCTGCGATCGACCGGCAATCAGTCATAGCAAACCGTATCAGTCGAAGTCGTCGAACGTCGGCCGCTCTCTGTCCCCGGGGAACTCGTCGACGGCGACCTGCGTCTGATCGCCGGTTTCCATGTCCTTGATCGTCACCTCGTCGTTCGCGAGGTCTTGCTCGCCGACGATGACGACCGTCTCGGCGTTGATCGAGTCGGCGTAGTTCAGTTGTGCGCCGAACGAGCGTCCTGCAACGTCGGTTTCGACGACCTGACCCCGTTCGCGCAACTCACGACAGATCCGGGCGGCCTCGCTTCGGGTGTCGCCGATCTGGAGGACGTAGTAGTCCGTGGTCACCTCCTCGTCGGGCCAGACGCCGGCGCGCTGACAGAGCAACGAGAGGGTCGCGTGGCCGGGGGCGACGCCGACCGCGGGCGTGGGCTGGCCGCCGAAGCTCTCGATGAGGTCGTCGTAGCGGCCGCCACCGAAGATCGATCGCGAGACCTCGCCCGCGGAGTCGAAACACTCGAAGACGACCCCGGTGTAGTAATCGAGCCCGCGGGCCGTCTCGAGCGAGATGGTACAGTACTCGCGAGCGCCGAAGTCCTCGGCGGCTTCGAGGACGCGCTGGAGGTTCTCGACGGCGTCGGTGACGCGCTCGGTGTCGGCAAACTCCTCGACTGCCTCGAGGTCGCCGCTTGCGACGAGGTCGTCGAACTCGGCCGCCTGATCGTCCTCGAGGCCGGCGTCGACGAGCAGGTCGTGGTACTCGGCCGTCTCGAGTTTGTCCGACTTGTCGACGGCGCGGATCGCGTCGTCGACGTCGACGTCGGCGTCGTAGGTCTCGAGGACGCCGCCGAGGATGTCGCGGTGAGAGATCCGGAACTCGAAGTGGTCGCCGGAGAGTCCGAGTCCTGTCAGGGCGTCGGCCGCCCAGGCGAGGATCTCGGCGTCGGCTTCGGGCTCGCTCGAGCCGAAGATGTCGACGTTCGTCTGGTAGAACTCGCGCTGGCGACCCTGCTGGACCTGTTCGTAGCGCCAGAACGGTCGCGTCGAGAACCACTTGATGGGTTTGGAGAGTTCCTGCTGTTTGGCGACGACCATCCGCGCGACCGTCGGCGTCAGTTCGGGCGTCAGCGTGACGTGGCGACCGCCCTGATCCTCGAAGGCGTACAGCTCATCGACGATGTCGTCGCCGCTTTTGTCAGTCCAGAGTTCCGCGCGCTCGAGCGCCGGCGTTCCAATCTCGCGAAAGCCGTAGCTACGGGCGCGTTCCTCGATGGTGTCGATGGCCGCCCGCCTGGCGGCCATCTCTCCGGGATAGAAGTCACGAAAGCCCTTGATCCGGTCGTACATGACCGACCGTTCGGGAACGGCGAACTTCTATCCTTTCGTTCGCGGACGGCCCGCGAGTTCGGGGTCGTCACCCCGGGGCCGATCGAGACGGGCGTTTCCCGGCCCGGTCGCGTCCCGTTGCGGTGGTGTGGTACGTCCGGTGGCGGGGGATGGGTTACGTCCGCTCGTGAAGGTCGGTGACGTACGTCTGCTCGTGGTCGGGAAACAGGTCCCCGACCGCTTCGGGGCCGTCCTCCTCGGCGATGATCGTCCGTAGTTCGGCCTCGTAATCGGCTCGTCGTATCTCCTCGCTCGGCCCGGTCGTCACCTCGAGGTGGGTCTCGACGAGCCGGTCGACGGCGGTTCGACCGAACCCGGAGAGCGGGGCGAGGTAGTCGACGCCGTGGCGGTCCTCCAGACTCTGGGCCTGTGCTCGAGAGACTGTCGGCACGCGGTCGTCGCGTCTCGTTCCGTCGGCGACGGCGTCGAACTCCGCCGACGCGGCTCGCTCGAGGGCGTGCTGGTGGACCAGCTGGATCCCGTTACGGGGAAAGCCGTCGTCTCGAATCCGATCGACGGCGTCGTGGGCGACGTCGGGATCGAGCGCGAGCCGTTCGAACGAAAAGCCGACGGACTCGGCGCTCGCGCGGGCGTGCTTCCAGTCCTCGCCAACGCCGAAGTGAGCCGTGACGAGCGTCACGTCGTAGAAGTCCTCGAGGAGGAGCGCTGCAAGCGTCGAATCTTTCCCGCCGCTGTAGAGTACTCCGAGCTCCATCAGCGCCGCTTGATGTCGAAGCTCTTCGATTCGGGCTTTAGCTCCTGGAGGAGCTGTTTCATCTTCTCGTCGTCGATCTTGCCCTGAATGCGCCCGCTCCGGGCGAGTGCGATCACTTGCTGTTCGACCTGCTCGCCGAACTGCTGTTTGCTCATCTTGACCGTGTTGAGTCGCTTGCGGGCGTCGTCGGTCAGGTGCTGGCGGAGCAGTGCTTTCTTTTGCGCTTCGGCCTGTTGCTGTGCGGCCTCCCGCTCGGCTCCGCCTTGCTGGGACTCTGCCTGTTCCTGTAGCTGCTCCATCTTCTTCTGTCGCAGCTCTTCGAGTTTCTCCTCGTCGGGTTCTCCGCTCATACGTACCGAATACTCCCGCACCGGGGAAAATGATTACGGACCGCGATCGATACCGACGGCTCTGAGGCGATTTCGACGTGAAAACGTTCGTCGTCGAGTTACGCGTAGCGCTCGAGTTCCGGTCGGTCGAGTTCTTCGAGGACGGCTCCGGCGGTGTCGTCGAGGAGGCTTCGTCCCTCGGGCGTGATCCGGCGTCCTTCGCCCTCGGCGGTTTCGACGAGGTCTTCTTCCTCGAGTTGCTGGAGGATGGTTCGGATCATGTTACGCGAGCCGTCCGCGCGTTTGTCGGGCGCGACCTGATAGCGGTTGGAACCGCTTTTCCCGCCGCCGTATTCGGTCGAGAGCCGTTCGACGCCGACCGGACCGCGGTCGGCGACTTTCCGAAGGAGGCTCGCGGCGCGAACTGCCCAGTAGTTCTCCTGTTTTGGCGGGAGTTCGCGGTCGACACCGGTCTTGACGAACTTGCCCCAGTCGGGCTCGTCCAGCCGTTCCTCGAGATCGTCGGCGAGCGCCTCGATGAGGTCGTCCGCCGGAACGTCGTACATCGTAGCCATTGGCGTTGGGTTCCCTTCCGCGGCATTTAAGACCATCGTATCGAGTCCAGACCGGTCGGTCCCGAAAGGAGCCGTGGCCCTCCCACCGGGACATTTCCGATCGTTTTTCGCCCTCGAGCGTCAACCGGGGGTATGGACGAACGCGCCGCACTGGCGCTTCTGGAAGCGGAACTCGATTCCGTCGGCGACGACGCGGCCGTCGTCGGCGACCTCGTCGTAACGACGGATATGCTCCACGAGAAAACGGACTTTCCGCCGGGAACGACGCGGTACACGGCGGGCTGGCGCGCCGTCGGCGCGTCGCTGTCGGACGTCGCCGCGATGGGTGCAGAGGCCACGGCGGCGGTCGCCGCCTACGCCGTTCCCGAGTTCGATCGCGAGGAACTCCTCGCGTTCGTTCGCGGCGCGAGCGACGTCTGTGAACTCGTCGGTGCCGAGTACGTCGGCGGCGACCTCGACGGCCACGAGGAGTTTACCGTCGCGACGACGGCGTTCGGGCGGACCGACGATCCAGTACTTCGGAGCGGCGCGCGACCCGGCGACCTCGTCTGCGTCACGGGAACGCTCGGCCGTAGCGCCGCCGCGCTCGCGCTGTTCGAGCAGGCCACGGCGAGCGAGACGTCGCCGACCGACGAGACGTCGACGATCGACTCGGACAGCGCGCTCGAGCGGGCGAACGAGCTGTTCCAGTTCGAGCCCCGCGTCGCGGCCGGACTCGCACTCGCTGCGCGGGCGACCGCCATGATGGACTCGAGCGACGGCCTCGCGCGCTCGCTCCACCAGCTCGCCGAGGCGAGTGACTGCGGGTTCGCCATCGAGTCGGAGGCGATCCCGATCGACGACGCGGTCCGCGCGGTAACGGCGGGAGAGGAGGAGGCACTCGAGCGCGCGACGACGTTCGGCGAGGACTTCGAACTCGTCGCGACCGTTCCGGAAGGGACCCTAGAGGACGTCCACGCGGCGAGTGACGTTCCGATCACGCCGATCGGGTCGGTCGTCGACCACGGAGACGGGATCACGCTCGACGGCGACGAACTCGCGGATCGCGGGTACACACACGGCTGAACGACCCGAAACACTCCGATATCGCAGGCCGGAACGGTCCCAAACCGGAGGCCGCAACGGTCCGAAACCGCAGGCCGTAACGGTCCGAAACCGCAGGCGTTTCGATCCGACTCGAGCCCCATCACTCGATTATCGCGATCGGAACGGCCATGAAACAGAGGACGCCCAGCGCGAACGTGACGATTCCGAGCAGGATCCGGCCGAGACCGAGTCGATCGTCGCGGACCGGATGGGCCGGGCCGACGGAGGCGAGGACCGCGGTAAAGACGCCCCAGACTGCCCAGATGAACACCGAATTGCCGCTGTAGCCGCTCACGTAGTAGAGGTAGGCAGCGAGGCCGAAGAGGACGCCCGGAACCAGCGCCGCGATCGTCTCCTGGTACTCGCCGGCCATCGCCCGGAGGATGTGACCGCCGTCGAGTTGGCCGACAGGGATCAGGTTGAGGAAGGTGACGAACATGCCGACCCAGCCGCCGATGACGACGGGATTTACCGCCGTCGTCGGATCGTCCCGATACAGCGGCTGGTCGAACGCCGCGGCGAGCATCTCGAGCAACGGCGGGTAGCCGAGCTGGATCTGGATCGCGTCCGGATCCTGTACGACCGCTTCCGGTGCGGTCACCGGCGGCAGGTGAAGCCCTACGATGGTTACGGCAACCGTCGCGACCAGTCCCGCGATCGGTCCGGCGACGCCGATGTCGAACAGCGCTTTCCGGTCGGGCATGCGCCCTTTCATCTTGATCACGGCCCCCATCGTTCCGATGAGCGTCGGCACCGGGATGAAATACGGGAGCGACGCGTCGACGCCGTGGTAGCGGCTCATCACGTAGTGGCCCATCTCGTGGACGCCGAGCACGCCGAGGATCGCGGCGGTAAACGGCCACGCGCGCCACATTTCCGTCGGATTGGCGAACGGGTCGATGTGATACCACATCGATCCGGCAAACAGCGTGGAGACGACCGTCAGAACGAGCAACACGACGTTCGTCCTGGGAATACCATCGCTGGCGCTATCGCCGGTGTTCGGTTCGGCGACGAGAACGAACTCGCCGTGTCGAGTCCGAAACTCGAGGTCGTAGCCGGCCTCACGGAAGACCGACCACAGGTCTGCCGTCACGTCCTCGGGCGGAACCAGCGGATCGCCGTAGTACACCAGTTGTTCGTCTTCGATCCTGGTCTCGTAGACCGTAAACACCGATTCGATCCGCTCGAGTGGCGGCCCGTCCGCTGGAGCATCGACGCTCGACGATGCTCCGTACGCGGACGGATCGACGTCATCCATCACCCGTGGATCACTCGCCGCTCGTATAAAAAAAGACCGCGAACGAAATGTGACGTCCGCGACCGACGTCAGCGAGGTCGTGCCGGATGGCGTCGACGACGCGCCGGCAGTTCGTAGCAGGGCATGGCATGGCTGGATGATCCGGGTCGGCCGTCGTTCGGGGAACGCGACGGCCACCGTTCGCGAAGACGACTCGCTTCGATCAGGCGGGCTCGACTCGCCACGTGGTCGCGCTCGTGTACGACCACTTCTCGATCTCGAGTTCGGTCGCGGATTCGGAGAGTTTGACCATCAACGCGCCGATCTCCTTCGGAGACAGGCCGACGTCGTCGGCGATGAACTTGCCCTTGAAGTACAGTTCACCGTCTTCGGCGCGTTCGCGAAGGTAGCGTTTCAGGCGGCGTTCTTTGCTTTCCGTGGAGGGTTGGGCTGTCGTGCTCATCGACGTCGGGCCCTTGTGAGGGGGATATGTTATAAAGGAGGGACGCTTGACGAAATTTCGGTTGTGTTCAGGATTTCGCCCGGTAATACACCTTTTACCTCGATTTAAGATCTGTTTTCTCGATCGATCAGATGGCTCGAGAACGTTCAAAGCGGGATCTAACTCATTATCTCTGCCGAATCATTCTCCGTTATTATACGTTCGTATTTCTCTGACTGTCGCTGTATTCTATCTGGATGACCTGGAATCAACGGTCAGGATCGCTCGTGAACCCAGAACTCGTCCTCGACCGTCACTTCCTTCTTGAAAAGTGGCACCTCGTCTTTCAGGCGATTGATGCCGTCCTCGACGGTCCGAAAGGCCTCCTCGCGGTGGCCGGCGAGGACGACAACGAAGACGATGTCCTCGCCGTCCTCGACGACGCCCGTGCGGTGGTGCATCTCGATCGCGAACACTCCCTCGCGCGCCTCGAGTTCGGCCTCGAGCGCCGCCATGCGCTCGTCGGCGACGCCCTCGTACTTCTCGAACTCGAGGTACTTCGTCGGCGCGTCGTCGTCGCTGTCACGCGCTCGCACTCGTCCGGTGAAGGTTGCGATCGCGCCCGCACGATCGGCCGACGGCGATCGTTTGACGCGAGCGACGAGCGACTCGAGGGTGACGTAGGGTTCGGTCTCCTCGAGACGCGCATGGAGGTCTACCGTCTCGAGTTCGACCGCCGTCTCGACGGTCGCGAGGACGTCGGGGCCGTCGTCTCCCGCGTCCGTCGGGTCGGAGCCGACGACGATCGACGGATACCGGAGCGTCGGGACGCCCGCGACGATCGCGTACTCACAGTCGATGGCCAGCCGATCGAGCGCGCCCTCGACCGAGAGTCCGGTCCCGCTGGCGCTCCAGTCTCCGTCCGCGCCGAGGTCGTACGTGACGTCGCCGCCGACAGTCGGCGACTGGTGAGCGTGGGTGCCGTCGGCGATAGTCGCGTCGTATCTGACGACGCCGACCCGTCCCGCTTGCGAGAGTTCGTCCGCCGCTCGATCCACGACCCGATCGAGTGCACCGTCGGGCGCGTCCGAACCGAGAATACCGAGTACGTGCATACTATTGACAAGGCCACGTCACACTTTGTAGCTGTCGCCACGGTCGCGTCTCCGTCTTCGTCGGCGTCACCACGGTCGTCCCCCACCGTCGGTGCCATCGGCTTCCGGTGTATGGGTTCTGCTACGCCCGGTCGTCCGGGCACCGTTCTGCCCTATAGTGACAACTGAAACGATTTGCACACCGATCGCCGATCCGTCCCGCGATCGGGTGTGGGGTGACGTTCAGTGGCTACTATAGTCGTGTGGGTTGGGCTACCGCCACACTCGTGTGGGTTGGGCTACCGCCGGGCTCGAGCGAGATCGATCGGAAACGGGGGCACACGAAACCGAGTCGGAGAGTCCACTTGGCAACCCTTAAGATTGCAACCCGGTTACACCGGGTTAGCATGAAAGTGGTCGTCTCTATCGGCGGGAGCGTACTCGTACCCGAACCCGGGGCTCACCGGGTGGCCGAACACGCGGCCGTCGTCGAAAACCTCGTCGCGGACGGCTGTCGCGTCGGCGCTGTCGTCGGAGGCGGCGGCGTCGCACGCGAGTACATCGGTGCCGCTCGCGAACTCGGCGCGAACGAGATCGAACTCGATCAGCTCGGGATCGACGTCACCCGGCTCAACGCGCGATTGCTCATCGCGGCGCTCGGCGAGGAGTCGATCACCGCACCGGCGCTCGATTACGAGGAGGCCGGCGAGGCGCTTCGGCAGGGGAACGTCTCCGTGATGGGCGGCGTCGCGCCGGCCCAGACGACCGACGCCGTCGGTGCCGCCCTCGCGGAGTACGTCGACGCCGACCTGCTCGTCTACGCGACCAGCGTGTCGGGCGTCTACAGCGACGACCCCAACGAGGACGACGCGGCGACGAAGTACGACGAACTCTCGGCGGCGGACCTCGTCGACGTCATCGCCGGCCTCGAGATGAACGCCGGCGCGTCGGCACCGGTCGATCTGCTCGCAGCGAAGATCATCCAGCGGTCGGGAATGCGGACGATCGTCCTCGACGGAACGGATCCGGATCGGATCTCCCGGGCGGTCCGCTACGGCGACCACGAGGGAACTGACGTGATCCCCGACGGCGTCGGAGAAGAGCCGACCTACTGGGCGGAACACGAGAATGAGTGACGACCGACCCGGCATCGAATCGGACGACAGCGTCGTCGATCCGGCGAACCCGTACACGCTCCAACGAGCCGACGACCACCACGCGTTCTGGGCCGACGCCGTCGCGGACCGCGTCGAAGCCCGCGTCGACGACCAGCGCGAGCGTGGCGTTCGTGATCGGGACGATCCGATCGTCGTCAAGGGTGGAATCTCGCCGTCCGGCGTCCCTCACCTCGGCAACGTCAACGAGATCATGCGGGGATACTACGTCGCCGAGGTGCTGCGCGAGCGCGGCCACGACGTCCGGCAGGTGTTCACCGCGGACGACCGCGACCCCCTTCGGAAGCTCCCGCGAACCCTCTGTGATCTCGAGGGGAACCTCGTCGATCTGGGGGAGGTAGACGCGGGCGCGCTCGGGCGGAACCTCGGTGCGCCGTACACGGACATTCCCGACCCCTTCGGCTGTTGTGACTCCTACGGCGAGCACTTCTCGACGATCATCCAGGACAGCGCGGACGCCGTCGACGTCCCGATCGAACTGATCTCGAACACCGAACTGTACGAAACCGGTGCGTTCGACGAGATGACCCGGTACGTGCTCGAAAACCGCGATCGCGCACGCGAGGTTCTCGCCGACTACCAGGACAAAGTCGACGACGACTACGTCCCCTTCAACCCGATCTGTGAGGAGTGTGGCAAGATCACCGAGACGGTAACGGGCGTCGACCTCGAGGGGGAACCGTCGGTCGAGTACCGCTGTACCGACATGGACGCCGGCGAGCGTCCGATCGACGGCTGTGGCCACGAGGGGACGGCGACGCTGCGAGAGGGGAAGATGCCGTGGCGGTTCGAGTGGCCGACCCAGTGGGAGATACTGGGCGTCGACTTCGAGCCGTTCGGCAAGGACCACGCCGAAGGCTCGTGGCCGAGCGGACAGGACGTCGCGCGCAACGTCCTCGAGATCGAGCCGCCGGTGCCGATGGTCTACGAGTGGTTCACCCTCGACGGCGAGCCGTTTTCCTCCTCCGAAGGAAACGTCGTCCTCGTTTCGGACGTCCTCGAGTTGCTCGAATCCGAGGTGTTGCGATACTTCTTCGCGAAAGACCCCGCGAAGGCGCGGGATTTCAGCATCGAACGCCTCGACCAGCTCGTCGACGAGTTCGACCGGCTCGAGGCGGTCTACTTCGACGAGGTCGACGCCGACGAGGACGAGACGGCGTTCGCAAAGCGGGTCTACCCGCTCGTCGTGGAGGAGCCCCGAGAAGAGCGGATCCGGCTGCCGTACACGTTCGCCGCGGTGCTTGGCATGACCGATGACCCCGACCTGCGCGAGGAGATCGCTCGTCGCGAAGGCCACGTTCCGGACGACGCGCCCGGGTGGGCCGTCGAGGGTGCACTCGCCCGCGTCGAACAGGCACGCAACTGGGCACGCCGGACCGGAAACGAGTTCGACTACGAACTCAAGCGACGCGAGATACCCGATCACGAGTTCGACGACGCGACCGAGGACGCGCTCGCGGAACTCGCCGACTACATCGAGGAGGGCCACGACCCCGACGAGATCCAGGGCGAAATCTACGAGACCGCGAAACGCCACGACGTCGACGTCGGCGACTTCTTCGGGGCCGGCTACCGGCTGTTCTTCGACGAAGAGCAGGGGCCGAAACTCGGCCCGTTCCTCGCGAAAGTAGACCGCGAGTTCGTCGTTGACCGATTGCGTCGGGAACGGTAGTTCGTCGTCGCGGCCGATTACGTCGGGAACGGTAGTTCGTCGTCGCGGCCGACTGCGGTGCGAACCAGACAAAAGCCATTTGAGAACCCCTCCCCGAGTAACGGTAGATGGTCACCGGTTCCCTCGCGCTCGTTTCGGTTCCCGAACTCTTCGGATCGGAGACGCTGACGTGGGTCCTCGTCGGGTTGTTCGTCTACTGGTTCGCGATTATTTCGCTGCGTAACGCCGGAATCCTTCCGGAGTTCGTCGGTACCCAGGGACCGATCCTGACCTTCCATACCAAACGAGGAAGGGAATTTCTCGACTGGCTTTCGGGCCCGAAGCGGTTCTGGCGCGCGTGGGCCAACATCGGTATCGGCATCGCGCTGGTCGTGATGGTCGCGATGTTCGGCTTTCTCCTGCTCGCGGCGATCGCCGCACTCACCTCGCCACAGCCGTCTACGGCCGTCCAGCAACCACGCAACGTCCTCGTCATCCCTGGCGTCAACGACTTCCTCCCGCTGTCGGCGACGCCTGGCATCGTCTTCGGCTTGCTCGTCGGCCTCGTCGTCCACGAGGGTGGACACGGATTGCTCTGTCGGGTCGAGGACATCGACATCGAGTCGATGGGGATCGCGATGCTCGCGATCATCCCGATCGGCGCGTTCGTCGAGCCCGACCAGGAAAGCAGCAAGAACGCCTCGAGAGGCGGCCAGACGCGGATGTTCGCCGCGGGCGTGACGAACAACTTCGCGATCACGATCGTCGTCTTCGCGCTTCTGTTCGGGCCGATCGCCGGAGCGATCGCCGTCGCACCCGGAGCCGCCGTCGGCGGCGTCGAACCGGACTCGCCCGCGGCGCAGGCCGACATCGAACCCGGCGACCGGATCACCGCCGTCGGCGGCGAACCGGTCGAGAGCAACGACGACCTCGCCGAGCGCATCGAGGCCACCGGTGACGACGCGATCGCCGTCGAAATCGACGAGGAACGGACGGTGGAGGTCGACCGGTCGCTGATCGTCTCCGCGAGCGTCCAGACCGACGCGGTCGGACTGGAAAACGGCGACGTGATCCTCGCCGTCGACGGGACGGAGGTCGCCACCGAAGCCGAATTCCTCGAGGCCGTCGGCGAGAGCGAGACGGTGACGCTCACCGTCGCGACCGACGGCGGCACCGAAAACCGCGACGTTCCGGTCGGCGGACTCGTCCAGATCGCCGAGGACGGCCCGCTGGCACAAAGCGGTGCGCCGGCCGGCGAACAACTGGTCATCACTCGCTTCGACGGCGATCGAACGCCCTCGGACGGGGCGTTAAACGACCGACTCGGCACGACCGATCCCGGCGACGAGGTTACGATCACCGGCTACCTCGACGGCGAACGCGTCGAGTACGACGTCACGCTCGGTGATCGCAGCCAGCTGACCGGCGGCGGCACCGTCGGGTTCTACAGCGCGTCCGGTATCTCCGGCGCTTCCATGTCTCCGCTCGGCCTCGAGTTGTACCCCGCCGAGGCGTACCTCACGATACTCGGCGGCGACACCGGCGAAGAACTCGCCGGAGTGACGGATTCGTTCCTCGGGAAGATCGGTCTCGCGCTTCTGTTGCCGATCATCGGCGTCGTCGGCATGCTTCCGTTCAACTTCGCCGGCTTCACCGGCGGCATAGAGAACTTCTACGAGGTTCAGGGCAGCCTCGCCATTTTCGGCGACGGGGCGATCTTCATGATCGCGAACCTGCTGTTCTGGACCGGCTGGATCAACGTCCAGCTCGGCTTTTTCAACTGCATTCCGGCGTTCCCGCTCGACGGCGGCCACATCCTCCGGACCAGCACCGAGGCGATCGCCTCACGGCTTCCGATCGAGGCGACGCGCGGAATGGTCCGCGTCGTCACGACGACGGTCGGGGTGACGATGCTGATCAGCTTCCTCGCGATGTTGTTCGCGCCGGGACTGCTCGCGGGCTGAGCCCTCGATCCGTTTCTTTAGTCTGAATCGTCCTCGTCGATCCCGTGGCGCTCGACGAACTCCTCGGGCGTCACCTCGACCCGTTCGAACTCCGTCTCGAAGTAGTGTTCGTGGTGGCGGACCACCTGCTCGACGATCCACTCGCTGAACGTCTCGTCGAAGGTCCACTCGCCCTCGAGTTCGGGAATCTCGAACCGATCGTCGGTCGCAAAAGCCGCGTAGACGTGAAAGAAGCCGAGGATGACGTCCGCGAAGTCGCTTGCTTTTTCCGATCCCTGCGTTCGGCGCTCGGCGAGTTCCTCGCGTCCCGCGTCGGTCATCTCGAAGTACTTCCGATCCGGCTCGTCCTCGCGTTCGATCCGTGCGGCCCACCCCTTCTCCTCGAACTTGTAGAGGATCGGATACACCGACCCGTAAGACGGCTCCCAGTGACCGCCGCTTAGCTCCTCGATTTCTTTCAAGATCTCGTACCCGTACCGCGGTTTCTCCTCGAGCAACTCGAGGACGATGTAGGCGATGAGTCCCTTTGGCGGCCCACTCTTCCGCATGTGATCCGTGATTTAAACGGACGTACGTAAAGGGTTTCGGTCACCCCGGTCGGCTTTGGGTGTCGAGGGGACGGTGGCTACAGTAGTCGTTGAAACTGTTTGTCGAAGTCGGTAAAGATGTTACTCGAGGTCACGCGGATCGAAGTGTCCGACTTCGTCAATCTCGGGATAGAGCGTATCGGTCGACACGATCGGTTCCTCGAGCGTATAGGCAGTCCCAAGATGGACTGCGTCGAAGACATTGAGCCGATCGTATGCCCGTCGCAACTCTCCAGCAGCGTCCATCATATCGACGGTCAGAGGAACGAGTTCGATTCCCTCGTTCGCAATCTTGCTGTGGCTATTCGAGAGTTGTTCTTTACTCCAGGTGTCTTCCATCACGTACTGAACTTCAATCGCTGCTGCGACCGATGTCTTTGGTGCGTCGATCGGTTCGAGGTCAACTGTGCTTGCTATAGTAACAACTGAAACGATTTACACACCGATCGACGATCCGTCTGGCGATCGGGTGTGCAATGACTTTCAGTGGCTACTATAGCCAGTCGTCGGTTTTCAGAAGCGCAAGGACGGGATCGGTATCAAGATACACGCTTTCGCTCCAAGCACTCTTTAACGTCGGCACGCGCCTCAGCGTCGGTTTGGTCATGGAGTCGCGCTTGTCGTTCTTCGCGAACGATGAGACGGGCGCCATATCGGAGAGCTTCGGACCGTGAGCTAAACACGCCGTCCTCGACGAGCGAATCGAGTTCTTTCACCAACTCCGGTGGGAGCGATACCGGCACAGAGTGTCTATCGCTGCTCATAGCTATACATACTTTATACAATCGTATAAACATCGCGGCACTCTGGCTCATTCATAGTGTGCAAACACTGTGAGCGTGCCAATAACTTTTCTGTTTGCTGTCGGATAACCGTTGCAAAGAAATCAACTCAGGCTTCCCGCTCACTGTACTTTTGGACGGGAGTCATGCAATCGACGTACGACTCCTTCTAGCGATTGAAATACTTGCTCAGATAGGGCGTCGGTTGCTCGAGATACCCCTGATTCACCAGAGCCATAAAAAATATACAAACGCTCTTCTACAAAACCCGTAGCCATACGCGGTGTGGTTGCTCTCTTCGATTCCACAGCGACAGCCTGGCGGTATCAACAATTTCCGACAGAAGAGCGTTCTACTGGTTCATCACACTCTCGAGGAGTGGTGGAGAGCGACCAAGAGAGGGGAAACTGGATTGAACGATCCGACTCGTGACGAACTGTTTTACTCCCGCAGAACGAGTAGCTGAGTATGGGAGTCTACGCTGATGACGTGAACGAATTCACGTGTACCGACGACGAGGACGATGATCGTCCTCCACTCGGCAAACGGCTTCGAGGTCTGGCAAGCGAACTCGCTGTCGATTCAGCTGTCGAAGTTCGCGAACTACGCGAACGGTCATGACGCTCTTTCTTGATACCAACGTATTTTCCGCTGCAGTATCAGACGAACCGGACACTGGCACGATAGCTGAGGATGTCCTCGACGATAATTCAGAACTACAAGCGGCAGGGGCACTGGATCCGGAAGACTGTCTCTGAGTGCCTCTGTCGAGTGGCAGTACCGGTCGGCGTCCCGTTCCTCTGCCGTCGATAACGTCCACCTCGAGCGACCCGGCTTCGCTCACGGCGCGGTAGCCGTCGGACTCGAGTCGAACCGGGACCTCGGTGTCGAACCGGGACTTCGTTGTCGACCTCGAGCACCGAAACCAGCGTTCGTCTCGCCGGACTCGGACGGCGGCGTGAGGGCTCGCCAGACTCGGACGACTACGGAGGGCTATCCGGCGATAGCCCTCACGGGCCTCGACACGAGCGAAGGCCGTTGCGAAGACCGGATGTCTCGCGCTCGGGGGCGAATTCGATTATCGTCGTCTCGAACGCGGACTCGCAGTCGGGACAGACGACCGTGCCGTCGGTCGTCTCGGTGTGTACGTCGGTTCCACAGTCACAGTGTATGGTGACGTTCGCGGTCATGGGTAGCTCCGTCGTGGCCCAGCACAGCGGAGATCAACCCAACCGAGATCCGGCCGTCGCGACGCGGTCCCGTGGAAACGCCGGCAGGTCGTGGCCGACGAAACGTCGGCAGGTCTTTATTTCGCCAGCGTTAATAGTGGATTGCTCCCGCTATGCGGGGGTTGTGCGAGCCGGAGTGCTAGGTTGGTGCCGGCAACTCCGGCTCGGCGCACTTTCCGTGCGCGTTCGTACATTATTCAACCAAGGTAAAGAACGTTAGGATGTTTATTGTTCGGCGCGGAAACCCGGTCCTTCTTGGCGTCTCCGTTCTAACCACCGCGTATGGATCGTCGGACACCTCCGCAGACCGAAGAAGGCTGGTACGTTCTCCACGACTTCCGATCGATCGACTGGGACGCCTGGCGCGACGCGCCCGAACGACGCCGTTCGCAGGCGATCGAGGAGGGCGTCGAGTATCTCGCCTCGGCCGAACGACTCGAGGACGCCGAGGCTGGCGACTCGGCGACGTTCTCGGTGCTCGGCCACAAAGCCGACCTGTTGATCCTCCACCTCCGGCCGACGCTCGCCGACCTCGATTCCCTCGAGCGCCAGTTCGAACACACGGCGCTCGCCGAGTTCACCGAGCGTGCCGACTCGTATCTCTCGGTGACCGAAGTGTCGGGATACATGTCACAGGAGTACTTCGAGGACGACGCCGAGGTCGAAGACGCCGGGCTGGAACGCTACATCGAGTCCCGCCTCGAGCCCGAGATTCCCGACGCCGACTTCTGTAGTTTCTACCCGATGGACAAACGGCGCGGTCCCGATCACAACTGGTACGAACTGCCGTTCGACGAGCGCGCGGACTACCTCTCGAATCACGGCGAGATCGGCAAGGGGTACGCGGGACGGGTCACCCAGATCATCTCCGGCAGCATCGGCCTCGACGACTTCGAGTGGGGCGTGACGCTGTTCGGCGACGATCCGACCGACGTGAAGGAACTGCTCTACGAGATGCGATTCGACCCCTCGAGTTCGCGATTCGCCGAGTTCGGCCGGTTCTTCTCGGCTCGCCGGTTCCCGCCGGCAAACCTCGCGGCCTACCTCGCCGGCGAAGACGTCCCACAGGAGGCTGCACACCCGCACGGCTCGGGTGGACACGGCCACGGACACGCCGACTCCAGCACGCACGCCCACGGCGGCTCGGGCGGCCACGGACACGGCGACTCCAGCGGCCACGGTTCCGGCGGTCCCCACGGTGACGACGAGGACGAACGCGTCCGCAGCGAACTCGAGGAGATCGGCGTCTACGCGGGCCAGCCCCACGGCGAGGACGTCCACGCGGTCGTGCTCTACTCCGCCGCCGACCCGGAGGAACTGTTCGAGGAGGTCGACGGCCTGCGGACGAATTTCGATCACTACGACACCCACGTGAAGACGGCGGTCTACGAATCCCAGGACGACGAACCGGACGCGGAAACCGCGATCGTCAGCCTCTGGGAGACCGACCGCGCCGCGAACACGGCGGCCGGCTTCCTCGCCGAGCTGCCCGAAATCGTGCGCCAGGCGGGTGACGACGAGGGCGATTCCTGGGGAACGATGGGGATGTTCTACACCGTCGAACCCGAACACAGGGACGACTTCGTCGGGACGTTCGGCGATGTCGCCGGAGTGCTTGCCGATATGGACGGCCACCGGAAGACCGACCTGCTGGTTAACCGCGAAAACGAAGACGACATGTTCATCGCCAGCCGGTGGGACTCCCGCGAGGACGCCATGGCCTTCTTCCGAAGCGACGAATTCTCCGAGACGGTCGAGTTCGGCCGCGACGTCCTCGCGGAGCGTCCACGGCACGTGTTCCTGGCCTAGGTTTCATACGGTTTCCTGTCCGTCAGTTCCGGCACAACCGCGATCCGAGCGGCGGGTGCGCCAGTACATCGGTACAGGAATCCGACTCAGTAGTCATCGTCACTGCTGGGCTACGGTCGGCCGTTTTCGAGTTCCGCTGTTCGTTCCTCGAGTGCCGTGAGCCGTTCGTCGTACCTTCGCTTCCTGTCGAGGAAGAGCACGACGAAACCGAGAACGAACAACGGGAGTGCGATATTGACGAGCAACAGGACGAGCACTTCGGGGCCAGCAGGTGCACCGGGAATCGTGAGAGGGTTCATACCGTCGTCTCCTTCACACACAGGTATGGATTTTCTGGAGCTGTTTCGGTGGGAAATTTATCGGTTCTGTTCGGCACTCGAGCCGACGCTGGAGACGGTTTAGATCCGTCCACGCGACGTCGTCTCGTCGTAAAAGAAGTAGCCAGCGACTCCCGCAAGTCCCAGTGCGAGCGTAATGTAGGGCCAGTTTCCGGCTTCTCGGTCGGTAAACGACGCGTGTGCTGTGACGAAGATCGCAAAGCCGACGTGGGCGACCGCGGTCGCGAGCAGGAACGAGACGAGATCCATCCTACTCGAGGGATTCGACGTGGGACCAATAGCCGTTTCGAAGCCGATGCCATCTCGACTCTCGAGATCCGAAACCGGTGCCGGTACCGATCGCTGTGGCTGTGGCTGTAGCTGTGGTCGACGACGAACTCAGGCGGGCGGAGAACAGGCAGATTCTGCTTCGTTAGGCGTCGATGTCGTGGTCCGGATCGTCTTCGACGGTGCGTTTCATCGAATCTCGTCGAGCCTTGGCGTCCCGCCCGGTCGCCTCGAGCAGGAAGTCGTTTTTCGCGTCGACCGCCTCGCCGGCGGCCTCGAGTTCGTCGGGACCGAGTTCGGTCGGATCGCGTTCGTGGAACTCGACGCCGAGTTTGTCCTTCTTGCCGGAGTACTCGACGGCGCCGACGACGATCTTCTCGAAGACCGGGTTATCGGGTTCCCCGATGACGTAGAGGTCGCTTCCCTTGAACTCCTGGGTGCCGGTAATGGGACCGAAGTAGTCTTCGATCGTCGACTCCATGTCGGGAATTCGCTCCTCGAGATATTCACCGCGACGCATCTTGTACTCCTTCATGGATTGGAGATACACGGCGGGGTGTTTACCTCTTTTCATAGCCGATGTTTTGGATTCCCAACACGTCTTCGGACGGCAACTCCGCTCGTGGGGGTTCCTCCACGCTCATTGAAAACCGTCCCGGACCGACGCGGGCGGACGTCGATCGACTACTGAAGCGGTCGTTCGCCGAGATACCCCTTCCGGCACTTGGGGCAGATGTCGCCTGCGCGGAGCGATCCGCGATCGCCGGCGTCGACGTACTCACACCGGGGACAGTAGAACTCAGTCGGTGCGTCGTCGGAACGGGCGTTCGGCGTGTCACCCGGTTTCGGAGCGGGTTCGGCCCGCTCGATTCCCGATCCGGAGTCGACCTCCGGGTCGGCGTCAGCGCCGGCCGCGGCGTCGAGTATTTCTGACTCCGTGGCGATCGCTTCGGCACCGCTCGAGGAGCCGACGGCCGATTCGTCGTGCTCGAGAACGATCGCGTCGTCTTCGACCGGTTCCTCGGCGTCGGCGGGATCGGCCGACTCGTCAGCATCGGGCCAGGAACCCACTTCCTCGCCCGCGTCGACCGGCGGACCGACGTCGTCGGAGTCCGGCCACTCGCCGCGGTCGCGACCGTCGCGTGGCTCCTCGGAGTCGTCGCTCTCGAGGATTTCGCCGTCGTCGGTGATCGTCTCGCCGTTTTCGTCGGTCGGCAGATCGATATCGTCGGCCGACTCGGCTTCCGCGGGAGGCTGGTTCGAGTCGGGCTCCGGATCGACGTCAGTCGGGTCGGCGTCGACGATCACGCCGTCCGTTTCGGCGGGATCGTCGCGGGCGACGTTCGCCTCGGCGGCCGGTTCGGCGTGGTCGGAAGTCGGTTCGGGCTCGGGTTCGGGATCGGGGGTGCGGGCGTCGTCGTCAGTCAGTGTGCTCTCGTTCGATTCAGTGACGATACTCGTCACCTCTGTGTTCTCGCTGATGACGTTGCGTTCGCCACAGCGGGCACACTCTTCGAACTCCTGGACGGTGACGACGACCTCGCTGCCCCGTTCTTCGCGCTCGCGTTGGACCTCGGTCTCGCCGTAGTCGTGACCGAGCAGCGAACATCGCAGGACCATTGTCCCATCGTACCGATCCAGGGCATAAAAAACGTACTGCCTGTGCCGTTCGCAGCCCTGACATCTTCGGGACCGCCGCTCGAGCGAACTGACGGTGGCTCTCGGTCGATCGTCTTTTGGGGGTTCTCGAGCGATCGTCTATCAGTGGGTCGAGATCGATCGTCTCCCGATGGGTCGTGAGCGCCACCGACACCTCGTTCGACTTCCCGGAGCGGAACGACAAACGTCAAATCCCGGGTCGTCGAATACTGGAACGGATGAGAGTGAAGCGGGAGTACCGGGACCGGGAGCAGACCGAGGTAGCGGTACTCGACGCCCTCGTCGATCGTGCTGAGGATGGAATGACCGTCTTCGAACTCCGCGCGGCCGTCGAAGTCGACATCGACGATCTGGAGTCCGCCCTGTCGACGCTGAAGACGGACGACTTGATCGTCGTCGACCTGGAGGGAAGCGACACGTTAATCAAACCCGCCGACCGCGTCGTTCCGGACGAGCCGACCGACCCGAACGACGAGCAGACGATCGCCGACTGGTTGCGGGAACGACTGCCCTTTTGAATCGAAACGCCTGAGGGGCTCAGACGCCTCGAGCTATCTATGACCGTCATCGAGTCCGTTCACGCGGACCACGGAGCGACGTTCGGCGAGCGCGGCGGCCGAACGATCGTCGAGCACTACGGCCGGCCGGACCGAACCCACCGCGCGGTGCGAAACGGCGTCGGACTGATCGAACTCGTCTACGGCGTTATCGTCGTCGAGGGCGAGGATCGACTCGAGTACGTCGACAACGTCGTCTCCAACCGGGTTCCCGACGAGGACGGGCAGGGGTGTTACGCACTCGTCTTGGATCCACAGGGAGGTATCGAGGTCGAACTCTACGTCTACAACGCCGGCGAGCGGCTGTTGCTTTTCGTGCCGCCCGAGAAAGCCGAGGCGCTCGCCGCGGACTGGGCCGAGAAGGTGTTCATTCAGGACGTCGACATCCGGACCGCGACCGACGAGTACGCGATCTTTGGCGTTCACGGCCCGCAGGCGACCGAGAAGGTCGCGAGCGTCCTGAACGGTGCCCCGTCCCCGGACGACCGCCTCTCGTTCGTTCGCGGAACGATGGGCGATTCGGGGGTAACCGTCGCTCGAACCGACGCGATCACCGGCGAGGAGAGTTACGACGTGATCTGCGGGGTCGACGACGCCGAGGCCGTCTACGACGTCCTGTTGAACCAGGGACTGAACGCGGCTCCCTTCGGCTACCGGACCCTCGAGAGCCTCTCGCTCGAGGCCGGTTCGCCGCTTTTCGCGACCGAACTCGAGGGCAGGATTCCGAACGTTCTCGGGCTCCGGATCGCACTCGACTTCGAGAAAGGGTGTTACGTCGGCCAGGAGGTCGTTTCACGCGTCGAGAACCGCGGCCGACCGAGCAAACGGCTCGTGGGGCTGACCCTCGAGTCCGGCGGCGAAGACGACGGCGAGGCGCCTAACCAGCGGATTCCCGAACCGGGTGCGGCGGTCTTCGACGGCGACTCGACTATCGGGGAAATCACGCGTGCGGGGGCGAGCGAACTGCTGGGGGAGGGCATCGCGCTGGCGGTCGTCGACTACGGCTCCGAGAGCGAGCGGGTGACGGTCCGCGTCGAGGGCGAGGACGTTCCGGCCGTGCGGACGGAACTCCCGTTCGTGGAGGGGTCGGACCGATCGGATCGGCTTCCGGTTTACGAGTGAGCCGGTTACACAGCGCATCTCTCACGGATTCGAACTCACGCTTGGACGTCGAGTCGGTCATCGGATGGCCTCGTTCGGGAGGTGCGGGACGCCATCTCCCCACGTCAGTGTGTTGAGAATCTCCACGAAACCGTCGATCCGTCGGTCGAGCACGTTTAACGGGTGTACATCGAGAAACTCGGCTTCCGATCGCTGTACAGTCTCACCTCGATAATCGATCTGGAAGTGACACTCACCGAGGTCCATGTGCGTTTCGTCCTGGTGCCACCCGACCATGAGGTCACGGTCCGACTCGACCCACTGAATCACGTAGAAGTCGTAGGAGTGTGTCTGGGGAAAATCAAACGAGATCTGCAACTCCGCTTCATCGGCGGGATGGGACCTGCGGAGAAACTCGTTCGGCGTGATCGTCGCTCGGACTCCCACTTTGTTCCCGGTAGACGTCTGATACCACACCTGCTCAACCGGGGAGTCCTCTTTCGGAGCCTGTGTCTGGAGCCGATTATGAATTCGGGTGAGAAGCGTACGTTTATCGAGATTTGCGCGATTGGCGAGAAAGATCATCAGCCCGGCTTACTGAGAGAGTGGGACCGACGAGTTCGATGAGTCGTTCTGGCCCGGGTAGAGTTCTCGTGCGTCGTCGTAGAGTTCCAGCGCGTGTTTCAACAGGCGCTTGTTGTCTTCATAGCGTTCCCACTGCCGCAACACGCGGTTGCGGTCCCGAATGGCATCGCTGTCGAGTTCGTCGTCGGTGAGTGTCGATTCCAACTCCTCCCGGGAGTCGACGGTGAATTCGCGCTTCCACTCGTCGATTTCGGCCTGGATGGACGCGATTTCCTCTCTGAGTTCCGCCCGCGTGTGGTCGTTGATCAACTCGGTTACTTCGCTGAAGTACCGAAGCTGGTAGTTCGGAGCGTACTTCGTATTCCCCGCGTCGCCTTCGACAGCCTGGACCTGCTCGAATTCGACGAGCATCTCCAACTCGTCTTTCGCGGTTTGCCACGACGACACCTGTGCCTGTTCACGTACCCATTCGACGGAACGAGGTCCCGTGAGCGTCGTAGCGATTTCTCTGACGCGCTCTCGGGCAGAGAGGTCATCAGTCCACGAGCCGAGGCCACGACCAGTCATACTCACGGATACACTGTCTGCTCTATTATTTCTTTGGATGGCTCACACATATGCGAGACCTGTAGCCAATATATCCGCTACGCCCTGTATGCTGTTCCATCACGCATTATCGAACCCGCGGTGGCTCACTCGATTTCGTTGGTCCCTTCGGGTGGCTCTTCGTCGCCCTCGTTGTCTCCCGCGGGCGGCTCCTCGAGTTTGTGCAGACGAGCCTTCATGATGCGCGTGTTCTCGACGGTTTCGACGGTGATTCGGACGCCGTCGTAGGTGATCTCCTCACCCTCCTCGACGAGACGGCCAGCGCGGTTGAAGATGAAGCCCGCGATGGTTTCGAACTCCTCGCCTTCGGGGAGGTCGATCTCGAGGGCCTCGTTGACGTCTTCGATGTTGACTTCGCCGCGGACGATGACGGTCCGCTCGTCCAGTTGCTCGACCGGCTCTTCTTCGCCGGATTTGAGGATTTCACCGACGATCTCTTCGATCATGTCCTCGACCGTCACCAGCCCCTCGGTGGTGCCGAACTCGTCGATGACGATCGCCATGTGCATCCGGTTTTCACGCATCTCGGTCAGCAGTTCGTCGATGTTTTTCGACTCCGGAACGTGCAGCGTCGGCTGGATGAGATCCGATAGCTCGAGGGCTTCGGTTTCGGTTTCGCCGTAGTTGAGATCGCGCACGAGGTCGCGGATGTGAACGACGCCCTGGACGTTGTCGAGACTCCCCTCGTAGACCGGAATCCGGGCGTGACCGCTCTGGATACAGGTTTCGATCGCTTCGTCGATTCCCGCGTCCTTCGGAACCGCCGTCATGTCGAGTCTCGGCGTCATAACCTCCTTGACGATCGTGTTGTTGAACCGAAAGATGCGGGTGAGCATCTCGTGTTCTTCTTCTTCCAGGACGCCCTCGCGCTCGCCGGATTCGATCATCTCCTGAATCTCGTCTCTGGTGACGTAGGGCGATTCGATCGCGCCGGTCGATCCCGTCAGCTTGTTCACTTGCCGGGTGAGGTAGTCGAAGAGGACGATCAGCGGGAACAGGAGGTACTCGGTGCCTTTGAGCGGCTTCGAGATCCGGATCGCCCACGACTCCGTATTCTCGACCGCGTAGGATTTGGGGACGCTTTCCCCGAAGAGGAGGACGATCGCCGTGATACCGAACGTCGCGAGGATCACGCCGAGGAGGCCGCCGAAGTGTATCGAAAGGACGGCGGTCGCGATCGACGACATCGCGATGTTGACGATGTTGTTCCCGACGAGGATCGTCACGAGCAACCGATGGGGATCGTCCTTTAACTCCTTGACCAGCTCCGACCCCTCGATTCCCTCCTCGACCATCCCCTCGAGGCGGTGTTTGGGTAGGTTGAACATCGCGATCTCCGACGAGGAGAAGAACCCGGAGAGGGCGATGAGCACCGCCACGGCTACGACGCCGAAGATCGTCACCGTCGATTCCTCGATTTCGAGTCCGACGACGGGGACCTCGTATGCGGCGAGCACCAACTCGACGGGAAGCGAAAACGCCATCGATGGTGGGGGTTGTGTCCGAATCGGTTAACCGTTTACCATTCTACCCGCGATTTGCGGGTGACGATACGTTTACCCGGTCGTTTCCCGAACGAATGACTATGAGCGAACGCTCCGGCCCGCCGATCACCTTCTATCGGCTCCAGGGCTGTCCGTACTGCGAACGAGTCACCCGAGCACTCGACGAGTACGACCTCGAGTACCGATCGCGGTTCGTCGAACCGATGCACTCGGACCGGGACGTCGTCAAACGCGTCGCCGGCGTCCGAACCGTCCCGGTCGTCGTCGACGAAACGACGGGCGTCACGATGGCAGAAAGCGCCAACATCGTCGACTACCTCGAGTCGACATACGGCGAGAACGGGCGGCTGGAATCGGCGGCACGTGAGCCGGAATCGACGGCGGAGGGTGACGACTGATGCCGGAGTTCGACGTCGTCGACCTCGGCCCGGCGGATCATCCAGAACCGGGCGACCGCGCCCCCGACTTCACCCGTCCGCTCGTCACCGCCGAGTTCTGGGAAGACCGGTCCCTGTCGGAACTCGTCGCCGAGTCCGGCGATACCGATCCGACGATTCTGGTTTTCTTCCCGATGGCCGGCTCGTTTCTCGCGACGTACGTCCTGGACGAACTCGCCGACCGCGGCTGGGACAGGCGGGCGGCTCACGTCGTCGGAGTCACGGCCGCGAACCCCTACGGCGTCAAAGGACTCCTCGAGGACGGCGAGTATCCGTTCTCGCTGTTTTCGGATCCGGCGAACGACGTCGCGGCGTCCTACGGTATCGCCCACGACCTCGACGGGATGGCCGGCGTCGGCGAACCTCGACTCGCCTTTTTCGCTCTCGACCCCGATCTGACGGTCGAGGCGGCCTGGGTCGCCGCCGAGTGGCCGGAGTTTCCCGACTACGACGACCTCGAGGAACGGCTCGGACTCGAGTAGTTCTCGCGTTCGACGACGCCCCGAGAGCGGAGTCGGATCGGGACACGCTCGCCTCCGGCCGGTCGTCGGAACCGTCCCGTCTCGTACGGTCTGCTAGGAGTCTGTACCGGCCGATCGCACAGCGGTGGGCGATCGGCCGGCAATCAGTCGTAGCAGATCGTTTCAGAACCCGCCGACCGGCTCGAACGTTCCGTCGGAGTCGAACGTCTGCGTGCCGTCCTGACCGTTCGTAAACGTCACGCGCACCGTCTCGGGTTCCCACGAGGAGTCGACGCGAACCAGTCGTGACTGGGGTGCCCAGTCGTCGGTCATCCCTCGCCTGCGGATACAGATGTAACAGTGGACGCGGTCGTCCTCGCGGACGACGTGCGTGACCCGCGCGTCGCTCGATTGCCCCGACGAACCGACGATGATGCCGACGACGAACGCCTCCTCGAACGCGGTCTCCTCGAGAACGGCCCGGTCTTCGTCCACCAGTTCCGCGTCGGTCTCGGCCGCGAACTCCTCGGGCGGTTCGAACCGGGAGACGTGGGCCGGTTGCGTCGCGAGCGCGGCGTCTTCCTGCCCGACCCACCTGCTGATCGATCGGAGTCGGTCGGTCTCGAACTCGAGGCGATCGGCGCGAAGCGACGGCCGGGAACAGATCGTCGGCAAGCCAGCCGCACAGCCGGCGAGCGTCGTCGTCCCGACCGTCGCGAGGAGGGCGCGGCGGCGCATACCCCTCATGTCGTCGGGAACCAGTAAGTGTCTTGCCGTGTCGGACACCGCAACGCGTTCCATCCTTCGCCCGAGCACCTCGGTCGTGACGGTACGTTTTTGCCCGCGACGCGAGGACGCGTAGACATGCAACCGGACGACCTCGATCGAGCCGCGACGGCCATCCGCGAGGGAGGGCTCGTGGTCTACCCGACGGAGACCGTTTACGGCCTCGGCGCGGACGCGCTCGAGGCCGACGCGGTCGAACGGGTGTTCGCAGTCAAAGGCCGGGATCGAGCGAAACCCATCTCGCTCGCCGTCCCCCGGTTCGGGGCGGCGCTCGAGGCGGGGTACGTCGACGCGACCGACCGCGAGCGGGCGTTCGCCGACGCCTTCCTCCCTGGCCCCGTCACCCTCCTCTGTAAGCGCCGGGAGGTCGTCCCCGACGTCCTCACCGCGGCCCGCGATCGCGTCGGAATCCGCGTTCCCGACTGCGAGCCCGCCCTCGCGTTGCTCGAGCGTGCCGACCGGCCGATCACGGCGACCAGCGCGAACCGAAGCGGCGAACCAAGCGCTCGCCGAGTCGCGGAGGTCACCGAGTCGGTTCGCGACGCGGCCGTGGTCCTCGACGGCGGGGAAACGCCGGGAACCGAGAGCACCGTCGTCGACCTCTCGACGGAGACGATCCACCGCCGCGGCGCGCTGGCCGACGAAATCGAGGCGTGGATCGACGCACGCTGATCCGCCGCCCGCTTCGAGCCCGTCTCCCCCTCGAGCTTCCGAATTTCGTCCCTATTTCTCGCGTTCCCGCGTTTCCCGCTCGTCGTACGCAGAATCGCGGGGAGCGCAGGCGGCGACACCGACACCTCCCGCGATCACGAGTACACGGACCGGGACGAGATCGAAGCGTTCGCCCTCGAGTTCCTCGCAGAAGCGATCGAGCGAAATCCCGTCCGGGGGTAGTCTTTTCCGCGCAGGCGGGGAAGGGACGTCCGATGAGTTCGTTCGAGACGCCACACGAGACCGGTCGCGGGTTCGGTATCTCGGGTCGCGAGGCCCGGATCATCGGCGGCGCGAGCGCGCTGATGGCGATCAACGTGGCGCTGATGTACGTCTTCGTCTCGACGCCGCTGGCTGTCGTCAACGACTACCTGTTCGCCGCGCCGATCGTCGGCGTGCTCGTCTACGGTGCGGCGATCATGGCCGGCGAGTTGATCGCCGAGCGGGGCGTGAAGGGAGGTGATGCGGGTATCGCCTTCGTCGGCGTCGCGCTGTTACAGTTCGCGTTCGGCACCTTCGGGGCCGGCGTCATTTCGCTCGCCCCGCCGGAGACTCACCTGACCATCCTCGGGGTGACGGCGATCGTCACCGCCGTCGTGACCGCGGTCATTTCGGGGTACGTCTACGCCCGCGCCGCGACGTTCGAACACTGGGGCCGGTTCGCCAACTTCGCGTTCCTCGGCGGCGTCGCGGCGATCGCGATCGGGACGTTCGTCCTGCAGATCCTGCTTTTCGTCGGCTTCGTCTTCATCTTCCTCGGCTTCTTGCTCCGGCTGGGGTACGAAATCTGGCAGGTCCGGGACAAGCGGGATGCCTCGGCGACCCTCCAGACGATCGGCGTCTACATCGCCGTCGCCGGTGTCTTCGTCCACATCCTGCAACTCGTGATGCGGTACGTCCTCTCGCGGGACTGATACGGATTGCCGTCACTGTGTACCTGAGACCGCGGGACAGCACCCGGTATTCGGTACTGACTGCCAGTAAACCGTATGACCCGCTTTTCGACCAAACTGCTATCCGACGACGGATCGAACGCGGCGTATGGAACGCGTCTCGATCGACGACCTCGAGGCCGAACCGGTCGATCCCGACGTCCACACCGACCGGCGCGACGTCGCCGAGCCGTTGAACGCCGACCACGTCGCCATCACGCGATACGTTCTCGAGCCCGGCGAACGATTCAGCGCCTCGATTCACGCACACGTAGACCAGGAGGAGGTGTTCCTCGTTCTCGAGGGGGAGGCGACGTTCGCGGTCCGATCGGGTGCCGACGGCAGTGAGGGAGCCGATTCCGACCGTCGCGAACTCGTCGTCGGCGATAACGAGGCGATCCGATTCGCGCCGGGCGAGTTCCAGTCCGGGTGGAACGACGCCGAGGAGCGACTGGTTGCGCTGGCACTGGGCGCTCCCCGAGAGACGGACGAGATTCGGATTTCGAGCGTTCCGACCCTCGAGGACGGCGACGTCGAGTGTCCGGACTGCGGTCGCGGCGACATGCGGGTTTCGCCTGACGACACCTTCGAGTGTCCGGACTGTGGCGCTGTTCTCGACCTCGAGTGAATCGACGTCGGTTCCGGCTCGAGTGAATTGATGTCGGTTTCGACTCGACCGCTCGGACTGTGACGCTGTCTCCGAACTCGAGCGTTCGGACTCGACTTCGGCTCAGGCGTTCGGACTCGACTCCGGCCTGATCCGCATTACCTCGGAGAGGCTCGAGTACGCCCGCTGCCCGCGGCGACGATCAGTTCCGCTCGACGATCGCTCCCGCATCGCCGACGGCGACGGATCGATCGGGACCGAGCGATGCGGCGAGCAACCCGACGTCGGTCTCGAACCGATCCCAGTCCGTCGAGTCGGCGGTTCGCTCGTACACTGAACCGTCGGCGCTACAGACGGCGATTCGGTCGCCGGACCGTGTGATCCCCGTCAGGGCGGCCTCGCCGACTCGTTCGGGCGTCCACGTCGTTCCGTCGAAGCGGTGAACGACGCCGTCGTCCGCACACACCAGCGCGCTTCCGTCGCCGTCCGCAGCGACGTCCTCGAGGGTTCCGTCGGCTCCCCCGAGTCCGATCCGGTCGAAGGACTTTCCGCCGTCGTCGGTTCTGAACACGCCGTCGTTGGTGTCACAGCAGAGCCCGGTTGATTCGTCGGCGAGAACGACCCCGCTCAGACTGGAGCCGCCGCCGGGTTTCACCGGCTCGGCCCACTCGAGGTCGCCGTCGCGGTAGCGTCCTCGGAGGACCTCACCGGAGCCGTCGATCAGCAGGATCGTCTCGTTCCCCGCCGGCCCGCCGACCGCGACGCCGAGCCAGTTGTCCGTGAGATCGCGGGGTGCCGTGTAGTCGGCGTGTCGACCCGAGTCGGCCTCGATCCGCCCCAGCGAACCGCTATCGCCGGCGATCCAGACCGCGCCACCGTCGTCCGTCGCGTCGACGCCGCGGAGGTCGTTCCCGGACGCGGCCGGCCCGTCCTCGAGGAGAACGTTCCACGACCCCTGTCCACCGCCGGTAACGACGAATCCGCGCTCACCGACGGCGTATGCGGCATCGGTGTCGGTGACCACGACGTCGGAAAGCGTCGTCTCCGTCGGGGAGTCGACCCGCCCCCACCGTGGTCGATCGGTCTCCGCACCGCTTTGTTCGATCGTCGTACCGTCTTCGGTCGCGGTGCCGTCGACGCCCGTCTCGAGGCTGTCCCGTTCGTGTTCGCCCTCGAGGCCATCCCGTTCGTGTTCGCCCTCGAGGCTGTCCCGTTCGTGTTCGCCCTCGAGGCTGTCCCGTTCGTGTTCGCCCTCGAGAGCGTCTCCGCGATCGTCCGGTTCCGTCGTCGTTCTCGATCGGTTCTCCTCGCGCTTCCGTTCGCTCCGTTCGAGACCTCCCCGCTCGGTTTCCGACTCGGCGACCGAACTCCGGCGTTGGACGTCTTCTTCCTCTCCGTCGACGCTGGCTCGACCACCGCTGACGTAGAGGGCGATCGGCGGGAGGACGTACGAACCGATCGCGAGGACCGCGAACCAGCGGTCGACGAACGTCAGCGTTCCGAAGGCGGTCAGGCCGGCTGTCGCGACCGCGTGGATCCAGGTCTTCGTGTAGCGACGAAAGAAGGGAACGAACCCGTCGCCGTCGAATCGGGCGGTTGCAGTTGACATTCCTGGAGAGCATCGACGATCGCCCGCTCCATCGGAGCCGAGACGCTACGAACGATCGATGACGGTCGTATCGGATCGCCGGTCAAAAGCACACTGCAGGCGAACGCACCCACTCGAGTGCGGCGTGCCGTTCGTCGTGGATAGTTCCGTTCGAGAAGTTCCGAATCTCCCGGCTACGGATCGATTCTCCATCGGATACGATTCCGACTCGATCTGCGGACTGTCTCGAGCGAAACCGTGAGGATGCCGTTGTTGAACACGGCCTCGCGATCGTCCGTAAAGCGCCGCCCCCGCGGCGACGCGATGGTTCGATCGTAGACCTCACCGTCGCGGTCGATTCGAATGTGGACGCGGTTCGAGTCTGCCGCGGCGTCGACGTCTGCGTCCTCCGAAAACGCGTCGACGACTATCTGTAGCCGGCCGACCGACGGGTCGTAGACGACTCGAGTCCGGAAGGGATCCGTCTCGGCGAACGTGGAGGGAAACACGAGCCACCGTTTCGACCGACGGCGGAAATCGTTCGCCGTGTATACGTTCACGTTTGAGAACCGGTCGGCTTCGAGGTTGAAGACCGGTCGGCTTCGCGGTGGGAAATACCCCCCGGGGGTCCGGACGGATCGCTGTAAGACTCGAAGCGCAGAGACTCGAGGGCCTTCGGCTCCCGGAGGGCGGAGTCGTCCCGAGACGACGCCGTCGGCGGTCGATCAGTCGAACCGATCCAGCGAGAACATCTCGATGTCGTGGTCGGTTTCCCCCTCGAGTGTGAGATCCGCCAGGATCTCGCCGACGACGCTTGCGAATTTGAACCCGTGTCCCGAAAACCCCGCGGCGACGGCGACCTGTGGATAGTCGGGGAGCGTATCGAGGACGAAGTGATCGTCGGGCGTATTCGTAAACAGGCAGGTCTCGAGACGCATCGTCGGTCCGGCGGCGTTCGGGAAGTACTCCTCTACGAACTCGCGGAGGAGCCGTTCGTCCGCTTGAGTCGGCTCTCGCTCGAAGGCGTCGGGATCGACGGTTTCCGCGCGGTGGTTGTAGCGGCCGACCTTGAACCCCGGAACGCCGTAGACGGGAGCGCCGTAAAACCGCCCCTCGGGTGCCTGAAGAGTCCAGACGGGAAACCGGTCCGGGCTGAACACTTCCGGATCGCCGGGCTGGAAGTGGCCGAGAACCTGGCGTTCCGGAACTGCGATCCCCTCGAGCGCATCGACGAACTGGGTCGCCCACGCGCCCGCGGTGATCACGAGTCGATCCGCTTCGTACGCGCCGTGATCGGTTTCGACGCGAACGCCGCCGTCGGTCCCGCGCCAGTCGACGACTCGCTCGCGGGCGCGAATCGTCGCTCCAGCGCGGTGTGCGCGCTCGACGTTTGCGACGGTACACTCCTCGGGGCGGAGGAACCCCCCTTCGGGCTGGAAGAGCGCCGCGTAGTCGTCGGGTAGCTCGTATCCGGGATGGCGCTGAGCCAGTTCCTCGCTCGAGAGCAGTTCGTACTCGAGGCCGTGTTCCTCGCAGGCGCGTTCAGCCGCCTCGAGTAGCGGATCGTCTCGAGGCGCGGCGTCGATCGATCCCGTTCGATAGAAGAGCTGGCGGTCGTAATCGGATTCGAGATCGTGCCAGAGTTCTTCGGCCCGGCGAGCCAGCGGAACGTAAGCCGGGTGTTCGTAGTACGCAAGCCGGAAGAGTCGGGTGAGGCCGTGAGAGGAGCCATAGGTGTGAGGGACGTCGTAGCGCTCGAGTCCGAGGACGTCGACGTCACGGTCGGCGAGTTGGGCAACCGTCGCGCTTCCCATACCGCCGACGCCGAGGACGATCACGTCGTACCGTTCGGTCATGCGGTGGGCTACGGCCGGCCCCTCGAAAACCCTTGCTCACTCGGCTCGACCGAGTCGGATCGTCGAACGGTGTGGGAGCCGATGGATACCGGTGGGGTTGGCTCTGGACTCTCTCTTGGCCGGCCCTCGTCGACTCGCGTTACGAGTCGGTAACGTTCCACCGATCGGAGTACGCCGTCCCGCAGCGACACTTGGCGTAGGCGTGAATCACGTCGCCCTCGGCGTAGATCCCGCCGACGCCTTCGTTTTCCTCCTCAGCGAAGGCGAAGATGAACTGTGGCTCGTGGTCGTCGCCGTCCGACGCGTCCGGACAGCTCCCACCCGCGAGGTCTGGATCGACGATTCCCTCGAGGCTCATCGCCGACTTGGCGAACTCCATCGCGCCGGTCCCGGTCGCCGCCTCGAACGCACTCCGGCCCCGGTCGCCGTCGACGACGATCAGTACGCCGCCGTCGACGGGATTGCCGAATCGTTCCAGTCGCTCGTCGGAGACGTACGAGTCGGCAAGAAAGAGCGCGACGTCGTCGGGTCGTTCGCCAGCCAGAAACGCTTCGCGCGGTGTACTCATATCCGCTGTTCCCTCACGAGGGGGAAAAGGGCGTCGGTCGCCCGCCCGATTCGGCCGTCGGAGTCCGTGGTTCGGCGATATCGTCGACACTCGAACCGATCGTCTTTCACGACCGGGCGTACCCTTCCCCGATTACCGTCGCCGTCGTCGCCTGCTGTTCGGCCAGAACAGTTATAATATACCACGAACATTCGGTAAAAGATTAAAATAGGGGTTCACACCGGAAAGGAAGTGGAATATTTGGAGGTCAGACAATATTTTCTGGGCGAACAACCTATGTGGTGTTGGTTTTAGTTATTGTATTGTATCATATCTATTGATTTATCACAAATCGGTTCGGTTGGTTCCCTGTCGTTTAATAGCCGGTGGTTCCAGAAACTCAGTAGTCGTGGTGGGGTTGCTCGCACAGTTGTCTATCGTATACCCGATACGTGTGGTCGAGACCCACCGACGAACCCCCAGCAGTGATCGCCAATGCGTGAGGATGTAACTAATACCGAATCCGTCCTCGAGAACTTCTCGAGGACGAGTACGAACGGAACGTCGGAATCGAACGCACCCGATGCGTCGGAGGGCTCGACGGATGCAGTCGAGCGTGAACTCGGCGAACTGATGTCTCAGGTCGACGGCGCACTCCCAACCGACGAGGTGGAGTTCGACGAGGACATCGTCAAAGAGAACGTCGACGAGATCCTCCTGATGCTCATCGCATTACGTGACGGAACACACGGCGAACAGCTCATTTCGGATCTGTCCAGCTTTTTCGGGACGCAGTTGAGTCCGGGGACGATATACCCGTCTTTGCACGAACTGAACGAAGACGAGGTGCTCTCGATGCACGCCAGGGTTCGGACGAAAGAGTATTCGATCGCGAACGAGGACTACGCTCGGTCGACCATCGAGGACGCGATGGTTCAACACCTCGCGTTCGGCCTCTTGCTGTACGCGTTCCTGTCCCAGCACTGATCCGGCGGGGCGGTCGCCTAATACAGTGACGACTGGAACTAGTTACATACCCATCGCACAGTTCACGGGTCGTTCCTCCCCGTTCGCTGTTCCGCGGTTCTCGCTCGTTTCACTCGCTCACGGGTCACTTCGTTCCCCGTTCGCCGTTGCGCGGTTCTCGCTCGTTCCACTCGCTCCGAACCGCGTACGCTCCGAACCGCGTACGCTCCGAACCGCGCTCCTCGAGCGATCAGGTGTGCAGTGATTTCCAGTAGCTTCTAAACGTACTACCGTCGACGACCCGGAGGATTGGCGGATCGCGCTCACACGACACCGACGGACACCAGACCGTCTGACCAACGGGACTCGTTCTTACGTTTCCTCGAGGCGCTTTGCGATGGCGCTCAGACTCTCGTTTGGCGGTTCGACGGCGTCGTAGTAGGCCGTCGTTCCCGGCTCGCGGAGGCCGTAGAGGTAGTCGGGTTCGACGACGTCGATCAGGATCGAGCCGCCCGCTCGGACCTCGTGTTCGTCGGTCCATTCGGCGAGCCGATCGGTCTGGCCGCCGGGGTCTCGCGCCGCCTCCGGCGTCTCGTAAACGCCAGGGACAGAGAGGTCGTCGCCGGTCAGCGCTCGGTCGATCCGTGCGAACAGCGTCTCACGGTCGGCGACGATCCGGACGACGTCGTCGATCGGAAACGCATCACGGTCGTCCGCTGGAACGTCGAGGCGTACGCCACCTGCCGTCTCGGTACACGTGGCACGAACCGTCCGTATCGAGGGGTGGTCACTCGAAATACGATCTGTCATACGGGGATGTCAGGGATGAGATCGATCTTACTCGTCGCCGCCGATCAGTTCGTCGACGTCGGTGCTTCCGCGGTCGACGATCGATGCGTTGATCTGTGCGACTGCGTCGGAAATTTCGCCTCCACGGACCGTGATCCGTCGTCGCTCGCCGTCACGAGACGGGTGATATCCAGTCTGGCGTCCTTCCATCAGGACTTCCGTCAGGTTCGGTCCCGTCACGTCCCCGCTGAGCGGTCGACCGGCGTCGTCCGATCCGCCGGTAATCTCGAGGGTGTAGCCGTCGAGACCGACTGCACCGCCATCGACCTCTTCGCCGATCGATCGTCCCATGAATCGATTCGCGTCCTGTTCTTCCGCCTCGAGCTGGTAGGACGACCCGGTATCCGGGTCGCCGACGACGACAGTGAAACTTGCCATGTCCGACGGAAGACGGCCGTCGCTCAAAAGAACATCGTTTCAACCCGACCGTGTGCGCGATGGATGGGACCCAGCCGCTACCCCGGAAAGCTTCGCCGAACCGGCGTCCTCTCCCCTTTTTGTGTTTCCCCCTCTGTCGGCCAATGACCTCCTCTCCTACTGTCGGCCAATAACCCCCTCCCTTTCTCGTCGGCCAATGACCTCCGCTTCCCCGGCCAACAACTTCCTCTCTGAGATCGCCTGCGGTAGCTGTCCGCGTCTCGTTTGCGACTTCGTGTTCGATGGAACAGTCAAGTGGATTCCCTTCCTACGACCGACTGTGTTCATCGATCCCGAGCGCCTCGAGAGGCGCTTGCGCGAGGAGTTCGCCGGAACCGACGGCGAGTCCCGGGTCGTCGTCCGTCAGGCTGTCGATCTCGCCGACTCGGGTGCGTATGCGGACGACGTCGGTGTCCCGCTGACGACCGAAGTCGTTCTCGAGGAACTGTCGGATGCGCCCGACGGAACGCCGGCAGAGCGATGGAACTGGTGGATCGGCTCGCTCGAGATCGCCTACGGCGAGTACGACCAGTTCGGTATCCGACAGTACCGCAAGTGACAGCGTGTGGAAACGAAACCTCTTTTATGCGTTCCTGACCAATGGGTCAGCTAGTGACCGATCCGGACGTTCGCAACGAGATCATGACTGCGACATACGAGGCGCTGTGCGAGCACGGCTACACCGATCTCACGGCACAGGACATCGCCGACAGGACTGACAAGAGCAAGTCCCTCCTGTTCTATCACTACGACTCGAAAGAGGACCTCGTCGTCGACTTTCTCGAGTACCTGCTCGAGGTGATCGACGACCGGGTCGCGGAGATCGACTCCCTCGAGCCCGCCGAACGGCTCTCGGTGTTCGTCGACTGGTTTCTCTACGGATCGGAGGGCAGCGACCAGCAGTCGTTTCACACGGCGATGCTCGAACTCCGAACGCAGGCACCCTACAACGATCGCTACCGCGAGCAACTCCGCCGAAGCGACGATCGCCTACGGGCGGCACTCGAAGGAATTCTCGAGGACGGGATCGACGCCGGCCAATTCGTCGATCACGACCCCGAACGGACGGCAGCCTTGCTGATCGCCGCGATCGACGGGGCCCGGATCCGACAGCTCACCCTCGAACGGGACGAGTACCTCGCCGAAGTACGCACGGCGCTCGTCGCCAGGATCTTCGACGAACTCCTCGCCGATGACGTCGAGTTCTCGGCTGAGCGTCCGTCGACGTCCGCATCGAAACCCGATCGAACCCCGGACGGCGATCGGTTCGAATCGGACCGAGAGACGTAGTTCCGCCGTTGGCCCACTACTATGAGCGAACACACCTCCACGCACGACGACACCGCCTCCACAGATACCCCGTTGCAGGGGCTTTCCCCCTCTGTTCGGTCGATCGTCTCGCATTCGCTTCCTGCCCGCGATCGCTCCCTGGCCGCCGCCCTCTGTACGATCGCCGGTGAAGCCGCAAGCGCCAGCGACGAGCGTACCGGAGGACGGCCTGCTCAGTCCCTCGAGCCGGTGACGAAGGCCGCGGTGACCTTCGAGGGGTACGCTCGAATCCGACTCGATCTGCTGGCGACCGATCGGTACGACCGGGAAAACGCTCGAGACGCTGCCGTACTGGCCAGCGATTACCTCCACGCCGCCGCGTACACGATGGCCGCCGAGACCGCCGTTCCCGACCGCCGTTCTCTCGAGCTCTACCGAATTCTTACCGAGGGATCGACGACGCTCGCGGCGCTGTTTTTCGAGCGCGTTCCAGAGAGTTCCGCCTCGAGCCCGGACGTCTCCGCACACCCGGACGTTGTCCTGGCCGAAACGGCGAGTGCGCTCGGCGCGACGGCTGTCGGCGCGACGACGGAGACGCGGGCGGCGATCGAACGCTACGCTCGTGGGCTGACCGCAGCACTGATCGCCCATCCCGATCGGACCGACGAACCCCACCGAACGGCGATCGGAGCGCTCTCCGGAACTGCCGAACGACCCGAAACCGACGAAGTCGGTCCCGAAACGTCTCAGTTCGTCCGTTTCGGCGACGATCGACCGTCGACGGTCGAGCGACACCTCGAGCGCGCCCGTGACGCGATCGAAACCCTCCGGCGGACGCAACTCGACACCCGGTCGGACGCCGAATCGATGTTCGCCCGCCTTGAAGGGGCAACACGGATTCCGTTCGACGACGTACTCGAGAACGATGGCTGAACTCACACGTCCGGTCTAGCTGGCGTACCCGTTGACGGCGCTCGCGGCCGGACTCGGCCACTGCTATCTCGGCCAGTGGAAACGCGGGGTGATCTGGTTCGGTCTCTACGTTCTCGCGCTCGCGTTCCTGAGCGCGCGCTCTCTCTCCGGCGCGTTCGAACCCGGCGAGCCGTTCGTGATCACGGCCTTGCAGTTCGAGTCGGTCAGCTATGTCGATGTCGCGGTTCCGTTCGCCGTCGTCCTCGTCTGTCTGCTCGACGTCTATCTCATCAGTCTGACCGCTCGAGCCGAACCGATGGCCACAACCCCGGACGAGCCACGCTCGAACGGGTCGTAGCTCGAGGCGGCCGGCTACGCTGTGTACTCGAGAAGAGGCAGGTTCCGTGTGTACTCGAGAGATCCGGACGTGGGCATTTTTGTAGCCGTCGACCGTAAAACGCGTATGGGCCGCTTCGGAACGCTCCTCCTCAAGGGGGTCGGCGTGTTCCTGCTCGGGGTACTCGCCCTGGCTATCGTCTGGACGATCCTCAGCGCCGTCCTCTCGCTCGTCGCGACGGTCGTTTCCCTGCTCGTCACGGCCGTCGTCGTCGGCGTTCTCGTGCTGGCAGCGATCGGGCTATTCTCGATTCTCCGCGACCGGGGGGACTCCGAAACGCGGACGCGGTCGACGTCGGTCGGTCGTTCGATCGGCGACGACGAGCGCCAGTCGACGGCCGCCGATCCGGAGTCCCGTCTCCGGTCCCGGTACGTCGCTGGCGAACTCTCCGACGATGAGTTCGAACGCCGGCTCGACCGGGTGCTCGAAGACGACGAGACTCGCGACCGCTCCGGCGGTCGGTACTCGAACTCGAGGGACCTGAACCGAAGTCGACGGTGACGTGATTGCCGCTTTTTCCTGCCGCCGTCCGGGCTGGAAACGCCCGGTCGCGGTCTCGCCGTCAATCGTTACAGTAGACAATCAGGCGCTTCAGTGGACCAATCAAGCGCTTGGCTCCCAGTTTTCGACGGCGACCGTCTCTCCGGCGGGGATCCCCTCCCGATCGTCGTCGACGACGACCCAGCCGTCCGCGAGCGCAACCGACGAGAGAACGCCCGAGCCGCTGGCCCGAGTCGGCGTCGCCGCGAACGCCGGCTCGTCGTCTCCGTCACGTTCGTCGGCCGTCCGCTCGTCGAGTCGGACGCGGGCGAACGTTCGCGTGCCGGGTTCGCTCGGTATCTTTCGCTCGAGCGTGGCTCGCGTCGTCGGATGAGGGTCAGGGGTTGTCCCCTCGAGCCACCGGAGCGTGGGTCTGAGAAACTGAACGGCGTTGACGATACAGGCGACCGGATACCCTGGAAGCGCGAGGACGGGCGTCCCCTCGACGATGCCGAGACAGACGGGGTGGCCGGGTTTGAGCCCGACGCCGTGGACGAGCACCTCGCCCAGGTCGTCGATCACCTCCGGCAGCAGGTCGCGCTCGCCGACCGAGGAGCCGCCGGTCGTGACGACGACGTCTTTCGTGAGATCGCGCTGGATCGCGACCCGGAGGGAGTCGAAATCGTCGGTGACGACGTCTCGATAGGTCGACCGGCCGCCCCAGCGGTCGACCAGTCTGGAGACGGTGAGCGCGTTGGTCTCGATCACCTCGCCGGGACCGGGATCGTCCTCGACGAGTTCCTCGCCGGTCGGAACGACGCCGACCGTCGGCCGGTTCGCAACCGGAACGTGGGCGTACCCCGCCGATCGAAGGAGGCCGAGGTCGGAGGGACGGAGCCGGTGTCCGGCCTCGTAGAGGGTCTGGTCGGCTTCGACGTCCTCGCCGATCGGCGCGACGTTTTCGCCCTCCGCGAGGGCGTCCTCGATCTCGAGTTCGCCTCGTTCCTCGAGTTCCACCACTCGCTCGATCATCACGACGGCGTCGGCTCCCTCCGGGAGCGCGCTCCCGGTGTGGACGCGTGCGGCGGTTCCAGCGTCGACGGTGGCGTCCGCCCCCTCTCCGTCCGCGATCCGAACCACCTCGGGCGAGCGCTCGCTGGCACCGAACGTGTCGGCGGCACGGACGGCGTAGCCGTCCATCGCCGCCCGTCGATAGTGGGGAACGTTCCGGGCGGCCGTGACCCGAGTCGCCAGAACTCGGCCGTCCGCGCGTTCGACGTCGACAGTCTCCGTCCCGACCGGATTCGCCGATTCGTCGTCCGCTCGGTCGCTGCTCTCGATCGCGTCCCGTAGAACCCGGCGCGCCTCGTCGACCGGCGTCCGAACCTTGAATCCGGCCTCCGTGCGCTCTCGGTCGGCACCTTTCATACGGTGACTCGAGTCGCCCGTGGGCAAAAGCGTAGGGGAACGGATTCGAAGACCGGCGTTCGACGCGTCGACCAAAACGATTTCGTCATCGGACGAGAACGTCAGTCGTATGAGTAACTCCAGCCAGCTTACGTCGACGCTCGGCATCGTCCTCGGAGCCGTCCTCGTCGCACTCGGCGTCGGCGCGTACGTGGCCACCGACTTCGCGAGCGTGACCGCCCTCATCCCGGCGTTTTTCGGCGTCGTGATCGCGCTTCTCGGCGTCGCGGGTCGACAACTCGATCGGGATCGAATCGCCGTCTACGGCATCGGCGTGCTCGCGCTTCTGGGGATCCTCGGCTCCGCTCGAGTCGTCCCCGACGCGATCGCGCTGGTCGCCGACGACGCCGTCGACTCAGTCGTTGCAACGGTCTCCCAGAGCGCGATGATCCTCATCTGTCTCGTCCTGCTCGTCGCCGTCGTCAGGGACGGCCTCGATCTGCGAAGAAGCCCGTGACCCCCGGTCCAGCCGGTCGGGTCTCTCCGTTTCGGCGGTCGGTTCGTGTCCCTTTCGTCCCCGCCGGTACCGCGGCCTTTTTCGTATCGGCGATCGAACGTGTATCCATGTCAGCGCTCCGTGACGCATTGCGGGACCTCTCAGAGGACGTCTTCTTCGATCTGCTCGAGAGCGACGACGCCTACCTTCTCGTGGTAGACGTACCGGGCGTGACCGCCGACGCGCTCGAGGTATCCGCCGAAGACGGTCATCTCGGGATCGAGGCACAGCGAGAGAAAGACCTCCCCGGCGAGTACCGCTATCTCGAGGAGAACCGGTCGATCTTCTTCGACGTCGAGTTACCCGTTCCCGAGGACGCACTCGAGGGGGAAGCGGACGTCTCGGTAGATCGTGGCGTTCTCGAGCTTACGATTCCCAAGCGGTCGAAACGGCCTGAGACGACGATCGACGTGGTCGAACGCGACAGCAACGGCTCCGACCGCGATGTCGACGGCCCCGACAGCAACGGCTCCGACCGCGACATCACCGAACGCGACATCACCGACCGCGACGCAGACGACGCGGCTGACCCCCAGGATCCGGAACCGAGGTGACCGAGGCTGGTCTCTCTCCGCGCGTACAGGCGATTCGTCCTCGTCGCGTGGCAGTTTCTCCCGTTGTTACTCGCGTACGCCCGCGACCGCCGTCGGTTTCTCCTGTTCGGCCGGCCCCGTTCGGTCGATAACGCCACGCACCGTCACCGGGCGGAGGTGTTACTCGAGTCGCTGTTGACGCTCGGACCGACGTTCATCAAACTCGGGCAGTTGCTCTCGGCCAGACCGGACGTGTTGCCGCCGGAGTACATCGACACCCTCTCGACGCTCCAGGACGAGGTGCCGCCGGCCGAGTGGCCGGCGGCGAAACGGGTGCTCGAGGAGGAACTGGGGCCCGTCGACGACCGCTTTGCGGCCTTCGATACCGATCCGATCAGCGGCGCGAGCCTCGGCCAGGTGTACCGGGCCCGAATCGCCGAGGACCGCGCGCCGAACGGGACCTCCCTCGAGGATGACGGACCCCGAGACGTCGCGGTGAAGGTCAGACGACCGAACGTCGAGGAACTGGTCGAGGCCGACCTGCGTGTCATCCACTGGTCGCTGCCGATCTTGCTTTACTTCGTCGACGAATCCCGCTCGTTCTCGCTCGAGAACCTGGCGGAGGAGTTCTCGAAGACGATTCGCGAAGAGATGGACTACGTGCGCGAAGCCGAGATGCTGACCGAGATCCGCTCGAACTTCGCCGACGACGACCGGTTTCTCATTCCCGAAGTCGTCGAGAGCCACTCCGGGCCGCGCGTGCTCACGATGGAGTACATCGAGGGGACGAAGATAAACGACGTCGAGGAACTCGAGCGACGGGGGATCGACCGGACGCAGGTGGCGGAGAACCTGGAGCGGTCGTACCTCCAGATGATCATCGACGACGGCGTCTTCCACGCCGACCCTCACCCGGGTAACCTCGCGGTCACCGACGACGGCACGATCGTCTTCTACGACTTCGGGATGTCCGGTCGGGTCGACGAGTTCGTCCAGGGGAAGATCGTCGAGTTCTACGTCGCGGTCGCAAACCAGGACATCGACGCGATCCTCGACGCCCTGATCGAGATCGGGACGCTCTCGCCCGAAGCGGATCGGGCCACGATGGCCGAGGTGATGGAGATCGCCATCCAGGACGCCCGCGGCGAGGACGTCGAACAGTACCGGGTCAACCAGATCGTCAGCCAGATCGAGGACTCGATCTACGTCTTTCCGTTTCGCCTGCCGAAGAACCTCGCGCTCGTCCTCCGGGTCGCCACCGTCGTCGAGGGAGTCTGTGTCACCCTCGATCCGAATTTCGACTTCATCGCGACGGCAACCGACTATCTTACCGAACAGGGCTACCGCGAGGAGTCCATCAGACAGTACCTCTCGGAATCGGGCGAGAACCTCCGGCGGACGGGCGAGTCGCTGACCCGGATCGCCCCGAAAGCCGAACGTGCCCTCGATCGGCTCGACCGCGACGACCTTTACGTCCGCATCGGCGTCGAGGACTCGGAGAACGTCTTCGATAAACTCGCAAAGCGGCTGATCTACGGCATGTTGCTCACCATGTCGTTGTTCTCGATGGGGGTCCTCTACGCGCTCGAGGCTCCGCGGGCGGCGATCGTCGCGGCGGGCTTCTCGCTGGTGGTGACTGTCCTCCTCTACCGAAGCTTCCGGAAGCGCCGGACGACCCGCGTCAAACCACAGTTCACCCGGCAGAACCTCAGGCAGCGCCAGCGCGGCGACGACTGATACGGTTTGCTATGACTTAGGGATTATCGTAGGAGTTCATAGTTTCCCGCTGAAGAACCGAGACACAGTGTCGAAGGTCCGGTTTCGAGACCTCCGGGAGGCTACGATAATCCCTAACTGATTGCCGGTCGATCGCCCACCGTTCTGCGATCGACCGGTAAAGACTCATAGCAGACCGTATGATAGCGCTCCCGCCACCAACCGGCGTCTCCGGTCGGGAACGTCCCCTCTTCGGATCGGTTTTCGCGTTTCGCCCCCCGAACCAGCCTGGCTCCGATGAAACGTTTTGTCGCTGGCCCGCGAGGACGACGCATGGAGTACGATCGGATCGCCGACCTGGCGCTCGAGGTCGAATCGGTTTCGACCGAACGGACCGCCCGCGAGACCTCGAGTGATTTCACGCGGGTGACGACTCGGATCAGCCTCGTCGGTCCCGGACGCGAATCGGTCGACGACCGACCGACGGGGATCGGCGAGGACGTCACCTACGACGCCGACGAACACGACGCGCTGGCGGAGACCGGCCTTCCCGACCTCACCGGCGCGTACGACCTCGAGTCGTTTTCGGCGCATCTGGACGACCTCGACCTCTTTCCGGCGGGCGAACCCGACCGCGAGGTCTTTCGTAACTACCGCCGGTGGGGCGTCGAGAGCGCGGCGCTCGACCTCGCGCTCCGGCAGGCGGGAACCGACCTTTCGAGTCGCCTCGAGCGCTCGCTCGAGCCGGTACGATTCGTCGCGAGCACCCGTCTCGGCGACCCGCCGACGGTCGAGCGCCTCGAGGCGCTTTGCGAGCGCGTACCGGGCCTCGAGTTCAAGCTCGATCCGACGCCGTCCTGGGACGCGGAACTGATCGAGGAGATCCGCGAAACCGTCGATCCGTCGGCCGTCCGGATTCTGGACCTCAAGGGCCAGTACGAGGGAACCGACGTCGACGTTCCCGCCGATCCCGACCTGTACGAACGCGTCCTCGAGGCGTTTCCCGAGGCGGTCCTCGAGGATCCGGCGCTCACCTCGGCGACCGAACCGCTGTTCGACGATCCGTCGATTCGAGAGCGGACCTCGTGGGACGCGCCGATCCACGGCCTCGAGGACGTCGAGGCGCTCCCGTGGGAGCCCGGCTGGCTCAATATCAAGCCGTCCCGGTTCGGCTCGCTCGAGTCGCTACTCGAGACGATCGCTTACTGCGACGAGCGGGGGATTCGCCTCTACGGCGGCGGCCAGTTCGAACTCGACGTCGGCCGCGGCCAGCTCCAGTTACTCGCCTCGCTTTGCTATCCCGACGGGCCGAACGACGTCGCACCGCGGGGGTACAACGACCCCGACGTCGGGAGCGGGTTGCCGGCGAGCCCGCTCGAGCCGCCAGCCGACCCCGTCGGTTTCCGGTGGAGATAAGCGGACGATACGTTCCGCCGTCCGTGATCTGCGGCCCACTCGCGAATCGGTCCCGTCTGCACTGGTCGATCGGTACAGCAATCCGTATCAGTATCTCGTACACTCCGCCCACAACACCGACGGTCCGTCGGTCCGGTCGCCGCGTTTGATCTCGCGCTGGAGGTCGAACGCGCGGTAGCTCTCCTCTGTAACCAACCGCTCTACGAGTTCGGGCGGCACGGAGACGCGCCGACACTCCCCCTCGACGAACAGCCCGTCCGGACCGAAAGTGAACTCGACGTCGTAGTGGGCGACGCGTTCCTCGCGTTCGACGAGCGTCGGGTGGATCGCCTCGAGGGCGTCCGCGACGTACTCGTAGATGAGATCCATTCCCGGCGCGTCGGTCGTCTCGAGGTCGATCCGGACGACTGGGATGTAGACCGGTTGGGAGTCGCCGCCGGCCGTCTCGACGCGGTCGACGACGGCGAGTTGCCTGACGCTCGGCGCGGTCTCGAGGTGTGAGGCCGTCCCGGGGGCGAGGGTGGTTCCGAGTCGCTCCTCGAGTTCGCGGGCGAGCGCACGTCGATTCCGCGTTCGCCACCGGCGCCGGCCTAACAGGGCGAGGGCGATCCCCCCGAGGAGCGCGACGGTCGCTCCGATCAATACCTCGGGCATCGGTGGCCGTTCGTCGCCCACGTATGTGACGGTTCCCCACTCGTACGACGCGCCGTCACTCGCCAGTACGACGCACCGTTACCCACTCGAGGGCCAGGTTTCGCTCCAGCCGCCATTCCAAACGGTTTATGGCCGTCGGTTGATTACCCCGGGACATGGCGAAACAGCAGCAAGAAGTTCGCGATCTCCAGGAAGGAAGCTACGTAATGATCGACGACGCGGCCTGCAAGATCGACGCCTACTCGACGGCGAAACCGGGCAAACACGGCAGCGCGAAGGCTCGAGTGGAGGCCCGCGGCGTCTTCGACGGGAAAAAGCGGTCGTTCTCCCAGCCCGTCGACGCGAAGATCTGGGTTCCGATCATCGAACGCAAACAGGGCCAGGTCGTCTCCGTCGACGGCAACGACATGCAGATCATGGACCTCGAGACCTACGAGACGATCACCATGCGCATCCCTGACGGGGAGGACGTCTCGCCGGACGACGAGATCGAGTTCCTCGAAATGGACGAACAGCGGAAGATCATCTGATGTTTCCCGGGGCGACCGACGAGCGCGAGGTGACCGACACCGCAACCGGAACCGACCGCAATGTGGACACCGATACGGGCGGGGAGGAACCTGCCCGTGGAGGCGCGAACTTCGTGGTCGTCGGTGCGCCCCTGGACGTATCGACGACCTTTCAGCCGGGGACCCGCTTCGGTCCTCGACGCATCAGAACGTTTGCGGAGACGTTCGACGACTACGACCGCCGAACCGGCCAGTACTTTTCGGAACTCGGCGTCGTCGACCACGGCGACGTCCGCGCGTGGGACGCCGTTCCCGGCTACCTCGAGTGGCTCGAGGGGACGCTTCGCGACGTCGTCTGGGACGACGCCGTCCCCCTCGTGATGGGCGGGGAACACACCGTCTCGCTCGCCGGTGCGCGCGCGGCCGAACCCGACGCCTTCGTCTGTCTCGACGCACACCTCGATCTGCGCGAGGAGTACGACGGAAACGACCTCTCTCACGCCTGCGTTACCAGACGGATTCTCGAACTCGAGGGCGTCGAGGAGGCCATCGTCCTCGGTGCGAGAACCGGTAGCGAAGCCGAGTGGGACCGTGCGGACGAAGACGACGTGACCGTCGTCCCACCCGAGGAGGTCGCGGCGTTTTCGTTCCACGATCGACTCGAGGGACGGGACGTCTACCTGAGCGTCGACATCGACGGCGCGGATCCGGCGTACGCGCCGGGGACCGGAACGATGGAGCCGTTCGGACTCGAGCCACGAGAGATGCGCGACGTCGTCCGCGACGTCGCTTCGCACGCGTGTGCGTTCGACGTGGTCGAGGTGAACGACCGCGACGACGGACAGGCGGCCTCTCTCGCCGGAAAGTTGCTCCGCGAGTTCGTGTTCAGCGCGGCCGAGTCGTCGGTGTAGCGACGCCCCGGGCGCTTTCGTGGCACGTCGTCGTTCCGTCACCCGTCGGGACAGTTCATATGTGTTGTAGGCCCAACTAGTTTGGCTCAAAAGTTGCAACGCCCCTCGTCGTACGACCGGGTATGTCATCGTACCAGACCCCCAATCTGGACCGAGACGCCGTCTACTCGATCATGGCAAACCGCCGCCGCAGGCGCGTGCTCTCCCGATTGGACGAAAACGAGCGGATGACTGTTACCGAACTGACGGCGGAACTGGCCGAATGCGAGAGTACGGCTACGGATCGAACCGGAACTTCCACCGAGTATCGGAACGTCCGAATCTCACTCGTTCACAATCACCTTCCCCGACTCGCCGACCACGGTATCGTCGAGTGGGAACCCCACGAAGACGACGCGGTCGTGGCCGCGGCGTTCGACGAACACCCGGTACTGGAAACCGAACTCGAGTTCCTCCACGACACCGGCTGACCGTCCCGTCGACTCCGTTCGAACGTTCCGCAGGTACCGTCCGAGCGTCCTGCCGGGGTCGGTTGACCCGTCCGTCGGCTCCCGATCAGATCGGCGAGGACAGGTACGACTTCGGAACCGTGTTCCGGACCGTTACGAGCGGGTCGACGACCTGACTGATCTCCAGTCCGCCGACCAGACTCGAGAACGCGTACGCTTCCGTCGGATCGAACCCGTGTTCGGCCGCAAGCAACTCGATCGCGTCCATGTTCGCGCGTTCGCAGGCCTCCTCGAGCGTCTCCGCGCTCGCGACGGTCTTCCAGGCGTCGGGCGTCTCGATCAGCGGCCGCTCGAGGGGGCTCGCGGGGTCGTCGATCACCTCGAGCGTGACGTCGATCTCGGTGTCAATCTCCGAACCCGTTCCGCACATCTCGCCGTCGGCCATCGCGGCCTTGCAATCGCCCATCGCGAGCATCGCGCCGGGCTGGAACACCGGGAAGTAGATCGTATTTCCGCCGGTGACGTCGGTCGTATCCAGGTTCCCGCCGTGATCGTGGGGAACGAGGGTCGTGTACGACTCGCCGGCCGTCGCGACGCCGATCGTTCCGATCACGGGATCGACCGGGACCTCGAGGTCGTCGAAACGGACCGAGGTCCTGTCGTCTCCGACCGGCGTCAGTTTCGTCCAGGGGGCATCGATCTCGTCGTATCCGTCGAGCAAGCCGAACCCGTCGATCGTGATCACCCGCCCGTGTTCCTCCGCTAGCCGAATCTCCTCGATCTCGACGGCGAGCACGTCGCCCGGTTCGGCCCCCTCGACTTCGATCGGTCCCGTCGCGGCGTTTACCTCTTCGGGAACGGCCTCGATCACGTCCGACTCCGACTGGACGGCGCCGTCTAAGCTGTCCCGCGTTTCGATCGTCAACTCCGCTCCCGGTTCGACCGTGGCGATTCCCTCGAGACCCGGCGTGAACTCGTATATCGCTCCCTCTTCGTGGCTCACTGTTCGGCGCGACATACCCGCCGGTTCGTGCCGGAGGACGGTAAATCGTCCTCCCGAGTGGCGGGGACGAACTGGGCCGGCCCGGAGTGATTGGGACGAACTGGGCCGGCCCCGAGTGATGCGGACGAACCGGGCCGGGAAGCGTCTCCGGAGTGCTCGAGTCGGCTCCGGATCGAAAGGTTACAAGCCGTCGGCGGCCGATCCGGTCGTATGGAACTCTCGGAGTTCGTCGACCGGTTCGACGAGGAACTGCGCCACGACGACTACGCGGACCTGGATGCCAGCGCGAACGGACTACAGATCGGGCCGGAGACGGCTCACGTCGATCGAGTCGCGTTCGCCGTCGACGGCGTCCGCGAGACGTTCGAGCGGGCGGTCGACGCCGACGCGGACGTCCTCGTCACCCACCACGGCATCTCCTGGGGCGGGTTCGACCGCGTCGCCGGCCGCACCTACGACCGCGTCGAGACGCTGATCGACGGCGACGTCGCGCTGTACGTCTCTCACCTCCCGCTCGACGGCCACCAGGAACTCGGCAACGCGGCCGGCGTCGCCGACGTCCTCGACCTCGAGGAGCGGTCTCCCTTCGGCGAACTCGGTCCGGAGTACATCGGCCAGCGCGGGACCGCACCCGACGGATACGCCCCGGACGAACTGCGCGACCGCCTCGAGTCGTCTCTCGAGACCGGCGGCGAACCGGTCCGACACCTTGCGTTCGGTCCCGACGAGATCGAAGACGTCGCGATCGTCACCGGCAGCGGCACCGACTGGCTCGAGGAGGCCGCGGCCGCCGACGCGGACGCGCTCGTCACCGGGGAAGGGAAAGGGAAGGCGTATCACGAGGCCAGGGAAGCGGGTGTTCACGTGTTCCTCGCTGGTCACTACGCGACCGAGACGTTCGGTGTTCGGTCGCTCCAGGAACGCGCCGAGGAGTGGGGCCTCGAGACGACTTACTTCGAGGTCCCGACGGGTCTGTAGCCGTCTGGACTGACTATAATTAAATTGACATATGTGGCGCGCCTGGACGGACTGAAGCGCAATCGAACGGACTGAACGCGGTTTCTCCGAGCGAGGCACACGACGGGGGTCGCCATCGAGTACGCTCTGTCTCAGGAGAGGCCGAGTAGCGACAGGCCGAGTACCGATCCGACGACGATGACGACCGTCCACGCGGCAATTCCGACCGTCATCCACGCGGCGACGTCCCGGCTTCGACTGCCCGCGAGCAACGCGACGACCGCCGCGACGTGGACGCCGGTGAGTACCGGCCCGCCGAAGGAAATCCCCGGAAGCCCGTATCGATCCCAGAGCCGGCGGGCCCGCGCGTACCGATCGTTCGATTCCGTCGTCGTCTCGCCGCGTCTGGCTCGCCACCACGCCGAGAGCCGCCGGTGAAATGCCACGAGTCCGTAGACGGAGAGTGTGTTTCCGGCGAACGCGACGATCCCCGTCGCGATCGGATCAAGTCCGAGCCCGATCGCGATCGGGACGACGACGAGCACCTCGATCACCGGAATCGCCGCGAAGACGAACACCAGCACGTACTGGAGAACTCCCGTCGCGTCCTCGAGAGTCGCGCCGACATCGACCATCAGTTGCGCGATCGCCATCGCTCATCTACCTCCCGGCCGGACGACGGCCGTCGAATCCGCGGCGGCCGTCTCACGTCGGGTCCGTCTCGCGGTCATCGTCAGTACGTCCGATACGTCGCCGATCCGACGTCGATTCGGACCAGCGTGTTCTCGGTGTAGGCTTCCGGCCGGACGTCGTACTTCTCGTTGATTCGTCGTCGGGCCTCGGCGGTCTCGTCTTCGTCTTCGACGACCGTCGCCGTCCCGAGCAACGTCACCATCCAGCGGGTGTCGCCGCCCTCGTCCGCCTGAATCGAGAGCGAAACCCGTGGGTTCTCCCGAATGTTGGCGAGCTTTCGCCCCGTCGTGACGATTTCGACTGTCCCATCCTCGTACCGATACCAGACCGGCGCGACGTGGGGTCGCCCTTCGCGGCAGGTCCCGAGGTGAGCCATCACCCGCTCGCTCTCGAGCAGTCGTTCGGCCTCGTCTGGAACTGTCACGGTCTCTTCTCGACGCCGACGAGCAAAAGCGATTGTCGTTTCCGTTCGCTCCCGCTGGCTATCGATCCCGTACCGTATACTGTCGGCGGGCAGTCAGTTCGGCGCCGGTCCTGACTTCGCGGCCGTCGCCATCGGTGACTGCCCCAGGAGGGCGACGATCCTCGAATAGGTCCGTCCAACAGTATATCGTCCCGTCAGGCTCCGACCGTCCTCCGAATTCGCTCCGCGTCCAGGCGGAGATAGTACACGAGCGTCCCCGTCAGTCCGTACGCTGTGACCCGTCGCCCGGAACTCTCGACGAGGACGCGTCGACAGTACCCGGTGGGATACCGGCGGCCGAGTCGTCGGCTGAACGCGGTATCCTCGTTCGGAACCGCCGGAAACCCCCCCATCTCGAGGAAGACCTCCCGGTCGACGACGACGTTGAACCCCGGGAGGATCGGGGACTCGAGCCGCGAGAAGACGTGATTGATCGTCGCCTCCACGAGCTTTGCCCGCTTCGGTCCGGTCATCCGACAGTACGAACTCGCCGCGACCAGATCGTTCGCCTCGAGATAGCCGAGCATCCGCGTCAGATACGTCGCCCGGACGCGCGTATCGGCGTCGATGAACGCGATCCACTCCCCGTTCGCGTGGTCGGCTCCACAATTTCGCGCCGCCGCGATTCCGGTGGCGTTCCCGGCGATCACGGTCACACCGTACTCGCGAGCGATCTCTCGCGTGTCGTCGCTCGAGTCGCCGTCGACGACGATCACCTCGTACTCGTAGGCCGTATCCAGAGCCGCGAGACTGGCGAGCGTCCCGCGGAGATACTCGGCCTCGTTTCGCGCCGGAACGACGAAACTGACTTCGGGGTCTTCGCCGGTGGCGGCCACGCCGGCGGGTTCGCCTCCCATCTCTCTCGAGGTGTGTCCCCGGGAGGCTTAAGTCGTCCCCACGAGTTCGCTCGAGGACCCGGATCAAAACCGTCTTTGGACCGACCGGCGTCTCCTCGAGTGGCCGATGACGATGCACCCGCTCCGAGCCGGACTCGGCATCCGGCGGTGACGAGCCCTATGAGTGCCGAGGCCCTCAATCCACCAGTATCATACGATTGCCACTCAACGTCCGCACGACTTTCAGACTCGAGTATCGATGACCTACCCCTCTAATAACTGAGGCACACGACCGATTACTTCACATAGTGTTAGTATACTATTATAAATGACACAGGTTGTATGACTGTTGATCGTTCAGGAATGCGGTATGGTTGGCGACTGATACGGATTACTGTAACTGTGTACCGGCACACCCGCCGCCCGGGTCGCGGGTGCGCCGGCAATGACTTACAGTAAACCGTATGACGTGTCCGCACAGGAGTGGTCGAACGATCGGTCGTCCGGAATTCACTGATAGACACGAGCGAGACCAGTCCGAATAATGCCAACCAAGTCACGACGAATACAGACCGACGGGAGCGATAGTCCACGGACCGACGCTTCACTGGAGAAGGAGGCACAACCGGCTTCGAAACGAGTTGCGATGTTCTTTGGGACGCTCGTAGGCACCGGGATCAGTATTCTGTCCCTTGTCCTCGTGAGCTACTTCGAACCCCTCGCGGTGGGGGTGCTGGCAGGACCGATATTCGGAGGGTTCGTCGCGGGATACTTCAGGGGGAACGATATCCGTCAGGGGACACTGGTCGGAATCGTTCCGGGGGCGATTGCGTCACTGCCGGCCACAGTGCTGGTTGCATTTCTACTGTTTATTTCCCTGTTGTGGGGGATGGGAAGCAGGGATTTCACGACCTCTCTGGTCATCGCACTCCTCCCAGCAGGTATCGTACTCCTGATCGGAGCAGTGATTGGCGCCGTACTCGGTCTCGCTGGTGGAGCTATCGGTGCGAGGGCGACCGATCGACCTGCACCGACCTGACCGGCAACTCGAGATACATCGAAATTATGCCAGGTAAACGGAGTCATTGTGATGGTTCGAACGTGAATCCGTTTACTTATACGCCGTTCCTGTTCGAGTTCTGCCACCATCGATTTACGTGCTCCATTCCGTCCGATTCAGTCGTCAGACGGTCTCGAGACCCAGCATAGTATTTCACGCGTTTGCGCTACGAGACGCCGGATCCACGGCTCTCGGTGGAGAGAGGACGAACCAGATTACGCCGAATTACTAGCCTCGAACACTAAGGTGATCAGTCGCCCGGCTACTCGGTGTCAAACCCCGTCAGCGACGCGGCGGGAGACGCTAACACAGTTCGCACCGACGACCGTCCGAAAAGTCGGACGGTACAGCAGTCGGGCGGTTAGGTGGTGCAGATAAACCCGCTCGAGACCTACATGTCGGTTGATGACTGGAGACAATTTCACAACCAAACAGAAACTCGTCGCGGAGTTTTTCGGGTCCGCGACGCTCGTTTTCGTCCTCGTGTCCTCGGGCCTGCTCGCAGACGGAATGTTAGGGGCGAGTCCGAGTATCGGCGTCTTGTTCATCGGGCTGGCGACCGCAGGCTGGCTGTTCGTCGTCGTGCAGATGCTCGGACCGATTAGCGGTGCGCACGTGAACCCAGCGGTCACCATCGCGCTACTGGTGACCGGCGACGTAGACGCAAAGACCGCACGGCAGTACATCCCCGTGCAGTTCCTTGGCGGTCTCGTCGGCGTCGGGTTGGCGGGGCTCACCTTCGTGAGCACGATCGGGTGGGAGGTGTTCGCCGTCTCCGCCGTCGAACGCCCCGCGTCCACCTGGCTGGCCGAGTTCCTCGGCACCGTGTTACTCGCCTCGGTCATCATCTCCCTGATCCGTCAGGAAAGCGACTGGATCGGGCTCGCGGTGGGCTTTACCGTCGGTATGGGGATCATCGGAACGGCCTCGACGGCGTTTCTGAACCCGCAGGTCGCCATCGCCCGCATCTTCACGTCCGGTATTGCGGGGATCCAGCCGTTCGACGCCGTCATGTTCGTACTCGCCTCGACGCTCGGCGGGATCGCTGCGGGGCTCATGTGGCGATACCTCTGGCCCCGATCGACTCCCCTCGAGAGGGCAAAACCGAAACTCGACGACGAGACAATCCTCGACGAGTTCGCTGTGGAATCATAGGTGGTTCCTCCGAATCGAAAGCACAGGAAACCGATTCGTCACAGTCGTTCCTCCTGAAGAGATTTCAGTCGAAGCGCCGGAAGACTCGAGTTCATAGTGTCAGAGAGGAGACACTCAAATCAGTACGAACGAAGGTCGAACGCGTCGAACAGGAGAGATGTCGTCGTGGAGGACGTCGACTGGGGCCTGAACGCGTGACGTCTGGGGCTGTCTCAGACGGGGCTGATTATTCCTCTCGCCGAAATCGATTCTCTCGAGTTGCTCGAGGCGTTCGCCACGCTCCTCGTTTTAGAGACAGTGTACGGTGAAGTTGAGGCCGCTAGCGTTTCGGATGGGCTATAGTAGCCACTGAAAGTCAATACACACCTGATCACACGAGGGGGACGCGGTTCGGAGCGTACGCGGTTCGGAGCGAACGGAGTGAGCGAGAACCGCGAAACAGCGAACGGGGAGGAACGACCCGTGAGCTGTGCGAACAGTGTGTAAATCGTTTCAGTTGTTACTATAACTGACCTCTCGCACGAAATCGCCAACGCTGATTCGTGATCGGAACTGCAATGATTGTCAACGACTACGATAGTTTTCCTGATCAGGTCGCGCTGGCAACGTGAACGAAAACGTCGCCCCTTCGCCGGGTTCGGAGTCGACCCAGATTTCGCCGCCGTGGCGCTCGACGATGCGCTGACAGAGTGCGAGCCCGATCCCCGCTCCGGGGTGCTCACCGTGGCTGTGGAGTCGCTCGAACACCTCGAAGATCTGGTCCTGTTCGGTAGGATCGATCCCGATGCCGTCGTCGGTCACGGACACGCGCCACTCCGAGTCCCGGTGCTCGGAGCTCATTCGAATTCGTGGCGGTTCGTCACCGCTGTACTCGAGGGCATTCCGGAGGAGATGCTCGAAGACCTGCGGGAGCTGTCCGGGGTCCCCGGTAACCCGCGGCAACGACTCCACGATCACCTCTGCGTCCGTTTCCTCGAGTTGTTCCTGGAGGTCGTCGAGGACGCTCTCGAGCACGTCGTTCAGGTCGACCGGCTCCATGGTGCCGGCAGTGACGTCCACTCGCGAGTATGCGAGCAGCCCCTCGATCATCTCGTACATTCGCTGGGCACCATCCAGGGCAAAGTCGAGAAACTCCTGGCCGTCCTCGTCGAGGGCGTCACGATGTCGTCGATCGAGGAGCTGGAGGTAGCTCGAGACCATCCGCATCGGCTCCTGGAGATCGTGGGAGGCGGCGTAGGCGAACTGCTCGAGGCGTTCGTTCGACCGCGCCAGCATCTCGTTGGTTCGCTCGAGTTCCGCCTGGCGTTCGATCTGCTCGGTGATATCCTGAGAGAAGGTGAGTCCGGCGAAAATCTCGCCGCCGGGGTCGATGAGTGGCGTCGCCCACACTCGCCAGGTACGGTCTGCGAACTCGGTTACGACGCTGTCGGTCGTGCCGTCCTCGAGTGCCGCCCGAAACATGGGCTCGAGTTCGGTGACGAGATCCGGCGGAAACAGGTCGTAAATGGTCTCGCCCTCGAAGTGATCGGGCTCGGGGAGGACGTTCCCGAAAACGGTCCCTTCCGCCAGCGTGTATCGGAGGTCGTCGTCGTACACCCCCACTGCGCCGTCGGGGATACTCGCGGCGAGCGTCCGATATCGGCGTTCGCTCCGCTCGAGGGCGCGTTCGCGTTCCTTTCGAGTGGAAATGTCACGTGCGACGCCGATTCGCTCGGTTTCGGTTCCGTCAGCGGGATCCGATAACAGGGCAAACGTCGCCTCCGATGGAACCCGTTCGCCGCTCGCTGTCTCGAGTTCTGCCTCGAGCAACAGTTTATCAGTTTCGTCCGCCTTCACCCGTTCTTCCAGCGATTTCGCCTCCAGAACCGTCTCGTCGGAGACGACCAGAGAGACGTGTGATCCCAGAAGTTCTTCCCGCGAGTAGCCGGTCAACTCGGTGTAGGCCTCGTTGACCATGGTAAACCGTCCGTCCTCGTCGACGACGTAGATGCCGTCGTTGACGGTTTCGACGATCGTCTCGTATTTCGTCAGCTGCTGTTCGTAGGCCTTTCGCTCGGAGATATCCCGGAAGTAGATGGAGATGCCAGTTTCGGAGGGATGAACGTGTTCTTCGTACCAGGTGTCGTGGGGTTCGTAGTACGCCTCGACCGAGACCGAGTTGCCGGTTTCCATCGCTTTGCGGTAGTTGGTCTCGAACGGAGTTCCCCGGACGCGCGGAAAGACCTCCCACAGATTTTTCCCCACCAGCTCCTCGGCATCCACCCCGAGGAACTCCGCGGCGCGGTCGTTCACGTAGGTGAACTCCCAGTCGGTGTTCAGCGAGTGAAAGCCGTCGGACACGCGTTCGTGAATCTCCCCGATCTCCCGACGGCTCCGGTGGTTCTCGATCGCCCCGGCAAGCAAGGTAGCGATACTCCGGACGAACGTGGCGTCGTGTTCGGTGAACGGACGCTGGGCCGTCGTATACACCTCGAAGACACCCCACGGATCGTCGACCGAGCCGACGGGAACCGCTACCCCGCTGACCACGCCTTGCTCTGTCAGCCGTGGGGCCACCGAAAAGCGCTCCTCGGCGGCGAGATCCTCGACGATGACCGTCTCGTCCCCGTCGAGGACGTACGCGAGCTGGGAGCCCGGTGTGAGAGGGATTGGTTCCTCTCCGACGTGGCTCGTCTCCCAGCCACGTCCCTGACGGATTCGGGCACACTCACGCTCCAGACACACCTCCAGCAGCGATCCACAGTCAGCAGCAAGGGTTTCGACGACGGTCTCACAGGCGTCGGCCAGCAACGAATCGATATCGTCGGCCTCGAGTGCCCGTTGCCCGAAGTCGGCGACGACTTCCTGCTGGCGAAGTCGCGTGTGGAGCTTCCCGTCTGTTTCGGGTTCCGAATCCATGTTGTAGGGGTGTATCGTACCACCCTACCTAAATCATGTCATTTTATGTCATATCCACGGAACGTTATCTGTTCTGGCGGTAATCTCTCGAGGTCGTCCGGCCCGTCAAAATGCCTCCCAGCGTGTGGGTGCCGGCCTCCTCGGGCGACCACTTCTACTGGAATGAGTTTCGCTCGATCTGAACTGACACGTCCTGGTTGCCCAGGCGTCTCTTTTACGAGTTCGGAGAGTGTATCGAGCCGCCGCCGCTCGCTTTCGAGTGTGAACCGCCTCAGGGTCAAATCCCGAGACACTCGGCCTTTTTCACCGGAGACCGATCTTTGGTTCGTACTACTGGCGTTTAGATTACGACGTCGGCATATGATTCCGCCTCTACATTATTGTAAGTAATCTCGAGGTAATCGTGACACTTACTTCTAAATCACCTTAAATTTAACACCTTACCATCGGTCGCCTACCCTATGTCGAACACCGGTGACGCCGGCAAAGAAACAGTCGCAACGGAAAGCGATGCACGGACGTCGAGCGGGACAGGGTCCCCAGGGTCGAAAGAACGGAGAGAGAAGCGGGATGAGATGCCCGAGAAGCAGTCCGACGAGACGGACGGATCCGGCACCGAGAACGCGCCTCGACCGGACCGTTCCGGGAACGAACTGAAAGCGGCGGAAACCGCGTCGTCGGACGCCGGGGCAGTCGAACCGTCCGTTCTCGCCGACGAGGTGGTCCGGTTTACGACGGCTGCTACCCCTGCCCCGTCCGAGCGAGTGATTCGGGTCCCGAGAGGCGAATCCGAACTCGTCTCGAAGCTTCGTACCGTCGAGGAGCGCACACGAATGGGCGCGATAGCAACCAGATTCGGGCAGAGTGGCGCGTTCGTCGACGACGTGAACGATCTGGGGACGCCGATCGCTGCGTTCCAGACAGCTCTCGAGTCCGACGACGCCGAGACGATTTCGGAGGTCGAACGGACGGTACAGGAGGTGTTCGATGCGATGCCGGCAGAAATCGTCGACGAGACGACCCACCAGCGGGCGCGGAGACGGCTGGAAGATACGTTCGTCGCACTCGCCGTGTCCCCGGAACTGGGTTCTCGCGCCGTCGACCAGCGGACGGTCGCGGACGCGATCCGGCTGTTCGAGGTGATCGAAACGGCCGCCGGACGAGGCTCACAGCCCGAACTCACGGACGTGGTTTCGGCGGGGATGGAGCGGCCGGTTGCCCTGGTTGACGACCTCTTCGCGTCGACGGATTCGGGCTCATCCCCGACGGAAAGCGAGGGGGAAACGGAACCGTCCACGGGGAACGCGAGTGGCGACATCGAGAGCGCTGTCGAGGAGCTTCGATCGGTCAGCCGGTCGATCGACCAGCTCAACCGGGTCGCCTTCGACCGGGAGGCTGTTGCCGACGTCGAGCCCGCACGTGACGACGATTCCAGTGACGGCGATTCCAGTGACGACGGTTCCACCGGATTCAGAGAACGGGTGACACGAGCGAGACAGCACCGGACGGTCGATACCGCCGACGCATCCAGGCGGAGACGGGGTAATCGAAACGACGCGAACGCGGACGACGATGACGACCGAGCACTCGAGGTGACAGTCGACGACGCACAGGTACTCGACCGGTCCAGGTTGACGATCGGCGATCTGGAGACGGATCTGGAGCTATCGGACGCGGTGAAAACGCAGATCGAGACGGTCGAACCCGAGATCGACGACGCACGGATCGGATCGACGGTAGAGACACTGAAACGCCGAGAGCGGGCGTTGGCGACGGACGTTCTCGAGGAAGGCGTCGGCTCGCTCACGACGGAGATGGTGCAGGTCGGTGATACCTTTTACCCGATTTCCGAGCGGGCCCAGGAGTTCTCGTTTCGTGAGACGGACGTACCGGACGGAGCGACACAGTCTCTCTTTCCGGCCGGTTCCGACACGCTGTCCAGTCCCTTCGTCGACGTCCTCGGGGTGAGCGACCTCAACCTCGTCAGACAGAACCTCGAGCGCTACGAACTCGGGGAAATCTCCCACATCGAGAACGTCCTGCAGGGGGAGTCGAAAGAGCGAACGCATCGACGAAAACGTCGGACCGAACACGAGACCGAATCGGAGTCAGAAACCGTCGAGGAGGGCGAGGACCACCTCGAGACGACCGATCGGTACGAGTTACAGCGAGAGACGGTCGAAACGGTTCGCGAACAGTCGAGTCTCGCCTCCGGGTACGAATCGTCGGGGACGGCCCGCATCATGGTGGGTATCGGCCCGAAAGTCGAAACCGAGTCGTACGTGGACGCCTCGTCGGCGAGCTCGAGCGAACTGAGAGACAGGACCGCACAGCAGTTCGCCCGCGACGTCGTACAGCGCTCCGTCAACCGGATCAAGACGAAGATTCGGGAGCGAGAACGGTCACGAATCGTCCAGGAGACCGAAGAGACGAACGCACACGGCATCGACAACGCGGACGGGAGCGGCCACGTTACCGGGATCTACCGCTGGGTCGAGAAGATCTATCGGGAGCAGGTGTACAACTACGGAAACCGGGTGATGCTCGAACTGACGGTTCCCGAGCCGGCGGCGTTCTATCGTCACGCGCTGACCTCGAACGACGAGGTCGACGTCACCGTCGAGAAGCCACGAAAGCCGTTTTTCATCGACTACGACGCCCAGGAGATCAGAGAGCTACGACCCGAGGATCTGGACCGCTCGAACTACCAGTGGTACGCAACGGAGTACGGCGTCAGCGACGTCTCACCGCCGCCCGAGGAGTACCAGGTCCGCGGCGACTCTCTGAAACGTGAGCACGATGAGGTCCCGGATACCGATGAGCGGACGTACGATCAGTTCTCGCTCACCAGTCCCGACGGCTACCGACCCGAACGCGTCGAGGTCAGGACGAATCCCTTTTCGGCCAGGAGTGACGAGTACGTCGACGATCTGTACGATGTGGACGGAGAGAGAGGCTACGAACTGCAGGTGACGGTCGGAACCGGACGTCACACCGTCTCGAGTGTCTTCTCTCAGACGCGAAGCTTCCGCGGGACGATCGACGTTCCCGAAGTCCAACAGAACGCCGACGAACTCCCGGTGACGGTCAGTCGGAGGTACACCCACGAGTTCGCACTCCATCTCCTCCTCGTCTCCAGACGAAGTGATTCGCTGGTTGCCGAGTGGCAACTCGAGACGTACGACGCGATCGTGCGAGCGTACGAGCGAAAGAAATCGGCCTACGAGGACGCCGTCGCCGCGGCCGAGTACGAGGGAGTGATCGACACGTTCGGCGACGCTCCGAACCCCGGCCGCACTTCCGAAATCGTGACTGACGAACTCAAGCGTGGATCGATTACGCTGTTGCAGGGATCGGAGATCGACGAGGATCCGATCGCCGACGGACCGAACGGCTATCCGGGCGTGGATTTCTCCGGGCTGGCCGGGGCCACCGACACGATCCAGTTCTTCGAGGACGCCTTCGAGTGGGAGCACATGCGCTACGAGTTCCATCCGTACTACTGGACGGATCGGGACCGGTGGGTATCACTCCAGGACGCAGACGATACCGATCCGGAGTTCGCACGCTTCCTGCGAGCCGGTGTTGCGACGGTCACGCTCCCGGTCAAACCGGGCTACAATCGGGACGTGCTCAACTACCTCCAGTCGAACGGGGACGAGTATACGTTCGACCCGGACGCAGACGAGATCTGGCATCCGGAACTGGTGGGGACGCTCGAGGAGATCGAGGAACTCGAGGCCGACGACGACAGCTGGGAAGCGGAGACGCCCGTCGGCGAGCCGTGGCTCGTCAGCGTGCCGACGTCGCTGGTCAAACTCCAGGAGACGGCGGAGTTGCCGACGCTGGATTCGGAGACCGGACCGGGCGAGAACGGAGACTGAGAGCGCCGGAATAGCACTCTTCTTACAATCATGCCAGAATTCACCCGAGCAAATCAGGCGACCTACGCCGACGGAACGCCGACGGGGCGGATACGATACCTGTCGTTCGAAGGTGGCGGAGGGAAGGGACTGGCCTATCTCGGTGCGCTCACGGCGATGTCCCACCCGGCGATCGACGTGATGACCGAATCGAACGGCGAGTACGTCCTCAACACGGATCGAATCGAGGGCATTTCCGGAGCCTCGGCTGGGGCGATCACCGCGGTGTTGCTCGCGTCCGGTCACTCGTTGCGAGAGCTGTACGACGTAATGACCGACGACGCGCTGCTCGACTTCTACGACCCGCCGGGTGACGACGAGAGTTTCGTTCCCGCGGTACGAAAGGGGCCAGTCCAGCCCTTACACGTCGGCCGTTTCGACGGCCCCCACTCGATCGACAATCGGATCCTCGGGGCGAGCCACTACGACCGCAGCGACCACGGGTCGACCGTCGAGCGAGGCACGATCGAAGCGTCGGGGCTCGCGATCAAACATCCCCTTCGAGGGCTTTTCGGACTGACCGGCGTCGACGACCCGGTTCTCGACCACGTCTTCGAGGACTTTCGAGGCTGTCTCCACAATCTGTACTTCGATTTCGGAATGTTTTCGGGCTGTTACGCCAGAACGCACCTCGCAAACCTGATCGACCCGCATCCGTGGGACGGCCACGAGATCACGTTCGACGACTTCGTCACCGAGTACGATACCGAGATTCGACTCGTCGGCTCGAACCTCACCACGATGGAGCCACACGTCTTCTCGACGGAGTCGACGCCCGAGTTCAAGGTCGCCGATGCCGTGCGCATCTCGATGAGTTTTCCGGGAATATTCAAACCCGTCCCCATCGGAGACCCGATAGAAGACGCCCCGGAAATCGAACAGTCGCACATCCACCCCGCGGACGAAGACGCGTTCGCCCACCTCGAGGGCGTGTGGGCCGACGGCGGGGCGACGAACAACAATCCGATCCACGCGTTCGACGAGCCCGGTTCGTACAGGCTTCCCGAGGGGATGGTCGGAATCCGGTTGGGACAGGACGAGCCAAACCGGATCGACGGGCTGTCGGGATGGGCCGGCGCTCTCGTCAACACCTTGCTCTCGGTCCGGTCGGACGGCGAGATCAGATCGGATCGGGAGGCACGGCAGGTGGTCGACCTGCCGCTCGGTGAACTCTCGCTCACCCAGTTCAGCCCGAGCGAACGCGTTCTCAGACGGGCGATCTACGAGTCCACACTGGAAACGTTCGACTTCTTCTCGATTCCGGTCTCCGACGTTCGACCCTGGGTCGACTCGCGTCTCGGTCTGAGTTGAGACGGATTGCCGTACCGACGTGCCAATAAATGTCAGCGGCGTGAGTGCACTCATACTGTCGGACAGAACTATTTGACGATCGGTCGCTCTCCTGCGACCGCCTTCGATGGCGACCGCCAGCTCACTCGCTCGTCAATCACCAGACACACTTTGTATCCGCAGAACTTTCCCTCGTGATAGCCCAAGATCACTCCTTCGACGTCGCCGTCGGAACCTACAAAACACGAAGGTGGATATTAACACGAACAGTAGAACAAATAACATTAAGATGGGTATGAAATAAATGCCTGGCACCTTGTGTTAATTCTGATGACAGAAAAATGTATATAGTATCCAATTCTATGTGGAGTTGGATCGCCAATGGAGACAGAAACAACAACGAGTGGGATAGGTGAAACGAATGGGCTGCCACGTGTCACGAGATCACGTGTCGCAAAAATAGGGGTAATGGTCCTCTTTATGATGGTTCTCGGCATCTTTGCCGTACAGATGGCCGCTGCACATGGATCCATGGAGGACCCATACAGTCAGACGTACTACTGCAATTTCATAGATGATGGCGACAACGAGATGTGCCAATATGCCTACGATGAGAACGCGCAGGCAGTCTATGACTGGCACGAAATAAACATCGCGGATGCTGACAGCAACCACCAGGAACTCATTGATGACGGTGAACTCTGTAGCGCCTCACGCGATAAATACGATGCGTTCAACGAACCAGGTGACTGGCCGACAACGGAGATAGAGCCTGGTGAGCAGACGTTTACCTATGAAGCATCCGCGCCACACGAAACCGAGTACTTCCAAATCTACATCACCGAGGATGGATGGAACCCAGACACTCGGCTTGCGTGGGATGACCTGGAATTGATCCACGAGACTGATCCGTTTAGCCCTGATAGAACAATAACCATCGATGGTGTAGACGTACCTGACCGCAATGGAGAGCACGTAATCTACACGGTCTGGCAACGGTCGGATTCGCCGGAAGCGTTCTATTCGTGCTCCTATGTCGACTTTGACGGCTCTGATGATGACGACAATGGGGACGACGACAACGGTGACGGTCCCGACCACGACGCGTGGGACTCTGATGAGACCTACACGAGTGGCGATAAAGTCGTTCACGATGGTGCTGTTTGGGAGGCCAATTGGTGGACTCAGGGTGACGAACCCGGTAGCTCCGAGTGGGGCCCATGGGAACACGTAGAGGACGTCGATGACGACGACAATAGTAACGATGACGACTCACCTGACGCTGATGAATGGGACCCTGATACGGTCTACAATGACGGAGACCAGGTTAGCCACGACGGCGAAACGTGGGAAGCCCAGTGGTGGACTCAGGGTGACGAACCCGGTAGCTCCGAGCTGGGTCCGTGGGAACAAGTAGATTAGTGAGAAGCTAACAGTTCCACCTGAAGAATCGAATTAGCACCTCTTTTTTGCGGTTGCTGATTGGGTAGCGAGCAGGAAGGACTATGACCGAATGATAGTCACTGATTCACGCCGCGCAGTGGCTGTTATCATTCTCCGCCAACAGATCGGTGTCACGAATCACTGTCATATAATCTGATGAGTTATCCGATTCCAAAATTATATGCACAATTAAGCCTATTATCCCGTCATGTCCCGTGAGATCCGAATCATTTACTTCGGCTCGGAACCGGATTTCACACCAAACTTGTCAAAGTTCGATGGATTCGCGGACAGGACGACCGAGTTTCTAAACGTTTCTACGTCAGCCGAAGCGATGCCCACACTCGAGCGGACTCGTATCGATTGCATTCTCGTTCAGCTCGAACCTCCCCGCCAACCTGGGATCGAATTCCTCGAAACGGTACGGGAGACGTATCCGAACCTCCCGATCATCGTGTGGATCGAAAACTGGTCTTCCGACGCCGCGGAAGAAGCGATATCGGCTGGTGCGACCGACGTCGTTCGACGCGAAACCGGTTCGGATTCGGTCGTCGTGCTGGCGAATCGTCTTTCGAACGCCATCGAGCAACATCGAACGACGAACGAAACGACGAAACGAGACTGGCAACTCGAGCGGGCGTTCGATGCGATAGGCGTTCCAGTTTGGGTCCGAAATCGGGAGAACGAATACGTCCTGGCGAACGAGAAATATCGGGACGAGGTCGGCATCTCCCGCGACGTCGACGTCATCGGGAAAACGCCGACAGACCTCGTCGAACCGGAGATGGCAGAGCGGTTCGTCGAACTCCACGAGCAAGTAGTTCAGACGGGTGAGCCACTCCAGATCGAGTGGCACCGTACGGAGCGCGACCCACACCGTGTGATCGACGTCCGCCTCAGTCCCGTTTTGGACGACGGACGGGTGGTCCTGGTCTGTGGGATTGCTATCGATCTCACCGAACGGACAGCCGAAGTGGGAGCGAGCTCGATTCCCGATACCGAGGGGGAAACTCCCATCGTTGACGACGATGGCACGGTCGACGATGCCGCTTCCATCTCCGCGGCCCTCCCGAGGAACGGATCACTGGACCGTGAACGTCGTCGAAACGCCGAACGGTTAGAACTCGCGCTGGAGGCCGGTAAAGTCGGTATCTGGGAGTGGGACGTTCAGACGGAACGAACCTGGTTCGACGACCGCTTCGCACAGCTACTCGGCTACGAGCAAGCGGAGTTGACGCCACACGCGGACACGTGGCTCGAGTTGCGTCATCCCGAGGATCACGAGCACGTACTGGATACGTTGCACTCACATCTGCGAGACGACATCGCTCATTTCGACGTGACACAGCGACTCCGGACTGCAAGCGGTCGGTGGAAATGGGTCAGGGACGTCGGGAAGGTCGTCGAACGCGACGAAGACGGTACGCCCCGTCGTGCAATCGGGTGCATCGTCGATATCGACGAGCAAAAGCGTCAGGAACGAAAGCTGCAACGACAGAACGATCGTCTAGAAACGTTTACCGAAACGCTTTCACACGACTTGCGAAATCCGCTCAACGTTGCACAGGGGCTACTCGAACTCCTCGAGGAGGACTGTGAGAACGAGGTCTTACAGGAAGTCTCCCGGGCACACGACCGAATGGAGCAGTTGATCGAGGAACTGCTCGTCTGGGCACGGACCGGAACCTCCGCTGTCGATTGCACGCACGTCTCACTGACTTCGATCGCCGAATCCTGTTGGTCGAACATCGAACAGACGGGTTCAGAACTGATCGTCGACGACGATATGGACATTGTCGCCGACGACAGCCGTCTCAAACAGTTGTTCGAAAACCTGTTTCGAAACGCAATAGAGCACAACGACCCCTCCATTCGCATTCGTGTTGGATCGCTTCCGGGCCGAAGTGGATTCTACATCGAAGACGACGGAGACGGGATCCCCAACGAGATTCGCGGTCGGATGCTCGAGCGGGGGTTTACGACTACCGAATCCGGAACGGGTTTCGGCCTCGCGATTGTCCGGGAAGTCGTCGATTCTCACGGCTGGGAGCTGGACGTAACCGACAGCGACCCAGGCGGTGTCCGATTCGAAATTACCGGTGTCGAGGCTGCCGATTGATCGACGACAGGTTGCCTGATTCGGTTCTCGAGTCGTGATCGAAGCGGTCGTCGGGGTACGATACCGGTCCTCGAGCCACGGCGGGGCGTTTAATACACTGGATCGAAATGTCTGTGCCATGTACACACCTCCCACGGTCGAGGAGTTACGGCCGCCCGAACGGACGCTCGTCGGTCCCGGGCCGAGTGCGATCCATCCTCGGGTGTATCGTGCGATGACGACGCCGGTCACGGGCCACCTCGACGACTTTTACGTGGAGGTGATGAACGACGTCCAGGCGTTGTTACGATACGTCTTTCAGACCGAAAACGAGCACACGTTCGCCGTCAGCGGGCCGGGATCGGCGGCGATGGAGGCCGCGTTCGTCAACCTCGTCGAGCCCGGAGAGACGGTGTTGGTCCCCGGAAACGGCTACTTCGGGGACCGAATGGGAACGATCGTCGAACGAGCGGGAGGGGAGGCCGTTTCCGTGGATGCGCCGTGGGGGGCGGCCCTCGAGCCCGCAACCGTCGAAGCGGCTGTCGAGGAGCACGATCCGGCCGTGATCGGTATCACCCACGGTGAGACCAGCACGGGCGTCCGTCAGCCGGCAGTCGACGATATCACGCGGATCGCCCACGACCACGACGCGTACGTCGTCCTCGACGCCGTCGCAACGCTCGGCGGGGTCGAACTGTACACGGACGAGTGGGACGTCGACGTCGTCTACGCCGGCTCACAGAAGTGTCTCTCGGCCCCGCCGGGCGCGAGCCCGGTAACGATGAGCGACCGGGCGGTCGAGAAGGTTCGAACGCGGGACGCACCCGTCGAGTCGTGGTATCTCGACCTGGAAAACCTGTGGTCTTACTGGGGGCCCGACCCAGGATATCACTACACTGATTCGATCTCGACGACATACGCCCTTCGGGAGGCACTGCGGATCGTCGCCGAGGTCGGCCTGGACGCTTACTGGGATCGTCACCGCCGGGTGTCGACAGCGATGAAGGAGGGTCTCGAGGCGATGGGGCTGTCACTGGCAGTCGACGAGTCGTGCTGGCTCAGAACGCTCTCCCCCGTCGGCGTCCCCGCAGGGGTCGACCCCGGTCAGGTGACGTCGCGGCTCAAATCCGAGTACGGTATCGAAATCGTCGGCGGACTGGGCGAGACGGAGGGCGAAATCCTCCGTGTCGGCTGTATGGGTCACTCCGCCCGGGCGAAAAACGCCGTCTACCTCGTCTCGTCGCTCGGATCGGTGCTGGCCGAGCACGGCGTCGAGGTCGACGTCGAGGCCGGCATCGACGCGACCCGCCGAACGCTCGAGGGCTGATTCCTGTCCGCTCGCTGTACGAACGCGACCGTCCGCGGTCGGCCGGTCCGACGCCACAGCGGACCGTCTCATACGGATTGCTGTCCCTGTGTACCGACGCACCCGCCGCCCGGGTCGCGGGTGTGCCGGCAATGACGGACAGTAAACCGTCTCACTCGGGCGGATCGATCGCTTTCGGCTCGTTGTCGCCACAGCCGTGGTAGTAGATCGACCGAACCTCTCGAGCGCGCTCGTCGGGGTCGTCCATCGTCTCGAGGGTCACGTCCTCGACGACGTAGTACATGTTGACGTGGGTGAGTTCTTCGCCGTGGTCTTCCGCCCACGTCTCGCAGAGGTGTTCCGCGAGCGTTTCGGAGACGATATCGTCGGGACCGCCGCGTCTGACGCTGTTCATGTAGAAGCGTTCCCGGTAGGTGCCGAACTGCTTCTGGAGTTCGTCGTGGGGCCTCTCGTAGGTCATCGGACGTTCGTTGTACGCGTCGACCGTGTCGCCGCCTTCGGTTTCGGCCGGGAAGACGTAGTATCGGTCGACGGTCCGCGGATGTGGGGCGAAGACGGTCCACTCGGGCTGGGAGACCCGGATCACGTCGGCCCTGTCGTCGATGCGCTCTTTCGGACCGTCCTCCTCGTCGATGGACTGGGCGACCGGCAGGTGTGACAGTGCGGGTACGACGAGCAGTGAAGTGACCGCGACGATCAGTGCGAGGGTGTAGACGGTCGTTCTGACGTGGCCGAGGGCCTGTGAGTCGATCCGGGCTCGGGGGAGTCGAGATCCGTGGCGCTCGAGTTCGCCTCGAACACGTGCGAGTCGGAACCGCTCGAGGGGCACAGAGCGGACGAGTGCCTCGAATCTGTCCCAGACCGGCGTCTGCAGGAACAGGATCAGACCGGCGATCGCGACGTAGGGAAACGCGCCGATCCGAACGGTGATCGCGAACGAGGCGTGGCCGGCGAGGAACATGCCGACGAAAAGCGTGCGTGCGTGTCCCCGGAGGAGGACGAGCAACCAGGCGAACAGCATCATGTAGTACCACGTCATCCCGCCGTACTGCAGGAGCGTCGGGACGTTCCGCATAACGTCGCCGAGGAGGAACGTCGTGTTGTCGAGCCCCATGATAAGCGGGGTGGCCTCCCCGCCGGTCCACAGCTCGGATTCGCGCTTGTGGTAGCCGTTGAGGACGTACATGTAGACGATCTGGGCCAGAATCGCCGCGGACGCGAGGCTCGCAACCGTCGGTCTCGGCGCCGCGTCGGCGTGGAGGGCGTCGACCGACCATCGTTCCCCCAGCGGCAGGAAGGTCGCCCAGAGCAGCAACATCCGAAACAGCGTATCCGCGAAGCTGAGGACCAGCGGATTGTGATGATCCAGCGAAACGACGAGGAGAAACGAGAGGACGATCGCGATTCTCGTTTTGTAGCCGACGATTAACTGCACCGCGACCAGTATCGTGAGGACGAACAACGCCGCGATCACCGTCGGATCCGTCGTGAAGTAGTAGATCGAGAACGCGTTGTCAGCCGTCATCTCCGTCGCCACGGACTGCGGGACGACGCCCGACTCCGTGTAGAAAAACGAGAAGTTCCGAGCGCGAAGCAGGACGTCCGCGACGATGAGCAATCCGGCGGCGATCCGAAACGCGGCGAGCGCCCGCGTATCGATACGAACCGCCCCCAGGTCGACGTAGGTGGCTTCTCGCACGTGATCTCGAGCACGCCTCGAGATCGAACGGAGCGGACTCATGTTCGGCCTGAATCAGTCCTACTCACTACAGTATGGACTATATACATTGGTTCACGGCGGCTGTCCGGTTTCGGGGCTCGATGGCCGACGCTGGGTCGTCCCATCGGGGGAATTCGATCCGCCGATCGAACACGAAGGGGAATACGGTGATCCTGGGTTATACGCAGTTTACATTCCGGAACGCGCTCTCGGTCCGTTCATCACCGCGTACTCACGTTCGGTATCGTCCGCGTCGTATTCATCGGAACGCACGATTTACGAAGCGACTACCCGTGTGAGCCGATGAGGAAGCCGTCACAGCAGTCCACGAATCAGCCAACAGCGGTGAAGTATTCCTCGGTGGTGATATTGCCGACGTTACGGAGTCACGCGTACGACCCTATGGTTTCGGTCTCGAGCCGTTCGACGATCGGCCCGACGCGGCGTAACTGGTGGTCGAAGTCGAGTTTCCGGAGGGGGACGACCGACAGCGTTCCGTCCCGCTCGAGTCCGTCTCGGATCCCGCCGAACAGTTCGGAGAGGCCGGTCGCCGCTCGGAACGTGCTTCCACCGGTACATTGCTACAGCAGTCCCTATCGGACGTTCGGCCGGAGCACCCGCCACGCGACGCCGGGACGAAGCAGCGTCGCCGGGAGACACTCGAGGCGGAACACGCGGTAGAACGCGTCGGTCAGCTCGCCGTCGGAGTGAGCCTGGCGAACCAGCCGCGACGTGTACCGGTTGAAGACGTCCGTACCGCGGGGTTTCGGCCCGGTCGTCTGCGGGAACGCGAAGTCGGCACCGACGGCGATTTTCCAGGCGGCGTCGATCACGGGTGCGATCCCGTCGAAAAATTCCGGTGCCAGCTTCTCGTTGCGTCCGTCGGCGAGGGCGTGATGGAGTATCAGGGCGTCGAGCGCCGCGACCGACATCCCCTGGCCGTAAACCGGGTTGAAGCTGGCGACGGCGTCGCCGGTGACGAGCAGCCCCTCCGGGAACCGATCCAGCGTCTCGAACCGACGCCGAATACTCGAGGGGAAGGGGTAGTGGTGGATCGTCTCGGAAACCCACTCCCGACTCGTTACGAGTCGTTCGAACTCGGGAACGGGGAAGCTCTCGGCGAACGCGACGAACTCGTTTTCGGTTCTCGGCGCCGCCTCGCCGTGGATACCCTGGAAGATCACCTCCCAGCGGTCACCCTCGACGGGAATCGCCGCGCCGCCTCGAGGACGAGACGGAACGGGTGGGACGAAAAGCGAATAGCGGGCCTCCGGTCGTCGCTCGACGCGGATCGTTCCGTACGTCACGTCGACGGTGACCTCGTCGACGGGTGGCGGCGCGTACCCGTTGGCCTCGAGCCACGCCGGGGTTCGACTCGTCCGACCGGTGGCGTCGACAACCAGATCGGCATCCAGAGACGTTTCACCGCCGGAGTCGGCGCGATACGTTACGCCGTCGATTCCGCCTTCGGAGTCGACGAGGTAGTCGACGAACCGGCACTCGCCGCGTTGCTCGACGGTCTCGAACTTCGCGAGTCGTTGCCGGACGACGTGTTCGAACAGCGCCCGGGTCGCACAGTACATCGGGAGTCGCGTCGGTCCGTTAGCCAGGAAGTCGCCCTGTTCGTAGTATCGCATGTCCGTCGCGGCGTCGATAACCAGCCCACCCGCCGAGAGCAGTCGCTCGCCGAATCCCGGGAAGAAGTCCTCGAGCGTCGCCCGCCCGGCCTCGAGCATGACGTGGGGGTGACTGCTCTGGGGTGTGCCGTCGCGGGCCGCGGGGTCGTCGGGCAGCGGATCGCGCTCGAGGACGACGACCTCCTCGAACCCGTCGGCCAGGACCCGCGCGGCACAGAGGCCCGCGATACTCCCTCCGAGGACGACCGCCCGGTCGCCGACGTGGCCGACGCGGTCGGGATCGTATCGGGGGATGGTCGAGAGCGTCATACCGGCCGTTCGAAGGCGCTTATAATATAGACCGACATTTCGAGACGACCCTGGAGCGTTCGACTTCCTCCTCGGTTCAACGGTCTCGCACCCCGGCCACTCGTCGATCGCTTCGCAAAACAGCTCGGTGCCGTTCTCGTCGAATCGCTGGTCGTCCGATCGTAACACCTGCAACGATTCACGCCCAGAGTCGCGTATGGACATCGGAGTCATCGGCGCCGGCGCGGCGAGTGCGGCGGCGGCGTACGCCATCCACCGAGACGCGCCGGACGCACACTGTACGGTACTCGAGAAGTCCGGCGGCGTCTGCGGGCGGGCGGCGACGCGACGTCGCGACGGAACGTACTACGACTACGGGGCGAACTACCTGAAAGACGACGACGAGCGCATCGTCTCGCTCGTGACCGAACGACTCGAGAGCGACGGTCTCGTCTCGGTCGACGGGCCGATACACGTCTTCGACGAGGACGGAACCGTCGGCGAAGGCAGGCAGACAGATGAACGGAAGTTGACCTATCGAACGGGCATCACGCAACTCGCGAAGCGGCTGTTCGCCGAGACGGACGCGACGGTGAACCGGCACACCCGAATTACGGGGATCAGCCGCGACGGCGACCAGTGGCTGCTGACCGACGCCGACGGCGATCGGTGGGGACCGTACGACAGATTGCTCTGTACGCCGCCGGCCCCGCAGACGGCGCGACTCGTCCGCGAGGCGGACTGGGACGACGACCGACGCGCCTCCATCGCCGAGGCCGCCGAGGCAGTCGAGTACCGGACGATCCTGACCGCCGTCCTCGGCTACGAGTTCGCACTCGAGGTGCCGTACTATGCACTCGTCAACACCGACAAGCGCCACGAGATCGGCTGGATCGCACGGGAGGAGTGCAAGCCCGGTCACGTTCCCGACGGCGAGTCGGTTCTGATCGTGCAGGCGAACGATCGGTGGTCGGTCGAGCGGTACGACGACGACCCGACCGACACCGTCGCGGAACTCGCCCGACTGACCGCCGACGTCGTCGGCGACGCCCGCCTCGAGACGCCGGCGTGGACGGATTACCAGGGGTGGCGGTACGCACAGCCGGAACGCGGCGTCGACCGGGATGCGGTCGAGTCGGCCGAACGCGACGGGTTGTACTGTCTCGGCGACTGGGTCGCCGGCGAGGGTCGGCTCCACGCCGCGCTCCGAAACGGACTCGAGACCGGCGAGCGGGTCGCTCGGTCACTCGAGGCCGGCGATTGAGACGGACCGGTGAACTCGGTTCACTCGTCGCCGCGGGCCGTCTCGAACATTTCGATGGCCGCCTCGCGACACTCCGCGTGGTCGACGATCGGAGCCGGATACGCCGGCGCGACGGCCGCCCGCTCCTCGGGCTCGAGGTCTGGCCAGTCGTGGATGGCCTCGGGAGGGGCCTCCTCGAGTTCCGGAACGTGTTCGTGGATGTATTCGGCGTCGGGATCGTACCGCTCTCCCTGCGTCATCGGGTTGAATATCCGGAAGTACGGCTGTGCGTCGGTGCCGGTTCCGGCCGCCCACTGCCAGCCGCCGACGTCGTTCGCGGTGTCGTGATCGACGAGTTTCTCGCGGAACCAGGCGTACCCTTTCCGCCAGTCGAGCAGGAGGTCTTTCGTCAGGAACGAGGCGACGATCATCCGCACGCGGTTGTGGACGAACGCCTCGGATCGAAGCTGGCGCATTCCGGCGTCGACGATCGGATACCCCGTTTCGCCGTCTTTCCACGCCTGGAGGGCGTCCGGATCGGTTCGCCACCGGATCCGGTGTTCGTACGATCGGTAGTTCTGCGTGACGACGCTCGGGTTCGCGTCGAGGACGTGGGCGTAGAACTCCCGCCAGGCGAGTTGCGACGCGAACTCCTCGCACGATTCGATCGCCGCCTCGTCCGGCGCGTCGTCTTTCGCACGCTCGAGGGCTTCGTCCACCGTCCGTATTCCGACGGTTCCCCACTTGAGGTGGGCCGACAGTCCCGAGGTTGCGTCGGCCGCAGGTTCGTCCCGTCTGTCCGCGTACCGATAGACGGGGCCGGCACAGAACGTCTCGAGGCGACGGCGTGCGGCGTCCATCCCGCCGTCGGGAACGTCCGCCTCGGGGTCGTCGAATCCGAGGTCGGCGAGCGACGGGAGGGGGCCACTCGAGACGTCCGCCAGCCGGTCGGCGGGCGGTTCCGGAGCGGGTGATTCAGTCTCGCGATCGCGCCACTTGCGCCAGAAGTAGGAGTAGACGGCGTACGTCTCGCCTTTCTGCGTGGTGATCGAACCGGGTTCGTGCAGGAGGGCGTCGTCGTACGACTCGACGTCGATACCCGCGCCGCCGAGCGCCTTGCGGACCGCCTCGTCTCGGTCGTCCGCAAGCCCCGAGTAGTCGAGGTTCCACGTCACGCAGTCTGCGCCGTGTTCGCGGGCGATGCGCGGAATTTCGTCCCGCGGATCGCCGGTCGCAACGACGAGATCGCTCCCGCGCTCGCGGTACCACGCGCGAAGTTCGGCCAGCGACTCGAGCATGAACGCGACCCTTGGTGGCGAGGCGAACTCGAGTATTTCAGGATCGAAAACGAAGACGGGGAGTGTCATCCCCTCCGACGCCGCGGCGTCGAGCGATCGGTTGTCGGTCGCACGGAGGTCTCGACGGTGCCAGTGGACGTTCATCGCATGGCGGCGGTTCCAGCCCGTGTTTCCGTCGGCGTAGCAGTCCTGGACGGATTCGACTGCGAATCGTCAGCGTGACCGACGTGTGTGAGTCTCATACACCGACGTCGTCTTCTCGAGAGTTAGTGATTTCCCCGTTGGGTCCATCTCGCCTCGAGAGACCGGCCGGCGAATCCCCTGATAGCGCCGACAGCCGTTTCACTATCCCTACGGTCGTCGTCGAGGATATACTACCGGACGGAGCGAAGCGACGATCGGTCGCGCAACTGCGGCCACACCCGAGGGACGACCACGAATTCGCGACCGACCTCACACGGACCCCTGTCCGACAGTATATTACCCGTCGTCGCCGATGCGCTCGAGGTCCGACTCCTCGAGCGGGAGAAACCGAGCCGGGAGGTGATCGAAGACGGGATCGGGGACGCGCTCGAGTACCCGCTCGGCGACCACGGCGAGGGGCTTTCGCACGAGTACGTACCCCGCCGAGATTGCGAGGCCAGCGAAGGCGAGACGTCTGACGACGCCGTCGAAGACCACCAGTGCGGGAATTGCAAGCGCGACGGCGAGAGCGAGATCCTCGGGCGCACCGTCGTAGCGGACCCACCGCCGCGGCTCGATCCACCGGTCGTGGTAGTGGCTGTACACCGCCCGGTCGGACGTCGCCCGCCAGGGTTTCAACTCGAGGCCGCCACCGAACGCGTCCATCGCCGAGTGGAGCGCTGCGGCGAGGAGGAAGACCGCCGTGGCGACGGTCGCCGGCCTGGGAACGGTTACTGCGACGACCGATGCCGGGACCGCGAGCACCCAGTAGTAGACCGGGAAGTGAAGCGTCCGGCGGTGGCCGGCGTAGAGGTCGAGGTCGGGGAAGAGTCCGCCGACGATCGCGGCGGCGGCGATGACGAACGCGAACTCGGGGACGACGATCGCGAGCGCAGCGGCGACCGCGAGCCCTCCGTACGCGTGAGTCGTGGCCATCATAGCGAGTATCCCGTGTACGCACGACGGCCTCATATGGGCGTCGGGTGGTCGAGAACGGATACGTTCCACCGGCCGCATGTGATTGGGCACGCAGTCGTCCCGGGAGAGGGGACGGCGAGTCCTCGGGTTCCCGGGATGCGCTCTCTCGGCGGCGGTCGCCAGTTGCAAGCCGCGACCTTTACTCGAATCCCGTCGTACGGACGGTTCGGACGGCCCTTCCCCACCAGCGTGTGCCGAACGAACTATCGATGTCACGGACTCCGACTCGGGCGTTTCACGGCGAACGATCGAACGCGTATCTCTCCTGGCTGGCGATCGCTGTCGCCGGATTCGTCGGCGCACAGGCGCTCGTCGACGGCCGGATCCACGAAACGCTGTTCGCCGCGACCGTCGTGATCGTCGCGATCGTTCCCGTCGTCGCCCTCGAGTCCACACGCGCCGCGCTCCCCTGGGAGGTGACGACGGTTGCGGTTGCGGCGCTGCTCGTGGCTACGATCTTCCCCGATCTCTGGCGTCGCCAGCTCGTCCTCTATACCGGTGGCGCGGCGATCGCACTCGCGCTCACCCTCGAGGTACACGCGCTGACGGAGGTTCGACTCGAGCGGTGGTTCGCGGTCGCCGTCGTCACGATGGTGTCGGCGTCGATTGCGGCGGTGTGGGCGATGGTGACGTGGATTCGGGACCTCCTCGCAGGAACTGCGATTCTCGCGAGCAACGCGGAACTGATGTGGCTTCTGATCACCGCGACGACGGCGGGGCTGTTCGCGGGCGTCTGTTTCGATCTGTACTATCGGCACTTCCCCGGTGACGAACTCGTCTCGGCACCCGTCGACGGCATCGACGAGGACGTGTTCGCGATCGAAGCCGACATCGACGGGCGGCCGCCGCTCGAGGAGCGCCTTCCCGTTTCCGGAGGACTCCAGCGTGTGCTCGTTCAGGTGCTTCGTCTCGGAATGGTCGCGATGGCCGGATACGGTGCCGTGACACTCGACTTCGGGGCCGTCTCCAACGCGACCGCAATGCTCGCGGTGACGTTCGTTCCGACGCTGCTTCGTCACAGATACGACCTCCCGTTCGACTCGGGGCTCGTGCTCTGGGTTACGGTGGTTGTCTTCATGCACTCGATCGGTTCGTTTTACATCTACGATCGCTCGTTCTGGTGGCACAACCTCACCCACCCGCTGTCGGCGACGCTCGTCGGTGGCGTCGGCTACGTCGCGATCCGCGTGCTCGACGAGCACCGGGAGGAAATTCACCTTCCACCAGAACTGACGCCGGGGTTCATCGTCATATTCGTCCTCTCGTTCGGCGTCTTCTGGGAGATCGGCGAGTTCGGCTTCGACGTCGTCGCCGGTATCACCGGCCTCGAGATGCCCCTGGCTCAACACGGCCTCGACGATACGATGTCCGATATCCTGTTCAATACCATCGGAGCGATCGTCGTCGCCCGCTGGGGCCTACCCTACCTCACGGACGTTACCGACGCCGTTACGGACCGCCTCGACGGGTGGTCGCCCCTCGAGTCGTGATGGGTAAACGGCGGGATACGATTGCTCCGGCGCTCTCCGTCCGATCACTCGAGCGATCGTCGATTTTCCGGGGTCGACGGACTGCGGAAATCGGATCGCCCTGTCGGGACACAGGCACTTTCACTGGTGAGTGGATTTACGTTATTGAGTCGAGTTCGAAAACGAATCAACAATTAAGATCTATAGCTGAGAAGCCGATTTCATGCCATCCCCGAGCTACTTCGGTGAGGTCAGACGGTATCTTCGCGATCAGGGGTGGAACACGTCGTCACGACGGCTACAGGAGGGGGTCTTTCTGTACGGCGGAACCCGGAAATCCGCGGATGGCCGGCAGCGCGTCGTCGTGCTCGCCGTCGTCGATCCCGACGTGGCGGTGACCGAACGGCACTTGCGACATCTCTGGAACGTCGGTCGTGAGAAGGACGCTGACGCAGCGGTGGTGACGAAAGCCGGCGGGCTTTCGGAGCGCGTGACGGACGTCGCGGAATCGAACGGCTTCACGGTGTTAGAAAGCGAAACGGTTCGACGAGACGGTTCCGAACCGTCACACGAGCGATCGGAGTACCCGTCGGACGACGAGGGCTACGAGATCTATCCGTCTCGGTTGCGCATGCTTCTGTACTTCGCCGGAAGCGTCGTACTGGCGCTTGGGTGTGGCCTCCTCCTGTCGGTAGGTCCCGCTATCGGACTCTACGAGTTCGTCGCGGTGGCCCTCGCGACCCCGTTGTTTGCCGCAGGCTCCGTCCTGTTTTTCTACCGCCTGATCGACTACTCGCCGGTCATCAGGATCGACGCGACGGGCATCCGCTACAGGAAGTTCAGTTCCATGGAGTTCATCCCGTGGGATCGGATCGAATCAGTCGACGTCGAACGTGTCGAACACCGGGGAGGATCGACGGAGATGTTGCAGATTGCAGTTACCGAATATCCGGAGGAACGGTGGTGGCAACGACTGCAAAACGGGATGAACAAAGCAGTACTCGGGGCCGAAGAGGACGCCTACTACGTCCCGATCGATTCCTACGGCGTCTCCTCGGAAGAAGTGACGGGAGCGATCGAACAGTATACCGACGGGACCATACCCGTCCTGATGGAGTCGTAACCGGTCTCGCGACCGCTCAGAACGTCTCGAGGTAGCGATCGAGTTCCCACTCGGAGACGTCGACGAGGTACTCCTCGAACTCCTGGGACTTCGCCTCGACGAACTTGGACGCGACGTGGTCGCCGAGCGCCTCGGTGATGACCTCGTCTTCTTCCAGGGCCTCGACGGCCTGGCCGAGGTTCGACGGCAGCGTCTCGATGCCGTACTCCTCGCGTTTCTGTTCGTCGAACTCGTAAATGTTCTCTCGGACCGGGTCCGGACACTCGAGGTCCTTCTCGATCCCCTCGAGACCGGCGTGGATCATGACGGCGATCGCGAGGTAGGGGTTACACGACGGGTCCGGCGAGCGGAGTTCGACTCGGGACGCGGCGGGGACGCGGGCTGCGGGCCTGCGGATCAGCGCCGAGCGGTTGCGGTCGGACCAGGCGACGTAAACGGGAGCTTCGTAGCCCGGGACGAGTCGCTTGTAGCTGTTGACCGTCGGGTTCGCGATCGCGGTGATCGCCGGCGCGTGCTCGAGGATGCCCGCGAGGAACGAGCGTGCGGTCTCGCTCAGGTTGAACTCGGCGTCTTCGTCGTGGAAGGCGTTCTCGCCGGCCTCGGTGAAAAGCGAGAGGTGAGTGTGCATGCCGGAGCCGTTGATCTTCGGGATGGGTTTTGGCATGAACGTCGCGTGCTGGTCGTGCTGGGCCGCGATGGCGCGAACGACGGTCCGGAACGTGGCGACGTTGTCAGCGGTCGTGAGTGCGTCGTCGTACTCGAAGTTGATCTCGTGTTGCCCGCGTGCGACCTCGTGGTGGCTGGCTTCGATTTCGAAGCCCATGTCCTCTAACCCGTAGATGATGTCCCGGCGGACGTCCGAGGCGAGGTCTTTCGGCGCGAGGTCGAAGTACCCGCCGTGGTCGCCGGTTTTGGTGGTGGCACGACCCTCCTCGTCCTCCTCGAAGAGGAAGAACTCGGGTTCGGGGGCGGCGTTGACCGTGTAGCCCATCTCGTGAGCGCGGTCGATAGCGTTCTGGAGAACGCGGCGCGGATCGCCCTCGAACGGCTCCCCGGACGACGTATCGTAGACGTCACAAATCATGCGGGCCGCCGCGCTGTCCTCTTTTTGCCTCCACGGAAGAATCGCGAACGTGTCCGGGTCGGGAACCAGACGCATGTCCGACTCCTGAATGCGGACGAAGCCTTCGATCGAGGAGCCGTCGAAGTAGATCCCTTCGGCGAACGCCTTCTCGGCCTGGCGGGCCGGGACAGAGACGTTCTTGACTGTACCCAGAATATCGGTAAATTGGAGCCGGAGGAAGTCGACGTCGTTCGCTTCGATTTCGTCGAGAACCGCCTGTTCGCTCTCAGTGATGTTTCCGCTTGTCATCTTTCTCGTCGTGCTATCCAAGCATCTCTGCTACTAAAACCCTACTGCTCCGCGCAATTCTCCCATCTCTCCTTCGAAATTGTATATTCGTAAATTTCTAAAGGGGTGAGTGAGAGGGTACACCTGATGACGTACGAAAATCTCGATGCAAAACTAGTGAATGCACTTCTCGGAGACGGCCGAGCGAGCCTCCGCAGTCTCGCCGAGGAGCTCGACGTTTCCGTCACGACGATTTCGAATCACCTCTCGGATCTCGAGGAGGAGGGGGTAATCGAAGGATACACACCCCGTCTGGATTACGACGCGGTCGGATACGACGTCACTGCCGTGATTCAGCTTCAGGTCGAGGGGAACGCGCTGCCGGACATCACTGATACGCTGCGCGATCACCGCCAGATGATCAGCGTCTACGAGGTCACCGGCGATTACGACGTCATCGCAATCGGCAAGTTCAAAGATACGGACGGAATGAACGAGCAGATCAAGGCGTTGCTCACCGATCCCGATATCAAAGCCTCCAACACCAGCGTCGTCCTGAACGCGGTCTCGGAGAACGAGCAGTTCGAACTCGACATCGAAGACGCCTGATCGGCGGCCGACCGACCGCTTCGTCTCGTTATTTGTCACCACTCGAAAACAGCGTTCGACGGTTTTGTCGGATACGGATTGCTGTAACTGTTTACCGGAGCGACCGCGGAACGGCGTCCGGTCGCTCCGGTAACGACTTACAGTAAACCGTATGAGAAAACGGGAGAATACCTCGAGGCGATTTACCGGTCCCCGTCTATCATCACGCCGACCGTTTTACCCGCATCTCGACTTGGATCTCACCGGACGTACAGCACGACCACGCCGAGAGCGAGCAACAGGAGTCCCCACCACAACGAATCGCCGGGGAGAACTTTGAGGACGAGCGTGACGATACCGGAGGTGAAAAGCGACCAGCCGAGCGTGGTTCGATAGGCCATATTCGTCCTACGCCGTCCAGTTCAATAGGTGGTATGCACGCTGGATCCGGTCTGGATCTTCGACGAGGATCTCTTCGGAATTCGAAAAACCGGATTCACGCGTGTATCGATCGACTCGAGCGAGAAAGCGAGCGTCGAAACGACGTCGGTTGGCGGACGATTCGAGCGGACGGACGAGCGAACGGGCGCTCGAGGTGGTGGGGCAGGTGGCCGCGTTTACATCATGCCGCCCATGCCACCGCCCATACCGCCCATGCCGCCGGGTGCACCGCCGGGGCCGCCTTCCTCGTCGCCGCCCTTGTCGGTCGACAGGTCGCCGGCGGAGATGATATCGTCGATCTTGAGCACGAGGTTTGCGGCTTCACTTGCGGACGTGACCGCCTGCTCTTTGGCGTGAGCCGGTTCGACGACGCCGGCCTCGAACGTGTCCTCGACGTCGTTCGAGAAGACGTTCAGTCCGGCAGCGACGTCACCGTCGTCGTGGGCCGCACGCAGGTCGACGAGCGTATCGATGCTGTCGAGGCCCGCGTTTTCGGCGAGCACGCGCGGGACGAGTTCGAGCGAGTCGGCGAACGCTTCGACGGCCAGCTGTTCGCGACCCGAAACGCTGTCGGCGTAATCACGGAGACGGGAGGCGAGTTCGACTTCGATCGCACCGCCGCCGGCCAGCACGCGGCCGTCGGAGACCGTCTGTGCGACGACGTCGAGTGCGTCGTTGATGCCGCGCTCAAGTTCGTCGACGACGTGTTCGGTCGACCCGCGAAGCAGGAGGGTGACCCCGTGGGCTCCGTCTCCCTCGACGTAGAACAGTTCGTCTTCCTCGTCGCGGGTGACGTCGCCGTGACCGAGGTCGTCGGCAGTCGCGCTCTCTAGGTCCGAGACGATTGCCGCGTCGACGACCTCCGAGATGAACTCGAGGTCGGATTTCTTCGCGCGGCGGACGGCGAGAATGCCTTCCTTGGCGAGGTAGTGCTGAGCGAGGTCGTCGATGCCTTTCTGGCAGAAGACGACGTCCGCGTCGAGATCGACGATCGTGTTGACTTTCTCACGAAGCTGTTTTTCCTCGCGGTCGAGGAACTTCTGGAGCTGGTCCGGGTCGGTGACCGAGACTTCCGTGTCGACGTCGGTCTCTTCGACCTCGATCGCCTGGTTCAAAAGCAGGATGTCGGCGTCTTCTGCCTGGGCGGGCATGTTGTCGTGGACGGGATCTTTGTCCACGATGCCGCCCTCGAGCAGGTCGGATTCGCCGACACTGCGGCCGGTCTGGGTCTCGGTGTTGAGGAACTCGAGGTCGACGACGTTCTCGCCGTCGTCGCTCTCGACAGTGACCGAGCGGACGGCGTCGACGATGAGCTGGGAGAGGTGCTCTTTGTTGACCTCTGCTCCCTTGCCGGTCATCGACGTCTCGGCGACCGAACGGAGGAGCTCCTCGTCGTCGGTGTCGACGTCCTGGGCGATGTCGTCGATCTCCTCGCGGGCCTGCTCGCTCGCGAGGTGGAAGCCCTTGATGATCGCCGTCGGGTGGATGTCCTGCTCGAGGAGATCCTCGGCGTTTTTGAGGAGTTCGCCGGCGATCGCGACGGCCGTCGTGGTGCCGTCTCCTGCCTCGTCTTCCTGTGTTTCGGCGACCTCGATGATCATCTCGGCCGTCGGGTTGTCGATGTCCATCTCCTGGAGAATAGTGACGCCGTCGTTCGTGATGGTGACCGATCCCATCGAGTCGACGAGCATCTTGTCCATCCCTTTCGGGCCGAGTGTCGAGCGAACGGACTCAGCAACCGCACGGGCGGCGCTGATGTTGTAGTCCTGCGCGTCTTTGTCTTTGACGCGCTGGGCGTCCTCGCTCATTACGATCATCGGCTGCCCTTGCTGCATTCGCTGACTCATAGTCGACCGATCATTGTTTGCCCTTCTACATAAATGCAACGATGTCGCACAACTCGCCCGACGCCAAATCCTGGGGATACCCTTCCAAAAACCGCTGTAATGGGTCCCGTCGCGTGGTAGATATCGAAGAACGTCGATCCAGAATCACTGCGTGACAGACGGGTATATCCGCCACCTTTAAGTATTATCGGTGGCCGGTTACGGATCGATCGGGTCGATCACCGATGGATCGTCCGTTCCCGGATCGTTGACTGCCGTCGAAACTGGGGACGCGGTCATCTCGTCTGCCGGGTACGTCTCGAGGAGACCGTCGGATTCGTCTCCGGCGAGCCATCGCGTTTCGACGTCTGGTTCGAGAACGACCGCCATCCGGTGGTGGAGATCCGCGACGAGATCGTTCGGTTCGGTCGTCACGATCGTGAACGTCTCGAGCGGTCCACCGGGTCTGTCGTCCGTCGACTCGACACCGCCGCCGAAGGCGTCGAGACCGGTCTGGGTCGTCTCGGATTCCCAGCGCTCCCAGAGCCCGGCCATCGCGAACGGACGGCCGTCGTCGAACGCGACCCTGTAGGGCCGAGTTTCGCCCTCGCCCGTTTCGACCCACTCGTAGAACCCGTCTGCCGGGACCAGACACCGCCGCCGTTCGTACGCCTCGCGAAAGCTCGGTTTCTCGTCGAGCGTCTCCGCCCGCGCGTTGATCAGCCCGCCGGTGGGGTCGTCGGCCCACTCCGGTACCAGTCCCCACTCGAGCCGTCGGATCGTCTCCGGGGCGTCGTTCGTGATCACCGGCAGCCGCTGGCCGGGTGCCGCGTTGTACCGCGGTGAGAACTCCCCGGCGAACGTCGCGTCGAACCGCTCCTCGAACTCGTCTCGCTCGAGGGTGAGCGTGTACCGTCCACACATACCCGCGACTACGGAGCCGAGGTTCAAACGTGTGCCCGTTCGACCGGTCCGTCCCGCCTCCACATCGTCAGGACGACGGCGAACAGGACGACCGTGAGCGCGGCGGGAATCCACATCGCGGTCCCGATGTCGGTCAACTCGGCGACGACGCCGACCACGGCCGGCACGGTCGCCATCCCGGCGTAGGTGGCGGCGGTCGCGAGCGCGCTGACGGGGCCGCTGTACTCCGGCGCGAGTTCGACACCGTAGGCCGACAGCAGCGGGAACAGCGAGGACAACAACAGTCCGAGACAGAAAACCGCCACGAGCATGCCGACGCCGGTCCAGCCGACGGCGAGGACGATCGACGGAATCGCGAGTGCGGTCGTCAGCGCCGAGAGTCGAAGGTACGAGGTGGACTCGATGAGTTTCGCGTAAGCGTACCGACCGGGGACGTACGCAAGCAGGTAGACCGACAGCGCGAGATTGGCCGTCGTCCGGTCGAAGAACGTCCCCGCGTAGTACGGCAGCCAGGTGAAGATCGTCCCCTCGATCCCCCCGACGAGCGCCATCCCCAGCAGCGTCCCGCCCATCAACGGGTTCGAGAGCAGCCGCGTCAGCGACTCCCGCTCGAGGCGGCGTTCGTCCCACTCCGTCGGCGACTCGAGCGTCCAGACGGCGACGACGACCGGAACGAGCAACAGTCCGATGAGGACGTACGTCAGTCGCCAGTCGGCGACGAGCAACACGCCGCTTGCCAGAGCCGGTGCGGTGACGGCCCCGACGGCCCACGCGAGCGCGTACAGGACGAATATTCGGCCCAGGCGCTCGGGATAGAGGTGGCTCAACAGCGGCCGATCCATCGCCCGGAACACCCCCGCTGCCGCCCCCTGGGCGAGCAACGCGAGCAGAAACAGCGAGTACACCGGCGCAACGGCGATCAGGAACAGCGACGCCACCATCGCCGCGGCACCGACGACGAGGACGTGACGCGCGTCCAGTCGTCCCGCGACCAGTCCGACGATCAGAATCGCCGCGACGAACCCCACCGTCCCCGCCGGTGCGACCAGCCCCAGTAACGACTCCGAGACGCCGAACGTCGCCTCGAAACTCGAGAGCAACGCGCCTCGAGCCTGCATCGCCATCGCGTCGCCGGCGACGAAGCAAAACGCTGCACCCAGCCAGAGCCGTCGTCTCGTCACACCCGTTCGTTCGGCTCGGCCTATCTATACCCCGCGACTTTCCTCGACTCGTGTCGGCTGGGTTACGGTCTCGAGTTGATTGGCCCACTCATTACAATCTACGACCGGTTCGTCCTCACTGACCGATTTCGAGACTCTGTCCCCGTATTCGAACCGTTCACAGGGAGACGTTTTATCTTGGACCGCGGATGAAACGCCAGAACAGGGATATCAACTGCCACCCGGTTTGCTCGTGGTTCGTTCCCACTCGCTTACGGGGTTGACTTGCCCGTAGACTCGTCCGATGATGCGGGAGAATACGGGGAGTATTCTCCGGTCGGAGTCATTGTCCCGGACTTCAGGGCGTATTGACTGACACCCCTCCGTCGAGACAACTGTTGATCTCGACGGAGATACCGCGCTGCAACGTTTTTCGACGCAATATAGTCTGCGTGACCCGTACAGCCACACGACTGACACTCGAACTGATTACGGACGAGACGGTTTTCATCGTCGATATATTCACACTCCGGACATCGACGACTCGTGTCCTTCGGCATCGTCGTGTCGACGAACAATCCCTCCGCTTTGGCTTTGTACGTCACGTACTCGAGCAGTGTATCGAACGCCCATTCGGAGTGCCAGTTCGCCTCCGGGAGCCGATCGCGGATTCCGGTTAACTCTTCGAAAACGATCCCAGCACAGTCGTATTCGAGGGCCTCCTCGACGATTCCGTTCGCTACGTCGTGGAGAACGTGTTTTACGACCTCCGTTTCGCGTCCGGACACCTTTTCGAGCGTTCGGTACGCGCTTCGTGTTCCCCGTGCTTGCAAATCAGCGCGCACCCGCTCGAATTCTCGGCGCGCGTGATTGAGTTCGCCGGCCGAAAAGAACCGTGCGGTACTGGTAACAGCAATTTCGGCAACACCGAGGTCAACCCCGAGAACCGTTCCGTTCTCGGTTTTCGGATCTTCGCTGTTCGGTTTACGAAAGCCAAGGTGCAGGTACCAGTTGCCGTCTCTGTAATGGAGCGTCGATTCCGTCGGTTCCCACTCGTCGCACTCGAGAAATTGATGCTGATATCCACTGTCGTCGGGAAGCAACAAAGTTGCCCGGACTCGATCGTGATCGCCGAGCGTAGTCAGGGATACTTCCCCCCGGTCCTCAAAAACGGTCATCGATCGCGTATCGAACGTCATCGATCGCGACGTAAAATCTGGTCGCGTCGCGGTCTTTCCGTTCCGTCGTCGTTCGAGACCGGATTTTACCGCCCGCGCGACGTGATGCGTTGCAAGAATCGCGTGTTGACTCCCGAGGGCAGTTTCGTCCCGGATTCGGTCGTACGCGAGGTTTTGTACGTCGACCGCGGAATCACAACCGTTCCAGGCCATCTCCGACGCGATGTTACATGCCTCGAGCCACTCATCAACTGTCCGTCGTAACAGTTTTTCGTCCGACTGGGAGACGGTTACCCGCGTGATGGCAGTTCGGCGGAGGTAGCCGTCATCTCCCATACACAGCTTGCGCTTCCTTATCCGTTATAAACCCTCGAGTGGAGAAAATATACTTCGGTATCTCTCACCTTCTATTGGACATTTGAATCGTCATACAGTTACAAAAAACACGCCTGTTGGTTTTATAGTAGAAAAAACGCCAGGACTGGGATTTGAACCCAGAATCCCAAAGGGAACACGCTTTCCAGGCGTGCGCCTTACCGTTCGGCCATCCTGGCTCGAGTGATCCTAGCCACGTCCGTCGTTTAACTCTTACTTTTACCGTCGCCGTCGTGTGAGACGGGTTACTGTAAGCCACTTCCGGCGAACCCGCGACCCGGGCGGCGGGTGCGCCGGGACACAGTTACAGTAATCCGTCTGAATCGGTTTCACGGTTCGCGCGTCGCGCCGACCACGCCGCGATTCGGTGCTCGAGGACGTACGCGATTCCGGCGGCTGCGAGTCCCACCGCGATCGCGAGGGCCCCACCCTGTCCGATCGTCAGGAGCGGAGAGCGGAGGAGGGCGTAGCCCTGGACGAGGACGAGAAACGCCATGAAGCCGACGGCTCCCCACAGCAACGCGGACTCGACGCGCGGCGACGGTCGCTCGAGGCCGACCATGTGATCACTCGTCGGGACCGACTGAAATCAGTGACGGCTTTCTCCGGAGCCGCGTTCGGTCGGGTCGATCCACCACCGCCGCTCAGACGGATTCCTGTACCGGTGTCCCGGCACACCCGCCGCCAGAATCGCGGGTGTGCTGGAACTGACTGACAGTAAACCGTATCAGGTCGCGTCGGTGACGTACCGGCCGCGTCCCTCGACGTCCCGCAGGCGCTCGAGCACGCGCTCCTCGCCCACGTCGCGGTATCCCTCGCGGACCGCCTCGCGGAGGGGGTCGGGGTCGTCAGCCGTGCCGACGAGGCTCTGGTCGAAGACGTGTAGATCCATCGCGTAGTCTTCGACGTGGTCGGTGTGATAGCCCAGCCCGAAGTCGATGAGGTAGGTGCGCTCGTCACCCGGCGTGTCGGGCCCCGCTTGGCCGACCCGGACGTTTCTCGTCGTCGGATCGCCGTGGACGAACCCCGCCCGGTGGAGCGCAGCGAGGTGGCGACCGACGTCGCGGACGGCGTCGGCCGTGAGCGCCGCCTTGAGATCACACTCACCAACGTACTCGAGTTCGAGCCGCGCCTCGAGGGGGTCGACGTCCGAGAGGACGGGTGTCGGGACACCTTCCCGGCGGGCGAGGCTCGTCAGTCGAGCCTCGAGCGTCGTTCGCTCGCGCCGAAGGCGCTCGTCGAGCTGGGGGTGGCGATAGCGCTTCTCGCGCCGACGTTTCTTCACCCGGCCGGCGTCGGGCTCGAGGTCGACGACAGCTTCGGCCCCGCGGATTCGGCCGGCGTCGTCGGTGCCGATAGCGACGTCGTCTTCGTCCGCTCGCCACCGCACGGGAACCTGGTCGGGACGGTAGTTCGGGTCCACGCGGGAGTCCTCGAGTGCGAGGGTGTCGCCGGCGTCGTACATCTTCGCGCCGAGGACGGCGATCATGCCGGCGTTGTCCCGCAGAAAGCGCGCATCGGGGGCGTGAAACTCGGCCCCGCGCTGATCGCACATCGCCGCGAGCATCTCCCGTAAGCGGTCGTTTTGCCCGACGCCACCGCCGAGGACGAGTTCGTCGCTGCCGGAAAGCGAGAGCGCGCGTTCGGAGACTTCCGTCAACATGGCGAAGATATTCTCTTGCAGGGAGTAACAGACGTCCTCGACGGGGACCCCCTCGTCGTACCGTTGCTTGGCGGCGCTCATGATCCCCGAAAACGAGAAGTCCATCCCCTTGACGACGTAGGGGAGGTCGACGTATTCGCCGTCCTCCGCGGCCGCCTCGACTTTCGGCCCGCCGGGGTGGCTCCAGCCGACGTGGCGGGTGAACTTGTCGATGGCGTTGCCGACGCCGGTGTCCATCGTCTCCCCGAGGACGCGGTACCGGCCGTTGCGGTAGGCGAGCAGGTGGGCGTTCGCACCGCTCGCGTTCAGACAGACCGGCGTGGAAAAGCCGGAGGTGTGTCGACCGATCTCGAGGTGGGCGACCATGTGGTTGACCCCGACCAGCGGTACCTCGAGCGTCTGACTCAGCGCTCTGGCGGCGGTGCCGACGATTCGCAGGCACGGCCCGAGGCCGGGGCCGCGGGAGAAGGCGACGGCGTCGATCGGTGCTGACCGCTCATCCGGCGGGCGTCCGTCCTCGCCGTCGCGGTGGGTTTCCCGGGCGTACTCGAGTGCGCGTTCGACGACGCGGGGGATCGCGTCGTGCATGTGTTCGGCGGCCTCGCGGGGATGAATGCCGCCGCTTTCGGGTTCGTAGGCGTCGGTTTCGATGAAAACGGAACCGACGTCGTCCGCGTCGGAATCGTACACCGCTGCGCTTGCTGCCCAGGCGGTGCCTTCGATCCCGAGTACTCGAGTGCCGGCGCTCACGTCGCGGTCACTCGCTCGTTACTCCCACTCGGTGTAGCCACACTTCCCGCAGTGTTTTCGGTCGCCGTGGTCCGCGAGAAACGTATCGCCACAGCGGGGACAGTGTTCGCCTTCGACGCTGCCGTCGTCCCCGTAGAGTTCGTGTCGAGCCATCTTATGCCTCCTCCGCTTCCGCGTCGCCCTCGCCCTCGTCGGCGACGATCTTGTTGCGCTCGAGCATGTGGTCCTGCTCGACGTCGCGGGCGTCGTCGGCCGTGTCGTAGACTTTGGCCTCGCCGACGGTCTTTCGCATGCCGAACTTGGTGTCGAGTTTGCGGATGACGACCTCGGCGGCGTCCTTGTTCAGTTTCGCAGCCAGGCTGTCCCGGACCTGAAGTCGCTCCGGCGTCGCGTCGTCGTGGGACAGTTCGAAGGTCACGTCGGTTCTGTGCAACATGGGGTTCTCCGATTCGGAGATGATGTCGACGTCCATGATATCACTCAGTTACCCTATTATCCCCGTGTAGCGCCTAAAAGGATTTCGAAGTGGGGGGTCGCGGAAACGCTCGAGCGATCGGAAGCCGCGTGACGTGCGATCGGAAGCCGCGTGACGCCTCGAAACGCGGTCGGAGCCGTTCGTCCGGTCCCTGCCGGGCAGTGCCCACGCAACTGCGACGGGTGGACGTCGAGACACCGACTCACATCAGATCGTACCGACCTACCTCAGATCGCACCGACCCGCATCAGAGCGTTTCGATCCCGTGTACCCGGAACTGCGCGCCGTCGCCGTGGTTCGATGCCGAGACGGTCCAGCCGTGGCGGTCGGCGAGGTCGTGTACGATCGCCATTCCGAGGCCGGTCCCGTGGCCGGCACCCGTCATACCCATCTCGAAGATGTCCTCGAGGACCGACTCGTCGATACCGACGCCGTCGTCCTCGACGAGGATCGCGTCGTCGTCGGCGGAGACCGAAACGGTGAGGCGGTCGTTCGGCTGCGTGGCGTGTTCGATCGCGTTCCGAAAGAGGTTCTCGAACAGCCGCCGGAGCAGGGACGGATCGGCCTCGACGATCGGGACCTCGCCAACCTCGAGCATCGCGTCGTCGGTTTCGACGGTTTCCCACGCTTCTTCTACGACGCGTTCGAGAGCGACCGGTCTGGCATCGAGGACGTCGTTGCTTCGGACGAGTGCCAGAATGTCGTCGACGATCGTCGCGATTCGGTCGAGCGATCTGTCGATCGACTCCAGTTCCGGTGTCTCCTCGCCGTCGGACGTCTCACGAATGACGGCCAGGTTCCCCTGAGCGACGTTCAGCGGGTTCCGGATCTCGTGAGAGACGATGCTGGCGAACTGCTCGAGTTGCTCTTTTTGTTCGCTGAGTTCTCGTTCGCGTTCGACCAGGGAGTTTCTGACCTCGATCGCGTTGAGCGCGTGGCCGATCGTCTCGCCGAGTTCCCCGAGGACGGTTCGCTCCGTCTCGTAGACGACGTGGGAGGGATTCGTCTCGAGTACGAGGACGCCGTGTAAGGTGTCTTCGTAGATGACCGGAATAGCCACGATAGACGGCGAACTCGAACCGGCCGTGACGGACTCGGACTCGAGCGTTCTGTCGACGAGTCGTCGCGCAGCCTCGTCTCCGTTGAGCGTCGCTGCGTCTTCGCCCGCCCAGGATTGGATCTCCCCCGTCTCGTGGTCGACGAAGACGAACCCCGCGGCTCGATAGACGTCGTCGGTCGTCAACTCGTGGCAGATCCGTCTGATCATCTCGTCGCGGACCTGCTCGCGGACGAGCGAGTCGTTGACGTCGCGGATGACCTCGTTGATCCGGGCCTGCTCGTCGGCTCGGCGTTCGGTGAGCCGCCGGTCGATAGCCGAGTTGATGTGGTAGCTCAACTGGTCGACGACGTCTTCCCCCTCGATATCCCTGATGTAGGCGGTGACGCCGCTGGTAGTTGCCCTGCGGACGCTGTCTTCGTTGACGACGAACGTATAGATGATAAACGGCAGTTCGCCGTGTTCGCGACGAACGTACTCGAGCAATCGGAGCCCGCCCATGTAGAGCCGACCGTTTTCGTCGGGAACCTCGTAGGCGCTGACGATGCAGTCGACCCGTTCGGATTCGACGACGGCCGTCGCGGCCGGAATGTCCCCCGCCGTAAGAACCTCGAGGTTCAGTCCCGTCCGCTCGATCGCCTCCTCGAACTCCGGTCGCTCCGGGGAGTCGCTGACGATCAACAGCGTCGGCTTGACTGGTTCCACGATTGCCGTTCGGAGCGGACGGTCTTAATCGATGTGGCGTTTCATCTGTAACTGGTGAGTGAAATCAGTTCGCGCCGCATAATTTCGCTCGTCAGTCGACGCTTAGAACGATACTAGTGCACTTGCAAGCGTCGACTGCTTAGCTTATCTCTTCTGAGCACCTCTCTATAGGGATGGGACGGAAAAAGCACATCGTCAACCTCTCTGACAAGGAACGAAGCGAACTTGAGGCGATTATCTCGACGGGTGAACATAGAGCAGAGGATATCACCCGCGCACGAATCCTGCTAAAGGCTGACGAGGGGCTCACAGATCCCGCGATCTGTGAGCACCTCGATTGTTCGATCTCT
>NZ_REGA01000010.1 GCF_003841505.1 Natrarchaeobius chitinivorans
CACAACGACCTCGCGCGGAAAGAGGGGGCGGAGGTGCTGGTCGACCGATTCGAACTCGAGAACGAGGAAATCCCGGACGACCACGAGGAGGGCCACTGGGTCGGTCCGTTCGTCTACGAGATCGCGTACGACACCGACCTGCGCTGCCTGAAAGAGGAGTGTTTCGGCCCCCACGTCGCCTTGCTCGAGTACGACGGCGACGTCGAACGCGCCCTCGAGATCCACAACGACACCCCCTACGGACTCGCGGGTGCGATCATCTCCGAGAACTACCGCCAGATCAACCAGTTCCGTGATCACGCCGAACTGGGGCTGGCGTACGCGAACCTGCCGTGTATCGGCGCGGAGGTCCAGTTACCGTTCGGCGGGGTCAAGAAATCGGGCAACGGCTACCCGAGCGCTCGAGAGGCGATCGAAGCCGTCACCGAGCGAACCGCCTGGACGATGAACAACTCCACAGAGATCGAGATGGCCCAGGGACTGTCCGCCGACATCGTCACTCGAGAGGAGTAGGACGGACTCCATTCCGATTTGCCGGCCCGGCCGGTCTTCGGTCGCTCCGAAGCTGCCTGACGGCAGACGTCCGAACCGAACCTCACGGCTCCGAACCTCATACAGCCGATCACCGGTTCTCCCGATCGATTACTCACGTGACGCCGAGCCACGACTGGCGACGTCGTCACCAGTTGTCGCGTTCTTTTCGTCGACCGTCGTGGCTGTTCGATAGCTCGCGCTGTTTCGGTATCGAAAGCTACGCCGGAGGGTGGTGGTTCACGTCTGCGAACTGCGAGAAACTGACGACGCGGCGTCCGGTGGTACGACCCTCGACCGCGTGTCGGGAAAGCCCGTACCGATCTACCGGTTCAACCGCAAGCCGTCTGCGGTCGGTCCGGCAGTGCAGAAAAGTCCGTATCAGTCGTCGGACTCGATTTCGGCGGCGTCGCTGCCGTCGGCGAACAGATCCGTACTCTCTCCGTCGTCGATCGGTTCGCTCTCCCAGTACTCGTGGCTCTGGTCGTACTCGCGGAAACAGGCGACCCTGTGTTCGTCGTCGCTTGCGTGTTCGTCGAGCGACGGCTGCTGGCGTGCGCAGGCTTCGCGCGCTTCGGGACACCGGGTGTGGAACCGACACCCGCTCGGCGGATCGACGGGATCCGGAATGTCGATGCTACTGATCGGTGGTTCCTCGACGTCCTGGTCGACCTCGAGGTCGGCCGTCGACCACTTCAACACCTTCGTGTACGGGTGTTTCGGGTTCGCGATGATCTCCTCTGCTGGCCCGATCTCGACGATTTCGCCGAGATACATCACGCCGATTCGACCGCCGGCGTTCCCCGCGAAGTACCGTGCGTTCGAGAGGTTGTGGGAGATAAACAGGTACGACGTGTCGAAGACGTCCTGAAGCTCGAGCATCAGGTCCATCACTTCGACGCGCAGGGAGACGTCGAGCGCGCTGACAGCTTCATCGGCCAGGATGAGATCGGGGTTCATCAACAGTGCGCGAATCAACGCGACGCGCTGTTGTTCGCCGCCCGAGAGCTGATGGGGGTATCGACCGGCGTAATCTTCCGGTGGCGACATTCCCACGTACTCGAGCATACTGAACACCCGTTCTTTACGGTCTTCGGCGTCCATTCCCGTGTTCCAGTGTTTGAGTGGAGCCTCGAGACTCGCCTGCACCTTGCGGTTCGGGTTCAGCGAACCGCCGGGATCCTGGTGGACCATCTGGAGCGATCGGCGAATCGCTTCGAACGGCGTCTCGACGTCACCGACGCCGTCTTTTGCGTCCCAGACGTCCTGCTCTCGATACGTCACGGAGCCGCCGGTGGGACGCTGAGCCGCGATCGAGGTTTTCCCGAGCGTCGTCTTCCCACAGCCGCTCTCGCCGACGAGCGCGACGACGTCGTTTTCGTAGACGTCGAGGGACACGTCGTCGACGGCGTGGACGAGGTCGGGGTCGTCGAAGATCGAGAGCAATCCGCCGTCGGCTTCCTGTTCGAAGTGGACGTCGACGTCTGTAAGCGAGACGACCGGATCGGCGGACTGTTTCCCGACGATCTCTGCGTGTTCTGTCTCTCCATCGGTCGTCAGCGAGAGGACGTCGCTGGCTTGCTCCCAGTGGAAACACGCGGCGACGTGGTCGTCGCTGTCGTCGACCGCGTGATAGGCCGGGTTAGACGCGCGACAGACGTCGTCGGCGAGCGGACAGCGCGGGTGGTACGAACAGCCCTCCGGAACGTCGACCGGATCCGGGGCCATCCCCTCGATCGGTTGCATCTCCTGTAGCGGTGTATCCAGATTTGGAACCGCTTTCAGCAGCGACCGCGTGTACGGATGGGTCGGGTTCCGAATAATCTCGTCGGCAGGTCCGACCTCCGCGAACTCGAATGCGTACATCACGGCGAGTCTGTCCGCGAGCCCGGCGACCAGCGGCAGGTCGTGGGTGATGAAGACGACCGTCAGATCGTACTTCTCCTGGAGGTCGTTCAACAGGCTGAGAATCGACCGCTGCATCAACAGGTCCAGCGCGGCCGTCGGCTCGTCCATTACCAACACGTTCGGCTCGAGTACCAGCGACAGCGCGATCAGCGCGCGCTGTTGCATGCCGCCGGAGAGTTCGTGGGGGTAGGCGTCGAGGACCCGGTCGGGCTCGAGGTACAGGTCCTCCAGCAACTCGCGGGCGTGTGCCATCCCCTGGGCCATGTCGTAGTTGTGTGCTTCGATGGTCTCCTCGAAGTGATCCCGGATCGTCGTCGTCGGGTTGAACGAACTCTGGGCCCCCTGGAACACCATCGAGATCTCTTCCCATCGCAGTTCGCGCAGCTGTTCGGGCGAGAGATCGAGGACGTCGACCGATCGGTCCGGATCGGGGTGGTAGGTGATATCTCCCGAAAGCGTCCCCGGATCGACGACGGCGTCGAGCAGCGCCGAGGCGAACATCGATTTCCCGCTTCCCGATTCGCCGACGACGCCGAGAATTTCGTTTCGCTGTACGTCGAGATTCACCTGATCGAGGACGCGCGATTCGCCCCGATCCATGTCGAACGTGACGGACGCGTCGCGCATCTCGAGGATGGGGTCGTCGACCTGGATCGCCGATACGTCTGCTTTCGTTGCCTCCGACCTGCCCGTGAAACTGTTATCAGACATAATTTACCCCTGAATGTGTGTCGAGACCTTTCCGCTGTTTTCGTCGGCGTCGTCGCTCGAGTTCGCTCCGGCGTTGTTCTCGTGGCGAGCCCGAACGCGTGGGTTGAACAACCGGTCCGTCCCCTGTGCGAACAGGATGAACCCGAACGAGAGGAGGACGATCGCCGCCATCGGGACGAGCAGCCAGTGGGCGGCTCTGAGCGTATACAGCGCGCCCCCGGTCGTGTACGCGAGGTTCATCATCACGCCCCAGTTGTGGTTCGTAAACGGCAGAATACCGAGGAAGTAAAGCCCCACGGAGGTGAACACGACCGTCCGGGCCGAGTTCACGAAGTTGACGAGGATGTACGGCATCAACCCGGGAACGATGTCTTTGACCAGAATCGTCCGGGTCGGCAGCCCCATCAGGCGCGAGGCTTCGACGAACGATTCCTCTCGCATCGTCAGCACCTGCGACCGGATCGCTCGAGCGAGTCCCGCCCACGCGTTGAGTGTGAGGATGATTCCGATAACCCACGGCTCCCGTGGCTCGAGAATCACGGCGATGACGATCACCAGCGGGAGTCCGGGGATCGTCAGCAGGATGTCGGTAAACATCATCAACAGCTTGTCGGTTCGTCCTCCTTTGTAGCCGGAGAACGTGCCGACGATGGTCGCCATCACGGTCGTAAACAACGCCCCTGCGACGATCATCTCGAGCATCGGCGGCGTCGCGTGAACGACCTGAGCGAAGAGGTCGTTGCCCATACTGTCGGTTCCGAGCGGATACGACGGGTCGGTAAACGGGGGGATGAGCCGTTCGCCCTCTCCGATTTGGGGGGCGTCGACCAGCCACACGCCGACGGTCCCCATCAGGACGTACAGGAGCATGATGAGCGTGCCGACGCGAGCGCGCCAGTCGCTCCACAGGATCCGTGCGGGGACGAGGATCCACTCGTCGATAGTCGCCCGGATCCGTTCACCTCTGGTTACCTCGCTCGAGGAGACGGTTTCGAACGGAACGTCGTCGGGCGTTCTATCGTCGGCTGTCATCGTCTCCACCTCGTCGCTGATCCGTCGCCAGCAGCGATCTCAGTACGACTCACGATTACCTCCTTGTCCAGCACGTGGATCGATCTTTCCATATGTGAGGTCGGCGACGAAGATTCCGAGGACGACCGCGATAGTGATGATGAGAAACGCACCCATCATCAGCGGATAGTCCGACGCGGAGATAGCGCGGAACATGTAGTAGCCGACGCCGGGGTACGCGAAAATCTCTTCCATGATGATCGAGCCGCCGAACATGAAGCCGATGGAGATCATCATTCCGGTGTACATCGGCAAGATCGCGTTCCGTCCGACGTACTGCAGCGCGATTTCACTCGGCGGGATTCCGCGAAGTCGGGCGACGCGAATGTAGTCCTCGCCGAGGACGCGGATACTGTTCCCTCGCATCGTAAGCGCCTGAATTCCGAACCCGGTTACGACGAACGACGCGATCGGTAACGCGGCGTGATAGATCGCACTCGCGATGAACCCGAGGTTGAGCCCGACCGTGACGTCGCCACCGACGAGCCCGCCGATGGGGAACCAGTCTAGCTGGTAGCCGAGTGCGTACACGAGTATAATCGCCAGCACGTAGTACGGGATGGAATTCAGGAATATCGAAATCAGTGTCAGGCCGACGTCGAATCGACTTCCTTCGACGTACGCGGTGAGCGCACCGAGGGAGATGCCGATACCGAAAGTCAGGACGAGCGAGACCGACATGACGAACACCGTCCACGGAACCGCCGCCGCCATGATTTCGGAGACGGGGGTGCTGTAGTACATCGAGGTACCCAGATCACCCTGGGCGACCGAGGTGATGTAGTTGAAGTACTGAACGTACAGCGGTTCGTCCGGTCTGACGTTCGTGTACGCCTCGACCAGCGTGTTTATCTGTTCCATATCGACGGAGCCGCTTTGCTGGGCGAGTTGCGAACGGACGTAGGAGGTCGGTCCGCCGGGAATTTGTCTGATGAGGACGAACGTGATCGTAATGACTGCGAAGACGGTAAAGATGGCCTGCGCAGTTCGTTGGACGTAGTAGCTATTTATCATATATTTCCCATCTGTCTTCTGTGACCACACGAAAACGCCGGATCATGTGTCCCTCAGAGACGACCGCGTGGCCAGCCGCGCAGGAACAGCTCTTCGTGAGCCGTCTCCATTTTCTGGTCGTACGCCTCGAGGTCGAGCCACTCCCAGTCGGACGTGTTGATGAACGCCTGGCCGTATCGGGACCAGATCGGGATCTGTGGCACCGTCTGGTTGTACACCCACGCGAGCTCTCTGGTTATCTCCTGGACTCGCTCGTCGTCACCCGCCGTCGAGAGTTCGTCGAGACGGTCGATGACGTCGATCGATTCGACGTCGCCGCTCGTCTCTCCGACCGGCATCGGCACGTCGACGGTGTCGGGATGGTTCGTCGTCTGGAAGTCCCGGGGTGCGTCGTAGAAGGGCTTTTGATACATGACGTACGGCGTCATCCCGCCGCCCCAGTAGCCGGTGCCGACGTCGTAGTCGCCGTCCCAGAGGTCGTCGAAGAACGTCGTCGACTCCTGGGTGATGACCTCCACGTCGATCCCGAAGTCGGTGAGTTGCTCCTCGATCGACTGTCCGGCTCGCACGAACTCCGAAAAGCTGCTGATGACCTTGAAGTCCATCGAGAGCGGTTCGCCGGAACTGTCGACCCACATGTCGTTCGAATCGCGTTCGTAGCCTGCTGACTCGAGCTCCGCTGCGGCTTCGTCCGTGCGCTGCTCGTCGTAGCCGTAGTCGGTCAGCGTTCCGATGAACTCGTCGTCGAGGAACGCCTCGACACCGATGTTGATGCCGTGGAGGTCCTGCTGTGGCTCGCGGAGCCGGCCCCACTCCCCTTCGACGTACCCACCGGCCTGCGTCGCGGCGTCCCGATCGAGTGCGTACGCAATCGCACGGCGGACGGGCGGATCTCGCCACACCTCGTGGTCGTAGTTGAACGTCACTGCCAGGTGGATGAGGAAGATGTTCTGGAACATCTTGTCGAACGTGTCCGTCTCCAGGATCTCCTCTGCCGTTTCCTGGGGCGTCCCGCCGGCCATCATGTCAACTCGCTCGCTGAGTGCCGACTGCCACGAGGCACCTTGATCCGCGTGCGGGAGGACCTGGAGACCGTCGATGTCGATCTCGTCGGCGAGTGGATGTCCGTCGTGTGGTCGGTAGATAAACTCCTGCTGGCTACGCTCTTCGAGCGCATACGGTGAGGTCCCGACGGGCTCCTCGAGGTTCCAGCCGGCGAGATCGCCGACGATCTCGTTGATTTCGTCCTCGGTCGTCGCGTCTTCGACCTGCTCGAGCCACTCCGCGTAGATGTCCCGTTTGGTATCGAGGTTGATCGCCGTGAGTTCGTGGGTGAAAACCGAGGGGTTGACGTCCTGGCTGAGCGTGAACTCGACTGCATCACCCGTATCTTCGATCGAGTCGATGTACTGATCGATCGCGTTCCCGAACGCCATGTCGAGCCGAAGCTTGGTGTAGATGTCCTCCGACGTGATGGCATCGCCGTCGTGCCATGTCCGATCGGTCGGCGGCGTCACCGTCACTGTTGCGCCTTCGACCGGCTCGTCGATGGTCCAGTCGCCGATCGCTCTTGGCATCCACGATTCCACGCCGTCGTCGATGAACCGTCTCGTTTCGAAAGCGGCGAAGTCCTCGAATATACCAAGCCCGTGGAACGTCTCGATGTTGTACGGGTTAAACTGCAGGTTCATGGGATCCGCTGTCCCGACCCAGCCGGAGATTCCGAACAGGTCTTCGTCATCGCCTCCACCGTTCCCTCCCTGATCTGGCGCTCCAGCTTCCCCGTTTTCGTCGAAGTCCGAACACCCGGCGATTCCCACAGCACCTGCGACACCCGTAGCCTGAACGAAGCGGCGACGCGAGATCGCTTTCGCTCGCTTCTCGTTCCGATTGCTGCCTGTTGACCTAGTAAACCGCATGGCTCCTGATTGATAATACACCATTATAAATATAGGGGGTACCAGAAATATCCGACTCGAGTCCCCGTCGCAAGGGGAAACGTTCGTTCGAACCGCGAGCGACCGTTTGCGCGATCAAATCACTCCCCGATACTACATCGCTTCCACGAATGGCACGGCTCACTGCCGGTTTCGTTCTCTTTTGCAGTCGATCTGCGGTTACCGTCTTCGCAGTTTCCGTCTTCGACTCTCGCTTCGTTGCGTCTGCACGGGCGAATCAACTAGATCACATCAAATTACCGTCAACAATTGGTGGTTACTAAATGTATAAGCGTCCAGGTAGGCGTAGTGATCGACGTGTGTCTATGGAGACTGTACTAGTCACTGGAGCCTGCGGCCAGATCGGTTCCGAACTGACCGCGACGCTGCGCGAACGATATCCCGGGGTGACCGTCGTGTCGAGCGACGTCAGGTCCGATTCGACTCTCGCCCAGCCGTACGAACGTCTCGACGTAACCGACCAATCTCGTCTCGAGTCGGTTATCCGCGAGTACGACGTCGACACGGTGTTTCACCTGGCGGCGATCCTCTCGGCGACCGGAGAAGACGATCCTCAGACCGCCTTCGACGTCAACGCCGGCGGTCTGTACGCCGTCCTCGAGGCCGGACGCAGGGAGAACGTCGACCAGGTAATCGTTCCGAGTTCGATCGCCGTCTTTGGCCCACAGACACCTGCCAACCCGGGGGAGAAGACGGTCCTGTCGCCATCGACGATGTACGGCATCACGAAAGTGTTGACCGAGCGGCTAGGTGAGTACTACGCCAGTCGGTACGGCCTCGACGTCCGGGGGCTTCGCCTTCCCGGATTGATCAGCTACGAAACGCCGCCAGGCGGCGGGACGACCGACTACGCGGTCGACGCGTTTTACGCCGCAGCGGCCGGGGAGGAATACACCTGTTTCGTCCGCCCGGACACCAGACTGCCGATGATGTACATGCCCGACGCCATTTCGGCGCTGATCGACCTCGCGACGGCCGACGAGGCGGACCTCCGATATCGGTGTGAGTACAACGTCTCCGCGCTGAGCTTTACCGCCCGCGAACTCGTCGATCGCATCGAAGACCGGGTTCCCGAGTTCGAGGCGTACTTCGACCCGGACGACCGCCAGCGAATCGCGGACTCCTGGCCCGACGCCGTCGACGACTCCGCAGCCCGGGCCGACTGGGGATGGGAGCCCGAGTATGGCCTCGAGGCCGTCGTCGACGACATGCTCGCGAACCTTTGATGATGAGCGAGCCGGACCGAAACCTCCTGTTTCGGCAACCCAGATCGATCCGCCGACCCGGGGATTCATGTCGGTACGGCGAGAGCCCTCGACTAACGCACCGAACTGAGACCGGACGAACATTCCCACCAGACAGATGACCCAGAACACAGACTACCTCCGTGAGAAGTACAGAGAGATGGACGACCGCGGCGAGACGTGGCCGCTCAATCAGCTGGAGACGGCGACGCAGGCCCGACCGACCGTCGAGGGACGGGAGGTGATCATGCTGGCCTCGAACAACTACCTCGACCTCGCGAACGATCCGCGACTGCAGGAAGCCGCGATCGATGCGATCGAGCGCTTCGGCGTGGGTGCCGGTTCGGACTGGTCGATCGCGGGCTACACCATCCTGCAAGACGAGTTACACGAGACGATCGCGTCGTTCAAAGGCACCGAAGCCGGCCTCTCGTATCAGACCGGATTCGCCGTCAACGCGGGGCTGTTACCGCAGCTTCTCGAGGCCGGTGACGTCTACGTCTCGGACGAACTCAACCACGGCAGTATCATCGACGGAATCAGACTCTCGCCGGCGGACTCGCTGGTCTACGACCACTCCGATATGGCCGACCTCGAGGACACGCTGCGGACCGCCCGGGAGGAGTACGAGCGGATCATCGTCGTCACCGACGGCGTGTTCTCCATGGACGGCGACGTGGCGAAACTCGACGAGATTCAGACGCTGGCCGAGGAGTACGACGCGATGACCTACGTCGACGACTGCCACGGCGAAGGCGTCCTCGGCGAGGGACACGGCATCACCGCCGAGTTCGGCCTCGAGGACGACGTGGACTTCCAGATGGGGAGTTTCTCGAAGGCCTGTGGCGGGTTCGGCGGGATGTTGGCCGGCGACCAGCACGTGATCGACTTCGCGTACAACACCTCGCGGACCTGGCTGTTGAGCGCGGGCTACCCACCAGCGATCGCCGCGGCGAACAAACGCGCCCTCGAGATCGTCGACGACGAACCCAGCCGGGTGCGGGAACTGTGGGAGAAACGCGACTACTTCGCCTCGGAACTCGAGTCGATCGGGTTCGATACCGGGAACAGCGAGACGCCGATCGTGCCGGCGATGGTCGGGGAGAGTACGGCGGCACAGAAACTGGCCGAGCGGCTGTTCGAGGAAGGGGTGTTCGCACTGGCGATCGTCTATCCGATGGTGGCGCGGGGCAAAGCGCGGATTCGCAATCAGATCAACGTCGGGCTGACCGACGAGGATCTGAACGAGGCGCTTCGGGTGTACGAGGACGTTGGCCGAGAACTCGACCTCGTCTAACGCCGTCCCATCACTGTCACGATTGCAGCGATAGTAGCCGCCTGGTGGCGCACAATAGGCAATACGCTCGCTCTTTCTCGCGAACGCACTCTTATCGGCCGTAGGCGCCTCGACGGCGGCGACCGAAAATCGACTCGAGTCGTCGCCCGTCACGCAGCGCAGTCGCTCGTCGTTCCGACCGCGTTCGGTCGGTCGCGGGGTCGTCTCATACGGATTGCCGTCACTGTGTACCGGCGCAACCGGGCACAGTCTCGCGGTCGCTCCGGTAACGACTGCCAGTCCGTATCAGTTCCAGTCGTCGTCGATCGCTGCGGGACGTTCGAAGTCGTAGTTGTCGTCGATGTGGATGACCTCGCTCGTCTCGACGGCGGCTTCTGCGGCCAGCGAGATTGCATCTGCACATTTCGCGTCCTCGACCGTTGCCGGCGGTTCTGCTTTCCCCTGGAGACATCTGAGGAATCGTTTCGCCTGGATCAGATCGGCCCCGCCGTGTCCGCCGCCGGGGCTCTCGACGTTGATCCGGCTCCGTGAATCCTGGCGATACAGGTCGATCGTCGCCTGTTGGCTTGTCACGCTGTTGCTGTCCGTCGTTCCGTCGGGCGACCGAAGGATCCCTTCGGACCCTTTGAACTCGTACAGCCGCGTCCGCTGTCGGAACGGCGTGTACATACAGAGATCGAGGATCGCTTTCGTTCCGTCATCGTACTCGACGAGGACGTTCCCGTGGTCGAGCACGTCGCTGTCCTCGTCGAAGACGTGTTGTCCGCCGAACGCGGCGACCCGGCGCGGATCGGACTCCGCGAACCAGTTGAACAGATCGAAGTCGTGACAGTTCTTATCGAGCAGCGTGCCGCCGCTTACCTCCTTCGAGAAGGAGTACTTCGCGTGGAAGTGGCCGCGACTCTCGATGCAGGTGATCGTTCCGAGGTCGCCGATCGACCCCTCGGACACCATCTCTTTGAGCTTCATGTAAAACGGCGCGGAGCGAAGGTTAAACGCGACGTAGTAGAGTGCGTCCGACGATTCGACCGCCTCGATGATCCGATCGTGTTCCTCGAGCGTGATCGCGATCGGCTTCTCACAGAGGACGTTGACGTCCGCTTCCAGCAGCCTGATGCTTTGCTCTGCGTGGACGTCGTTCGGACTCGAGACGACGACGCCGTCGTACTCGCCCTCGAGGAACGAGTCGAAGTCGTTGTACGTCTCCGGTTCGTCACCGTGTTCACGACAGCGCTCGACGGCGTCGGCTCGAGCGTCCGAGTCAGGATCGAAAACTCCCGTTATCGACACGTCGAGATCCGAGACGTCCTCGACCCACGACGGATTCGATTCGGCGTGGTCGTCGTACGTCCACTGTGGGTACTCGATCGCGTTATCGCAGTCGAAGTAGTTCCACTCCGAGACCGTATACAGGCTCGAGAGGTGCGATGCAGCGCGAAACCCGGCACCGACTAGTCCGATGCTGAACGTTTCTGGCACGAATGAGGGTAGACAGTCCTGGTATTAATATATTCCTCCCGCGACAATATGGCCACGGTCGACCGGTGGGCCTCTCCTGAAGTCCGACTCGAACGCCGCCTTTGGGTTAGGGCCGCTCGTCGTCTCTCGTCAGTCGAACCTTTGAGCGTCCCAAAGGACAGGGGTAGACCCCTTTTTGACACACGAGCGACGGTTGGACGGCCGCGTACGGCGGTTCGAACCCCTACCCGGCCGTGACAGTACGATGGTTCGTCGTTCGAACGCCCGTCGAGCGTGCCCGAACCCAGGTACGTGAGCCGTATCGGCTGGTTCGCTCGATCGATTGCCGGCCCGGACGCATTGCGTCTCGATGGGGTGGTCAGACCGCCAGGGATACCGATTACTATCCTGAATTATCGGCAGAAATTGAATTTGAAGAGCTCAAATCTATCTTGGCTGGTGAAAAAGGACCGGTCGATCGGGTCGTGGGCCCCGCTGGAGTGCGCTGCCGACTGTTTCACACCATCGAAACGTGTGATCCCCTCTCGAGGAACGCGCCCTCGAGATATCGAGGACAGGTCGACTGGGGGAGTCGCCGAATGTACTGGACACCCAATCGGCTGATTGTGGTGGAATTCGCCTCGTTGGAGCCTGTACGCCTCTGGTACTGCCGGACGGCCGTGTGGTAGGGGTTGGCGTAACCGGTATCGTGGATCGGCAGAATCCGGTCGCAGATCGGCGGTCGGTGACTCCAACAGTCCCCCTGAGTGGGACCGAGTCGACTCCGTGAGGGCGTCGTCGAACCGATCGCTCGTCGCGTCACACGAGCGGTCGACGGGCCGAAGTGGATCGGGACGGTTCGATACTGGCGATCGGTCTCGAGCGATCTATCCCTGATCGCCGCCCACCTCGACGCGAGGGGGTCGTGGGTCCGGTGCATCTGTCCCCCTGCTTTCGTTTTGGAACGCCGCTTCGGCCACGACGAGGCGGACGAAGCGGAATCACCTGGGGAAACAGTTACAAATGAAAACCAGTGGAATTTGACTGTTTCAAATTGTGGCGAGAACTCGAATCTACGCGGCTGATACCGTCGATAGGAACGGCGTGTCGAAGTCTGTGACCTGCCGATACCTGGTCGTGTGTCGCCTGTTGCGTGTCGCCCGCTCGGTCCGTGCCTCACACGGTTTGCTATAAATCATTACCGGCGCACCCGCGATCCGGGCGACGGGTGCGCCGGTACACAGTTACAGTAACCCGTATCAGTCACCGTGCCGGCGGCGTTCGTGGACGAGTGCAACTGGAAGTGCGCCGCCTGTGTGCCAGCCAGCACGCCACACAATTACGCCGGTACGAGTGTAAAAGGATGCTTACTCGTGCCTTCCCAGCGACTGACCGGGATTCGAGCATTACGAACGTTACTCGAGGGGATACTCGTCCTGTCCGCCGGCGTACTCCATGTTGATCTCGATTTCGTTTACCGTCTCGATCAGGAGTTCGGCGATGTCGGACTCCATCTCTTCCGGTTGCAGCCGTGCGACAGGGGCTGAGATGCTGATCGCCCCCAGTGCGTACCCCGACTGATCGGTGATCGCTGCCCCGACCGCGTTGAGACCGACTACCGACTCCTCTTCGTTAAATGCAACCCCTCGCCGGCGTGTTTTTTCGAGCTCTTCGAACAGTTCGTCCGGGTCGGTTATCGTCTGATCGGTGATCTCGGGGAGTCCGTGGACCTCGATTATTCGTTCGACCTCTTCTCGAGGCCGGTTGGCGAGGATGGACTTTCCAGCGGCGTGCTGGTGCAGATACGTCAACTGCCCCGGTCGAGCGTACGTCTGGACCGGACTGGTGCCGGACTCGCCGTACAGGTGGACGCCACGGCCGTTCTGTTCGACGATACACCACGCTTTCTCGCCGGTTTTCTCGGCCAGATCGGCGACTCGATCGCAGGTGTAGCGGTATATCGGGTTGGCGTTTCGCGTCGCGATTCCAACGTCCAGAAACCTGAGCCCGACGCGATACTGAGCGCCGTCGCGGACGACCCACCCCTGTTCCGTGAGCGTCATCAGGTGGCGGTGGACGGTGCTCTTCGCCAGGTCGAGTTCCGAGGCGAGCTCCGTGACGGTCGCTTCTGTCAGATCGCGGAGCGTGAGAACGATCTCGAACGCGGTCTGGACCGTCTTTACCGGCCGGGTTGGCGCGTCGTGATCCATACCCCTGCTCGTGGCTCCACCGACAAAAGGTTGTTCGAAGCGCTCGAACGACACTCGACGACCGACGACCTGGACTCCGACGAGTTCGATCGACAGAACAATTACGGATCGGAGTGACAGTAGTATCTGCCCACTTACGACAGGTGAGGGGCGCTGATCAGTATGAAAACCGCCGAGAAAATCGTCTCCGAACTGGAGGAGTTGAACGTATCTCACGTCTTTGGCTATCCGGGTGGTCGGGCAATCGAGCTGTTTACCCACCTGTCCGACAGCGACATTACGGTCGTTCGCCCGAGAGACGAACGAGAAGCCAGCGTCATGGCCGAGATGTACGGCCGGTTGCGCCGGGAACCGGGCGTACTCACCGGACAGGGGCCGTGGATCGGGAGCCTGGGAGCGATCGGACAGATGGAAGCCCGACTGGGGTCTTCGCCCATGGTCGTCCTCACCGAGGCGAGCGAACGCGGCGAGTACTCGACGCTCGCACCGTACCAGCAGGCCCGGGGCGACTACGGTGGACTCGAGTTGCCGAAGATCCTCGATGCGATCACGAAAGAACACTGGTTCCCTCGAACGCCGACGGAAACCGTACGGAGCTTGCAACTGGCGTTCAAACACGCGACAGCCACCAGGTCCGGACCGACGGCGGTCATCTTCGACGGGGACGCGATCACCGACGAGTTCGACGACGACTCGATTCCGGGGGTCTGGGACTCTGATCGGCAGGTCAGAAACTGGACCGCACAGCCGAGCGAGACGGACGTCGACCGAGCGGCGGATCGACTCGCCGACGCGGACCGCCCGGTCATCGTCGCCGGAAACGGCGTCCACAGCGCTCGAGCGTACGACGAACTCGAGGTGGTCGCTGACGAGTACGGCTGCGTCGTCACGACGTCGTATCTGGGTAAGTCGACGATTCCGGAGATCCACGAGCGGGCGGCCGGAGTGATCGGATCGTTCGGTCACGAGGGCGCAAACCGGGCGGTGTCGGAGGCGGACGTGTTGCTCGTCGTCGGCTGTCGACTCAATCCGATGGACACCAACTGGCAGGCGGAGTCGTTCATTCGGCCGGACGAGCAGACGATCATCCACGCGGATATCAAATCCGAGAACGCCGGCTGGGTGTATCCGGCCGATGTCGGCCTGATCGGCGACGCGGCCGAGTCGCTTTCGGCTCTCTCCCGCCGGGCACCGGACGGGGACGGTTCGTCTCACGAGTGGAGTCTGTCCCGTGCGGCGGACGCACGCGAGTGCTTCCACTCGTCGGTCGGATCGGAGACCGACAGCCCGATCCCGCCACAGCGGGCCGTCGAGGCGATCGAGGCGCACATGGACGCGGAGACGATCGTGACCGCCGACTCCGGAAACAACCGGTTCTGGCTGTTGAACTACGCCCAGACGACCGCGACCGGGACGTACTTCGGGAGCGGCGGCGTCGGCGCGATGGGCTGGTCGGTCCCCGCGGCCGTCTCCGCCTCGCTGATCACCGACGACCGCGTGATCGGCGTCACCGGCGACGGCGGGTTCGCGATGACGATGACCGCCCTCGAGACGGCCGTCGATCACGGCGTCAGTCCGGCTATCGTCGTTCTCAACGATCGGAGTCTCGGAATGGTTCGCCAGATGCAGTCGGAGGGATCACCGATCGACGGGGTCGAGTTCCGGGATACCGACTTCGTCACCGTCGCAGAGGGACTCGGCGCGAACGCGACGCGGGTCGAAACGGCGGCGGCGCTGCAGACGGCGATCGGCGACGCCTTCGAGGCGGACCGTCCCACCGTGATCGATGCGCGTATCGACCGCGACGAGGAGATGGAGGAGACGCTTCAGTCGTCGTTCTACGCGTCGGTTGGCGGTCTACACGAGTGACTACGCGACCTGAGAGTATTCGTCGATCCACTCCTTCAGGGTCAGCCCCATCGCGGCCTCGGTGATCGCGTTGGAACTGGCGCTGTTTGCGCTTTTGACCAGTTCGGCCTCGAGCGTTCGGACCGGTACTTCGCCGTGGTAGTGTGGAATCGCCCGCTGGACGGCGAGCGGACAGCCCACCTCGTGTGCGAGCGCGTAGCCGCTTATCGAGTGTGGGACGTCCGAGGAGACGTACGTGGGATCTGGCTCCTCGAGGAGGTCGTCGTCGACGTGGGTGGGGTACTCGTAGCATTTGCCCACGTCGTGAAGCAACGCCGCGGCGACGATCACGTCTCGATCGGGCTCCGCCCCGTGGAACCCCTGTTGGACGTCGGCGGCGTCGAGTGCGATCTGGGTAACTCCTCTGACGTGCTCGACGTTCGATACCTCGTGGATATTCCAGGCGTAGGGAATGTCCTCGATGTCGTGCCACCCTCCACGCTCGAGGCCGAGCGACCAGGCCTCGATCACCTGTTCGCGCAGTTCGACATCCGAAATCTCCTCGAGTTCGGGCAACGCGTCGCGAATCTGTGTCACGTATTCAGTCTCAGTCATCGTCGGATCAGCTCCCTCGTTCGATTCCGAACGATTCCGGGCGCTGGTTCGATGGATGGGGACGAGCGTCAAATACGTTCTCATCTCGCTGACGCTGATCCGTCACCGTGTTCCCAGCTGACTCTCGGAAATAGTTAATTATTAATACCCGAATCTACAATAGTCGCGAGAGGATATGAGTCGAAAGAGCACGATTTCTCGGCGGGAAGCAGTGCAGGGGATGGCTGGCCTCGGATTGCTCGGACTGGCAGGATGTCTCGGAGACGACGACGAGACTGACGTCCGGGTCGGAATGGGGACCGGTGGCACCTCAGAAGAGATGACCCAGGCGCTCCAGCGCGTCGTCGACTCCGAGTCGGAGTCCGCCCGGATCATCACCCAGGGTACCTCCGGCGATCCGGAGAACGTCAGACTCTACAACGACGGCGATATCGACGCACACACCGGCAACAACTCGAGTATCATCGCCGCGATGAACGACGAGGAACCGTTCGCAGAGGAGCCGGTCGACGAGGTCGCACCTCAGGGCTTTCTCCTCCACACGTTCCACTTCCACTGGCTCGCAGTCGAAGGAAGCGGAATCGAAACGACGGACGACCTCGCCGGCCGAGACGTCTGGCCGTTGCAACCCGACTGGGGGATCCGACAACTCGCCCAGGACGTCCACGAGAACGCCGGCATGTGGGAGGACCTGGAGGGATCGACGGTCGACATCGACGCAGGTGACGTCGCCGGCGCGATCGAAGAGGGACGCGTCGAGGCGTTTATCGGATACGGCGCGAACTTCACCGGGCTCCCGGGCTGGCTGACCGAGGTCGACGCTCGAGCGGACGTCTACGCCGTGGAGACGACCGACACGCTCCGTGATGGCATCGACGCGACCGAGGGAATGTCCGCGAACGAAATCGACGTCTACGGCTACGACCAGGACGTCGGTACCGATACGCTCGTGACCTGGGACGAACCCGGTCAGCTGTGGATCAGCGAGGACGTCGACGACGACGTCGCGTACGAACTGGCGCGGGTCAGTCACGAATACGTCGACGAGATCAGGGAGGGACAGGCCGATTATCCGGACCACTCCGATATCGACATCATGACCTCGGGGTACATGTCGGACGTGCCGGTTCACGCCGGTGTGGCCGACTTCCTCGAGGACAACGACGCTTGGGACGACAGCTGGGACCGGTCGTCGTAACCCCTAGCGATTCGGACGGGACAGCGCCGAATCAGAACGTATTTCGGATATCACACCAACTCCGCGTATGAGCACTCACCGACCCACGTTTCCCGACTCGCTGCCGGACGTAGCGTACACGCTCTTTGCCGTCCTGTTCTGGGTGTTCGTGATCGTCTTTGCATACACGCTGTTTCTCCCTCGCAGACAGTTCGGCGTCGTGTTTCTCGGGGCGATGATCTGTCTGTACGTCCTCTCGGAACTCAGGACCGCAGTCGAAGACGGGCCGACGTACGACGTCGCGTTGCTGATCTTTTCGGCCGTTTCGACCGTCGCCGCGACCGTCTACGTGACCTATCAGTTCGAGTTGCTCATCACCGTCCGGTCCGGATACGCGTACACGCACGAGTACGCGATCGCGGCAGCGTTCGTCGTCTCGGTCCTGTATCTCACCTACCGCGAGTTCGGCGTCTCGTTTCTGATGGTCGTCCTCGCGGCGATCGGCTACGGCTACCTCGGGCCGTACTTCCCCGGGTTGCTCGCACACGGCGGATACACCACGACGCGGCTGCTCAACATGCTCGTCCTCGACGTGAGGGGGTTCTACGGGGAACTGAACGAGATCGTCGCAGCGTGGGTCGCGCTCTTTCTCCTGCTGGCGGGACAGCTGAAAGCCTACGGCGCGTTCGACCTCATCCTCCGGCTGGCGTTCCGGGCGGGGACGTATCTCAGATCGGGGGTCGCCCAGTCGGCGGTCGTCGCGAGTACGATCATCGGGTCGGTAAACGGATCCGCGGCCGCGAACGCCGCGATGACCGGTTCGTTCACCATCCCGCTGATGAAAAAGAGCGGTCTTCGGTCGGAAACGGCCGGCGGAATCGAATCCGTGGCGTCCTCCGGCGGGCAGTTGCTGCCGCCGGTGATGGGCGCTGCCGCGTTCGTGATGGCGTCGCTTCTGGGGATTCAGTACGTCGACGTTCTCGTCGCCGGCCTCTTCCCGGCGGTTATCTTTCTGGCGTCGGTCGCCGTCGCGGTCCACTACACCTGTATCCTCCAGATGGACTCCTTCGAGTTCGACGTCTCGAACCACCTCGACGAGGAGCGAACGACGGGCGAACTGCTGACCGAGGGAGTTCGGTTCGCGATCCCGTTCGTCACGCTCATCTACTTCCTCGGAATCGCACAGTGGACGATTACGAGCGCCGCGCTGGTCACGTGTGTGATCATGTTCGGGACCGGAATCGGCGTCCCGCTCCTTCGCAACGCGTACACTGGCGAAAGTGGATGGAGCGCACTGCTGTGGCAACTCGGCGGGGAAACGGTCGACGGAGCGCGATACGGCGTGACGACGCTCGCCCCAATCGCGATCATCGTCGCCTCGATCAACGGCGTCGTCGACATCTTCGTCTCGACCGGCGTCCCCGGGTTGATCTCGCTCGCACTTATCGACCTCTCCGGCGGCGTCATGGCCGTCGCCATCCTGCTCGCGTTCGCCGTCTGTATCCTCCTCGGACTGGGGATGCCCACCGTCGCGGCGTACACGATCGTCGCGCTGTTGATCGCGCCGAGTCTCACGACCGACTTCCTGCTCCCCGATCTGGCCGCCCACTACTTCGTCTTCTACACCGCGATACTCTCCGGACTCACGCCGCCGATCGCGGTGAGCGTCGTCGTCGCCGCTGGCGTCGCCCAGTCGAACTTCTGGTATACCTGTAAGGAAGCGCTGAAGATCGCGGCCCCTCTCTACGCGTTGCCAGTCGCGTTCATCTACAACCCCGAGATCGTCACCGGGGGGATAACCGTCGCCACGCTCGTCTCCTCGCTGGTCGCACTCGGCGGGGCGATCACCATCGTTCACTCGCTGAACTATCCGATCCTGGCGGCGAAATCGCGGGGGCTACAGTACCTGGCTCGAGCCGTCCTGCTCACCGTCGGCTTCCTCGCGATGGCGTACCCGATGGGCCCCGTTCGACTGGCCTTTTTCGTCGCCGGCGTCGCGTTCATCGCCGTCCACGTCAACGGCGCGTTCGATGCGATACCGGGTCGATCGTCGCTCTCGAGATAACGTCTTCCGCTGATTCGGCTCTCCGACACTCTTAGAAACGACGGCAGGAAGTAGGCACCCGCTCCGACCAGCGCTTTCTCTCCGCAGTTACGACGCCTCTTCGAGTTTCTCGATGGCGTCGGGGTTTTCGATGCTCGAGAGGTCGCCGAGTTCGTCGCCGGTGTATGCGGCTTCGACGATCCGGCGGACGATCTTCCCCGACTGAGTCTTGGGGAACTCGTCGACGAACAGCAACTCGCGCGGCCGGAACGGCTTGCCGAGTTCCTCGCCGACCTGCTCACGCAACGCCTCGCGGAGGTCGTCGCTTTCTTCGTAATCGTGCTCGAGGACGACGTAGGCGACGACGGCGGTACCGGTGGTTTCGTCGGGTGCGCCGACGGCGGCGGCCTGGTTGACCGCCTCGTGGTCGATGAGCGCACCTTCGACTTCGGCGGGGCCGACCTTGCGGCCGGCGACGTTGAGCGCGTCGTCGGCCCGCCCGTGGAGGAACCAGAAGCCGTCGGCGTCCTTCTGAGCCCAGTCGCCGTGGTCCCACACGTTCTCCCAGGTCGACCAGTACTCCGCTCTGTAGCGTTCGTCGCCCGACCACAGCGATTTCGTCATCGAGGGACAGGAGTCGCGGGCGACGAGATATCCGCGCTCGTTGGCGTCGGCGACGGAGTCCCCGGAGGCGTCGACGATATCGATATCCATGCCGAGTCCGGGGCCGCCGAGCGTACAGGGTTTCATCGGCTGGTTGGGCATCGGCATGAGGAAACAGCCACAGATTTCGGTGCCGCCGGAGATGTTGATGATCGGGCACTCGCCGCCGCCGACGTTCTCGTAGAACCACCGCCAGGATTCGGGATCCCAGGGCTCGCCGGTCGATCCCAGAATCCGCAATGAGGAGAGGTCGTGTCCCTCGAGCCACTCGTCACCGTGTTTGCGGAGCGCGCGGATAGCCGTTGGGGAGATACCGAACTGCGTCAGCGAGTGCCGATCGATCATTTCCCAAAACCGGTCGGGGTCGGGATAGTCGGGCGCACCTTCGTACATGAAGACGGTGCCGCCGAACGTGTGGACCCCGATCAGGGTCCAGGGCCCCATCATCCAGCCGATGTCCGACACCCAGAAGAAGCGATCCGCGGGTTTCAGATCCATCCCGAAGTACAGTTCCTTGGCACACTGAACCTGGACGCCCGCGTGGGTGTGGACGATTCCCTTCGGTTTGCCCGTCGTGCCCGACGAGTACAGCAGCATCGACTCCTGGCTCGAGGGCAGCGATTTCGTCTCGTAGGCGTCGGATTGGGACTCGACGGCGTCGGTCCACCACTCGTCGCGGTCGTCGGTCCAGGGGATCTCGTGATCGCCGTTTCCATCTCCGCGGGAACCCAACCGGTCGAAGACGATCGTGTGCTCGACGTGTCCCGCCTGGTCGATAGCCTCGTCGGCCGACGACTTGAGATAGATGGGATCTCCCCTGCGATAGAAGCCGTCGCCGGTGAACAGTACGGAGCACTCGGCGTCGGCGAGGCGGGTGGCGACGGCGTCGACGCCGAACCCGGAGAAGATCGGAACCGCGATCGCGCCGACCTCGAAGCAGCCGTAGAGGATCGAGACGACTTCCGGCACCATCGGCATGTAGAGACCGACCGTGTCGCCGGTCTCGATCCCGCGCTCCTCGAGTGCGTTCGCCACCCGGTTCGACTGGCGCTCGAGTTCGTGGTAGGTGAGTTCCCGAACCTCGCCGTTTTCGCCCTCCCAGATGGTCGCGACGGCGTTGCGGCGTGGCTCGTCGACGGCGGCGTGGCGATCGACGACGTTGTGAGCGATGTTGAGTTTTCCGCCGGGATACCAGTCGGTGAACTGGGGCCCCTCGGTGTCGTCCCGGACGGCGTCGTAGGGCTCGTCGAACTCGATGTCGAGGTAGTCGACGACCTCGTCCCAGAACCACTCGAGGCCCGACTCCTCGATCACTTCGCGGTCGGTGGTCGTCCGCTCGATCAACGCGTCGTAGTCGTCGATGCCGTACTCGCGTGCGAACGCGGCGACGTTGGTCGACTCGGCGAACCGGTCGTCCGGCTCGTGGACGATCTCGTCGATCTCCTCGAGGCTCGAGTCGGTACCGTCGCTGGCTTGCTCGCTCATTAGGATAGATCACGGACCGCGAATATATTCACTGTTACGAAACCTCGAATATCGGAGCGGATCGGTTCCGTCCAGGTTGGTACCTCCTGGAATATCATAAGCAAATAGTCATTATAGGAAAATTGCGGAATTAAATTGTATAGTTCAATCAATACTATGTCTGACAGTGGTCGACTCCCGTCCAACGAGTCGTGAACGCGGCCAGTCCATATCTCGAGTGTATGAACTCACCTGTCGAACACCGTTCGACCGGTGTCGCTACGCCGTCATCAACCCTAATCGGTAGGCTGGTGGAGAACTGCCGGTTTTATCGACGAGAAGCCGTCTTGGAGGGATCGTGTTTACCGATCGGTCGGTGGAGGAACACAGCAACTGGATCACCGTTTTGTCGTCCAGCGCCGCGATATCGACAGTGCAGAAAACTAAATAAAATGCATATTTCTCACAATATTGTGAAGCATCAAAAACAGCAATTATATTACCCTTCTGTCTCCACAGGGGCTTTGTGTTCTCGGCGAGTCCGGAATGCTGTCAGACAACCGATGAACTAATTCACACATCGATATCTGAGGCCGTGAAACACAGATATCGACTTTCTCCGGGGGCGTGGTAACGAAGTTTCGAAAGAGGTGGTGGCCCAGCTGAGTCGGACTCCGATATATGTGGGTGGTGATTAGAGAGGAGAGTGGCCCCACCGACAATCAGTAGTACGAAGCTTCCGTAGTACAACTCAATATACTGGGTAGTACCAGAGATCCGGAAGTCGTACGCGTCTCACAGAAGGGACAGACGACGATCCCGAAGGCGCTTCGAGAGAAGTACGGGATCGACACCCCTGGTGGGGTGTTCATTTACGAGGAAGACGAGCGAATCGTCGTCGAACCGATTCCGTCACTCGAGGAGTTAGGCGGGATTCACGCTGACACTGATCGCGACCGTGGCGACGTGCTCGAGCGCGTTCGCGAGTTGAAACGCGAGCAACGCCGGCGTGAGGATAGCCGTGCCGACCGACTCCGACCGACTGATTCGGAGGACGAGTGAGCGACCGGTACGTCTTCGACATTGAAGCGATCATCGCCTACCTCTACGACGAGCCGGGTCGGGACGTCGTCGAAGCGTATCTCGAAGACGTTCGTGACGGTGTCGTCGACGGGCTGTTGGCAGAAACCAACGCTGGTGAAGTACTGTCTCTCGTTGCCCGCTTCGAAGGTATCGACGACCAGCCAACGACGGACTCACTTCGAACTGCCGATCGCGATCTCCGTGCACTCGAGCGGTGGGGGATTCAGATCGAACGTGCTGACTGGCGGCTTGCTGGTGAGGTGAAAGCGGACGGATACATTTCGTTTGCGGACGCTCACGGCGTTGCGCTCGCCTACGAGACGGATGCGACACTGATCGCCGGTGGTGACGACGACTTCGAGACGCTCCCGATCGATGTCGATGTCGTTCGATTTCGGAACGAGAGTGTATAATGGCTGGGGCGCCACTTAGTAGGACTCACGGAGGACGAGTTTACCGTCCTCGTCGTAGAGCGAAATCGTATCGCCATCGTTGTTCCAGACGGGGCGTCCGTAGCCCCAGTACACGGTCGAATCGGTGTCGGTCCCGGATCCTGTCCGGAGCGTGATCGTCTCGCCCGGTGCCAGTTCGGTCCCGTCCGGGAACTGGTAGGCGTGGTTGGCATCGTCCTCGACGCGCCAGCCCGCTAGATCGACGGTTTCTGGCCCCTCGTTCTCGAGGGCCACGTACTCCTCGGTGAGGTTCTCCCAGTCGTTTCCTGGCGCGTCCGGCTGGAATTCGGCGATTCTAACCGGCCCGTTCTGGACGTCTGTGGGTGGGGTGGGATAAGCGTGTTCCAGGACGAGTTCCCCGTCGGCGTTGGAAACGGTCACGACGTCGCCGGTTTTGTTCCAGATCGGGCGACGATACCCCCAGTAAAAGTCCCCGTCACCGTCCTCGCCGACTCCGGTACGAAGCGTTATCGTCCCTCCTGGCGAGACCTCAACACCATCGGGGAACTCGTAGGCGTGGTTCGCGTCGTCCTCGACACACCACCGCGAGAGGTCGAGCCAGCCGCCGCCGGCGTTCTCGAATCGGACGTACTCGCCGTCGAGATGCTCGAAAGGCCCACCCGGTGACTCCGGCTCGACGTCCGTGAGGACGAGTCGCCCCGTCGGGGGAATCGCCTCACCGTCGGGCATGGAGTCAGTATCGTCGACGGGTGGATCTCCGTCCCCGACACGGGGGTCGACGAGCTGGTCGAACGCCAGTCCGCTGTCTGTCCGACCGCGGTCAACGTTCGTGTGCCGGCCACTCCAGAGGTGGACGGTGCCGTCGGTCCACCGCGTGTACTGGTAGGTCCGCGAGATGGTCTTGCCCCGGCGCGGGACCTCCCGTTTGGGGATCGAGAGCTCTCCCGAGAGCAGTCGACCGATCGGTGCGGGTGGCTCCTCGCCGTCCGTGAAGACGCGTCCCCTGTCGAGGGTGACCTCTCCGAGGTCGACTCGCCGGGGCAAGAGCGGGAACCAGTTCTCGGGAACGGCAGACGAGAGCTGGTAGGCGACGTCGGCCTCCTCGCTCGTTGCCACCGGTTCCGTGGACTCGTCGTCGACCGCAGTCTCGGTCCGCCGATCACGGGCCTGGCCGACCGTGCCCTCGACCGAGCGCTCGATCGCCCACCCGACGTTCGCCAGCTCGTCGCGGCCGAAGGCGATCTCCTCGACCGTGTCGCTCTCGATGGTCGATCCGAGTACGGGCGGGAGGAACAACCCGCGATCGTCGCCGTCCGGTGACAGCGGGAACGAGTAGACGTTCCAGTTCGTCGTCGGGTCGTCGTCGACGTCGACCGCGTCCTCGACCTCGATCGTCTCGTTGAAGGTCGTCTCGAGGGTGAGGTCGGTAACCTCGGCGATCGAACCGACGTGCTGGTCGATCGGGAGGGTGAACCAGTCGTTCCCGTAGACCAGGCCGAACTCCAGGAGCAGGAGCCGCGAGAGGTCCTCAGGGGCGGCTTCGACGGCCGAGAAGTCCACCCCGTCGTCTTCGATTTCCCACCACCGGTAGGCGGGCATGCCCTTGAACCGAGAGGGCGTCGGAATCCGGTCGTGTGTGTCCGTATCGCTTGCCGGTCCACTCTCGTCGCTCGGTTCCAGGCCGGCATCGTGCTCGACCGAAAAGTCATCCCAGTCGAGGCGTCCACCCTCGTAGGAGCCGGAAGCGAGGACGGTCTCCCGGTCGCCGCTGCCGGTCGAGACGTCGAATGCGTACTCGAGGCGCTCGTCGTCCCACGTGCGTTCGCCGTCTTCGGGCTCCTGGTAGGCGTCGTCGTACCAGTCTCGGTACTCATCGAGTCGGTCCCAGAAGGCGTGAAGATCGTCGTCGCCGTCGACCTCCTCGGGGTCGAAGGTTTCCGGAACCACCGTGTCCGGGAGCGCAACCTCGAGGTCCTCCGCTGTCACGGCCGCTCGGAAGTCCCGCTCGTCGTCGTAGCCCCAGGCCGACCGAATCTCGTCCCCGTCGACCGTCCTGCCGGCCATGACCGAGGCGTACCGACGGCCGTCGTCGGCGTCGGTCTCGTCGACGAGCAGGGCCGGCGGGAAGTCCTCGGCCACCAAGCCGAAGCGATCGGAGAGGAGTCGGAGGAAGTGCGACCCAGCCTCGGCTGCCAGCCGGAGGTCTTTCTCCGGCTCGTCGGGCTCGGTTGGCCGAACGCGCTCGCGCTCGACCAGCGTCTCGAGTGGTGGCTGCGTCGATTCATCACCGTCGAAGACGGTATCGACGACGGAATCGTCGCTGTTGTCGGGGCTGAACCTGGCCATCGGGTCCTCGGTGATCTCGATTGACGCGTCGACGAGCGACCCGGCGTCCTGGCCGGTCAGTTCGCCGGTTTGCCACTGGCGACCGAGCAACCAGAGGGGGTCGTGAACGGGGGCCTGCAACCCGTCGACGAGATCTCGGTCTCGCGTTCTGGGCTCGAGACGCGACCAGGTCGTCACGGACCGTGGATCCATCACTCATCACCCCCGTCGACCCCGACGGACGCCCAGTCGGCCAGGAGGTCGTCGGGATCGATCGAGGCAGTGTCCGGCCCCGCGGAATCTGCGCTCTCGTTGGTCGCAACGGCCAGACCCGGGAGGACCTGCCCCATCCCATCGATCGCGTGGCGATCGACCGTTCGGAGCTTCGCCATGTCGACGCTCTCACGGACGACGTCCGCGAGGGTCTCCACGCTCCAGTGGTCGCCGCCCGCGTCGTTTGGCGGGACGGCCAGCAGCATCGACTGTGGTGCCTGGTTCGCGGGACGATCGTAGTGGACCGACAGACCTGTCGTTTCGCTCTCTGTCGGAACCGTCTCGACGAGTTCGTCGACGAACAGCCCGACGCACGTCCCGCTGGTTATCTCGTTTTCGAGCGATCCGTGGACGTACGAGACGACCGACAGCCGACCGGTCGGGTGCTCTCCGTCCCAGGCGTCGGGGAGGCCGACCCACGTGTCGTCGGCCTCGAACGGGAGCTGTCCAACGGCAAACCGCGATCCGTCCGCCGGCGAGAGTTCGCCGAGTGCCTCTCCGTAGGCGAGCAGTTTACCGAACCGCCGGGACTCGTCCCGGACGCGCGCGATCCGGTCGAACCAGGTTTCCACGGCCAGCGGGTCCCCCTCCTGGAGCGCGTCGCTGTGGTCCGACTCGAGGGCGTCGCCCAGCTCGCCGGGATTGGTGGGTTCGAAGGGAACGAGGACGGTGAACGTCTCGCCGAACAGTGCCTCCAGCCAGTCTACGTAGAAGTCAGGATCTGCCGGAGTCTCGTCGCCGTCCGGGCGCTCGTCGAGCGCGTCGAGTCGATCCACTGCCTCGTCGTAGACGGAGCCGCTCTGTCTGGCGAGCGTTTCCAGATCTCGGCGGGTGGATCCCGTCGCCGAGAGCGGGACGCTCCCGTGAATGCCGTAATCGGCACACAGTTCGAGGGCTTCGCGTATCGCCTCGAGTGTGCCCGGGATCAGCATCTGGGTGGGACGACGCCCGGCAGCTTCGACACCCGCGACGACCGTCTCGGCTCCTCCGACGGTCTCGTCCACGAGGTCGGCGAGATCTGCCGTCGACGGGACGCCTGCTTCGAGGGCTGCCTGTTCGAGGCGCTCGGGATCGAGGTCGTTCTCCGCGACGGCACGGGCGACGATGGCGATTTGTTCCCAATCCGCGGGCGCGTCGAACCCTGGAAACGAGGCCGACGGTGTCGCACGCACGGCGTCGAGGTCGGCAGCCGCGTCGTCGGGCCAGTGCTCCTCGTCGAGCTCGCCAGCGGCACCGTCGACCGCGCTTTCGTCCAGCGTTTCGTCTGCGGCCACTACCGGCTCGGCCGATTCCACGATGGGTTCGAGCAGGTCGACTACCGCGGCGAACGCCTCGAGTTCGGGCCAGTCGATCGCGTGGGGCGGCCGTTCTCCGTCGACGTACGTCGCGGTGTACTCGACTCTCTCTCCGGACTCGTCCTGGACGGTGATGGTGACTTCGTCGCCGGGTTCCAGGCCGCCAGTCTCGAATTCGACCTCGAACTGACCGTCTTCGTCGGCGGTGGCCGTCCGTATTTGCTGTCCAGGGTTCTGCGGCGAGTTGTTCTGAAGATGTACGCTGACCGTTTCGCCCGGATCGGCCGTTCCCTCGACAGTCGGGGTCTCCGAGCTGATGACGACCTCTCCAGCGTCGGTTTGTGCGACGAGGACTCCCGACCCGGCGACCGCTGTCGCGACCGTCTCCAGTTCGGTCTGGAGTGCGTCGATGTCGATCTGACCGAGGGTCGCCTCGATCCCGTCGAGGTCCTCCGTGGGGACCTCGAGCAGGGCTTCGATAAGTTCGGTCAGGTCGTCGATGGTCCGGTCGTCGGTCTCCTGGTCGGCCGCCAGCAGCGCGACCTGCGGGCCGAGCGTTTCGACTGCGTCGGCGAGCCGTCCGTAGGCCACGTTCGCCCGTTCGTCGAGGTCGCCGACGACCTGGCCGTCGTCCGTCGCCTCGCCGGGAACCGACAGATCCCGGGCGTCGACCGATCGACTGTGGGTGAGAACCGATCGAACGCCACGGGCTACCTCGAGGAGTTCACCGAACCCGATACTGTCGTCCGGATCGACGCCGAGGGCCGCGGCATCCGGCCACTCCGCGGGCTGGGCAAACGAGAGTCTGATCTCGTGGTCCGGCCCGACGTTGGCGTAGGTTCGCTGGAGGTGATAGCTGACGCGTGACTCGAGCTCCGAGGCCCAGGCGGCCTCGTCACCCTCGACGAGCGAAACCACGTCCAGTGACGAGAGCCCGAGTTCGGTCAGCCACACCGCGGTCACCTGCCAGTCGGTCTGTTCGTCCACGTCGTCCCCTCCGTCTTCCTGGACGTCGTCCGCTTCGCCGTCGTCGTGTTCCTCGCCATCGGCGTCTTCCTCGAGTCTGTACGCGGCCCGACAGGCGACCCTGGTCGGGTCGCCCATGAGGGTGCCCACCCAGTCCTCGAGGGTGGGTTCGGCTGCCGCCCGGGGAGAGCCCGTCGATTCCCACGGGCTCTTGGCTACGTCTTCTTCGAACAGGGAGACGAGCCGGTGGGTGCAACTGGTCCCGGACCGTGGCGTGTCGAGCACTTCGATATCTTCGATGGCCTCGCCCCGCGCGAGGGCGTCGAGTGCCGCCCCCGCGCGCTCGGGACTGTCCCGGACGAGCTGGTAGACACTCTCTGCGGCGAGAACGTCACGCACCGCGTCGTAGGCCGCTTCGATCGCCGCCAGTTCGTCCGTGATCGCCTCGTACTCCTCGATTTCGGTCTGGTCGTCCGACTCCGGGTCCGGTAGGTCGAGCTGTTCTGAACCGACTTCCTCGCCCCACGGAATTCCCTCACCGTCGCCGCCGTCATCTCCTCCACTGCCACCTCCGTCGTCGCCGGTTTGCTCGTCTCGCCACAGCTCGTACAGGGCCACGCCGTCGACGACATCGCGCTCGGCGGCGGCATCCGAGTCCGCCATCTCTTCGCGGTCGATCGACCCCTCGATTAGTGGTGCGAGCGCACGGAAGCCAAAGACGTACTTGTTCAGTTCGGCGTCGTCGTTCTCGTGGAGGCCACGCTCGAAGCGATACCCCAGCAACTCCCCCAGCGGATAGCCGGCGCGGACGCCCGCAAGCAGATTTCTGGCGTCTCTGACCCGCTCGGCCGAGAGGTCGACCGTGAACAGGTTGCCGTACTCCTCGGTCTCGGCCTCGTGGGCGCTTCGCATGACCGCGGCGGCCGTCGCCTGATCGATCGACGGGGCCTGAATGTACCCCTTCGACCGGTCGTCGTCCGATCGCTGGAGGTTCTCGACGTACCCGTAGGCACCGACGTAGAGCCCGTCACCGGCGGTCTCGCGCATGCCCTCGAGGCGACGGGTCGCAAGCGACGTCGCCCAGGCGTCGTACCGGTGACTGGCCAGGTCGACCGTCTCTCGGACGCGTCGCTCGACGGCCGTCGGGTCCGCGTCCTCTAGTGCTTCGAAGGCGTCGATCAGTTCGGCGAAAGGCCGATCGATCTCCGGGAACTCCCGGAGCATGTCGCCGATCGCCCACTCCGACCGGTAGCCGGGGTGCTCTTGCAGGGAGGCCGGGACGCGCTCGTCGAGTGCGTCCCACATCGTCAGGTCGCCGTCCTCGTGGACCTGGGGTTCGGGAAGCAACGACCACGCCGAGGACGCCCAACCCGCTTCGTCGCTCGGATCGGGATGGCCGTGTTCGTAGTGGGCAGCGATCCGGATCCGGGCCAGTCGGTACTCCTGGAGGATGGCGTGGTAGCACAGTGCCTCCGCGACGGACGCGTCGGCTCCACCGAACAGCACCCGAATAATCCAGGTCCCGTCCTCGAGTTCCTCGGTAGTCGAACCGCCGGTTCCGGGGATCCCCTCGCGGAGCCCACCGTGGGGCGTCGTCCGAAGGGCGCGAAGCGTCGCGTCGAAGTCGTCGCCCACGACCGACGCGTCGACGACCGGCGCTTGCTGGTCGGCGAAGAGGTCGCCGACGCGCGCGACGGCGTCCTCATCGAGGATCGACTCGAGGTCGTCGGAGGCGGCAGTCTGGAGCTGGTCGGCCGTCGCGTCGTGGGCCGACTGTCTCTGTGCCTGGAGGGCTGTCCCTGTCATCAGACACGAGATCGCCTCGCCGCCGGTGAGGTCCCGTAGCCGGTAGCCGTAGCTCGTCCCGGACATCTCGAGTAATTCGGAGCCGACGAGTTCGGGATCGTCCGCCGCGTCGACGCTCGGGACGTCCGCGCTCGCGTCTTCCCACGTTTCCCAGAGGGCGTCGAGCACTCCAGCGAGTTGTTCGGAGACGTCTTCGTCGGCGTATCGCTCGAGCGGAAGCCCCGACGAGGAGGACGGAACGATGTTCTCGGGCGTCGTCTCGAACTCGTCGATGGGTGACCAGTCTTCGTAGGCAGTCGTCGGGACGATCCCGTACGGCTGGGAGCCAACTCTGATCGGTGGAAGGGGGCCACAGCCACGCACGTACTCGACGAAGTGTCGCCTGACGTTCTCCAGCCAGTACAGGAGTGCTTCCCGCCACTCGACTCCCGGCCCCCAGTCGAGTGGAACGAGCAGGTGTGGGACGTAGTACCCCCACGTGGCGGACCACAGGGCGGCGTTGGTCGCCCGGGCGGTCGCGTCCGCCGTCCCCGTCCCACCGGCCACGCGGTCGAAGACGAACGGTCGGTCGTCACCGATCTGTTGTGGATCGAGCCCGAGGAGCTGGGCCGCCCGAACGGCGTCCGTGTCCGCTTCGTCCGCCCGGACCGGTGACCGCACGCACTCTCGTTCGTAGACCGACTCGTCGCCGGAGGATGTCGTCGCTGCGGGGTTCTCGCGCGTGTCGTTGGTCGGCGTTCCGCGCTCGAGGATGGACAGTCCATCGGTGTAGCGATGGGCCTCGACGAGATCTGCGAGCTCGACGGTGGCCTCGTCCTCGTCGAGTCCCGTCGAAACGCCGAGGACCGTGAGTCTGTCGACGCCCGCAGCTACCTGGTCTTCGGTCAGGTCGAGGCGTAGCGCCATACCGACGTCCTCGGCGACGTCGAAGTCGAAGACCCACTCGATCTCGCCGGACCTGAAGTCGTCGTACTCGCTTGCGGTCTCGGCTGCACTCTCCATAGATCCCGGGTCCGGACCGATCGAGAGCGGCGGCTGTACCGGCTCGCTGGTTGCGGTGACCTCCGTGCCGTCCGTCTCGGCGAAGGCGATCCACTGGTCGGGCAGCAACCGTGCTCGCGGCGGTCGCGTCCACGACCCCGGCCGTCGGTCGACCCCCGAACGGCTGTCTGCCATCTCGTCGACGAAGGCGGCGACGTAGTCCGCCACGTCGGCTTCGTCCTCGGGGAAGTCGACCTCGTCCGGACCGGCGAGCAACCGGTCGCCGCGTTCGGGTGCCAGCTCGCGTTTGACCCACGACGCCCGTTCCGGGCCGAACCGGTCCGCCAGTTCGTTCCAGGCTCGTTCTTTCACGGCGGCGTGGCGCTCGTCGGCGTCGTCGGGCAACGCCTCGAGGTCGAGACCGTCGAGCAATCGGTCGGGAATCGCTTCGACGTGGGAGCGGTCTTCGTCCAGGTGGCACCCCGTCCAGACCCGTTCCCAGAACCGAGCACCGTACTCGACTTCCGCGTCGGTCAACGACTGCTCGTGAGTGTCGACGTGGAGGTCGTCCGGGTAGACCCGGACTAGCAGCTCGTATTCCGTCGGATCCGAAACCTCCTCGCCGTCCTCGTCGGTCCGTCTGACGAATCGCGTCTCGAGTCTCGTCGGTGCGAGCAAGACCGGCGTCTCGTGGTCGAGGTCCGTGTGTGGCGTCGAGTGATCGCTCGGGTACGCATCGGCGAGGTCCTCCGTCACGCCGTGGAGTGTCTCCCGACGTCGGCCAGCGAAGGTGTCGAGGGCTCTGGCGGTGCGCTCGAAGGGACGCCGCGCGGCAATGTAGCCACCGGGGTCTCCGGCCTCGATGGACTCGACGAGCGCATCGATGGCCGCGGACCGGTAGGCGTCGTCGTCACGGACAGCGAGCAGGTCGTCGCCATACGAGACTCCACGTTCGGCCTCCAGCAGATCCTCGAGGTCGGCTTCCGTCCGGACCCCGTCCGCAAAGAGCGCGCCGACGACCGCGGCCGTTCGCTCCTGGTACACGTCGGCTAAATCGTCTTCGAAGGCCACACCCAGCTCGTCGAGGTGTTCAGCCAGTTCCTCGTCCGGATCGCCACCGGCCGCGTTGACGTCGCGGAGACAGGCCAGGAGGTCTTCGAACTCCCCCTCGAGCCCATCCCGAAAGACGCGTTCGAGGGCCTCGGCGACGTCTTCGGTCCGCTCGACGCCGAAATCGGCGAAGGTCGGTCGCGCGGCGAGCAGATCGGCATCTTCGAGGGCTGTCTGTGAATAGCCAAGCTCCTCGACCAGGGCCAGGTGGGATTCGACGGTCGTCGCGACGTCCTCGACGGAGTCGCCACGACGGGACGCGTCGAACAGCGCCTCGACGTGTGAGAGTTCCGTCAACAGCTTCGATCGGTCGGCTTCGGCCCGGCGAACGTCGTCGCGGGCCGCGACGTAGTCCGACCGGAGCTGGTCGACGGCGCTCATTGGCCGCCCCTCCGGGTGTCGGTACGCTGGCGATACGACGGTCTCGGCAGATTCGCGTTCATGTTGGTTCTCCGTCTTCCGGTATCATGTTGTCGGCGTGAATCGCGGCCCTGAAGGGCCGAATCCACGTGATCGATCCCATATGTGCGCCGTTTTTCGCCCAGTCGTGGGACTCGGGTAGCTCCTCGGGAACGTCGTTTGAGTCGTCGCTGCTCGGTGTTTCGTCCACCACGGAAACGTAACTCTCGGCGGTCACGTCGTTCCAAGTGAGGTTCTGCCAGGTCCACTCTGCGTCCTCGTCGCGGTCTTCGTCGACCTCGAGGCCGAAACTCGGCCCGCTGGGTGGCTCCTCGATCACGAAGAACCAGCCGTGGTCGTCCTCGTCCTCGGGGTCCGAGAGGGCTTCGTCCTCATCTATGTCGAACCCGAAGAAGGTGACGTCGGGGTCGAGCGTGCCCCGGAAGATCGGGTGTTCGACCGTTCCCTCCACGTCGTCGTCGAACGGATCGGGAAGGAGGGGCGTTCGCGTCAGGTGGTCTTCGTCCTCGGCCGAGTCGCCCTTCGCGGCGTAGACGTGGGTGTTGGGATAGCGGTCGAACAGCGCTCCGCGAACGAGCAAGACGAGCCGACCGCTCGAGCCCTCCTCGTCGTCACCCGCGTCATCGGTTCCATCTCCGTCCGTCTCTTCGCCGTCGGCCGCCTTACCTTTGGCGTCCATCTTCTCGGTGTAGTTGTCACCCAGATCGTAGTCGTCGGCCCACCGGTGGACGTACTCGATGTCCCACTTTTCCTCACCGGTCAGTTCGGGGTCGCGGCCTGCCGGGTCCCAGAACTGTCTGAAGTACGTCCCGCGAAGGTCAGTCGGGTACTCCCGCCACCGTAACTCACGGGCCATTTCGTGATTGAGGCCGAGCAGGTAGGCTTCGACGAACGCCGGGTTCGTCTCCAGGACGCCGACGCTGTCCAGGGGAACGTCGCCGACGCCGGGGACGAGGTTCTCCTGGGAGAGATCCCGGAGTGGTGCGTACATCGGCTCGTCGAACTCGGGGTGGGCCATGATCTGTGCCAGGGGATCCGTGCGATCCCGGATCTCGAGGCCGCCGAGCCGGGCCGCCATGCGTTCGGGGATCGTCTCGGCCGGGTCGGTCGCCTCCCGGACCGCCTCGGCCGTCCGTTCTAGATCCAGCTTCGGACTCGCATCTGGCGTCGGCCGGGGACACGCACTCCCGGCGAGCGCGTCGGCGACCGGATCGGTCGGCGCGTCTGCCAGCCGTCGGCGAACCAGGGTGACGTACCACTCGATTTGCTCACAGGTCTCTGACAGCGGTTGGCCGTTACCGTTGGCGTGGTCGGCTACCACGGCGAGGCGGGCCTCGGCGAGAGCCAGTATCCGCGCCATCCTGGCGACGACCGCACGGATGTCCTCGACGGCCCCGAGGGCAACGGAGTTTCGTAGCTGCGTGACCGAGCCCGCGGTTCCTTTCTCGTCGCCACACAGTGCGGTACAGAGGTCCTCGAGTTCGGCGACCGCTCGCTTCGCCTCGGAATGATCGACGTCGAGGGCCGCGAGTTGCTCGCGGGCGGTTGTGCAGGCGTCTTCGAACAGCACTTCGACGACGATCCGAAGCCGAACGACCGCGAACATCGCCCGAAACTCCTCGTATGCAGTTGTGACTCCGGGATCTTCCTCGAGCACGGCGGCGAGTGCCGGATCCGACTGTGACAGCGTCTGGAGCGCCTCGTGGTCGTCAGTCGCCTCGGACAGCCGTCGTGCGATCTTCCCGAGTGTCACGTCGACCAGCGACCAGTCCTCGGCGGCGACCCCACTCGCGAGCGAACCGAGCAGGCCTCCGCGGTCTTCATCACAGACCGATTCGAGATGCGAGAGGAACGTTCGGAGCCGATCGAGGGCTGGCCCCTCGTACGCATTCATCGCTGCTTGCGTTCGCTCGCGTACGACCTGACAGCGGCTACCGAGTGTCTCGACGATCGCCTCGAGTGTGCCCTCGCCAGCCTCGCCGAGGACCTCCCAGTCCGAGTCCTCACCACTGCGCCCGAGCGCAGTCGAACAGACGTTCTCGGCGAGATCGGCGTCGATGACCTGTGTGCCGTCAGCCGGAGTGCCGTCGTCACCGAGGGTGATCGTCCCGTCGTTTACCTCCTCGACGATCCGCTCGCGTCGAATCCCACCGATTCGACGCGAAAGCGGTCCGTTCGGGCGGGTGATACGCCGGAAAGCAGGCGACAAGACGGCCGCAGGAAGTGCGCTGTTCTTGACGGTGGCGGCGACCGTCTGGCCCATCCCTTCGTCGATCGTCCGGCGATGAGCGGGTTCGGTCAGCGACAGGACGGCGGCGGGATCCAGTTCGTCCAGCCGATCGTGAATCTGCTGGCTTGCCCCCCGGGCGAGGCGGGCCCGTCGCAGGAGCTTGTTGGCCTCGCGGATGTCCCCGACCTGTCGCCAGGCCTCGGCCATGAGTTGTTCTTGCTGGTCCTGAACGACGTCGGTCCCGAAGGCGGCCGGTGCCCGGTATCGCGGATCCTCGTTCAGCTCACGCAGCCAGGTCGGTTCGTCACCCTCGTCGGGGATTTCGTCGGCCGCGGGGGGCCACTGGCCGTATATCGGCGGTCCGAGGATGCGATCGGTGCCGTCGGTGTCGGCAACTGCCGTCTCTGGTGCGAGCGCACTCGCCTGGCCGACGAGCTCGACCAGCTCGTCCTGGTAGGTGTAGCTGTCCGTCGAGATATCGAACGATTGCATCGCACCCTCGACGGTCACGACCTCTCCGTCGTGATCGAGCGCCTCGGGGCCGAGCGCTTCGGGTCCGGGGTCGCCAGCGTCGACCTGCCGGACGCCGACGTCCTCCAGCACCGACGGTTCGAGCCGACGAACGAGTGCCTCGAAGTCGCCCGACTTGCCCGTCGAGAACTCCCAGTGGTAGTACACCGGGAGCCGAATCCGTTCGGGCGGCTCCTCGAGGTCCCAGGCGTCGCCCGTGACGTCGATTCGGTTGCCCTCGTCGTCGTGCTCGAAGGGATCCTCGCCGATGCCCGCGAGTCGTCCCGCCTCGTAGGTCGGGACGACGCAGGCGTAGTAGTCCGTTTCGGCGTCGAGATCCCGCGGCGAGAGGAGCCGCGAGAGGGTAGTATCCGCGCGATTCGCCTCGAGTGCACCGTCGGTGTCGTCGTCGCCGACCACCTGGGCGTGGGTCCACGCCCAGCTCTCGGTCGGATCCGGCAGGTGGTCTGCCGGGGACGCCGGATCGTCGATCGCGAGCACGGCACCACCGTCGTCGGGTGCAGTCGACAGCGTGACGCCGTCGGTTTGCTCGACCGTGATCAGACACATCCACGGCCGGAGCTTCCCGTCGTCGTCTTTGATTTCCGGCGAGAACAGCCAGGGGAGTTCCGGGCGGTCGAACTCCACGATCGGGAAGTGATTCGGCGGGAAGTCGCTCGTTCCCGGCGTGGGCTCGGTTCGGATCACCTGCCTGCGGTCGATACCCGTCACCTCGCCCGGCCCGTACAGCGAGAGATCCACGCCGACGTCTTTCGTTTTTGAGTCGCCGTCTCCTCGCCCCTCGACGCTCAACTCGACGCGGATGGTCCCGCCGTCGTCTCTCGGCCGGTACCCGTCACGGACCCAGGGGACGAAGGTGTACTCTGCGCCCCCAGTCATGCGTTTACCCCCACTGAAAGCGTCTCGTGAACGCCACAGATCTGATAGTCGTCGGGGTCGCCACCGTTCGAATCGAGGTAGCCCGAGAGGGCCTCCTCGGCCTCCCGTTTGGTCGTTCCCGCCTCGGGCAGGTCGAGGTCGACTCGAGTCAGGTCGTCAGTCCGCGCGACCACGTAGTTCGGATCGCCCACGGTGACGCTGGCGTCGACGCCGGTCGGTCCCGTCTCCGTTTCGTCGACCGCGAATCGCTCCTCGCCAGTCGTCCGGAGCGCCCCGCGAGCCACGGCGCTGACCGATGCGAGACAGGCTGCCGTACTCTGGGGCATTCCGACCGGATCGAGGTGAATCGGGTCGAACCCGTCGGCCTGGTCGTCGATCACCGCCGTCTCGTACTCTAAGACGTCGCCCCCGAGCAGATCCTCGTCGTCCTCACCTCCCCAGCCGAACCCGGTGTTCGAGAGGTGTGTTCCTGCTTCGTAGCGTTCGAACTCCGGTCCTTCCAGCTTTTCGTCGTCGCTCAGATCGAAGTACTCGCCGCGAGCGAACTGTTCTCTGGTCGCCTCGGAGGGATCCTCGTCGGCGTCGCCGACCGAGGCGTCGACGATCTCGAACCGGTCGTACTCGGCCGGGGACGAGCCCTCGTACTCTTCGATTGTGATGCCGAGTGGTGCCACCGTCTGTCGGACGCTACACTGGCCGAGCGGGTGGGCGAGGACCTCCCCCTCTCGGGACTCGACCTGTCGAAGCGTCACGACGGAATCGCCGTCTTCGGGCCGCTGTGCGCTCCAGTTGCGTTCGTCGCCGAGCGCGTCGACGACCTTCCCGAAGACGTCTGCCGGGGGTAACCCGTCGGCGGATTCCGACTCGCCGAACTCCTCGTCGACGGAGATTTCGAACTCGATCGGCCAGATCTCGAACGTCGCGTCGCCGGTAACGTGCCACGGTCCCGGCCCCGCGAGGGTCCCGTCGACGTCGACGGCCATGATCGTCGAACCGCCACGCATCAGGGCGAACCCGGCGTAGAAGTCGGCGATCAGCTCGAAGGGATCGAACCGGAACAGGGTGTCGAATCCCATGTCGCCTTCGAAGGAAAATCCGCCCGCGGCGGCGTAGACCTCGACGCTCGCTCCGACCTGGACGGTGTTTGCGGTGACGGCGAAGTACCCTTCCCAGCGAATCCGCGGGTTGCCGGGCCCGAGCGTCAGCGCGATACGGCGCAACTCCGGGAAGTCTTCCGGCGGATCGTATCGGGGGTTGAAGCCACCGACCGAGAGGACGAACTCGGGGTCACCGCCCCAGCCGGTCTTCATCGCCATGTCGCCCGTGAGGGTGTACGCGAGTATCCGGGAGTCGTACAGCGACGCCGCGGCGCTGGCCTGTTGCTCCCCGATGTCGATGGCCCCGATGACGTCCATGTTGAAGACGACGATACCCACCTCCTCGTGTGGTAGACCGGCGTGGACCCGCCCGAGGATGGCGACGCGGATGGGATCGGGCAGTTCCAGCAGGACGCCGAGGCTCGCCGACAGCATCGTCGGCGTTCCCCAGGCAAGCTTGCCCATCGGCCCGAAAACGTGGTTGCCGGCGGCGACCGGGAACCCGTTCCGGAGGTCGCTGATGATCTGGGGCGCGTTCCGGACCGGGTCGTCCGGGAACATGATCGAGCTGACCGTCCCGTCGCTGACGCCGGCAACGAGGTAGTCGACGTCCATCGTCCGGTTGATGCCGAGCAAACCGCCGACGCCGTTGAGCGTAAAGCCGAACCCGAGCTGGACCGGCGGGAACTCCCCGGAGATGATCAAAAGCAGCGAGAACCCGTCTCGCCCGCCGGGAAGTTGCGTCGTCAGCAGACCGACCGCGCTCAGTGTTAGCTCACCGACCTGCAACTGGAGGACGCCGGCGTACCGCTCGTTCTCGTGGTCGAACTCCAGGTAACCACCGCCGACGACGGCACTGGCGTCGACCGAGAGGCCCGCGCCGTCCGGTGGCTTGAAGCCCAGATCGACGTCGAGAGGGCCGAGGTTGCCGTCGTTGCCTTCCGGGAACGCGATCTCGGCCTCGAGGCCGATACCTTCGACGGTCGCATCGATCGGGCCGAGCGAGACCTGCGGGTTCGCGGCGACCTGGACCGGAACTGTCACCGTCTCGCCCGACGTGTCCGGTTTCGCAGCGAGGTGGAGGGTGTCGACGGTGAGGACGTCCGCGACGTTCAGGCCCACCGGGAGGTCAGTGTCCAGGCCCGATCCACCACCCTGGAAGTACAGACCGCGCTCGGTACTCCAACCCAGTCCGGCATCGAAGTCGATGCCGACGCCGTCTTCGGGAAGGACGTGTTTGATGAAGGAGTCGCCGTCGCCCGGAGCGACGACGAGTGATGAATCGCGTGCGTACGCGGTGGTGTCCGATTCGACTGCGGTGGCCGTGGCGGTTGTGGCGCTCTCGATGCCGAGTTGGCCGACTTCGAATCGCGTTCCTTCGTTGGCACCCACGACGAGCGCCGATTCTGTCCCATCAGTCGACTGTTTCTCCAGTCCCACCGTTGCCGAGAGCGCGGGTTCGTCGTCTGCGTCCAGGGGTTCGATCCCGTCGGGTGTCAACAGCGATGGCGGCGTCGATCCTCCGAGATCGACCTGAACCACCCAGTTGCCGAACGGGACGTCAGTTCCGGCCTCGCCACTCGTCGAGAGCAGCAAGGCGATGCCGTCTTCGGTCAATGTGAACGCGATCTGAACTCGTAGCGTGGTATCCTCGCTGATGGGAACCGACACCAGAAGCGTCGGCGAGCAGCGTGCGTCTACCCCGTCGTCCGCTTCGTCGAGGTCCGTCGGTTCGGCCCCGACGGAGACGTACAACCCCATCCAGTTTGCAACCGCGGCGAGCCACTCGATTCCGTAGACGGTGATCGAGTCGAACTCGTTCTCGGAGAGGTCCGCTCCAGTGACGTATTCCTCGCGCAGCGCCTCGACGGGATCCTCGAGTAGCGATCCGATCTGCTCGAGGTTTAGTTCGACGTCTCCGTCTCCACCAGCGTCGTACGGATGGGGGTATCGGGGTATCGCGTCCTCGTCCGGCAGATCCGGTTGGGAGACGCTGAAGACGCCGAGGAGCGTCGCCACGAAAAACCCACTGGGTCTTTGGCGCTGAACGTAGACGACGGTCAGGTACTCGACGAGGTGGGGGACGACGTCCTCTGCGTCCACGAATGCGCTGTCGTCTTCGATCTGCTCTATCGTCTCGAAGACGTCACGGGCCGAACCGAGCGCGGTCGCGACCGCACCGAGCGAGTCCGATTCGCCCCCGCCGACCGAGTCGTCCAGGGCCTCTATCGCCCCCTCGAGGGGAGAAAGCGAGGATTGTACCGTCCCGATCTGGGATTCGGTGACCTCGACGCCGATTGCCTGAAAAATCGATACCAGCTCCTCGCGCCCTGCGGGCGTGTCCTTCGTGGCGAGGACGAGCGGCTGGAAGAACACCTCGAGTTCGTCCGTCAGTCGGTCCAAAACCGTCGGCGAACTCATTCTGCGGTCCCCACTAGCGAGAACATATACAGCTCGTTGAGGTGCTCCCAGTATCCCTCGATGGTGTGGCGCGATCCGTAGCTGTGAGCGTCGAACGTCAGGGCCTCTTCGTCGACCGTGTCTATCGTTTCGACTTCACTCACGAGCGTGATATCGTGGTCTGCCGTACTCACCACCCGTCCGATGCTCATCCACGTCCCGACGTCATCGGGCGGATCGTGAATGTCGTCGAGATCGAGGATGTCACTCTTCACGGCGAGGATCGCGAAGCCGCCGTTTTCGACTGCATCGGACGCCTCCATCAGCGTCTGTTGGCTCCCGACCATGCTCTTCCCGACCCAGCTGACGTCCTCCATGGGGATGAGATCCCCAGTGAAACTGATCGACTGAATCGGGTTGTACCCTCCGAGATCCTCGTCCATCGTCAGTTCGTCGGACGCCGTCGCTTGCCGGAGCGTGGACAGGAACAGCCAATCCAGGTCGTCCAGGCGTACCAATCCCTCGCCCGGGATTCGTCTCTGTGGTGCGGGTAACGTGTGAAGGGTCTGCTGGCCGCGATACACGTCTGACGTGCCGAGGAACCCGTTTGTCTCGTAGATCGACCGACAAATCTCCGCGAACCGGCGAGGGAATTTCGTGGCGATCACGAACCCGATCGCCGTGATCACACAGTACGGGGTATTCCCCTGGTCGAACTCGAACGCAGGATGGTCTTCGTCTTCCGGATCGAACGACTCGGTCACCATCGATTCGAGACGGTCGACGATGTCCGAATGATCCAGGTGCCTCCATCCGCTGAACTCGTCGGAGTCGACGACGGTTTCACCGGCTTCGAATTCCTCGACGGCCGCCTCGATGGGATCGACGTCGACGTCACTCTCGACGCTGTACTCGAACCAGACCTTCAAATCTCCGTCGTCGGATTCGTGATTTCCAGCGTAGAATCCGTCGTAAACCGGACTGTCGATCGTGATCGAGACGCTTTCGGAGTCGTCGAAAAAGAAACTCTCCCCACCGACCTGGAGGGAAATCTCGATCTGGTCGTCGAAGTAGTAGTTTCGATCGAACGGGTCCGCCAGATCGAACGATATGTCGGTTCCGGTGACTCGAGTTTCGAGCAGGTACGGTTCGCGGACGGATGCACCGTCGATCCAGACCGTCGCCTGACAAACCGAGGGCAGATCGACGGCGGTTTGGTTTATTTTGATCGTCGAAAACGAGAACTTGTTCACGGCCGGGACTCACCCTCACACACGTCGACTGACCCCGAACCTCGGTCGATACCACTGCGAGCAGGATTCCGTGACAGGCTCCAGCCGTCACCCACTTCACCTACCATTTGAGATGCGCTCAGTTCTCAATCCGCTATTATAAATGTATCGACGATCCAATATTATACCGTCGCTGCAGTATATTTTGCGTTCCTCTGCAAGTAAAAGTCTCTGCAGCTCCGGTATCCGGACGTCACGTCGCCGGCCGAGAACTCGAATGATTCAAACCGCCGGGCGACCGCTAGCCGATATGGACGAGGATTCATCTCGAGACCACGTCGTCCCCGGCAGCGACGAACAACTGGAGACGGCGGACGTCCGCGGCTGTGACTTCCGCGGCGATGTCGGTCTCTCGGAACTGCTCGCGTCCTACGAGACGACGGGATTTCAGGCGACCCACCTCGCGGAGGCGATCGACATCGCAGAGCAAATGAAAGAGGAAGAGGCGACGATCTACCTCACGCTAACGTCGAACATCGTCTCCTCCGGTCTGCGGGAGGTGGTCGCCTCCCTCGTTCGCGACGGCCACGTCGACGTCATCATCACGACGTCCGGATCGCTCACCGAGGACGTCATCAAGACGGCAAAACCGTTCAAGATGGGCGAGTGGGACGCCGACGAGGCGGTGCTTCGCGAACGCGGAATCAACAGACTCGGCAACATCTTCGTCCCCTCCGATCGGTACGTCTGGCTCGAGGAGTACCTGTACGACTTCTTCGACGATTTCTTCGCCGAGGAGTCGATCCGGACGCCGAGCGCGTTCGCCCGGGAACTCGGCGAGACGCTTTCGGACGAGGATTCGGTGTTGAAACAGGCGGCGGACAACGACGTCCCGGTGTACTGCCCGGCGCTGACGGACGCGGAGGTCGGGAACTTCCTCTACTACTGGCGACAGGCGAACGACGGCGACGTCGGAATCGAGATCTTAGACGACTACGAGCGGCTCATCGAAGACGGGATGCTCGCCGATACGACGGGGCTCATCGCCGTCGGTGGCGGCGTTCCGAAACACCACGCCATCATGACGAATCTCTTTCGCGGCGGTGCGGACTACGCTATCTACATCTCGACGGGCATGGAGGGCGACGGCTCGCTGTCGGGTGCCCCGCCGAACGAGGCGGTCTCGTGGGGCAAGATCAAGGCTGAGAACGGCACGAACTACACGCAGATCGAAGCCGAGGCGACGCTGGTCTTCCCGCTGCTCGTCGCGGAAGCGTTCAACTGACTTCCGTCCGGTGCAGAATCACCTTTTCGTCTGTGCCGTCCGAGTCGTTGAGTTGGCCGTGACTATAACAACTATTAGATTAAACACTCGATTTGATACAGAGAGCGACAAATCCCCGCATTTATCCCGATAGTATGATCTACGAAAGGGTCGGAGAAGCGGTTTCTAATTACTAATTATTACTGCCCTAAGCACTCTGTGGCAGGATGTGACTGGTGGAAACAGTGGAAATGTTACGAAGACGAGATCGCCACGGACGCTATAGTAGCCACTGCACGTCATCGCACTCGTGGTCGCCAGACGGATCAGTGACCAGTGTGTCAACCGGGACAGTTGCTACTATAGGTTCGTGGCAGCTCCCCCCTGAAAATACTCCATTCTATCCGCCACGATAACCAGAATACCTTTGATATATTATCATAATGTGGATATGGTACTATTTGGTTTCCGAGACGATGCATCCTTCGAATGATAGGAAAAGTGATCACTGGTTTCGGTAACCGCGCGTAAGATACCCGTCCGCGTCGTTTGCGAAAGTCGGTAAACGATCGTGTGCCCTGTGGAAACCACCCGGCTCGACTTGAACAGATTTCTTGGTTTGATGGATACAGCCTACTGTGCCGGCTAGAGAACCGACTGAAACGATTCACACACCGGTCCCACAGCCATCGTGCGATCAGGTGTATATTAGCGTGCAGTGGCTACTATATTTCACGCTGCTTCGTGAGTTCTTCCCACGGATTCTGACGGCTTGATCTCCCACTTCCACAATCATCGGTAGTTCGAGACCGAGTACTTGTCCTCGAGCATTCGAGGTACTACGGCAGGAGCACCGTCACAGCAAACATGACTTCCATTGGCAACTCGCGGATAACCTCTCAAACCCCTATTATACATATTCATTATCACATGTTGATGATTTCCCCCTCTTAACAGATATACCATATGAAGTGTAGGCCCCTAGGATCGTTATAGCCGGATTGCCTGGGTCCGCCATAGATTGTGCGTCGCTGGCCGTTCTACCGTCTATAGTATGGCTAATAGACGTTTTTAGACGATCGCCGTTTCGAACCAATTGACCCCGAGGAGGATCACTGCGTTTAGCAACAGCACTTGAGTGGAACGTCCTGATGGTCATTATAGCACTTCAGGAGTGTCCCCTGGCGTCGAAATGAACCCACAAACTACAGCAAAGGGTAGCTTTCAGCTTCGATTTTCGGCGATGCCGAGGAGATCAAACTCGATGCCGATGTCGGTATTGCGGGCCGTTTCGTAGACGACGTGGGCGGCGGCGACATCTTGGATGGCCAGTCCGGTCGAGTCGAAAACCGTCACGCCTGATTCCGCATTTCGACCGGGGTAATCGCCAACAATCAGCATACCAAGTTCGGCGGCAATGTCGGCATCAGTAATCGCACCCCCTGCGTAGGGAACGTTGATCTCTCCGGAGTGGGTACACTGGTCGTAGTCGTCAATCACCAACGTCGCCTCTTGGAGTAGGCTCGTCTGGAGTTCCTGTTTCCCGACTGCATCAGCTCCCATCGCGTTGATGTGCGTAGTCTCGCCAACGTCCTCGAGGTCGACAATCGGGTCGATCACTGGCGTAACTGTGGAGAGAACGTCACAGTGGCCAGCTTCGGCGATAGTGCCTGCGTGGACATCGAACTCGTCTTCGAATGCATCGATAAACCGGGTGACACGTTCGTCGTCTTTATCAGCGACGACGACCTCTTGGATCGGACGTACTTCGCTGATCGCTTCGAGTTGTGTGTACGATTGAGCACCGGCCCCGACGAGACCGAGCGACTCGGCGTCCGGCACTGCTAGATGAGCGGTCGCGACTGCCGCTGCCGCACCGGTACGCTGACGAGTTAATTCCGTTCCGTCGAGGATTGCACGGGGAAGCGCAGTCTCTGGATCCGAGTAGATCATCGTTCCCATGACCGTTGGCAACCCGTGTTTCTCGGGGTTGTCTGGATGAACGTTGACCCACTTCAGCCCGGCAGCATCCCATTCGCCGGTGTCGAGATACGCTGGCATTGACCGGAAGTCGCCGTTGTACCGTTCGAAGTCGATATATGATTTCGCTGGCATCACTACCGCGTTGCGCTCGTACGCGGCAAACGCTGCCTCAACTGCTCGGACGACTTCCTCCGGTTGAGCGGCCGATTCGACATCTTCTCGGTTCAGTAATAGCGTGTGCATATTCCCGATTGTTTCGGGGATGGTATAATAAGTTCGACGGCGGCCACTCGTCTTAGAACCGTTGCGACGGCATCCATCTTTCAGCCTCGTGGTTTCGTGTGTGGAAACTTTATATAGGAGAAACAGATCGATTAGCGGGCTCGTTCCCAGTAGAACCAATCGAGACCGGATCAACTCCCCATGTGTTAAGGTACCAATTCACACTTTATTGATGATCAAGCGCCGATCGAGAATTACGTCCGTACTCTTGTAATATTGGTTCCGGTCGATTACCGTGATCGGTCGGAATCGGTGACGGTGACGAATATGTTCGCTTACGGCGAACTTTTTATATAATATTCAATCATCTCATCCGGGGACGGACCTCCCCAAACAATCGATCGGTCTACCTGTGCCGCGACGCATTCGAAGCCGATAGGCCTGACCGAGACGGCCCCTTCGGTTGTTTACTCGTTACCGGGCAGGGGCTCATCGGCCGCGAACGCCTCTAGGACATTGCCAGTTATCCGAGCAACATCGTTGTCGAAGCCGTTCACCGGCAGGCTGCCAAGCCAGGCCATCGATCCGGTGGAAAAGACGGCGCCGCCGCCGGTTCGAAAGTACACCATGTCGGCCCGGACGGCAGCCGACGTAGGTCCATCGAGGAACGGTTTTGGCGACTGGTTTTCGTCGATGAGCCGCCGGGCGTACACCGAATGTCCCTCCGAGGAGGCAAGTACAAACGCGTCCTCAGGGGAGCCGAGCGTCCGGTCGTACCGGTCCATCTCTTGCCCTGCGGCAGCACCAGTGATGAACCCGTCTCGGCCGAACGTTTCGGCGTCGACCCCGTCAAAGATGAACTCCACATCCTCGTGGTAACTGTCCTCGAGCCGACGATAGTAGCCACCACTCGGTTCCCACTGGGCGCTGAATCCGACGCCGGTTAACTTCTGTGGGTGTCGATCTCGTGACCACCACATCCCGCCTTTTTCGCCGTTGAAGGCGTGATGTATCTCGCCCGCTTGCCCCGTCCAGATCATGTTTGTCTGCGGGCGACGAACCTCGAGGATCGGTTTTCCGTCGGGGTGGAACTCGGCGGCATGATAGAAGCCGTTTCCGCCGAGGTAGAGCAAGCGACCACCGGTTTGGGTGTAGTCGGCGATCGAATCCAGCATCCGTTCAGAGCAGTACTCCGGATGGGAACCGGTGACGACGGCGTTGTACGGTTCCAACAGGTCCTGCCCGTGTTCGTCCAGTTGATCGTCGGTGATAACGTCGTACTCGAAACCACGATGTTCGAGCCACGCGATGAGATACAGGTCCTGAGCGAACGCCTGGAGATTACTCGGCGGTGCATGTCCCCAGATGAACGAAGGCGAGACGTTGATCAGCGGTCGGAGTCTCGAGGAGTACATGCAGCCGTGTCCGTCGGTGTGCAGGTCGTACAGCGAGTTTCCGTACTCCGGATGGGCGTCGAGGAAAACGCTCGATTCGTCTAGGATCGGTGCCATCCCGATCGCGTTCTCGCCGCCCCCGCCGTCGTCGGCAAACCGGTAGTTCGCGTACGCGAGATACGTCGCTGTTGGTGCCAGGACGGCGATGGGGGCCGTCCCGGTCGCTGGTTCCGGGGTGACAAAAAAGGGCACGTAGTACTCGTCGGTATTCGTCTGGAGTTTTACTGCGTACACGCCGCTGTTGAACCCCTCCGGGATGGTCCACTCGAAATCGACGTCCCAGTCGGCGTCGACCAGGTCATCGTCGTGAAAGTGAATCGCGCCGAACTGGTCCGGATCGCGAGCGAAGTCCTCCGTCTCACCGGTCCACGTAACTCCTGGAACTCCTCGGGTGGGCATCTGTACCGCCTGGCCGTGGTGTCCATTCGGCCCGACATCGACAATCAGATCGTACTCGTCAATACCGCCATCGGAGAGCCCCGAAGCAAAGTTCCAGGCGGCGACGAGTCCGTCGGTCGGCCCCTCCCGGTCCGGCTCCATTCCCGTCCGTATCGTCGATGGCTCAAGGACCCTATCATACACACGCGGACGTTCAATCCTACCGTTGAACCGACCTTCGGCAGTGTGGTGGCTCGTCGACAGCGACGTGCCGGCAATGCGGACCGGAGTGTCGGTTACGGTCGCGATTGCTGCTCCGTCCAGCTGCCGAGTCTCCGTTTGCTCTGTCCCCGTGCGGAGCGTCGGGTGTGGTGGTCCGTCGATCGGCACCTGCCAGACTCCCAGCCGCCCGTCTTCACCATCGAAGGTCGCCGCGAGGGCGTACCAGTTGTCCGCTTCGAGCGCCGTCCCGGTCGAAACGGCGACGCTTTCGCCATTGTTCTGGAGTCCCACCCGAAACGCCGCCGACCCGTCCGCGTCGATGTGCAGGTCGTAACCGGTTTGCGTTCGTTCATCCCACTTCGAGAGCAGGCTCTGGTGGCCCGCGTCTGGTGTCGTCGGGTTGATGAACGTAAGGAGCGTACAACCGTCGATAAGATCGAACGCGGGGTTGTGGGGTATCTCGACGTACGATCCGGCGTGTATCTCCTGAGTCTGGCCGGGATAGGTCCCCGATATTGATGTCTCGATGGTATGCTCTTCGGTAGGTGGCGCGTCCGGATTAGGATCGCCGTGAACGAGTCGGACGACCTCAGCGTGGTAGCTTGTGGGCACACAGTTAACCATGAACTCGATGGTCTCCCCCGGCCACACGGCCCATCGGTTACAGTAGCCGGTCACGTGCTTCTCGCCGAACGCGCGGTCATCGACGGACGTCATCGGTTACCCTCCTTGGAGTAGTCGGCTCCGAATCGTTCTCGGAACGCGTTGATTCGCTTTCGAAAGATGGCGTGTTCGGCCTCCGCCTGGCTATCGTAACGCTCATCGAGCAATTCGATCGATCCGTTGGCGTCCCGCTTTGCGAGCGTCCACTCTACGTGGGGATCGGTTGCCACGATGAAATACTCCAAGTCGGTCGTTCGCCGCAGAAACCACAGTACGCGGTGTAGATCGTCGCTATACCCGTCGAAGGGGCTCTCGCGGTGTTCAGTGATTAACTCCTCGCTGATCAACGGGAGTATTTCCTCGCTCGCGATCCGTCGTCTGTGGTAGTCGGTCAATGCAGCGTTTGTCATTGGCATGGTATCCCACCGAACGAACTGTCGGTACACCCTCCAACGAAGGCATTCGGTATAAACCTGATCCGATTTGCCCATCCGTGGTCCAGATTGGCCGACCGCTCTCCCCTGTTTCTCCATAATGAACTTTATATGGGTTAGTCCACATAACTCCACTATGCGACGCCAGAGCGACTCACCATCCCTGCAAACCGTCGACAACTGCTTCGATATCATTGAGGCCTTAAAAGAACTGGACGGCGCTCGGGTTACGGAGGTGGCTGATCACGTGGGTTTATCAAAGAGCTCGGTACACAAGCACCTGATCACGTTGAAACGTCGGGGCTACGTGACGATGGAAAGCGACGAATATTATGTTTCGTTACGATTTTCGAATCTGGCGGAGTACGCGAAGTACCGGACAGCTTCGCGGCGGAAGCTGTTTCAATTCTCGAAATCACTGCCGGAGTTCGCCGGATTACAGGTCGGTGTAATCATCGAGGAAAACGGTCGAGGCAGCTACTTGAAGCCCGAATTAGACGAGAACCCCTTTACGGGTCCGCAAGCCGGTTCTCGAGTATACTTACACGGGACCGCGGCTGGGAAGGCGATACTTGCGACGCTCCCCGAAGAAACCGTCGATAGGATCGTGGACATCTGGGGGCTGCCGCAGTTGACTTCCCAGACGATCACGGACCGTGAGACACTGCGAGCGGAACTGAAGTCAATACGCTCCAATGAGTTTGCGTTCAACAACGGGGAAAATAATGAGGGCATCCGCGCTATCGGCACCGCCATCACCGACTCCAATGACACAACTCTGGGGGCAATTTCGGTAGGCGGTCCCCAGTATCGCATCGACGACACCTGGTTCGAGGAAGAACTCCCGTATGACCTTCTCGATCGGGTAGAGGAGTTCGAACGGGAGTTATAACGACCGGGAGCGACTGGGAAACCGAATCAGTCGGATACCGTTTCTGCCTCGAGCGGTCCGTCGTCGAACGAGGCGATGGTCCGGGACAAGACGGTCGTTGCGATTGCGATCGATCGTTCATCGACGTCGAACGTTGGCGTGTGATGGCCGGCAGGGTTGTCGGCACCGACGCCGACGTAGGTAGCCTGACCACCCTGTTTCTGGACGGCCTCAATCAGGTGGGTGACGTCCTCACTCCAGAGGGGAGAGTCGATCGTTTCGAACCGATCGACGACGGACGTTCGGGCGGCGGCGGCCCTCACTCGCTGTGCAAGCGGACCGTCACAGGTCGCACTTGGCGTTCCGGGACTGAACGAGACGTCGACCGTACAGCCGTGCATCGACGCTGCTGCCTCGAGACGATCGATCACGGCGGTCTCGATAGCATCGGTGCCGGCGCTGGTTTCGGCGCGGAACTCGCCGGTTATCACCGCCCGTTCGGGAACGACGTTTGAGGCCGTACCGCCGTCGATTGTGCCGACGTTGATGCGGGTGGCGCCATCGGATCGGCGAGGAATTGACTCGAGTGCGGATGCAGCCGTACTCGCCGCCTGTATCGCGCTCCGTCCGTCCTCGGGTGCGAGTGCCGGGTGTGCTGACTGTCCACGAAACGTCGCCTCGAAGCTCGTTATCGAGAGAAAGGTGTCGATCCGAGGTACCACGGTGCCGGTTTCTAGCCCGAGACCGACGTGGGTCCCCAGGAAGTACTCGACGTCGTCGAGACGACCGCCGGACACGAGTGATCTGGCACCGTCACCGCGTTCCTCGGCTGGTTGGAAAAAAACCTTCAGCGTGCCACCGAACTCGCTCGATACGAGTCGTCGGACGACGCCGACCCCGATGGCCGCGTGTGCGTCGTGCCCGCAGGCGTGCATGTACCCATCGTTCGTCGATCGAAACCCCTTCGCCGCCGGTCGATGATCCGACGCGGTCGACTCCGACACAGGCAATGCGTCAATGTCGACGCGAAGCCCGACAACCGGCCCGGAACCGCCCTTGACGGTGGCCATCGCACCTGGTATGTCGTCTACGATCGGTGCTAGGGAATCTGGGTCAACGTCCGTCGCTTCGGCCCGTTTGATCCAGTCCGCTCGTCGCTCGGGATCAGGATCGGCCGTAATCCGGTCGGTGTCGAAGACCGCGGAACCGGTCGCAACCGAGTCGACCTCAACGGCTCGCAACGCTTCGACGATCCTTGCCGTCGTGTAGAATTCGCACCAGGCGGGTTCCGGGTGACGATGTAACGCTCGTCGCAATCGACGGAGTCGGTCCGCTACCAACGAATCGCTCATATACGGTAGTCGGAGCCCGATGTAATATATCGTTCGCCTGTCGCCGGATGGGTACCGTCGAGAAAACTCCTCACGCGACGGGTTGGTCAGGACTCGAACTGGCTCGTGACCGCACTGGAGAAGGCGTCGATGGCCTCGTCGATATCGCTTTCGTCGATGCAAAACGGTGGCGCGACCATGAGCTGAAACGACGGTTTTCCGGGACCGAACATGACGTTGTGTTCGGCAGCCGCGGTCCGCAGTACCCCCTTGACCGGATCATCTCCCTCCTCGTACCGGTTATCGAAGAATGGCTCTCCGGTTTCTGGATCGGTGAACTCGACTGCCCAGTGGAGGCCACGACCCCGAACGTCACCCACGACATCGTGGTCCGTTTCGAGTTCCCGCAGGCGGCGTTCGAGGTAGGGACTTAACTCTTGTACTCGGTCGAGGTAGTGACGATCGTACTCTTCGACCGCGGCCACGCCGGCCGCGCAGCTGACGGGATGACCGCCCCACGTCTGGCCGATGTCGATGCCGTCGTCGTCGATTTCGGTCGCGATGTCGTCGTTCACCATCACGCCGGCGAGGGGCGCATACGATCCCGTTACTCCCTTGGCAAAGGTCAGTATGTCCGGTTCGACACCTTCGGTCTGAATGCCAAACCAGTCACCACACCGGCCAAACCCGGTCATTACCTCGTCGACGATCAGCAGGATGTCGTAGCGATCACAGATCTCCCGCAGGCGCTCGAAGTATCCCTCCGGGGCGGTAAATGCACCGCTCGATCCGCCGATCGGCTCGGTAAGAATGCCAGCGATCGAATCCGGTCCTTCGTTTTTGATAACGTACTCGACGTGGTCGGCAGCTTGCTCCGCGAGTTCGGCCTCCGAGTCGGCGTTGAAGGGCGACCGATAGGAGATCGGCGGGAGAAAGTGTGCACGTCCGGTCGTATCGGCGTACTGGCTGAGAGCGTTTTTCGTCACCGGATCGGTTGTTAGCGTCCCCGCCCCGTAGGTCGAGCCGTGATAGCTGCGATAACGGGTGAGGATTTTGTGACTATCGGAGACGGACCGCGCGATATGCGCCGCGGCCTCGTTCGCGTCGCTGCCGGAGATCGAAAAGAAAACATCAGTCAGTGAATCGGGAGCGATATCGAGCAGACGGTTCGCGAGTTCGTCGCGGGTATCGTTTTGCTGTGCCGAAGCGACGTACGGCACGCGGTGTAACTGTTCGTTCATCGCCTCGATGACGGCCTGGTTGTCGTGACCCAGGTTCGTACAGATGAGTTGGGAACAGAAATCGAGGTACTCGTTCCCCGACTCGTCGTACACGCGAGCGCCCTCGGCCTCGGTGATCGTCATCGCCGATCGCTCTGGGGAGTGCCAGTGCGGTATCGCCGGAAACGATGAACTCGCCTCACTGGAATCAATTGTCTGTTTCGACATATCTTGAGTGTTATGCCGTAGCATAATATAGATTGTGTTGAATTGTGGTCACATCTTCCCCGATCGTCGTTCGATCGACTGCCGATTGCGTTCGTTTTCCTTCTTTCGCCGATCATCAAGTGATGTCACGGCACTGGATGTGATGTTCGTCGTATTGAACCTGTATCATCCGTTGACCGAGGTGACGAATCACTCGCAAAAGTTTTTATTCCCCCGTTTCACATGTGGGAACGTGGAAATGCCTACACAGGAGCAGCTACCCGACAGTACGGATATCGTCATCATCGGGGGTGGAATCATGGGAACTAGCGCCAGTTTCTTTCTCACGCAGCGAACGGACAAGGACGTCCTTCTCCTCGAAAAAGACGCAATAGCGTCGGGGGCAACCGGTAACTCCTCGGCAATCCTGCGCCACCACTACGACGACTCGGAGGTATACGCGGAAAGTGCCTGGTGGAGCCACGAGTTCTACCGAGAGTTCGAACAGCGCGTCGCCGAACCGTTATCGATGGCGAGCGCCCCGCTCGTCAAGTTCGCCCGAGAGGACACCGCACGGGCCGAAGCGGTCAGTGCCGGCTACGACGTGTTATCGAATCTCGACATCCCCGTCACCTGGCACGATCGATCATCGATCGAATCCCGATTCCCCATGTACGATACAGACGACGTAGCTTTCGGAGTGAGCGACGATACGGCAGGTTACTCGGACGGTACGGACGCTGCGTCCGGGTTCGCCCGGAGCGCCAGGCGAAATGGTGCAACGGTACTGACCGACGTTGGCGTCACCGACATTCGAGTCGAAGACGGCGCCGTCGTGGGAGTCGAAACCAACAACGGAGCGGTAGCCTGCGAGGACGTTCTCATCGTGGCGGGTGGCTGGTCACCGGCGATAGCCTCAACGGTCGGCGTCGACGTGCCGCTTACGCGGACTCGTGAGCGGGTGTTCTTGCTCGACCCACCCGAAGAATTCAAAGAACACCACCTCGATGACCTGGCGACGGGCAAACCGCCGGGCATGGATGATTGGTACGTCCGCCAGGACTTCGGCGAAGGTGTTCTCGTCGCCACTCACCACTCCATGGACCACCCGGTCGACGACCCGGATAAGCCACTCGACGATCCCGACGAGGAAGATTTGCTACAATTGATCGACAGCCTCGAAGCTACCATTCCAGGCCTCGCCGACGCCGGTATCGTCGGGAAGTACAGCGGGATATACTCGAACACCCCGGATCACGACTTCATCATCGATCAAACCGGCCCGTCTGGTTGTTATATCGCGTGTGGGTTTTCCGGGCATGGCTTCAAACACGCCCCTTCAGTCGGACGCATCGTGACAGACCTCATCACCGAGGGATCGACTGACTTCCTCGACATCAAACCGTTCTCGATCGATCGGTTCGAAGAATGAGTCTCGAGGGCGAGACGGTTCTGGTCGATCGGGTCACCGTCTAGCCGACGGATCGACGGTTCCAGTTTCCTTGACGTGTCGAACGATCGCGTTCCCCTCGTACGTTTCGAGCGACCCGATAACGTCTGCGACCGACTGGAGGCTGTCGGGCTGGAGGTACTCGATGAACTTCAGACCAGCCTCGTGTAGATACTCCGTCGGTGCAGCGGTACACTCCTCGGGAACGCGGACCGCGTAATCGCGCTGGTGTGCCCCGTGGGCCGTGTAGTGCACACAGATGTTTGTCATGATGCCAGTGACGATCACCGTATCGATGTCGTACGTCTCGAGAATATACTCGAGGTCCGTCCGGAAAAATAGGTCGTAGCGTCGTTTGGTTACCTCGTATTCGGCCGGACGGGAGACCGGATCGTCGACGTCCATGGCCGAGGCGAGGGAGACACCCTCCGAGTTTTCGAGTGCGTGTATCGGTTCGCTGCAGAGGAACTCGGCCCCGTAATCGGCCAGATCTGGTCGGTGTTGTTCTTTCCCCCAGATGATAGGTACGTCCGCGTTTCGTGCCGCTTCGACCAGGTCGTTCGTGTATTCGGCGACCCGATCCAATCCGCCATCGACGGACGTCGCGGTACAGGCCATCGGGGCGTCGGAATCGGCATTGAACGCCCCACATTGCATATCCACGACGAGTAACGCCGGATCCGAACCGGCCGGATCGGTCGTATCTGGTATCATGCATACAGGTGCGCGTTGGAAACCCATAAAACGATTCCGGTACTCTCCACCGTCGACCCGAACCGACGCGCTATCCGACGACCCGCTCCCAGAACTCGAGGAAGTTACCGCCGAGGAATCGATCGATCGTCGCCTCGTCGTATCCACGGTCCGCGAAACTCTCGCGGATAACGGGCCACTCTTCGTAGGATCGAAATTCCTCGAATCCCTCGTCGAATCGGTCGGGCGTCAACGGCTCGTAATCCGGCGTCTTCTGTCGCATGTTCGCCGTTTCACGATAGAACGCCGCAATCGCGGACCGAACCGGCCACGGAACGTCCGGCGTCGTCGACCACCAGTCGGTTGCGATACCGATCCGGTCGGGACCGACGATCGATTTAGCGTGCTCGAAGTGTTCGAACACCGCATCGAGAGTGGGTTCGTCGTACAGTGTCGGATAGGCAAGTATCCCGACATAGCCGTCGGCCGCTGCCAGGTGTTCGAGTTCAACGTCGGTTTTCGCCCGTGGCGAGGAGTCAAGCGCTGCACAGTGGACATGCGTGAACGCGACCGGATCCTCGCTCACATCGATCGCGTCGATCGTCGTCTCGCGGTTACAGTGTGAGAGATCGACGATGCCGCCGTAGTCGTTCAACCGGTCCACGACGGCGTGACCGTGGGTCGACAGCGCCGATCCTGAGTCGTCCGTACACCCTGCCCCGATGCTGTTCTGAGTGTTATACGTCAACTGGAATATCCGGATCCCCGCATCGAACAGCGCGTCCACACGATCCAGTTGCCCGTCGGTGAACGATCCGAGGTCCTGAACGTTGAGAATCATCCCGACGTCTCCCGCGTCGGATACGGATCGGGCGCCAGCCGGCGCGGTCACCTTCTCCATCCACTCGAGGGCACTGAACCGCGCCTCCCATCGGGCGAGATCACGGTAGACTCCTTCGACGAACGACAGTCGTGGGTCGGTACTCCAGACCGTCGGACTGAGGAGGTCGACCGTAGATCGCTCGTATATCGATCGCACCTCGTCACGATATGCGTCGTCCGTACGAAGGTGTGAGATCTGTGCGTCGAGCATCGCGTCCCACGCCACAGCGTCGCCGATTCGACCGCTCGTTGCCGTCTCGATCGCTGCCTCGATCTCGCTGGTCGTCTGCGGTGGAACACCCGTGGGCACGTAATCGAACGTCGGGGACGATCCCGCCATGCTCCCGAGGTCACGCCGCTCTCATTTAGGTGTTTCCCACCGGCTGATTAGTCGAGCGCAGCGGCGAGCTTACGGGGCGTTTTACACCCACCTCCCGTGTTGATTACGACGACATCGTCATCCTCGGTAAACTCGCCGTCCTCGGCCAGTGCTATCGTGCCGGCGAGGGCGACAGCCGATTCGATGGACATCTCGACTCCATCGGTACGAGCGACCTCGAGTGCTGCATCGAGGGCCGCCTCGTCCGGGACGGCGACGCCGTAGCCGCCCGAGCGTCGGACTCGTTCGATGACGAGGGCTGACGACTTGGGATTTGGTATCTCGATTCCTTTAGCGATCGACTCTGGATTAGACCAGGGCGTGTGTTCGTCGGCCCCGGCCTCGAGGGCACGGACGATAGGTGCTGCCCCGTCGCTCTGGGAGACGGTCATCGCCGGCGGAGACGAGTCCTCGAGCCATCCGAGCTCGTCCAGTTCCCGGTACCCTTTCCACAGCCCGAGCAATCCAGTGCCACTACCGGTCGGGTACACAACGTGGTCCGGCATCGTCCAATCGAGGGCGGAGGCGATTTCGAAGGTCATCGTCTTCATACCGTCGTGTTTATGCGGTGTCTGATACGTGCTAACTGAGTGCAATCCCTGCTCTTTGGCCTCTTCGAAGGCGGCCGAGGCCTCGCTGATATCTCCCTCGAGGAGGTGCAAGGTCGCACCGTGCAACTTGACCAGATCCTTTTTCAACTGATCCGCCTGATCGCTCATAAACACTTCACAGTCGATACCAGCCCGTGCGGAGTAGAAACTGGCGGACTGTCCGTCGTTACCTGCCGACGGGATGCCGACCGCCCCGACGTCGTGAGCGTTCGCGACGGAGATTGCTGCGGACTGGCCGCGGTCCTTGAAGGTGTTCGTCGGGTTCTGACCCTCGTCTTTGAGAAATAACCGGCCGACACCGATCCGGTTGGCGAGACGCGGACAATTGACCAGTGGAGTCCCGCCCTCGCCGGCAGAGACGATGTCCGCCGAGTTCTCGACGCCAAGCAGTTCACCGAACTGCCACATCGATCCACACCGTCGGTTCCAGTCGGACCGATCGACCGCCACGTCGTCGTATCGATACTTCGGGTCGAGAATGCCGCCACACGACGGACAGGGATACGAGGTCAACGTCGGATCGAACTCACTCTTGCAGGAGAAACACCTGTATCCGTCGAAGACGCTCACGAACGGTTCCATAATGCGTATGATTGGCCCGGTGCCCTAATAGTTTCTTCCCGCGGCGTCGGCGCTGTCGAACTTACCGTCGACGGACGTACACAGAGATGTGAGTTATGTTATCGTCCGCGAATTCGAATCCGATACAAAAGTTCGCCTCGAACCGACCGGTGTCGGGCAACTGTCCCCACGTGTGCCCCTCGGCGAAGCTTACCTCGTCTGTGTGGACGTACCGATCGATTTCATGGACGGTGTCGCTGGCGTTGCGCTCGGTCTCGTAGAATCGTTCGACTTCCTCGAGGCCCTCGAAATCGCCGACCAGTGACGTATACTTCACGTCGTCGGCCAGGTGCGGTCGGAGCAGTTCGAAATCGTCCTCGTCTAACGCGTCCATGTAGCGATCGATCAGTTTCTCTCGGCTTTCGACCATAGACCATATTCTATGGTAGGCCCCTTGGTTTTATAGTATCCGGTGAGATTGCGTGCAAACATTTAATTAGAATGTGATAGCAGTTCAACCCATGTTGCAGGAAACAGCGGATGCTCGTATCGTCGATTTGAGTACGCCGATCGAGGAGCGAATGGCCGTTTACTCCTCGATACCTGATCCGGAAATCGAGCGGGTTTTGACGGCCGCGGCTGATGGCGTCACGTCGCATCATTTGACGATTTCGACGCACATCGGGACTCACATCGACGCCCCCGCGCACATCATCCCCGGTGGCAAGATGATCGACGACTATCCCATATCGAAGTTCATGGGACGAGGGATCGCCCTGGATATGAGCTATCTCGACCCCCTCACAGAGATCACGCGCGAAGATCTCGAAGCCTTCGATGACGAGATAGAGGATGGCGACGTCGTTATGTGCCACACCGGCTGGAGCAACAAGCGCGATATTACCGACGAATACCTGTTCGAGTATCCGTACTTCGACGAGAGCGCCGGATTGTACTTCCAGGAGCGAAACGCCAAGGCCGTCGGTATCGATTCACTGTCGGTTGGCGGGTTCGACGAATCGGTCCCGAATCAGGACGCGACTGCTAAGACCCCGACGGAGGTCAGTCACATGCGATTGCTGGAAGACGACATCATCCCCATCGAGGTCGTCAATAACCTAGACGATCTGTTGGCTGGGGCCGATTCACAGCGGGCTTTCTTCTTCTATCCGCCGTTGAACGTCGCACACGTCGAGGGGGGTCCGGCCCGAGCGGTCGCTATCGTCGAGAACTGAACCCGATCACTCGCTGCCCAAACCAGCGCTCTGGACCGTTCGGAGTTGCAGTATTGCTGCACGGAAAATTTAAGTATTTACTGTCTGTGTGTGACATCATCGGTTTGCAAGCCATGCTCCGGAATCAGCACGAGAGAGGAGAGACGTATGGAGACTGATCGGGAGACGCCGGCTATCGACGAGTATCTGTTGACGGTGTTGTCGAAGAAATTCGAGTCGGTTACCAGAGACATGACCCACAGCCTGCTGCGATCGGCACGGTCGGGTGTTATAAGCGTCGCTCGAGACTTTTCTTCGGCCATCACGCTGTACGACGGACGGCAGTTCATGATTGACGAGGGCATCCCCGTTCACGTGGGCAACATCGGGCTCGTCCCCGAGCACACGATCGACTGTTTCGACGACGTAGCCGAAGGGGACTGTTTCCTGACGAACTCGCCGTTCTACGGCAATTCACACCACGCGGACTTCACCTTACATGCGCCCGTATTTCACGACGGCGAACCGCTGTTCTGGTCGATAAACCGCGCCCATCAGGCAGACGTGGGTGCACCGGAGCCGTCGACGTACCTCCCCGAGGGCGCCGAGGTGTACGACGAGGGCTTGCACTTCCCTTCGGTTCGTATTCAGGAAGACTACGAGGACAGAGACGACATCGTCCGAATGTGCAAACAGAACATTCGTCTGGGTGAACAACAGTGGTACGGTGACTATCGTGCACAGGTCGCGGCAGTTCGGTCCGGAGAGCGAACGATACAGGAGATCATTGACGAGTACGGAATCGATGTAATCACGGAGTTTATCGACGCCTGGCTGTCCTACGGGGAAACCATGATGCGGGCCGAAATCAGCGAGTTACCGTCGGCCGAAAGCGAGTACACGTCGTATCACGATCCGCTGCCAGGCGCGCCCGACGGAGTGCCGATAACCGTATCGTTCGAGATCGATGCGGATGCGGAACGGATCGACGTCGATATCTCCGACAATATAGACACTTTACCCTGCGGATTCAATCTGTGTGAAGCAACCTCAGTAGCCGCGATCTACTCGGGAATTTTCAACAGCATAGACTCCAAAGTGCCGCACAATCACGGCAGTTTGGGTCGGATTCACGTCGAGATGGGCGAGGGAAACGTGGTTGGGAAACCAGAGTATCCGACCGGGACCTCGGTCGCGACCACGAATATTTGCGATGCGTTGTTCAACGCCGTTCACGGCGCTCTCGGCAAGATAGGAAGCAATATCGGCTGTGCGGAGGGGAACGTCGGGATGGGTGCCTACGGTGCCAGCATTGCCGGGACAGATTTTCGACGGGACGGTGCCGAGTACGTCAACCAGATACTGTTTACGAGCGGCGGTGGTCCGGGGGTGCCCGGACACGACGGTTGGCTGACCTACGGCAGTCCCGATGCAGGCGGCGTTCTTCGCCGTGACAGTATCGAAATCGACGAGATGAAACATCCGATTCTGTTCGAGCGAAACGAGGTACGACAGGATACGGAAGGTCCAGGACAGTGGCGTGGTTCTCCAGGGATCGTCATCGAATACGGCCCGCGCGAGGACCCGATGACGATCACGTATCTCTCCGGCGGTACCGAATTCCGACCACAGGGAATCCGGGGTGGGAAACCCGGCGCGTTAGAGACGACCGAAAAGCGAACTGAAGCGGGCGACCTGGTCGAACTGTCCCCGATTGGAACCGAGACGATAGCTCCCGGCGAAACGATTGTCGGACGGAAATCCGGCGGCGGTGGGTACGGTGATCCGTACGACCGGAACCGACATAGTGTGCTGAAAGACGTCCGTCGTGACATTGTATCCGTAACACGGGCTCGAGAAGAGTACGGGGTCGTCCTCGTCGAAACCGAAGACGGATACGCGATCGATTCGGATGCGACGAACGACCGACGAGGACGAACCAACCGACGGGACGCCACCAGCGAAACTGAGGGAGAACCCGATGACAACTAACGTTTCGATCGACATCGGCGGCACGTTCACCGATCTGTATCTGGTTTCGGATGCCGAAACCATCTCGACGAAAGTGCCGACGACTGAAGGCGATCTGAGTACCGGATTGATGAACGTAATCGAAAGTGCAGCAGCGGCGAAAGGGATCTCGGTCGAATCACTGCTCGACTCGACCGTACGTATCGTCCACGGGACGACGGTTGCCACGAACGCCATCATCGAGGATGATACGGCGACAACGGCCCTTATCTGTACGAATGGGTTCCGTGATATCCTCTGGTTCAGGGAGGGTGGAAAGCAAAATCCGTATGACTGGGATGTCGACTATCCGGACCCGTACGTTCCCCGATCGCTCACCTTTGGCGTCGATGAACGAATGACCGCGGAGGGAACGGTACGACGAGACCTCGACGAGGACTCGGTACACGAGGTAGTAGCCGAGATCGAGCGACGCGACGTCTCGGCAGTCGCTGTTTCACTGCTCTGGGCGCAGGTCAATCCAGAACACGAGCGACGGATCGGAGAGATACTAGACGAACGACTTCCAGAGGTGGAGTACTCGCTGTCACACCAGGTAAATCCAGTTATCAGGGAATATCGACGAACCTCGTCGACGGCGATCGATGCATCGATCCAATCATTGGTAGGCGACTATCTATCGAAATTTCAGTCCATCCTCGAACGACGAGGATACGAACGGTCGCCGTTGATCGTCACGGCCAATGGTGGTGTAATGCCCGTTGAGGAGGTGATACAGGTACCGATCTGGACTGTCGACTCGGGACCGACGATGCTCCCGGTCGCTGCGAATGAATACGTACAGTACACGCTCGACCGGGCGAACGTTATCGCCCTGGATATGGGTGGCACCAGTTTCGACGTAAGCGTCGTTTCGGAAGGAAAGGTGTCCCGAACGCGGGACGCAACCGTCGGGGAAGACTACGCGCTCGGCATCGAGAAAACGGAGATTACGAGTGTCGGATCCGGTGGCGGAAGCATAGCGACCGTCGACGACGGAAACCGAATACACGTCGGACCCGAGAGTGCCGGAGCGGTCCCGGGACCAGCCTGTTATCTCCGTGGTGGCAAGCGACCGACGGTGACCGATGCTGCACTCGTGCTGGGGTATCTCAGCGAAGACCATTTCCTCGGAGGTAAGATGGATATCTCGGAGGCTGCCGCACGGGAGGCGATAGACGAACACGTTGCCGCCCCACTGGGTACCGATACCGTTGACGCGGCGCAAGTAATCTACAGTACGACGATCCAGGACGTCACCAACAGTATCAAAGACGTCACCATCAGTAACGGAATCGACCCTCGAGAGTACGTGATCGCCGGCGGTGGCGGTGCACTCGGAATGCACGTAGTGCCGATCGCCGAGGCGATGGGTATCAATGACATCATATTACCACCGAACGCAGGTGTCATGAGTGCCGTCGGCGGTATCGTTTCGGACCTCGTGCGGGACTTCTCGATCAGCGCACACACGCGCTCGGACGAGTTCGATTACGACCTCGTCACAGACACGCTAGAGGAATTACGGCGCAAGTCACAACGGTTCTTTGAGCGAAATGCCATCCCGGACGAAAAGCGGTCGGTGAACTATTATGGTGAAGGGCGATACCCCAACCAGGTGTGGGAACTGCACGTCCAGTTACCTGAGGATACGATCACCGAGGATTCGGTCGCGTCGATAGTGGATCGATTTCACGCCCTTCACGAGGACACCTACGGTTTCAGTACCGATGAGCCGATAGAATTTCTCGCGTGGCGTGCAGAGGCCCGAAGCCGATTGGAGACGTCTAGTATTCGTTCTCGAAGCGAAAACGACGTACCTGACGAGCCGGTGCCCTACGAAACTAGAACCGCGTACTTCGAAGGCGAACCGTATGAGGTTGACGCGTACGAAGGGCCCTTGCTCAATGTCGACCACAGCATTTCCGGGCCGGCAATAGTCGATACGAGTACGACGACGATCGTCGTGCCACCCAGTTCCGACCTCGAGCCCACCCAGACGGGTGCGCTTCACATTTCCAGGTAGAGAGACCGCCCGATAAAACGGGTGACATCGCTCCGTATCAGTTCTCTATTTACGGGGAGTTGGCGAATGTATAAGCGATCGCCCTTGCGCTGGTTTCGATATTCTCTCTGTTCTATTGTCTCGAGCTCATCTCTCGTTGATGGTTTCCGGTTCGTCGTCACCCTCTCTCGTTGCGGAGGGGAATAGTATCAGGAGTGTAATAAATAGGGTATGTTTTATTAGGTGTGGTTTGCATTAACTATGCATGGTTCGGACTTCAGAAGAATCAGAGCCGATTCTGACAATGGAGGAAGCGGTGGGTGCAGGGTTGAGCCGGCGTGAGTTTGCCGGCATCGCTAGCTCGCTGGGGCTGGTTACCATGGCGGGATGTATGGGGGACGAGGATCCCGACCCGGGCGACGTCGGTGACGACGATGGAGTAGAGCCGACCGAGGGCGGAACCCTGGAGGTTGGTATCGAGGTGTCGCTCGATTCGATGGACCAGCACCTCCAGACACAGATCACGACTGTCGCCGTACTCTCCCAGATGGTGGAGAACCTTTTCGTCGTTGAACACGATTACACTGTCGATGGGAAACTGGTCGAGAACATCGACCTAGAAGACGACGGACAACGGTGGGTAATGGACATCCGCGAAGGCGTTGAATTCCATCCCCCGTATCAAAAGGAACTCACTGCGGAAGACATTATCTACAACCTGGAGCGGGTGGTCGATCCGGACGTGGGATCGTTCAGTCGACGCCCGTGGATAATCGAATCCGAGTTTGAACAGATAGACGACTACTCGATCGAGATGAGTTGGGACGAGACGCAAACGAGCGTCGACAGTTGGATCGCGGGATTTCACGGGTTCGGTATCATGTCCCCCGAATCGATCGAGGAAGGCGATCCGTCCAACCATCCGGTCGGGACGGGTCCGTATGTGTTCGAAGAGTGGATACCGCGTGATCATATCACGATGAGCGCCTTCGACGATTACTGGGGCGACGATTACCCGCATTTCGACGAAATCACTATGCGGCCGATCGACGAACCAGCGACGATGATCACCGAGTTACAAGAGGGATCCGTGGATCTCCTGCGACAGACCCCGCGAGAGAACATACCAGAACTCGAGCAGGACGACGACGTCGTCGTTGACATCAGCGAAGGGTTTGCGTACCAAACCCTGGATATCAACCCAACAACTGAAACAGAGGAAGGGCGGGTCGAGGAGATGCCGACGGTCGAACGGGAGGTCAGGCAAGCCATTGCCGCGGCAATCGACTTCGAGGAACTCGTCCAGATTTGTTTGAGCGGATATGGAGTCCCGACGCAGAACTTCTTCCCGGAGGACAGTCCGTGGCACGTCGATTACAACCCACACCCGATGGAACAAGATGCCGAGTTAGCAGAACAGTTGATCGACGATGCGGGCTACGATACACCGCTCGAAGTCAACCTCATCTCGACTTCCGAAGACCCGATTTACAGGGCCCTAGGCCGGACGGCCCAGGGACAACTCAATCAGGCGGGCTTCGACGTCAATCTCGACGAGTTCGAGTTCGCGGAGTGGGCTGGTAAGTTGTTCGCGGGCGAGTTCGATATCAGTGTTGATGGCTTCCCAGGCGCTCCCGATCCGGAAGCTCTGAGCGGCTACTTCCACATCGGTCAAGATGATCCGCCGCTGTTCAACTACGAGTTCGAGGAAGCGGATCGGGTATTCGATCTCTGGGAACAGGGGCGTCGTACGACCGATGAAGACGAACGACAGGACATTTATCGAGAGTTGCAAGAACTGATCATCGACGATCCGATACGCCTGGTGCTCTGGCATCGAGACATCGTCAATTCGTACACAACGGATGTCGGTGGCTTCGAGGCCCACCCGTGGGACATGGAGTTCCGTGCGTACGAAGCATACTTTGGAGAGTAATACACGGCTGTTGCTATGGGATGGATCACCTATTCGGTTCGTCGCCTGTTGATCAGTGTCTTCGTTCTCTTCGTAGCGTCTATACTGATCTTTTCGATCGTCAGATTGATCCCGGGCGACCCGGCCAGGGTCTTTCTCGGCCCCACGGCCGACCAGGAGGCCGTGGACACCCTTCGGGTACAACTCGATTTACACCTCCCCATATACGAACAGTACCTGAACTGGATCGCCGGCGTCCTTACTGGGAACTGGGGGAACAGCCTTATCAACGACATTCCGGTGTTCGACCTGGTCCTCATTCGGTTTCCCAGATCCATCCAGCTGGCCATCTTCTCACTTATAATTGGAGTGATAATATCGTTACCGCTTGGTCTCCTCGCGGCCTTACAGCCGAACAGCGGCCGTGATTACGCCGCGCTGTTTTTCTCCCAGTTCGGAATGTCGGTGCCGAGTTTCTGGTTAGGGATTATCCTTATGCTGGTATTTGGACGCTACCTAGGTGTCTTGCCGGCGTCAGGATACGTCTCCCCAATGGAAGATCCGGTTGCGGCGGTATCGCACATGATCATGCCGGCGTTCGCACTCGGAACGATCAACGCGGCGGTACTCACCCGATTTCTCAGATCGGAGATTCTCGAACAGCGAGGCAAGGAGTACGTGCTCACCGCACGCGCGTTCGGCCACTACAAGGGAACCATCCTACGGAAATACGTGCTGAAAAACGCGTTGATCCCCTACATGACGAACCTCGGCATTCAGTTCGGCTGGGTGCTCGGCGGTGTCGTCATCATCGAAGTGGTCTTTTCGTATCCGGGACTCGGGCGGTTAGTCCTAGACGGGTTGTTGAACCGTGACTATCCGGTCATCCAGATGGGACTGCTCGTGTTGATCTCGACGTACGTCCTAGTCAACCTAGTCGTGGACCTGACATACAGCGTTTTGAATCCAAAAATACGGTACTAATTATGGTAGAGCAACACACGACATCACTCAGCGTGCCTCGGCAGGTAGTCAGGATGCTATCTCCAAACTGGACGATGTTAAAAGAGCTTGCCGCCCATCGTCTTGGACAGATCGGGTTAGCGATCGTCGCGATATACGGAATCCTAGCCGTCTTGGGACCGGTAGTCTTTACCGTGGACCCATCGGCCGTCGCAGGCGGGGAGCGATATCTCGGTCCGAGTCTCCAGTATCCGTTCGGAACCGACGGCTATGGTAGGGACATCTTCGCACTAACGATACTCGGAGCCCGGGTAAGCCTTTACGTTGCCGTGGTCGTCGTCGGCATCTCGACGACGCTCGGGATTATTTTCGGGCTCATTTCGGCGTATTTCTCCGATCTGGTCGACGAGGCGATTATGCGAGCCGTCGACGTGCTGTTGGCGTTTCCCGGTATCCTGCTGGCGCTCGTCATCATCGCCATACTGGGGCCAGGACTGAATCGGGCTGTGCTCGCGTTGGCCATCGCCTACACTCCGATAATGACACGTATCGTCCGAGGCAACGCGCTGGCGATTCGCGAGGAGGAGTACGTCCTTGCCGCGAAATCCTACGGGGAATCCCACTGGCGAATCCTGTTCAGGGAGATGTTACCCAACCTGACCTCGGTCGTGATCGTCCAAATGACGATTACTTTCGCGTTCTCGATACTATCGGAGGCAAGCCTCTCGTATCTGGGGCTCAGCGCGCAACCGCCGCAGGTGACTTGGGGGGTGTTGATCAGCGAAGGCCAGAGTGTCATCGGCATCGCCCCCTGGGTAAGCGTCTTTCCGGGGTTGACGATTATGTTCACGGTGCTCGGGCTAACGCTCTTGGGTGTCGCACTCAGAGATGTACTTGACCCGCAGGGCGAAGTAAACATGACTCAAGACATATGAGCAAGAAATCGATCTTAGAAGTCAGGGACTTACATACGCAGTTCGAGACGGATAGCGGCGTGGTTAAAGCAGTCGATGGCGTCAGCTTCTCGTTGCAACAGGGTGAGATATACGGTCTCGTTGGCGAGAGCGGAGCCGGCAAGTCGGTGACCGGCCGGTCGATAATGCGTTTGATCGATCCGCCGGGGAACATCACCGATGGTACGGTTCGTTTCAACGATGAGAACCTGCTTACACTTCCGATGGCGGAGGTCAGGGACATACGAGGCAACGAGATCGCGATGATCTTTCAAAATGCGATGGCCGCGCTGAACCCTGGGTACACCATCGGGACGCAGATTTCGGACGTACTGCAGCGACACAAGGACTTCAACGACAAGCAGGCCAGAGAACGTACGATACAGCTGCTTTCGGATGTAGGGATCCCCGACCCGGAGGCTCGATTCGACTCTTATCCCCACCAGTTGAGCGGCGGGATGTGCCAGCGGGTAGTCATCGCAATGGCGTTGTCGTGTGATCCGGATATCATCATTGCCGACGAGCCGACGACAGCACTGGACGTGACGATTCAGGCTCAAATCCTCGAATTGCTATCCGATCTCAGGGACAACTACGGTATAACCGTGCTGTTGATCACCCACAACATGGGCGTAGTCGCAAGCACGTGCGACCGCGTTGGGGTCATGTACGCTGGCGAAGTCGTCGAGGAAGGCCCCGTCCAGGATATCGTAGCCAAGCCACGCCATCCGTACACAATGGGTCTGATGCAGGCGGTTCCCCGACTCAACGACGCTCGCGAACGGCTGGAATCAATTCCGGGCGATATGCCAAACTTGCTCAAGACGCCGAACGGCTGTTCGTTTCACCCTCGCTGTCCGTACGACGCTGAGGACTGTCGCAACGTGGACCCGTCACTCGATCCGCTCTCCCCAGATGATCGTTCGACGGAACGGCGTACGGCCTGTCTCCGTACCGACGAGATCGATTTCGACCGCGAGATGGCCGAAATGGCCACTGAAGCCGACGGGAAGGAGGGTTCACCGAAACCGAAAATACCGAACCGGGGCAGAACGGACTCCGATCCATTGATCGAGGCGAGCAACCTGCAGAAGTACTTCGACCCCGAATCACAGTCCTGGCTCGATCGACTGATCGGTGAGCGCGAGTACGTCCACGCCGTTGACGACGTGAGTTTAGACATCTACGAGGGCGAGACACTCGGACTCGTCGGCGAAAGCGGTTGCGGGAAGACGACGCTCGGGCGCGTGCTGTCACACCTATACGAACCAGATGCGGGAACGGTGGTGTACGCAGGCACGGATCTAACCGAGCTCGATCGGCGAAAACTCAAGTCGATGCGCGGGAACATCCAGATGATCTTTCAGGATCCAGTTTCGAGTTTGAATCCGCGCAAATCCGTCTACGAGATCATCAGTCGTCCCCTCGAAATTCACCAGAACATCGCCGACGAAGTCGCCCGTCGGGAGCGTGTTGAGGAACTGTTAGATTCCGTCGGATTGAAACCCGAACACGCGTCCAGAAAACCACACGCATTTAGCGGGGGCCAGAAACAGCGAATCGGCATCGCACGGGCGCTTGCGGTCGAGCCTGATTTCATCGTGGCGGACGAACCCGTCAGCGCGCTGGATGTCTCTATTCAGGCAAAGATTATCAATCTCTTGATGGACCTGCAAGAGGAGTTCAACCTGACTTACGTATTCATCGCGCACGATCTGAACGTCGTCCAGCACATCGCCGATCGAATCGCAGTTATGTATTTGGGCGAGATAATCGAGTGTGGCGACGCCGACGATATATTCACGCCACCGCATCACCCATACACGGAGATGTTGCTCTCCTCGATTCCGCCGCTTGATCCGTCAGCCGAGACCGATCGGATCGTGCCCCGCGGTACGCCACCCAGTCCGATCGATCCTCCCTCTGGCTGTCGGTTCCACACGCGCTGCCCACGGGCTATGGAAGAGTGCAAATCGGTAGTGCCCGCCGACCACCAGTTCGGCGAGGACCACACGATAACCTGTCACCTGTTCGACGACGACAGGGACCACGCGGAGATCAATGCGCTCATCGCCGAACAGGAAGCCTATGGGGTCCCGAAGGATCAACTGGTAGATTCCGATTGAAAGCGGAGTGGACCTCCCCTGGCCCGTTTTGCCGTACACATATAGTGAGGCGGTCACCCACGTCAATTTCTATCCGTTCCGAGCCACCAATACACCGTATCGGTTTATACTAATCGACGATGGATTTGCCCGCATCGGTTTGTGGGTGTCCTCGGAGAAGGACTTCATAAGCTCAACCACCATGGGCCAGCAGTCTATGACGTTCCGTGGATGCACGTCGCAGTCACCGTGAGAATTTCACCAGGCCGGTCAAATCGATGGACGTTTTTTTTTTGCGACAGGTGGTTTGTCAGACTCGAAACTGTCCTCTCCATTCTTTAATGGATTCCCTTGTTGTGCTGTCGTAACAATTGCACCGATTGACACATCCATCGCAGATACGTCTGGCGATCACGTGTCCGATGACGTGCAGTGGCTACTACAGGTACTTACGCGCTGGCGGTATTCCCCGTAGTAGTCGTCCGGCGGGAAAGAACGTTCTATCGAGTTCCTGGTCATCAACAGCAACCAACGAAGATCTTGTCACTAAATTACCATCTCAGATACAGATTGGACGTCCTGACAGTCGATGTGGCGACGACACAGTCGGTCTACGGGTGCGTTCCGTGGCGACTTCGTGAGCGACCGGACGGCATTCGTCTGCACTGGTCAGACCATAGGCCGGTCCTGCCGACCGTCGCTGTGGGTGTCCTCGAGTACACAAGTAAGACTGGTGGTGTTTGGCATCACAATGGCGTCTCATACGGATCGGTGTATCGTTTTACCGGTGATCGCTCGGAGGGGGTCGGCGAACACCGGTAAAGATCTACATCGGTCCGTATCAGTCCGCGGCGACATCTGTCACGGTATCCTCGGAGACGGTACCGTCCTCGTTCCAGCCCCTGACCTGGTAGTACTCCTGTACGGCGTCTTCCAAGTTCGGCAGGTCATATGGGAGGTCGTCGTCGGCCTCGTCGAAACCACGCTGGTTGTTGAAGTGACGTTCGAGGGTAACCGTTTTGCTCCCGATGTCGAGCAGCGTCTCCATGTCGGTGTCGAATAGAGTTTCGAGGCGGTCATCAGTCAGATAGTCACTGCCGAACGCACAGACGATACCGGTATCACGGAAGGCGTTACGGTTCTCGCGTTCGGCAACAATATCGGCCTTGCCGAGTGTTCCTTGGGGATCGATGTCACCGTTGTACTCTAGTTTGAGTACCGTGGCGTACATGTGATCGGCGCCCCGGTTCGCAACTGCATAGGAGAGTCCTTGACCATGGAGAACCCGGCCATCGTGAGCGGCGAATTCCAGACCCTTGACAGTGTAATCGGTTACACCGAGTTGGTCGTGACAGCGGTGGACGCCTTCAGCGAGCAGGTCACCGACCTCCTCACGGTGGGCGATCTTCCGCGTAATCTCTTGAGCTAGGTCGGCGTTGCCGAACTCGTCTTCGCTCGCGAGATAGGCCGCCACGGTAACCCCGGCCGAGATGGTGTCCATTCCGAGGCGATCACACAGTTCGTTCGCCTGCATCACGTCGACGATATCTCCGATTCCCTGCATCGACCCGAACGAGTAGACCGTCTCGAATTCGGGCCCTTCTGTCTCTAGACCCGTCGCTTCGTCCCGCGTCGGAAGCTTACACGCGTAGGCACAGGCCGAACACGCACCCTTTTTGTACTTCTTCTCTTCAACGGCGTCGCCTCCGATATCAGCTGCATGCTCGAACTCGTACTCCTCGAAGTAACGCGTCGGTAACGAGAAATTTTCGTTTATCGACTCCGTTCCGCCCGTCGTCCCTTGCCGCCGCATCCGATCGTCGGACGTCGCCGCCTCTCGGTGAACATCGCTTTCGGGTGGGTTCGGAATCTCGATCGACGGCGGCGAGTTCCCCTCGAAGGTGATGCACTTCACATTTTTCGATCCGAGGACGGCACCGAGTCCGCCACGACCGAATGCCCGAGAATCAAAGGTCATCACGCTTGCGAACCGGACGAGATTCTCCCCCGCAGGGCCGATCGCGATGCAGTTGTCCGGTCCTAAATCTCGGGTGGTCGCGATGTAATCGGACACCTCGGGAACTGGCGCACCTTCGAGTTCCGGGACGGTTTCGAATTCGACGCCGTCGTCGGTGACGTGGATCACCAGAAGGTCGTCGCTCGCACCAGTGACTTCGAGTACGCTAATGCCGGTATCCGTGAAGTTCCGCGAAAGGTAACCGCCAGCGTTCGTCGAGACGAGTCCGTTTGAAAGCGGCGAGAGACCGGTCATGTTCATCCGACCTGTAAACGACATCGTGGACTGCTGGAGTGGCCCCGTCGAGATATATGCCCGGTTCTCAGGACCGAACGGGTCCGCACTGAACGGTATGCGGTCGTGTGCTAATGCCGTCGCTACCGCACGGCCGCCCACGAGCGATTCGAGCAGCCCTTCGATCGATGTTTCTGTAGCCGTCCGGTCGTCGACGTCGATACTGAGCAGTGGGCCCACTGCGTGAAGCATACTCCTGCTTGGGACTCCCATACCTTAAACATGTGCAGCGTTCACCTCTCTTGCATCTGTCGCCTTCACCGTCTCACCGCTGCACGTCGCTCAAAACCCAGCTACAGGACTGAGGTACTGCTACAGGTTTCGTCCATAAAAACGCGGCCACAACGAGAATGTATTATACGAAACCAGAGGTATTGTGGGCGGATTTCCATCAGGGAACTGTGATCCCGCGGCTGTCGACGGTATTTTCGCCGTCGAATTCGACGACTGGAACGAGATCATGCCTGTTCGTTCGCCGAGAGGAGGGTTGTGACATCTCGAACTATAGTAACAACTGAAACGATTTGCACACCGATCACCGATCTATCTGGCGATCGAGTGTGCGATGACTTTCAGTGGCTACTATAGGCAGACGCCGAGGAGAAAATTTGACTGGCTCGAAGTCAGACGACATCGAATCGGCCATGTCAATTCCCGCTGACACTGCCCATCACTGATTCACGACGAACCGATTGAAGGCGGTCTCAGAATAGACATCCTGATCGAGAGTACGCACTCGATGGTTGCTCGAAACTGGTCTCAGAAAGCCACCAATATGAGTGGGAAAACTTCGATTGGTCGGTCTTCGACGACAGGTGGTGGGAAAAATGGGGTCAGAACCCGATCGTCGTTCCGTCCTTCCGGGGATCGCTTGCGCCCGAGAGGACACCGTCGTTCCAACGAGCGATCTGTGCCCCACCGAACGCCGATAATCGTTCGACGCGGACGTCGTGACCTCGGTCTAGGAGGGCGTCGACGAGGGTGTGGTCCATCCGCGATTCGACGGAGAGCGTTCCGTCTTCGCGATACCGCCAGCGGGGGCGATCGCAGGCCCGTTGGAGCGAGTCATCGGAATCGAGCAGATGCGAGAGTACCTGCAGGTGCCCCTGTGGTTGCATGAACCCGCCCATAACACCGAACGCGGTCCAGTCGTCAGTATCTCGACGCACGAGACCGGGGATCAGGGTGTGGAATGGTTGTTTGCCGGGTTCAAATCGGTTTGGATCGGACGGATCGAGGGAAAACGACCGCCCACGGTTTTGCAACAGAATACCGGTGTCACCGGCGGCGATACCGCTACCGAACGACGCGAACACCGAGTTTATAAACGAGACGACGTTTCCCGCCTTATCGGCCACGGTCAGAAGGACGGTATCAGCGTCTTCGGTCTCAGGATTGGGTGTCCCGATCGACGGATTTTCCGTTGCCGAGTCTCCGATGGCGTCTGCCCGACGTGCCGCATAGGCCTTCGAATCGAGTGGCGGGATCTCCTCGAAATCGGGATCGGTCACGTAGTGGTGGCCGTCTCGGAAAGCCACCTTCATGGATTCGACGAGGCCGTGAACTCGCTCGGGAGAGTTGGGGGAATGAGCATCCACGTCGAGTTCGTCCGCGACGTTTAGTGCCTCGATGGCGAGCAAGCCCTGATTGTGCGGCGGTAATTCGTACACCGTGGCGTCTCCGTAGGTCGTGCTGACGGGATCGACGAAGCGGGGTTCGAACTCGGCGAGGTCCTTTGCCGAGAGGAATCCACCCAGGTCCCTGATCGTCCGAACGATCTCGTCGGCAATCTCGCCTTCGTAGAAAACGTCCGCACCGTCCGTGGCGATCCGTTTCAGACTCTCACCCAGTTCGGGAAGCGTGACAAACTCGCCGGCCCTCGGCGGTCGGCCGTCGATCAGGTACGTTTCCCTCGCTCGTTCGTCGAGGGTGTCGGCGTTGGCCGCCCAGTCCGAAGCGATGATTTCTGAAACCGGGTAGCCGTCAGTGGCGTACTCGATGGCCGGTTCGAGCGCCGGACTAAGCGTCCGCCGTCCGAACCGCTCGAGGAGCGCGTCCCACCCGCGCACCGTACCTGGGACGGTAACAGCGTGTGGACTCTGACTACCGATTTCGACTGATCCGTCGTCGGATTCGGCCGAGATCGTCGATCGGAGCTCCTCGAGTGAGACCGACTGTGGGGCGGGACCGCCGCTTTGCATGCCGCCCACGTCGCCGTCTGCGGTCCGGTAGAGCGCGAAGACGTCCCCTCCGATGCCGGTCATGTGTGGTTCGACGACGGCCAGTGTGGCCGCGGTCGTCACCGCTGCGTCGAAGGCGTTCCCGCCGTCCCGGAGTGCCTGAATTCCTGCTTGCGCTGCGAGGGGTTGACTCGTCGATACGACACCCCGCGTCCCGTAAACCGTTGACCGTCGCGATTCGAAGACATCGATAGCCGGTGATCCTGCCATGTAGACACACACTCCTTGGACCCATAATAAGTGTGGTCCACGGCGATCGGAAAGGTGGTATACTGCACAATCACGACCTATCTTCAAATAGTCCCCGCCAACTCACAACATTCAGTTCGGCTGGAAGTAATGGCTGAGAGAAGTTAACGGGAGCATGATCTATACGTCGTGATTTGACGAATCGTGGGTGCGTAAGTGAACACTGCCAACCGTAAGGATGTTCGCCGTCCTTTTCACGAAATCTGGTGTCCGCTTCGAGGGATACAAGTATTTCTCCGCTCGTTTCACGTATAATGTACTCACCAAGCATCTTTCCGTGGATACTTCGGCTGGCTGACTGCGTTCCAGGCCATTCGATGAATTCACCATATAGAATCGATATTGGCGATATATTACATTTATAACGACAAATAGAATTGCAAGTATTATACAATATTATGTGGTTCGTGGGGTATTCTTGATGCTGCAGTCTTCGAAGACGGGGGTCTGATCAAGTTGCCACATTCGTCCCAGACTGACCGGGAATTGCTATCTTTCCGGGGCTATGTTTTTCGTCAATGGCTACGGTCATCTAACTACACTATCTCGATTCGAGTCGATCAATCAACTCAACTACGTCTACCAATGTCTAATCGAATAGTAATTTCCCCTCTCAAGACACGTGTCGAGTGTTCCCATAAGTTGTGAAGTGGGAAGTCGGGTCAGTATCCAAAGAAGAGTTGTTTAACCCATACACTACTATGGCCTCCAATTAACAAACCAATATACCAATTGACATATGTCTGCGAAGATGCTGAAATGATCGGTCCCGCCTAGACAAGGTCAACTAAAAGTAGCCGTGACAAATTGACTATACTTGCCGAGCGGTCGTGTGAACCGTTTCAATTTCCATTAAAACATGTCCTTCAGAACAACACGTTAGGCCGTCGAGTCGGGGCCGTGGTCGGCTTCGCCGATCGGCGACAACGCGATGGCGAGCGCGAGAAAGATCAGGACGACGTTCAGGGCCGCGACGAACCCGCTGAGCCCTGGGTGGACGACGCCGTAGACGATCGTCGGCACGAGTGCGAGCAGTCCGACCGCGGCCGCATACCGGGGTGTGAGCGACTCGAGCATAGGTGGATTACGTCTCGCAGGGACTTAACGGGATGACGTCGTCACTCCTCGGTCGGTTCCTCGTCGACCGGTCGGGTCCCCCAGTAGACCAACACGGCGATGACGGCGACCGCGGCGATTGCGGATTCGAGAGGTGAGACGGCAACGCCGAAGAACGCGAGGACGGTCCGGGCCTCGAGGAAGACGACGAGGACGAACGCGACGATGAGCAAGAGTCGGGGCGGGGAGATGCGCATCAGGCGATCAACGCCCCGAGAGAGTAAAAGACGGTCGGGATCGCGTCGGTAATCTGGACGAAGACGGGAAACGGCCCGATGTCCGGACCGAAGAGACCGCCCCGATCGACGATGCTCGCAAGCGGTATGATGTAAGCGATCACGACGAGCACGAGCGCGATGGCGATCCACAGCCGAAGGTTGTCGAGGACGGGTGGCGAGTCCTCCGGTCCCGACAGCGCTGGTGGGATCGTTCCGTCGACCAGCGGTTCGGTATCGTCGTTGAACGCGGTCAACAGCATAATTCCCAGAAAGAGCATCGCCGAGACGAACAACAGCGTTCCACCCAGTGCGAGCTGGACGTTGAGTTCCGCCATCGAGCCGACGCCGATGTCGTACTCGAAGCTGTACTCTGGCTCTGCGGTTCGACGCGGGACACCGAACAGTCCGGCGCGATACATCGAGTTCGTCATGAACACGATGCCGAGAAACCAGAGGACGACCTGGACGAGGCCCGCCTGTCGGTTGACGAGACGATTTCCGGTCAACTGCGGCACGAGCCAGTAGGAGCCGGCCATGAGGGTCAGCGCGACGGCGGTTCCGACCTGGGTGTGGATGTGGCCGGGGATCCACACCGAGTTGTGCACGAGGTAGTTGATGTTCATCCCGGCATTGACGATCCCGGTGAAGCCGCCAAAAGCGAAGACGATCCCGGCGAGTGCCATCCCCGTAAACGCCGGATCACGCCACGGCAGCGCACGGAGCCAGTTGAACGTGCCCTCGCCACCCCGCTGGCGGGCCCCGTGTTCCATGCTGGCGACGACGGTAAACGCCGTCAGCAGGCTCGGCAGCAACAGGAACATGGTGTTGGTCATCGCGATGAACTTGAACCCCTCCGAAATCCCCGGATCGAGGTACTGGTGGTGGATCCCGACCGGCGTCGAGAGCAAGACGAAGAGGATGAACACCACCCGAGCGAGCGGGTCGCTGAACAGCCGGCCGCCCGAGAGCTTCGGTAACACGATGTACCAGAGGAGATAGGCGGGAAGCAGCCAGAAGTAGACGAACGCGTGGCCGAAGTACCAGAACAGCGTCCGCGTCAACGTCGGATTGAGGCTCTCGGTGAGGGCGAGCGACCACGGCAGGATAAACGCAAGAATCGCGATCGCCACGCCGATCGAGGAGATATACCACATGATCATCGTCGTCAACACCATGAACGTGGGCAACGGGATGCGCTCGTCCGGGTTGTCACGCGACCAGGCGAGCCAGGTCCGGAACCAGTCCGCCCCCGCGAGCCACGTTCCGACGACGAAGACGACGAGTCCGACGTAAAACAGCGGATTCGCCTGCAACGGGGCGTAGAACGTAAAGAGCACGTCGGCACTCAGTTCCGACCCGAGGACCTCCGGCGGATCGCCGAGAAAGCCGGCGAGAATGGTGACGGCCGTGATGATCGTCCCGGCCGACATGAGACCGTACCACGTCCAGGTGACGCGCGGATCGACGGGACCCCGGTCTAAGCTGTCGGTGACCGCCCACTGGTAGAGCCCGACGAGAAAGAATATCGTGAACGTGACGACCAGGAAGACGCCGTGTCCGGTCAACAGCGTGTAGTACGTCGGCGATTCGACGATCCGGAGTATATCGGTCCGGTGGAGGGCCTGGAGGAGTCCGAAGACCGCGCCGACGCCGAGTGCGATAAACGACGCGGTAAACGCGAGACGTATCAGCCGCGCCTGCTCGGGATACTTCTCGACGAACAGCTCACTCACGACTCGTCACCTCCGTCGTCGGTCCCGACGGTGACCGTCCCGCCGTCGGACTCGTCGTCGACCTCGACGGTCCAGTCGTGATCGCCCTCGCCGAGGTCGTCTGCGTCGACGCTCGTCGTGATCTCCTCGCTCGTTCCGCCCTCGACGACGACCTCCTCTTCGATCGTTTCCTCGCCGATTTCGACGGTGAGCGTCGTCTCGACCTCCTCGAGCAGGCCGTTTTCGACCGTCGCGGTCAGTTCGACCTCCTCGCCCGGTTCGACCTCGTCGGGCGCGTCGACGGCGAGATCCGTCAGGTCGAACTCCTCGGCCTCGACGACGGTCAGTTCGCCTTCCATGTCGTGGTGGCCGGCCCCGCAGTACTCGTTGCAGATGACGCCGTACTCGCCGGGTTCGTCGAACTCGACGGTCATCGTCGCCACCTCGCCGGGGATGACCATCGTGTTCGTGTTCGTTCCCACGACGGTGAAGCTGTGAATGACGTCGCGACTCGTGACGTAAAACGTCACCTCGCTGTCCGCCGGAATCTCGATCGGATCGGGCTGGAACACGAACGTCTGGGCGACGACGTAGGCCGCGTACTCGTCTTCGCCGACCTGTTCGACGCGGGGATCGGCGAACCGTTCGTCCTCGCCGATCTCGTCGGGAGCGAGCGTCTCCTCTTCGTCGTCAATCATCGTGATCCCGAGACCGACGGATCCGTACGTGATCGTCGCAATGAAGCCGACGATCAACACCATCGCGCCGACGATCCACAGTCGTTCGTACGTGTGTATGTTCATAGGACGATCATCGGCGTCGGCTCGTTTCCGACGAACTCGACGAAGTACGTGAACAGCCACATCAACACGAGGACGAGGAAGTACAGCGCGATCAGCGCGAGCGTTCCCCACGGATCGAACTCGTCGTGGCCGATCTCTCGAGTAGCGCTTGCATCGCTCATACCGATCTCACCACCACGAACGCCGTAATAAAACTCACAGGGGGCGTCCTCGAGGACGAGGGCGTATGTGTACGTGATTTTGCACTCGGTGGAACGGATCACATCGGACTCATTGATACGGTCTGTCGGTACGACTTACCGGTGGGACCCCAGGACGGTCGCGATTGCACCGCTACCGCCCGGCAACAATCCGTATGAGTAGAGACGAGAACCGGCGGGACCCTACCGATCGGTGCGACTGTACCAGAGCAGACTGGTCGCAAGTAACAGCGCCAGCAAGCCGGAGACGCCTGTGAATCCTGGTACCGTGTCATCCTCGCCGCTGTCGTCTGTGCCGGTAGCCGAAGCGTCGGGGTCGCTGTCGTCTGTGCCGGTCTCAGAGCCGTCAGTGTCTCCGTCGGCTGGGTCGCTATCGGAGTCACTGTCGCCCGTGTCACTATCGGAGTCGTCAGCGTCAGCATCAGAGTCGTCGCCGTCAGCATCAGGGTCGTCGTCAGCATCAGAGCCGTCGTCAGAATCCGGGTCGTCGTCGGAATCAGTATCGCCGGGGCTGGTATCGGTATCGGAGCCGCCAGTACCGCCGTCCTCCGTATCGCCATCGTCGTCGCCGTTCTCGTCTGGCACGCCGGAACCGCTATCATCACCGGTGGACCCATCGTCGACAGCGAACGTGAGGTCGTACGTTTCCACGTTTCCGGCTTCGTCCGCCAGAGTCACGGCTGCGGTGTAACTCTCTCCGTCCACGACGTCCATCTCGTGTGACGCGCTGGTCGACGTAATTGCCGTCGCCGGGTCGTCGGAGACGTCCGAACCGTCGACGACCAGTTCGACCGCACCGACGTCGACTCCCGACCCGTCGTCGTCGTACTCGAACTCGAGAGTTACGTCGTCGGAGCCGTGCTCGAGCGTCTCGCCGTCATCGGGCGTCGTGGCGAGCAGCTCCGGCGGTTCATCGTCGGTCGCGATCGCGCCGTAGGTCGAGAACTCTTCGACTTCGGCGACCCAGTACTCGCCGTTGACGCCGATCGTATCATCCGCAATCGTCTCGACGGTCGTTTCGACTGTCTCCCATTCGTCGGTCGATCCGTTGTAGTGTGTGATGTCGACCGCTTCGGGGTCGTCGACACCATCGACGTCCGAGACGTCGGCGGGGACGTGGATCGTCGCGCTCGTGAGGTTCGCCTCGAGGTCGTCGCCGAGCATCGCAGTGAGGAACCCGGCACCGAGCAGGTCGTCCTCGAGTTTCTCGTAGGCGTCCTCGTTCTCGGAGACGGCGGCGAACCCGTCCTGCAGGTCGGATTCCGTCTCGAACTCGATGAACGTTCCCGTCTCCTCGTTGTGGAGTACGCCCGTTCGATTGTCGGTCGCGAACTCGGTGTCCGCGGTCACTGCCGTGGTTGCAGTCCCGTCGTTGCCCGCCAGATCCGTTCCCTCGATCGTCACGTCGTACTCGCCGGCAGAATCGAGATCGATCGTGGCGTTCCAGTGGTCGCCATCGGACTGGACCGTCGGCTCCGTAGTCGATCCGTCGGGACCGGTGACGGAGGCGGTCGGCGCGCCCTCGAGGTCGGTATCGCTACGAATCTCGATGGTGGCCGCCTCGCCGTCGACGTCCTCGATCGCGCCGGTCAGCGACGGCGACTCGCGGTCGATCACGAGCGTCTCGTCGACCTCGGTCTCGTTATCGAGACCGGCCTCGTCGGTCGCCCGGGCGGAGAGCTCGTACGGCGCGTCGTCCGGGACGTCCTCGAGATCGATCGTGGCTGTCCACGTCTCGCCGCCGTCGTGGCTCGCCGCGACGTCGTGACTCCACGTGGTCGCGAGCGAGTGGATCTCGAGGTCGACGGTGTCGACGTCGCGGCCGTCGTCAGCGCTGGCCTCGATCGTGACCGTGACGTCCTCGCTGGCGTACATCGTTCCCTCGTCTGCGGTGTGGGAGTCGACCGCCGTGATCGATACATCGGGTTTTTCACCGAGCACTTCGACCTCCTCGAGATCCTTGTCGATGTTGATCGAGTACGTCGCGTCGAACTCGTTCTCGAGGTCCATCCAGAGGTCGTACGTGTCGCCGCTCGGGAGGTCGTCGACGTCGACCGTTGCGTTCCATTTGGTCCCACTGAGGTGGGTTGCGGACTCCTCGAGGTTCTGCCAGGCGTTGTCCCCGTGGACGATCACGGTCAGATCGCTGATCTCCTCGGTCGCCGGAACGCCCGGTTCGGCGTCGCCTGGTTCCTCGACGAACAGGCCGATCGTTCCGAACTCGGTGAGGTCGGTTGTCACGACCTCGTTGTCGGTGTCGACCGACGAGTCTTCCAACTCCTCCCACGTTTCATCGGCGTGGTCGTAGCGCCACAGCGAGAGGTCGGTCGGATCGGCCCCGTCGAGGTGGGCCTCATCGTAGTGCACGGAGAGGTTCAGGTACGAGGGAGTGCCGGACTCCTCTTGCACGTCGATGTACGTACCGAGCGAGTGGGCGTTGGGGTTCTCGGCTGGAGCGTGGGTCGCCTCCAGATCCACGTTCTGTGCCCCGAAGGAGACGATGAACTCCGATGCTGGAGTCGCGGTGAACTCGAACTCGACCTCGTCGCTGGCGTAGACGACCCCGTCATCGACGGAGTCGCCAGTAACGTCGTTGACGGTCACTTCCGAGGGTGCGCTTACCGTGTAGTTCTCGACGACAGTGGGGCCACTGTCCGACGCGTAGAAGTCCGGGAGATCCCACGGTGCCTGCACGTCGCCACGGTTGTAGCGAGCATCGATGTCGGCGACTTCGACGCCGGAGACGCCAGTGAGGAGCAACCCGTAGTTGTTCGCGACGATGACGTTGTCCTCGACGACAGCGTCGTCGCTGCCCGACGCTAGATGAAGACCGTAGTACGCCCCCGTCATCTCGTTGTCCGTAATCACGTTCCCGGGCGAGTCGTAGAGGTACGCGCCGTACCAATTGTTCCCACTTAGGTCGTTCCCGTGGATCGTGGAGTTCGTGAGGTCGTTGGCCCAGATGCCGTAGTAGCCGTCGATGCTCGTGGAGTTCGTGATCTCGCTGTCGGTGACGTTCTGCACGCGAATCCCGGCGTTGTCGACTTGGAACGAGGACCAGCTTTCGAGGTGGACGTCGTTGATCACGACGTTCGTCAACTGGCCGTCGGTCCCGTCGACGTGGATGCCGTGCGCACCGTCGTCCATCCCGCCGCCTCCAGCGAGATAGATTCCCTGCCCGTCGAGTTCGACGTAGCTCGAGGTGATCGTGATGCAGGTCGACGAACTGGTCTGTCCACTAACGATCGTGTAGACGCCCGGTGTGTCGATGTCGGTACAGCCGTCGAGTGCGACTTCTTGCTGGATCGCGATCTCTTTTTCGTCCGCGTTGTCCTCGGTCCGTACGGTGATGTCACCGTAGTCTGCGTCGTCCTCGGCGGTCGGGTTCGTGAGTGTGACCGTCTCGGTCTCGTGGCGTTCGAGCGTGAGTTCGACCGTGTCTTCGACGGATCCGTCGAGGCCGACCAGTTCGACCTCCTGGGTCCCTTCGCCACCCACGTTGTGTACCGTCACCTCGACCTCCAGGGTCTCGCCCTCAAGAACTGGTGCATTCGAGTCGGTGACCTCGACGAGGAACTGGGGATAAAGCGCCTCGTTGTGTCCGAACGTCGCCAGCCGGATCCGCGAGTCGGAACTCGAACCGCCGACACCCGCGTCGATCGCGTGGAGTGTCCCGTCGAAGTCGGGTTCGTTTCCGGCGACGTAGACCACACCGTCGGCGGCCGTCGGCGATGAATCTGCTCGATCCCCGGCATCGTATACCCAGTGGACGGCGCTCGAGGCGTCCCCGATTGCGTAGACAGTTCCGTCGCCGGTGCCGACGAAGACGAGCGCGTCGTCCGCGTGGACCTTGTCGACGTCGTCGGGTGCGTGGACGACGGTGGGCGACGATCGAATCATGCTGGACGAGTCGAACCGCCACGCCTCACTGCCGTCATCGGCGTCGATCGCGAACAGCTCGCTGTCGCCACCGGGGACGTATATCGTGCCGTCGTGAACGGTCGGTGCGGCGGTGATTCCGGCACCCTCGTAGTCGTCGCCGAAGGGCTCGTCCCATATCTCCGCGCCGGTCTCGGCGTCGAGGGCGTGGACCTCGGTGGTCCAGCGCGTCACGTCCCCGCCGAACTCGGGGACGACGTTGTCAACGGGGACGTACACCGTCCCGTCGTCAACCGTCGGAGAGGTCGGGATGTTCGTGCCGGAGTCGGACTGGAACGTCCACTTTTCGGTGCCGTCGGCGGCTCCGAGTGCGTACACCGTCCCGACTCTGTCACCGATGAAGACCGTCCCGTCGGCGACGGTCGGCGCACCTCGCGTCTGGCCCGTGGTCTCGTACTCCCACAGTGCTTCGCCGTCCGTGGCGTCGAACGCGAGGACGTAGCCGTTATTGTGATCGAAGTCGGGCCCGGTCGACACGTAGACGGTGTCCCCGACGACCGTCGATCCTCGGGGCGGTCGCGTCATCGTCTCGTTCCAGCGCTCGTCGCCGGTTTCGGCGTCGATCGCGTAGAGGGTCCCCGAATCACCGATCAGTGAAGTCCCGCCCGCGACGTAGACGACGCCGTCGACGACGGTCGGCGCTTCGTCGGTGCCGTCGTAGTCCCGTTCGAACTCCCACTCGACGTCGCCGGTGTCGACGTCGATCGCGTACACCGTCCCCTGGAAGTCGGAGATGTACGCCATCCCGTCGACGACCGTCGGCGCGTTGTCGTCGAAGCGCTCGTCGACCGTTTCGGTCCAGATCGCCTCGCCCTCTACGGCGACGTGGATCGTCGCAGTCGTCGCGTTCGTCTCGCCGCTTTCGGTCTCGATTTCGAGTTCCACCGCGTAGCTGCCGTCCTCGGTGTACTGGTGAGTGATCTCGGGGCTCGACGTCGTCTCGGTCGTTCCGTCCCCGAAGTCCCAGTGGTAGGTGTCGACGTCGCCGGTGGGTGCCGTCGAGTTCTCGGCGTCGAAGGTCACGTCCTCGCTCGGTTCCGGAGCGGGTGGCTCCCACTCGAAGATCGCCTCGAGTGGATCGAGCCCGTACACCTCGACAGTCTCGTTCGTCGTCGCGGTCACCCCGTTCTCGTCTTCGACCGTCAGTTCGACCTCGTACGTGCCGGGCGTGTCGAAGACGTGTGCCGTCTCCGGATCTGCGGTGGTTTCGTTGATCTCGCCGTCGCCGTTGAAGTCCCAGTGGTAGGCCGTAACGTCGCCGTCGGGTGCTGTCGACCCGCTGGCGTCGAAGGTGATTTCCTCGCCCTCGTCGGGGTCGGCGGGATCGACGGTGAACGACGCGGACGGGCCGTCGATCGGGTCCTCGTTGAGCCACGGATCGAAACAGACGTTGTTGTCTCCGTCGTCGTCGATTGCGTCGCCAGCGCCGTCGGCCACCGTGCCGGTACAGGCGTCCGTGACGCCCCCGCTGGCCCCACTCTCCGCACCCCACCAGTTGTCCGTGACGGTCATCTCGTCGGCCGTCAGGTAGTAGTCATTGACGAAGGCGAAGTCGTTGCCCTCGAAGCTGTTCTGGGCGATCGTCACGTCCTCGGTCTCATCCTGAAGAACGAGCCCCTCGACGTTGTCCTGGAACGCGTTTCCGGTGACGACGATGCCGTCGAGGTCACCCCAGGCGTTCAGATCGACACCAACGCCGTTCCGGGCGATGGTGTTGTCAGTTATCGTCGCGTTCTGCACCCCGTCGCGCAGGTCGACGGCCAGGCCGTAGTCGTCGTTATCGACGAGGACCGAGTTCGTGACTTCGATCGACTCGAGCTCGTCAGTAGCAACCCCTGTGTCTCCCCCCTCGACCGTGACCGAATCGAGCGTTACATTCACGGATTCCGCGAGGTACAGGCCATCGGTCGTCGGGGCGGTGATCGTACTGTCCGCGATGGTTACGTTCTCGCTGTAGATGACCTGAATTGTCGGAGCACTATCATCGAGAGTGAGGTCCTCGGCGGTCACATTCGACGAGTTGGCGATGATGACCTGGCCGGCGTCCGTCGGTACGTTCGGATCGTCGACATCGTGGAAGTACACGAGCGGATCGCCGGCGACCAGGTTGTCCTCGAACGCGTGGTCGGTGAATTCGACGCCGTCACGGAACACATCCAAGAAGACGCCAGTCTCGAACTCGTTGCCGACGACGGTCGCATTCGCCGATTCATCGAGCCTGAGATCGATGTCGTGTCCGGACACCGAGTTGTTTACAACCTGGTCGTCCTCGAACCCGTCGATGTAAATTCCTTCGAGTCCGCTGTCGGTGACGGTGTTGTTCATCAGGTCGCCTCCCCACGCGTAGATGCCGTGTTCTCCGCTGTTGAGGATGGTGTTATCGTCGACCGTGGCGCCAGATCGTGCTTCGATACCGTTGTCTTCAACGTCGGTGACGGTGTTGTTCGTGATCAACCCAGTCCGAGCCTCGATGCCGTTGCCCTCGCTCTCGGAAATTACGTTGTCCCGGATCGTCACGTCCTCGTCGGCGTTCCCGGAGCCGATGCCCTGGCCGTTTCGGGCCACCTCGTTCGACTCGATGACGAGCCGTTCGTTGGTGTCCGTGCTATGTCGTGGCCCGATGCCAACCCAGTGGTGGTCGGTCACGACGTTGTTCGAAATCGTCACGTCACCGGCCTCGTAGATTGCGATCCCCCGGGCGTTGTTCGAAACCTCGTTCCCCGTGATCGTCGCGTCGCCGTCTTCGACCTGAATCCCGGACATCTCTTCGTTGCCCGTGACGACGTTGTCCGCAATCGTGGTGTCGTCGGCATCCTCTCCGATGTTGATTCCGTCGGTCTCAACTCCGTTCGTGACGTCGTTGTTCGTGATCTCGACGTCGACGGTTCCCTCGGCGAAGAGACCGTAGCGCGTCGGCGCGTCGATCTCGTTGCCGTCGATCACAGCCTCCTCCGTGCCGTACAGGACGAGGCCCATCCACTCGCTGTCCTGCATGGTGTTCTCGGTGACCGTCACATCAGTTCCATCCCAGAAGTTGATCTGACCGCGGTCGGTCAGAAAGTCGTCGTGCCCCCCTCTAGTGAGGTCGTTGTCGTGGACGGTTACCTGATCGCTGTAGGCGATCTGGATCCCTGCGGCGACGTCAGTGAACTCGTGGCCGCTCACGTCCACGTTCGTCGAGTTCACGACGATGATCTGGCCGATGTCGTCGGGAATCGCTGGGTCATCCTCCCCGTTCGCGAAGAAGAGCGGTTCCCCGTCGACAGTGTTGTCCTCGACAGGGTGATCGAAGTGTGCCAACTGGTCGCCGTCCAGTACCAGTCCCGACTCAAGATCGTTTCCAGTGATCGTCGCGTTGGCCGAAAACGACACATCAACCGCGGCGTCGTGTCCGGACACGTTGTTGTCTTCGACAATCACGTCTGCGTTCGGGCCGCTGGTGGATCCCCAGATCGAGCGCCCGTTCACGTAGATTCCACGATAGCCGTTGTCGTGGATCTCGTTTCCGACGATCGTCGTCCCTTCGCTTGCCCTAACCTGAATCCCATTGTCGAGGGAGCCGACGCCCGGAACGTTACCCTCCACGACGTTGTCCATGATGGTCACCGCGTTCGAAGCCTCGACGAGGATTCCTTCCTCGTCGTTCTCCGAGAGGTCGTTCCCGTCGACGATCGCGCCGTGTGAGTTATCCCGGATCAGCACACCGTACTCGGCGTAGTCGCTCGTCACTTCGTTTTCGGTCACGACGGCGTCCGGCGACTGGTAGATGTCGAATCCTTCGTCGCGGGAGTCGGTCGCCGTGTTGTTCCGGACCTCGAGGTCGGCGGCCTGGTAGGCGTAGACGGCGTTGCCGTAGTTGTCGTAGAAGGTGCTGTTCTCGACGACGGCGCCGTCGGCGCCCGGTCGGACGCGGATCGCGTCACCGTTCGTCTCGAACGTGCTCTCCGTGACGACCACGTTCTCTGCGCTGATCTCGACGCCGTCCGAGTTCTCGAGGGCAGTCACGTTCTCGAGCAGCGTGCCGTCGGACGTCTCAACGAGGACGCCGTAGTTGTGTTCGTCGACGACGGTGTCCTCGACGACGGCGTCCGGCGAGTTCACCAGGTGGATTCCGTCACCGCTGTTCCCCCAGCCACCGATCACGTCCATGTCGGAGAGCGTCACGCCAGCGGAATCCTGGACGACGATTGCAGTGTCTTCCAGGTAGTTGCTCACGTTGAACCCTTCGATCGTCACTCCGTTGGCATCCTCGATGGAGATTGCCGTCTCCAACCCATCGTCCCCACCACCGTCGAGTACGGGTGACGCCCCGTCCGCGGCGACAATTGAGATATCTTCGACGTCGATAATCACCTCTTCCTCGTAGTTTCCGTCCTCAACAACAATCGTATCCCCCGGTTCTGCCTCGTCGACGGCGTCCTGGATCGACTCGCCGTCGGAGACGGTGATCTCACTGGCCGTTGCGGCTACCGGAGTGGCGACGACGAACGCTGCCATCGAGACGGCGACTAGCACCGCTATTATGACTGCAGACCGACGTTTCAGCCCGTTACCCAGCGCTGGTGCGTCCGCACTTTTTCCGAGCGTTTCCGTCATCTTACACTCCCCCATCGGTCACCCTACCCAGTGTCGTACCGTTCACATTTTCTAGTTACAAAATTGAACTGTACCAAATTCATTAACATGCTTATAACCGATATATCATGTGTCAATAAGTGTAAGGCAACCTTCAAGTAAGTTAGAAGGTTACCTCAAGGTAATCTCAGAATCGTCGGACGGTGTCTTGCCGAACCGGGCTAAGGTGCGGGAAAGTCGTATATCTCGATGGTCCAACTAATCACAGACCTGCTCAGCGAGTTTGACGCGGCGGAACATCGATGCGTTATAGGAGTGTGGACAGAGTCCTCCTTAGTTGAAATCCTCGAGACCAGGGTGTACGGCTTTGCGCGACTTGACGAAGTCACCGATGTTCTGGTATTCGTCGTTGGTACTGGTCTCTACCGGCTGGAAAGTGGCTGCGATCAACTTACTGTCACGGCAGTTCCCGAACTCGTGTGGAAACCGGTTTTACTCGTCGTGGTCCCGATGTGGATGAGTTCGACTGCCCGATCGGTGATCGTGGTCATGGGCTCTGGCCTTTCCCGACGATATGACACTGATCCGCGCCGCATCGCCACTGACCCGGCGAACCATCGCATATCTGAGCGGGGTCGCCTCAAACGAACTGTAATTCGTCACCGTGTGAGTACCGCCGTCCCGCGGTGCGTCCCTCTGGACGCAGTCGAGACGGACCCGTTCAGGAACGCTAACACCGAGGGAAACGCCAGAACGAGGGTGCCTGATCCCAGTCACAAACATGGACTTTTATTATGAACTGGTAGAATGCTTCCCAGACCGTTCCAGATCACTCACAATGACGTGGCAACACACGATCTACGCCTACCCGACGCTCATCGCGACCGCGGTGTCGCTCGTTCTTGCAGTCTACACTGTTCTCCATATTCGCCGTCACGAGCCGTCTCCGACGACGCTCTCGTTCGTCGCGATGAACGTCGCGATCGTGATCTGGACCCTGTTTTCGGCGATCAAACTTCTGAGCACCGATCCGCTGATCAAGTTTCAGGCGTATCGGCTTCTGTATCTCGGTGGCGGCTCGATCGGCCCGTTTTTGCTCTTGTTCACGCTCGCCTACACCGATCGGACGCGGTGGCTCCGCCGCCGCTTCGTCGTCGGCCTGTTCGTCGTCCCGATCGTATTCTGGACGCTGTTGTTCACCAATCCGTACGATCTGGTAACCGTCGAAACGTACCTCGTGGACGTCGACGGGTTGGTTGTTCTGCGGACGACCACCGGCCCAGCATACGCCGTATTCAGCTTTACGTACGCGCTGGTGATGGCGCTGCTCACGCTGGCAGTTCTGCTATCCGAAACCATCAAACAGGGCCGATCGTACCTGCCACAGTCGGTACTGATGGTGATCGCCGTCGTGACGCCGGTGCTCGTGAGCTTTCTCACGTCGGCGAACGTCCCCCCGTTTACCCTCGAGTCTGTGAACTTCGTCCCGGCCTCTGCAGTCATCTCCTCGATCGCGTTGGGGGTCGCGACGTTCCGATACCGAATGCTCGACCTCCGGCCGATCGCACGCCGAACGGTCATCGAGCACTCGCCCGACGGCGTCCTCGTCCTCGATCGGGCAAAACGAGTCGTTCACGCGAACGACACCGCCGCTACGGTACTCGGCCCAGCCTCGCCTGCCGTCGGCAACTCCCTCGAGGAGGTGTTTCCGGGGTTCGACCTCGAGACGGCGTCGACGGTGACGCTCGATCGCTCTTCGAGCACCGGGGCGGCCGACTTTCTCGAGATCCGGTCACAGCCACTGCGCCGTCAGGGCGACCACGTCGGCTGGGTACTCGTGCTCAGAGACGTTACCACACGCATCCGGCGGGAACGCGACCTCGAGAACTTTACGAGCGTGGTGTCACACGACATCCGGGAGCCGTTGCGCACCATCGAGAACTACCTCGACCTGCTCGAAGACAACGCGGCGCTCGAGGAGGGAGACCGAGAGTTACTGACCACGGCAAAAGAAAACAGCCGCCAGCTCCAGGGGATGGTCACCGACCTGCTGCAGTATTCTCAACTCGACGCCGGTGAGGAGTCGTTCGACCGGGTCGATTGTGACCGAGTGGTAGCCGACGTCCTCGAGACACTCCAGTTCGAAATCGAGGACAGGGATGCCACGGTCGTCGTCGACGACTTGCCGACCGTCGTGGGAAACGACCACCAACTCCGGCGACTGTTCCGGAACCTCCTCACGAACGCGCTCAAGTACACCGACGACTCGCCGGAGATTCAGGTTACCGTCGACGAACTCGAGACCGAGTGGGCGTTTACGGTCGCGGACGACGGAATCGGTATCGAATCGTCCGATCTCGAGCGCATTTTCGACCTCTTTACGCGGGCTGATCGAACAGACTCGGCGTCCGGGTCGGGGGTAGGACTCGCCGTCTGCAAGAAAATCGTCGAACAACACGGCGGACAGATTTCCATCGAGTCGACCCCTGGAGACGGAACCGAAGTCACGTTTACGATTCCACAGCCACGGTTGAAATCCGATCGACCGGTATCGCCTCGTCCTAGCCCGTCTCACAGCGGCTGATAGTGAGGGAGCGGGACCGACGGCAAGGGAACGCCGAGCGTCGCGAGTCCATGTTGAAGCGGAACGTACCCGAGGACGACGAACGCGACGCCGAGAACGCGGTGGAGTTTCGCCCGCGTCGCGGGGCTGAGCGACTGAAAGAGGGTCCCATAGAGGAACATCGACGGAATCGTTCCGAGCCCGAGGACGCCGAGGGCGACGACGCCCTCGAGTGGCGAACCGCGGACGAACGCGTAGAGAAACGCCGGATAGAGCAGCGGACACGGCAACAGGCCGTGGACGGCTCCCAGTCCGACGATCCGGTAGTTACCGACCCAGGCGTCGACGTTGCCGAGCAGCCACCGGTGGACGCGACCGAACAGGGGGCCGATCAGCGGAAGACTGATCGAGCCGCCGAGCAGTCCACGGCCGACGAGATAGTGAACGCCCATCGCGACGATGATCGTTCCGACGAGAATACCGGCTATCGAGTGGACGTCGGTTGCGACCGCCGTAACCGCCCGCGGTGTCACGAACATCACTGCGCCCGCAGCCCCGAAAACGCCTCCCAGGATCGCGTAACTGGTCGCTCGGCCGAGGTTGAAAAGCGCGTGCTGTCGGACCATACCCACGGTCAACTCGGCCCGTCTGCTCCCCCCGTCGCGTCGTGCCCGGAGCCGATCCGAGTACGTGCTCACGAGCGGGCCACACATCCCCAGACAGTGGGCCCCACCCAGCAACCCGATCAGCCCGAAGACGACGACGCTCACCGGTTCGATCGCGGTCGGATCGAGCGCCGGATCGTAACACGTAGAGAGTATCGTAGGAGTCCATAGTTTTCCCGGGAAGAACCAGGACACAGCGTCAAAGGACGGGCCTCGAAACCCTCGATTGGCTACGATACTCCCTAACTGCCGTTCGAGGACGATCCCCGCGGGGATGGTGGCGGCCGGTTCGACGCTCATGCCCAGCGCTCGAGGACGGTCTCGAGGTCGTCCGCAATCCGCTGCGTATCCGGGTTTTCGCCCCGGTAGCTCCGTTCGACGTAGCCGCCGGGATTGACGAGAAACGTGACGGTGACGTGTATGAAGTCGTACTCGCCGCCGCCGAGGTCCTCCCGCTCGAACGGGATCCCGAGCCGGTCGTCGACGACGGCTTTCGCGTCGTTCGCATCGTCCGGCCGCAGATAGTGCCAGTTTCCCGCCTCGAGATCGACGCCCATCATCTCGGCGTGCTCGCGCAGTTCGTCGGCCGTATCCCGTTCGGGATCGAACGTGATCGCGAGAAACAGCGTGTCGCTCCCGAACCCGCCCTCGAGGCTGTTCGTCTGGACCGTCGACATGGCGTTCATAAGCGGGATGCACTCCGCCGGGCAGGTCGCGAAAAACGCCGTACAGACGAGACAGTCGTCCACGTCGCCGACGTCGACGACTCTCCCGGCGAGCGGATCGGCGAGTTCGAACGTCGGAAACGGGTCGCCGTAAGTCGGGTACGACGGATCTCCTTGCGTCTCGTCTCCGGCTGGCTCGAGAACGACGTCGTCGGCGCTTTCGCCCCCGAGCGCGTCGGTGAGACAGCCAGCGATGGTGGTCAGGACGGCCGTTGCCCCTGTGCCGAGAACACGGCGTCGGTTCATCGATCGAAGGTAAGGAGGCCCGCTCCAAGTACAGTCTGGTCGAACCGTCGAAATCGAACCGAAGACGGGCTCTCGAGGCGAGACCGTTTCGGCGATCGTACCACATCTGACTTACTAGTGCGGTCCGTCTGTTCGAGTATGACGTCGAAAACGTATCTCGGGGATGGACCCACGCGCCGGTCGGTGCTCGCTGGGACGGCAGCCGTCGCGCTGGGTGCGATTGCGGGGTGTCTGGGCGAAGACGACGCGCCGGAACCGATATCGATCGCGGGCGATCAGGACTGTGACAACTGCACGATGGGAATCGGTCACCATCCCGGACCCGTCGGTCAGGCTCACTACGAGAATCCGGACGAGGTCGTCGGCGACGACCGGCCGGCGCAGTTCTGTAGCTCGCTTTGTACGTACGCCTTCACGTTCGAACAGGCGGACCGCGGAATCGACCCCCAGGTCACGTACGTCACGGACTACTCGACGGTCGACTACTCGATCACGACGTCCGACGGCGACCTCGAGATCAGCAATCACCTGGACGCCGAGACGTTCGCGACGCCGGCGGATCTCGCGTTGATCGCCGACAGCGAGGTGCTGGGTGCGATGGGTCGGTCGATAATCGGGTTCTCCGACGGGGACGATGCCGACGAGTTCCGAGCGGAGTACGGCGGCGAGGAGTACGCACACGAGGACGTGACGATGGAACTCGTGATGTCGCTGATGTCCTGACGGACGAGAGCGCCGGATCGACTCGGACGGGCGGTCGGACGTCGTTGCCGGCCGGACCGTGGTCCGTTTGCGTTCCCACCGATAAATCGTCACGAGTCCGATCGAAAGAAAATTTCCAATGGGATAACGTATCGACGGTATGGCCATCGCCACGGTTGCCCGCTACACTGGAAGTACGATCGAACTGACACTGGCGGTCGGACTTCTCGGGATCGCCACAGTCCATACCATCGCTGGCGTTCCGACCGCGCTTCTCCCCGCTATTGGTGCTTTTGGCTTGATTGGTGGCGCGGTCGCCCTCGCTCCCGTAACACGTCGTCGTATTCGACAGAATGCGACCGGACGAGAGGATATACTGGTGTTTCTCGGATCACTCATCGTCGCGACCGCCACTCTGGGATCGTTCGTCGTACTCGGCCAGTTTTTCTGACCGCCATCCTATAACCTGCCGGGTCAGGCGGATCGCGGTCACCAACCGTGTTATCGCCCGACGGCCCAGACCGCGACCGCAAGCGAGCCGACGGTCCAGAGGGCCAGACCGATCAGACTCGAGACCGGCGAGGCGACGGTGGGGCCGGTTCCGGACGCGACCATCACCGTCGTCTCGAGCACCAGTCCGCGGTATGCGCTGAGCGGACTTGCCGCCAGCGCGTACAGTAGATCCGAGTCGCCGACGATCCCCTCGGCCAGCCCGTAGACGATCGCGAGATCGAACCCGACGAGCAACGCGACGAGCGCGAGGACCGAGAGGCCGAGCGCGCTCCTGGTCGCGCTGACGAGCGACGAAATCGCGATTGCCACTGCGAGCACGGCGAGCCCGAAGAGGACGGTCAACACGAGAAACCGGGCGAACAGGATGGGCGAGTCCGCCCCCGAATGGCTGGCGTAGACGCTGACGGGATCGTCGCCGCCGACGGCGATCGCGACGGCTGCGATCGCGAGCGGAACCGCGATCGTCACGGCCAGTCCGACCGCTCGTCCCGCGTACACGCCGACCACCAGCTCCCGTGCCGAGACGGGGTACGTCTCGAGGACGTCGAGTTCGCCCCGTTGCTCGTCGCCGAGGATCGCCCGGTAGCCGAACGCGATCGCGACGACCGGGACGAGCAACTCGAGGGGCGTGAGGAGGTCGACGATCGACGGGAGGTAGCCGGCCGTGAACCCGTCGCCGATCCAGGTGACGCCGACGACGACCGCCGTCAGCGCTGCCGCGAGCAGGAGCAACGACCGGGAACGGGCGACGGTCCGTATCTCCCGGACCGCGATCGCCTCGAGCAGCCGTCGGCGCGCCGGCGGGGTGCGAGCACGACCGTCGGCAGGAGAGGATTCCGGCGGACTCACGTCGTCACCCCCTGGACGCGAACGGTTCGGGTGTCGCCGGTGATCGACTCCTCGTAGGCGTCCCGCAGGGAATCGACGCCGACGCGATCGCAGACGTCCCCGGGGTCGCCGCGATCGACGATCGCGCCGTCGTCGAGTATCGCGACCTCGTGGGCGTTTCGCTCGACGAGCTCGAGGTCGTGGGAGCTGAGGACGATCGCGGTGCCCGCCGCCGCGAGTTCCGTCGCGACCTCGAAGACGTGCGTGCTCATACCGGGATCGAGACCGCTCGCGGGTTCGTCGAGGACGACGACGGGTGGATCGCCGATCGTCGCCTGGGCGATGCCGACCAGCCGCGTCATGCCGCCCGAAAGGGCATCGACCGGTCGGTCTGCGGCGTCCGCGAGGCCAACGCGCTCGAGACGCTCGAGTGTGGCCCCGTCGCCCTCGCCGACGAGGGATCCGTAAAACTGGAGCGTCTCACGGACGGTAAATCCGGGGCGAAACGCCGGCTGCTGGGGGAGGTAGCCGATTCGGCGCGCCGCGTCTGGGCCGCGGTCGGTGACGGTGCCGCCGGTCGGCTCGAGGAGGCCCGAAAGCACCCGGAGAAGCGTCGTCTTTCCGGAGCCGTTCGGGCCGATCAGCGCCGTCACCGCGTCGGCGCGGATCGGGAGCGTGACTCCCTCGAGGACGGAGACCGATCCGTACTCGTGGTCGACGTCCTGTGCGTGCAGTACCGGTTCGGTCGACGGTGGTGTATGCCGTTCGCTCATGGTGATGGTCCCTGCTCGATTCGTTCGCACGACCAGGCCCGATCGGCCCACGGCGTCTCCGCGAGCAGGTCCTGGTTGTTCGGCTCACACGTCGGCGCGAGGTCGACGACGCTGCCGGTTCGCATCCCCGGAACGGTCCCCTGGAGCCCGGAGATCGCCTCGAGCGCCGGGGAGCGAGCGAGCGTCTCTGCGCCGTCGGTTCGGTGGAGTTGCCGGTCGACCGGTGCCGTTGGCGAGTACGACCCGTCGACCGTTCGGTCGCCGGTGAGACTACTCGCCCCCTGCCAGTAGTTGCCCGTCCCGTCGTGGGTCCAGACGCGAAGCGGTCCGGTGCCGGCGTCGGCGTGGACGTCGTTCTCGACGAAGTCGTTCTCGAGGACCTGGTTCGTCGGCAACATCGCGCGAACCTGAGCTCCGATCTCGTTGCCGGCGACGACGTTGCCCTCGTAGCGCGATCCCGTTGCGTCGATCCGGAGCCCGACGCGGTTGTCGACGAGGAGGTTGTCGGCGACGTACGAGTCGCTGCCGTCCGGGTAGAGCCCGTACTCCGCCCCGCGAATCTCGTTGTTCACGATGGCGTTTCGCTCCGGTCCGGTCATAACGTAGATCCCGGTGTTCGACTGGTTCGCGACCCGGTTGTCCGCGAGCAACGCCTCGGAGGTGTGCATCAGGTGGATGCCGAGTCGGTTTCCCTCGAGCGTGGAGTCCCGGACGACCAGTCCGGTCGATCGATGCGAGTAGATTCCGTCTCTGCCGTCGGAGACGGTCACGCGTTCGACGACGCTCGGCGAGTGAAACGCGAGGATGCCGGCGTGACCGTCCTCCCAGCGGTCGGGGCTGTCGACGGTGACGTCGCGGACGACGGATCCGGCGCTTCGCCGGAGGACGATGCCGGTGATCTCCGAGTCGACGGACACGTCCTCGATCAGCGATTCGTTCGCCGTGTGCATCCCGATCCCGGCGTCGCCGCCTGCGTAGTTCGCCTCGAAGGTTTCGTCCCACGCGCCGTCGGGTTCGTCGTCCCCGGGAAGTTCGCCGCTTCCCTGTCGTTGTGATCCCGAGCCGGCGACGGCGAGGCCGACGACGGCGGTACGGTCCGCCGTCGCGGTGATCACCGTCCCGTTTCCGTCGCCCCGGATCGTCACGTCGCCCTCGCCGCGAAGCGTGATCGACCGATCGATCTCGAGGGTCTCGTCGTAGGTTCCGTCGGGAACGAGTACGGTCGTGTTCTCGGGTGCGGCGTCGATCGCCTCCTGTACCGTGTCGGCGTCCTCGCCGACGACGGTGGAGACGGGCCGGTCGCGTAGCGTGGAGACGTCCTCGACGCGTTCGTCTGCCTCTCGGTGCTGGTCGTCGACCCGGTCGCGGACGACCGTCGCGTCGTCCGTCTCGACGTCCCGATCCAGCAGTTGCTCCCACGTGACGATCGAACCGCCGTGGGAATCGGCGAACGCCGTCGCGTCGTCGCGATCCGCGAAGGGAACGATCGTCTCCCCGCTCGGCGTCTCGGCGTCGCTCCCGACCACGAACCACGCGGATTCGGCGTCGGTCCACGCCGGCTCCCGGTCGGCCGTCGGATAGCCCGCAGCCGACAGTTCGGCGTCGACGCTGGAGTAATCGCTCACGTAGACGGTCCGCGGGTGCCCGAACCGGTCCGTGTGGCCGTCCTCTCGAAACGAGGCGACGAACGTCTCGACGCCGTAGTAGCCCACGACGTACTCGTACTGGGAGTAAAACACCTGCGCCCTCGGCAACCGAACGTCGTCCTCGAGTCCGTACTCGTCCTCGAGGGCGAGCCCCATCGACACCGTATCGTCGAAGTGGACCGGGTCGGGATCGCTCGTCTCGCCGTCGACGACGAAGACGCCGACCGCGACGACGGCGATCACGAGGCCGACCGCGACGACGAGCAGACGGATTCGCTGGCGCTCGATCACGGTCGACTTTGGAACTGACGCTATCTATACCGTCTGGTCCGACGCTCGAAAGTCGGCCGTAAGGACTTGGTTCGTCCCCGCCGATCGGCAACTATGTACGATACGATCCTCGTGCCGACGGACGGCTCGGAGAAGTCCACCGTCGCGCTCGAGCACGCCATCGATCTCGCGTCGACCTACGACGCGACGTTACACGCCCAGTACGTCGTCGAGTCCTCGCCCGCGTTCTCGGCTGAACTGGACGAAACGACCGAAGAGGAGATCTACGGCTCGCTGTTCGACGCCGGCCGCCGGGCGGTCGACGAGGTCGCCGCTCGAGCCGACGACGACGGCGTTCCGGAGGTCGAAACTGTCGTCGATCGCGGTCGGCCCCACGAGGAGATTCTCGGGTACGCCGACGACGCCGACGTCGACCTCGTCGTCATGGCGACTGCCGGCCGAACGGGGGAATCCCGCGAACTGATCGGCAGCGTCGCGGAACGGGTCGTTCGCTCGTCGCCGGTCCCGGTTCTCACCGTCGCCGCGGACGACGAGTAACGCCACGACCGAAAAGATTCCTGTCGTTTCATACGGTTTACTGCAAGGTAGTACCGGATCGACCGCGGGACGGAACCCGGTCGCTCCGGTACACAGTTGCAGCAATCCGTATCAGTCCGGCAGGAACGCCCTCTATAGTAACAACTGGAACTATTTACACACTGATCGCACGACAGCTGTGCGATCAGGTGTGCAGTGACTTCCAGTGGCTACTATACTACTATCAGCCTCGAGCGAGTAGTCGAGCGTGAGATGTACGAACGGGTACTCTTGCCGACGGACATGAGTCCCGGCGTCGACGACGCCATCGATCACGCGATCGACGCCGCGAAGCGATACGACGCGACGTTACACGTCCTGTACGTCGTCGACGCGGAGGCGTACAGCTCCTACCCCGGCGACGAGTACGTCCACGAGTTCGAAGGGTTAGAGAGTGCCCTCGAGCAGGCCGGTCGCGACGCCGTCGAGGAGATCTCCCGGCGGGCCGACGAGGCCGGCGTCGAGACGGAGACGATCGTCAGACACGGCGTCCCCCACGAGGAGATCCTCGTCTACATGGACGAGTCGGACGTCGACCTGACGGTCGTCGGATCGAAAAACCGCACTGGCGAGTACCGGCGCCTGCTCGGGAGCGTCGCCGAGCGCGTCGCGAACATGGCGGAACGGCCGGTGACCATCGTGAAAACGCCGGTCGACGAGGAGTAATTCGACGCGGAAAACGGTCGGTACAGTTTTCCTTTCTTCGTCCCAATTCGAGGGTATGTCACGACTCCTGTTCGGTGTGCTGGGCGTGCTCATCGCACTCGTTCCGCGGGCCGTAATCGAGACCTACGAGCAAATCGTCTTCGAGAATCCGGAGGAGTGTACGGCCAAGCCGTGGCTCGAGCCGGCGGTACGAGCGGAAGGTGTCGTTTACGCGCTGGCCGGTCTCGTCGGCGGTCGGAGCTACGGCTGGGTGATGAACGTCGCGGGAGTCGCCGGCCTCCTCGCAGCGCTCGCACCCGAGCGGTACCTCGAGGCCGGCGTCTCGATCGCGTACGACCACTCCGACGACGTGGCCTGGAACGATGGTGTCGTCCCCGCGGTCCGGGTCATCGGCGTCGTCGCCGTGGTCCTCACACTCCGAGCCATCGGCCAACGCCGTCGGGACGCGTCGGCTCAGCTCGAGGACGGCTCGACCACCGACTGATACGGTTTGCTGTAACGAACTGCGGCTGGGACCGCAGGACGGTCGTGGTTCCACTGGTGACGACTGTCAGCAGCCCGTACGAACGCTGGCCTATCCCAGCAGGTACCGTAGCCACGGGTTCGATCGAACGATCGACGTCTCCTCGAGGGTTCCGTCCACGCCAGCGAGTCTCCCGGCACCCCAGGCTGCGAGTCCGAACAGCAACAGCATGTAGACGAACGAGCTGTCGATGAAGTACCCGTTTTCCATCGGGAATCCGGCGGCCAGTCCGCCCTGCCAGGCGGCGGTCCAGAAAAACAGCATCTGGATCGCGCCCATCAACGCGGCGAACCGGAAGAACGCGCCGAACAGAAGCGCCAGTCCGATGAGAACCTGTCCGAAGATGACCATCGGATCGACGATGGCGGCGTACTCGCCAAAGCTCACGAACAGCCCGTGAAGCGGGTTCGCTTCGGGGACGGCGTGGTTCAGAAACCCGGCCGAGGACCAGGCGAGCGGATCGCCCCACCCGCCTTCCGCTAACTTCGCGAGTCCGGCCTGCAGGAAGACCCAGGCCATGACGAGCCGAAGCCCGAATATCGAGTATGCGAGCCAGGTATCTGAGTAGTTGAACGAGACGGTGCGGCCGAGCAGCGTCGATTCGAGCGTTCGTTCCGTCGGTTGACGTTTCGTTGCCATCTGTAATATCGACGATGTGGTTCTACACAGGTAATATTCGGTGCAATTCCTGGCTACTGATAATTCTCGAAAGCTACCCGTGACGACATAGACCGGATCGTCGGTCGAGGTCTGCCGCCCTGGTGTCGCGCCAACGGTGTCGCCTCTGGTCCGTTTCGACGGTAGGTGACGACCTCGACCCAGCACCGAGGACAGCACGATACCGCATCGAAACCCGCGAGGTACACCTTTTTGTCGGCTGATCACAAATTACACGTATGAACGTCCTCGTTCCGATAGACGATTCCGATCCGGCGACCAACGCCGTCGAGCACGCCGCAGAGACGTTCTCCGGTGAGGATTTAACGTTCGTTCACGTGATCTCTCCGAATACGGGGATGTACGGTGAAGGGGCGATATACGCGTACGACGAAGTCCTCGATGCACGCCGGGAGGCGGCGGAGGACCTGTTCGCGGCGGCTACCGAAATCGCGTCCGAACACGGCTGTCGCGTCGAAACCGAGACGATCATCGGCCTTCCGGCTCGAGAGATCGTCGAGTTCGCGGAGGAATCAGACGTCGATCACATCGTGATCGGCAGTCACGGCCGGTCGGGAGCGTCGCGCGTCCTCCTCGGGAGCGTCGCCGAAAAGATCGTCCGCCGGGCACCGGTGCCGGTGACCGTCGTTCGGTAGAGTACCAGCTGATACGGGCTATGGAATAGTAATAACTGAAACGGTTTACACACCGATCGCCGATCCGTCTGGCGATCGGGTGTGCAATAACTTTCGGTGGCTACTATAGTCACTAGCGGCGCGTGGCAACGGATAATTGATTTTATAGCGGAAAGAGTCACATCAGTCACTATCAGTACAGCTCAGATACTCTTCTATGGGTGAAAATTAACAAATCTTATATACTGTATCCTACAGCTAGTGAGTATCAAATGCTAGCTTGTGACACTACAGTGGGACGCTATCACGCCTCTCTCACCTGTTGGTCGGAACGCACCTACGCCCAGATGAGTGATCACGGATGAGCAAGTGGGCCGTGTTGGTCGTCACCGCCCTGGAGGAGATTCAACAAAGCATGCACGAGGGACCGTTCGACGAGCCGATTGGCTGGGTGATGCTGGCACTGTTCGGCGTTACGGTCGTCGCTGGCCCCCTACTCATGGTCGTCGGTGGCAAAAAGTTACAGCAGGCTTTCAGTGTGTTCACGAACGAACCAGTCGGGGCCGGTGAGGTCCACCTCGAAGACGGCATCGTCGAGGTGGAGGGAACTGCCCAGCGCTTCGAGAAAACACTCACCGGCAAGTACAGCAACGAAACGGCACTCGCCCAGTCCTGGAAGCGCGAGCGAAAACAGGAGCGAGAGCAAGACGACGGGAGTACGAACACGACCTGGACGACAGTCAACAGGGGAAGCAACGCCGTTCCGTTTCTGGTTGAAGACGATACAGGAGCCGTCGTCGTCGATGCCCGCAGTGCGGATCTTTCGATTTCGACGTCCCGTATTCGAAGACGCCGACGGCTATTGCCCTGGCGCAAGAGCCGCAAAAACCGGCGGTACCGGGAGTACGAAGGCCGGATCGAACCCGGTGACGGTGTCCACGTCTACGGACAGGTTACCAGTACGGCACAGGAAACCCCGCCTTTGACGGACGATCCCGCCTACATCGGTGACGGCGACGACGTCTCTAACTTCCTCGTCTCGAAGGGATCGGAGCTACGGACCGTGCTTCGACTCTCACTGTTCGGCCTGCTCGTGTTCGTGGTGGGTGCCGTATTCGTTCCGATCGGCATTGTCATGTTTCTGCTCGCGCTCGAAGCGGTGGTCGGTATCGGTGCCGGCTCATGGCTGATCGACCTGCTTTCGTGAGCAGGTCACCTCTTGTAGCTCTGCCAGAGAGACACGAGGCCGACCGGCGGACTGACACCTCTTGCGCTGTAGGTCTAGTTAGACATCAAGAAATGGCAGTGAGTGCCGAAATCGCCCACAGTCGAGGGACATTTCGGCCATTCGTACTCGTTATCGCCCATTCGCACTCGTTATACTATCGAACAGAGTGGACTGCAAACCTGAAACTCCCACCGCTCGGGATTTCGCCACGTGAACGCCGAGGAGGATGGTAACAGGAGACGTATCGCTTCTACTCTTCGTAGCCGATCGATATCGAGGCGAGTCCCCCCTTTCGGGAACTTTCGACGTCGAGCGAACCCAGACGGGATTCCGGGCTGCCAGGAATCACCCTCCGGCTATTTGAACTCGAGAACCGAATTATCACCCGTCGACCGACGCCGATCGCATCGCCGACACACCACTGACACAACCCACAATAATGAATATCGCCGACATCATCTCGACGGAGTACGTCGAATTTCCACCGGATGCGACCGTCTCGAAGCTCGTCGGAACGTTTGCCGATTCCGACGTCGACGGCGTCGTGGTGCGAGGGACGGAGTTCGAGGGAGTCGTTACCCGCCGACAACTCGCCACGTCACACCGCCAGCCTAACGAAAAACTCGGCTCGCTGGTCTGGCACGTGCCTCGGTTGGCTCCCGACGAGGACGTTCGCAAGGTCGCACAGCTCATGATCGACAGCAGCTCCCGGCTGCTCCCGGTCTTCGAAGACGGCGAACTCGCGGGCGTCGTCACGGTCGACGATATCCTCGAGGCGGTCATCCCGTATCTCGACGCGGCGACCGTGCGCGAAGCCCACTCGCCGGACCTTCTCACGCTCGAGCCGACGTCGTCGGTCGGGGAGGCGCTGCACGTCTTTCGTGAGAACCGGATCACCCACCTACCAGTCGTCGAGAACGACACCGCTGTCGGCGTCCTCAGTCTGTACGACGTGACCGACCTGACGGTCCGTGCCGAAGTTCGGAGCCAGGGTGGGGACGCGGGTGGCGTCGATCCGTTCGGGGGTGAAATTTCGTCTTCCACCGCCCGCGCACGACGTGGCGGGTTCGGTGCTCGCGAGGGTGAACTCGCGCGTATGCTCGATCTCCCGATCCGCGACGTTATGACCACGCCTGTTCGCACCGTGGCCCCCTCCGAGACGCTCGACGTGGCCGTCGAAACGATGTTCGAGGCGGACGCGTCGTCGCTCGTCGTCACGGAAAACGGCTCGCCACACGGGATCGTGACCAAAACCGACGTCCTCGAGTCGCTCACCTGGGAGGCAGGTGGCAATCGCGGCGTCCAGATCTACGGCACCGACCTGATCGAGGACGTAAGCTACGACGAAATCGTCTCGATGGTCGAAGGGTTCGACGACAAGGACCACGGCATGAGCGTGCTGGACGCGAAAGTCCACCTCCACGAGCACGACGAGAAACGGCGGGGGACGCCGCTTTTGCTCGTCCGGATCAGACTCTACACGGATCGGGGGCTGTACATCGCCTCGGGAGAGGGATTCGGTGCACGACAGGCACTCTCCGAGGCCCGAGACGTGCTGGAACGCCAGATTCGCGACCGCAAAACGTACGGGCGGAGCAAGAAGCCGCCGAGCGAGGAGTTCTGGGAGAAACGGTTCGGGTGGCTCCTCGAGGAGTAATACTGTCGGACAGGACGGTGTGCCGATCGGTCGCTCTCCTGTGGCCGTCTCCGGTGGCGACGGCCGCGAATTCGCGACCGACGTCTCATTGACTTCTCGTCGGCAGTATAAGCGCCGCTTACGAGTTTTTCGTCGGTTCTCATCGCCGAGACGTCGTCCCGGAGTGCTGGATTTACCCTGAATTATTTATCTGCGTTAGCACAACCCATAGCTATGGCCGACATCCTGCTGGCTGTCGATACAGACGAAACGCGCGCCACCCGCCAGGTCGAGACGATACTGGATCTCTCGTTCGACTCCCCAGCGGTTACGATCTTACACACCTTCACGGAAAACCCGTCCGGGGCATCGGTAAACCAGGTCAAATCCGCGCGCCTGGTCGAAAGCCGACTCGAGGAAGCTGGAATCGACGTCACCCTCGCCGAGCAAAGTGGTGATCCGGCCGAGCAGATCATCGCGTTCGCCAGGGAAAACGAGATGGACGCGATCTGTCTGGCCGGCCGGAAACGATCTCCGGCGGGGAAAGCGTTGTTCGGGAGCGTTACACAGGAGGTCATTTTGAACACCGATCTCCCCGTGTTGATCGCTGGGAAAAATCAGTCCGAGCAGCTGTAGGTCGTGCTCTCGCTTCCACCCCTGGGAGAGGATTGGTCTGGCTCATGGACTCTCGAGTGCGAGCGGGGAGAACCGCTTCAACGAGTACTGTCCCGGTAGCAGAAACACTTTGGGATGGGGCCGAATATTCGCCACGAATGGATGGCATCGAACTCGATTCGGCCGTTCTCTTCGGACTGATCACGATGGTGTCGTGGGGACTCTGGGTCGTCGTTGGTAATGCGGCGTCGGAGTCTATCGACCCGCGAACTGCCGCTGCCATCTCGTATCTCGTCGCTGCACCTCTCGCTGTCGTATACGTCGTCGTCTCCGACGCATCCCTTGCCGTAACTGCGAGAGGGGGTATGCTCGCCGCCCTGGCCGGCCTGTTCACTGCCGTCGGCTTCATCGCAACGTACGCAGGCCTCTCCGTGGGGTCGACGACAACCGTTTCGACGATCGGTGCGATGTACTTCGTCGTTGCAGCGGTCACTGGGGCGATCATCTTCGGAGACGACTTGACAGCGATAGACGTCGCCGGGATCGCGTTTGCGGCCATCGGCGTTGCCCTGATCGCCCGGTGACTTCCGCGTTCGCGTCCGATCCGAACGAACTCGACACATCGTTATCGTGAGGCGTTAACGGTGAGAACCGGTCGCTCTGCAGCCCGGAGGACCCTGACCGTCGTGCTCCCGAGGAGCCGGTCGTCCGTCTCGCCGTGACCCCGGGTTCCCATCGCGAGCAAGTCCGCGTCGACGCGGTCGGCGTACGCGAGCAACTCGTCCGTCGGCGTCCCCCGCCGGATTCCCGTGCGGACAGTGATCCCGAGGTCGTTCGCTTCGGCTTCGATCGCCTGGACGGCCGCGTTTCCCCCCTCCTCGAGTAATCCGATGATGCTTCGTGGCGCGTCCTCGAGGTCGGATATCGTTCGATCGACCACGTAGACGACGTCGACGGAGGCGTCGACGAACGCGGCGAACTCGAGGGCGACCGCGGCTGCCCGTTCGGCCGCGTCGCTACCGTCGGTGGGGATCACGATGCGGTCGATCGAAACGTCGTCGACGTCGGTCACTGCGTCGCTCGTTCGGACCGTCACGACGGGGACGGGGGCGTACGCGAGGGTTCGCTCCGCCGTCGATCCGAGCCGGGACCTGGCAGTCTGGCCCCGAGTCCCCATGACGATCAGATCGACGTCACTCTCGTCAGCGTATCCGACGATTTCTCGGTAGACGACTCCTTCGCGGAGGGTTTCGACGACGTCGACGTCGGCGTCGTCAGCGACGTCTGTGACCGTCCCGATCGCTTGCCGGCCGAGCTGTTCGGTGTACCGATGAACCGCGTCACGTTGCTGTTCGTCGACGTTCACCAGGTCGTCTTCCGGGTGAATAACTGATAGGGCGTGGATAGTTCCGTCCGCGATGCGGGCCAACGCAACTGCGTGGGCGATTGCGCCCTCACCTTCGGGGCTTCCATCCACCGGTGTGAGAATCGTCTCGAACATCGTGGTCGGGTACCACGTCAACAGTCAAGTAACTGCCACCCGTTCGAGATCGTTTTCGATCGACTTCCCTGGTGGTTCTGTCCGGCGAACGGTTACTCCGTTTCGACTCGCGTGTCGCGGATCCGATCCGGAACTTCGTCGATGTGCTCGAGGACGACCTTCAGGAGGGCGTCGTGAACTTCTCTCGTCTCCTCGTCTCGTATCCCCATCCGCCGAAGCTCCGGTGTCACCGTGATGCCGAGTTGGTCCTCGAGTTCGTCCCACGTCTCCCCACGTGCGTAGAGCGGTTTCTGGCGAACCTCGCTGTACTCGAACGCCGGTCCCGCGTCCGCGGGGGACGCGGTTTCGTCCGGCTGGGTCTGTTCCCCATTCGACGGCTCCGCCGAGTTGGTCGACGGTGTGGAGTGATCTGTCGGTTCGTTCGCGGCGGGTTCCGGCGCACTCGAGTCGGCCGTCGTCCCGGACGTGGCTGTTTCCGATACGCCCGAGTCGGTCGTCGTCTCTCCAGCGCCGCCGCTTTCGAGATCGTCGAACGGGTTGTCGCTCATGAAGTCGTCCCCCCGTTGGCGACGATATCCGCCAGTTCCTGGTAACAGGCGATCTGGTCGTTCTCCGGATCGTAATCCTGCAGTGGCTGATTGTGCTGGAGCGACCGCGAGAGTGCAGACCGGTGACGGATTCCCGGTTTCGGTGGCGTCATCTCGCCCGCGTCGATTCGATCGAACTCCGTCGCCGAAATCCGGGCGAACTCGGGTACTACCTCCTGGAGTGGCTGGCCGTCGTTTACCTCGTACGTCGCCGTGTTCAGGTTCTCGAGCAGTTCTCGATCCTCGGTCCGATGGTCGATCCGGTCCGAGAGTTTGTTCGGTATGACGGCGAGCACGTCGACGTCGATGTACTCCCGTGCCGGCTCGATCAGCCGTTCCATCGTCCGTTTGTAGCCGCCGATTGCACTCGAGCCCGGTTCGAGTGGGATCATCACGTTACCGGTCGCGACGAGTGCGTTGTTGTTGAGCATTCCCGGATATGCCGGGCAATCGAAGACGACGTACTCGTAGGTCTCTCCGAGCAACGGATCGACGATGTTCGATTTGACCCGCGCCGATCCTTGCATCGCGCCCGCGAGGTCCTTCTCGACGTCCTCGAGGGTGTTCGAGGACGGAAGCAGGTCGAACCCGTGGTCGGTTTTCCGGATCAGATCACTCGGGGTCGCATCCCCGTCGAGGAGAACGTCCCGGAGGTTCAACTCGTCCTGGTACGCGTCCTGGAATCCGAGTCCGTTCGTCGCGTGCCCGTTCGGATCGAGGTCGGCGAACAGCGTGTCACCGCGCTCGGCGAGTTGGCGCGCGAGGTTCATCGAAGTCGTTGACTTCCCGACACCGCCTTTCAAAATTACCACGCTTACGGCCCGTGGTGCGTTCGTCGTTGCCATTGTGTGGATCCGCCCGCTATACCTAAGGTACCTATTGTCGACGGAGTGTCTCTCGTAGCGGACACTCCGTACATCTGGAGTGTTCTACTTAACTTTACCGTAGGTAGATACAATAGGTAGTTTAGGGGGCTTAGGTAGCTTAGGTGAAATAGCTATTTTCACTACCTAAGGTTAGATAGGTGGTTCAGGCAGAATAGCTTGTTAAGGTAAGGCACCTATTGCAGGTGTTTGCGGCAGCTCAGATGGTTGAGGCACTAAAAATGGCTCAGGTGAGCTTCACACCGGTGGTGGCGTCGCTCACATAACTATCGTAGCTGCAATAGTAACAACTGAAGCGATTTAGACACCGATCGCCGATCAGCCTGGCGATCGGGTATGCAGCGACGTTGAGTGGGTACTATAGACGTCGAGCACACCCGATGGAATCGGAGGAGCACGGTTCGGAGCGTACGCGGTTCGGAGCGAGTGAAACGAGCGAGAACCGCGGACCGGAAAACGGTGTGAACAGCGACAGTTGTACGCTCCGAGGGGTCTTGCCGTCGGTTGTCCGTTCCCAGCCGCTTCCGGATGAGGCTGTACGGTCGCCCTCACTCGAGCGGTCTGTTTCGAAACGTGAAGTCGAGTTCGAACCCAACGGACCCCGTCTCGCGAGCGGGACTCGTCTGGGTCCGGTACGACAGCCCGTATCACCGACTCCCGCATCCGGTCTGCTAGCAGTAATTTTCGAAGCGACCGCGGGAACGACACCCGGTCGCTCGGAAAAACAGCGACGGCGATCCGTATCAGTCGCCCATCCGGGGTGCCGATTTACTGCTCGTTCCCGGTGTGCCAGACTGTTCGGTCCGGCCGCCGAGCGTCTCGAAGTCGAAGTTGTCGAACTCGTCGGGTGCGTTGCCCTCGACTGCGTAGACGTAGAGGGCGGTCTTTGCGATTCCCCAGATCGTCTGGCTGAGGAGGTACGTGAACACGAACGCGCCACCGACGAGGAGGACGGCTAGCAGAATTCCGGGTCCGGGGAACACCGTCGCAATCGGGATCGAAACCACCAGCGCGATTGCGACGAGGCCGATCCCGATGGCCGTGACGATCAGAGTGATGCCGAATCCAGCTCCGAGCGTCTCACCCCAGGTGTCTTTGAACGTCGCTCCGCTTCGTTTGAACATCGACGTAACCGATACGTCCTCGAAGACGATCACCGGCACGATAAAGAACGTCATGATCGACCAGCCGATCGCAAACAGCGTGCCGAGAATCGAAGCGATCGGATTGTCCGACTCTTCGAGACTTTTGAGAACGACGCTGACGGTGGCTGCGATGATCGACCAGACGAAGATCGGGCCGATCCGGTCGCTTACGGCTTCTAAACACTCGAGAACGCCCGGTTCGCGACCGTGAAATGCCTCGTTGGCACCGTAGACGAGTGCGGCCGAAAAGTACGTGCTGACAAACGTCGTGATGAAGTAGAGAACGAAGAGGACAGCGTACTCGAGGCCGGTACCGAGCAGGTTCGCGATTAGCAGCGGGAAGAAAAAGAAGACGAAAAAGCCGATGCTCGCAATCCCTGCGAGCAGCGGGAAGAGCATGAGCCATGGGTGATGTCTGATGACACTGATGCTGTCTTTCGTCAACGTCCATCCGGTCTTGAGGCGGTCGAAGAAGCCGATTCGCCCGCGGCCGGTGTTTGAGCCGAGTGACATATACCGCTACCAGGATATAATATTTTTTAACCTTTTCTCTTTGCTTGTACCTCTTTCGACAGCTGTATTCGCCTCTGCTTAGCCGAATCACCAGTTGTTGTATCCACAATTGTCACTTCTAAATATGGTATATTAATTTGCCAGAAATGGCGAGTGGTACGAACAGTGTCCGATCGGGGCGGGAAACACTGCCTGCTGTAGGCCGTCGGTCAGATCCCGTAGGGATTGTGAGAACGAACTGGGAGTACGACTGCAGCCGGTTACGGTTCTGTCGGTACCGTGTATCGAGCGTCTCTACAGAGGTACAGCGAGAGTTCCTCGGGGTCGTTCGGAAGATCTTCGATCTTCCATGATGACGAGACGCCTGCGGCGTCTCGAACCACTTGACCCCGAGGTACTTCACACGGCTTGTCCTCGACGAACGCTCCGATACGTCTATCCGTCACAATCGACTGAAAGTCGACGAAAAACGGGGGTAAGTGGCGAAAAGCGACGAGTGAGCGACGGAATCTGTCGATATCACGCGACGATGGGAACCGACGGTACCTGCTGGATCGCTTCTCTGAAGTCCCCGGATGAACTACCCCTACCCTACTCGCTCCCTTCGCTTGCCCCTTGAGGAAGGGACGTAGCGCCTGGCCCCAGCAAAAGACACCGTCTGATTGCTGGGATCGGTACGAGTCGACGGCCAGTATCTGTTTAATTCATCAAAAATACGAGCGCTTTGATTCCCTCTCTGTGGTTCGATAGTACTGAAGAGGAAGAGTCCGTCGTCCGATCGATCGTCGTTTCATCTCCACCGACGCAGACGGGGAGTCGCGACCTCAGATCGGTCGGATGCAGGTCGGTTTCGGAACCGCCAATCGGTCGACTGCGTCGCTGGTCGTTCCGGTCGCCGGGTCGAGTTCGAACCCAACGATATCGCTCGAGCGAGCGTTTGCGACGAAAAGCGCCTCACCGGAGGACGCGACGAGAAAGTTCCGGGGCCAGTTTCCGGTCGTTTCGACGATCTCGAGACGCTCGAGTCCGGTCGCCGTTCGCTCGAAGACGGCGATGCTGTCGTGGCCGCGGTTCGAACCGTAGACGAACGATCCCGACGGGTGGACGTGGATGTCGGCCGTGATGTTGTCGCCGTCGTAATCGGCCGGCAGCGTCGACACCGTGTCGATTTCGCTCAACTCCCCGGACTCGTCGTCCCAGTCGAACACCGTTACGGTCGAGTCGAGTTCGTTGATCAGATACGCCTCCGAACCGGTAGGACCGAACTCGAGGTGGCGGGGACCTGCCCCGTCTCGAGCCGAAACCGACGTCCGGCGGTCTAACTGTCCGTCGGCAGGGTCTAGATCATACACGACGACCTCGTCGGTGCCGAGATCCGGAACGTAGACGAACTCGTTGTTCGGCGCGGGAACGATCGAGTGGGGATGTGGTGCGGTCTGGCGGTTGGGATGGACGCTCGAGCCGCTGTGATGGGTTACGGTCGGTTCGCCGACGCGCCCGTCGTCTGTGATCGGCAACACCGAGACGGCTCCGCCGGTGTAGTGTGCGACGAACAGGAAGCTTCCGGTAGCGTCGACGCTACAGTGACACGGATCTGCCGGGCCGATTACCTGCTGATTTAGTCGCTCGAGCGAGCCGTCGGCGGCGATCCGGTAGGCGGTAACTGCGCCGTCCTCGAGTTCGTTGACGGCGTACAGATACTGTCGATCGGGGTCGACGGCGAGAAACGACGGCTCGTCGGTTTCGGCGACGAGTCCGCCGCCGTCGACTTCGCCGGTGGATTCGTCGATCTGACAGCGGTAGATTCCTTCGCTTTCGGTGTCGGTGTACGTTCCGACGTATGCGACGGTCGTTTCCATACCCGATCGTACCCGGCGGGCATAGATATTACTATCGGTTGACGACTTTCGTGGGAGAAACCGTGTCGAACGTGACGCGTCGGCACTCGTCGACGGGAGTCAAACACGACGCAGACGAATGGAGCGAAAACGTGATCGATGGAGACAGATCAGACGCCCGTGTTGGCGAACCCTTCCGCGAACTGCCTCGTAAAGAGGATGTAGACGATGAGCGTCGGCAACGCGGTGATGAATCCGGCGGCCATGATCACGTTGAACTCCCGGACCATTCCGCCGGCCAGTCCGGCGAACGCGACGGTGACCGGTTCCGCCTGCGGGCTCGTGACGATGACGAGCGCGAACAGCAGGTCGTTCCAGATCGTCGTAAACGCGAGGATCATGACGACGACGAAAAGCGGCTTCGACAGCGGAAGCACGATACGGAGGTAGATAGTCCGCATGCTCGCCCCGTCTAACCTCGCGGCCTCTAACATCTCGTCCGAGAGGTCTTTGTAGTGCGAGCGGAATAGCAGAGTCGACAGCGGAATCCCGAACGCGATGTGGGTGATCGCGAGTTCGATGAACTGCGCGTGGTGTTCCTGTGCGAGCGGGAGATCCCAGACGTTTACCGGTCCGAGAGTTGCCAGTTGCGTCTGAACGTCGACGATGCTCCAGGTCAGCGAGAGGGGGACGAGGACTGCCTGCAGCGGGATGAATATCCCGACGATGAACAGGACGTAGATCCCGATCTGGCCGCGCCAGTCGGTGATGGTCAGTCCGAACGCTGCGAGGCTCCCGAGGACGGGTATCAACAGCGTCGCCGGAATGACGAACATCGCGCTGTTGAGCATCGTCGCTCGGAGCGTCGTCCACGCGTTCATCCAGCCCTCGAGGGTTGCCTGGCCTGGTGGCGGCGGCGCGATCGGGACGGTCTGTGCAAAGCCACTGACGGTTTTAAACGACGTCATGACGGCCGACTCGAGTGGCAACAGGAAGAGGCCGCCGACGAAAAAGAGAACGACGTACAGCATCGCTCTCCGTGGCGAGACGTTCCGTATTCGGGCCAGTAAACCGGGCTCCGATGGGGTCTGGGAGTGGGTTTTCGTGGTCATTGTTAGAGGAGGTTTCGGTTGTGCTGGTAGTAGAGGTACGGCGCGATGCAGATCAGGGCACCGACCAGCAACACGACTGCGACAGCCGATCCGTACGCCCAGTTGTTCGCGCTGAACGCTTCACGATACATCATTACCGGGAGGATGTCGGCTCCTGGTCCGGGGCTCGTTCCGAACAGAACGAAGACGAAGTCGAAGGCCTTGAGCGAGAACATCAGGAGGATTACGATCGCCGAGAACGTCGACGTCTTCAACTGCGGGATAACGACCTTGAGGTACATGATGATATCGGACGCGCCGTCCATCTTCGCCGCCTCGTACTGATCTCTCGGTATCTTCCTGAGACCGGCGAGATAGATGATCATCGCGAGGCCCGTAAACTGCCAGACCAGTGCAATCGTGATCGCGATCAGCTGCGTACTGGGGTTGCCGATCCAGTCGAGCGCGAGGAACTCGAGTCCGATTCCCCTGAGGAACGTGTTGATCACGCCCGTCGACGGGTTGAACATCCATCCCCAGAAGATCGCCGTCACGACGAACGAGATACTCATCGGGAGCAGGTAGATGGTTCGGAGCGCCCCCTCGAATTTGATGTCCCGATCGACGAGGATTGCCAGGGATAGGCCCAACACGAGACAGAGGAGGGTAAACGCGACGGTGAGTGCCACCGTGTTCCGGGCCGCTGCAAGGAACGTCCCGTCGGTCAGCATTCGCGTATACATCCCGAGGTCGAGTGAGGTGTAGTCCGGATCGCCGAACCCGCGGAAATCGGTCAGCGAAAGGACGAAGTTCCAGATGATCGACCCGTAAACGAACACCGCGACGAGCAGTCCCGGAACGGCCAGAAACGGGATCGACTTGACGAACTCGTTCTTTCGTAACGAACTGAGGGTTTCCGAAACCCCTCCGTCCTCAGTCGTCGGAAGATACGATTGGCTGCCTCCCATGAATAATGTGTGATATTGAGCGCAGCCTTATCTATATGTCGAAGGCGTCGACGAGGCCTTCGTAGGTGTCGTCGACGTCCCACGTTCCCGAGAACGCGGAGAAGACGTCGTAGACGTTGGTCGAGATCTGCGGTAGCGTGACGTTGTTGTGCGAGATCGTTCCGGTGAGGTTGTCGGCCTCGAGGAAGTCGTCGTACATCACTTGCTGGTGTTCGCTGAACTCCCACTCGTCGTCGTCGATGGGTGCGTCGTCACGACACGGGATGCCGCCTTTGGCCGAGTTGAATCGGATCTGTGCGTCGTTCGTCCCCGTGTAGCGAAGCCAGTTGATCGCCGCTTCGGGTGCCGGGTTGTCGGCTGGGTACATGAACGCCGAACACTGTCCCATGAACACGTCCTCGGATCCGGGATAGGCGACCGCGTGCCAGTCCTCGTCGTACTCGTAGTCGTCGGCACGCGTGAAGTTGCCGACCGCCCACTGACCGTCGTGGAGGAACGCAGCTTCCTCCCCGATGAACTGACTGGTCGCTTCGGTGAAATCGACCGAACCGGCGTCCGGATTGTTGTAGTCGGTGTAGTCGACGACGATCTCGAGGGTGTCTCTGACCTCGTCTTCGATCGACTCGATTTCGCCGTCGATGTACGACGTGTACGTCTCGAAGTCGTACTCGCCCAAAAGAACCGTCTCCCACAGCTGCAACACGGTCCAGGGCTCCTGGGTGGACTGGGCTATCCCGACGGCATCGGTTTCACTCTCGACTTGCGCCATAGCGTCGGTCAGGTCACTCGGCGTTTCGATCGCTTCGGGATCGACGCCCGCCTCTTCGACGATCTCGACGTTGTAAAAGAGGTTGTTCAGGCGATTGAACTCGATCGGGACCGCGACGTATCCGATCTCGTCGAAGTAACAGAGGTCGCTCAGATACTCCGGGATCGGCTCTTCAAGGCCTTCCTCTTCCCAGACCTCTTCGGAGACGTCACCGAGGAGTCCGCCCTCGGCGTAGTCGGTGAGGTCAGGTCCCGGGAAGAATCCCCACGTCCCCGGCGGATCGTTGTCGAACATCCGCGTGTCCAGTGCTGTCTGGAGTCCGGTCCCCGCACCACCTGGATTGTCGTTGACTACGGTTTCGACGTCGGGATACTCCTCCTGGAATCCTTCGTGGAGGTTCTCGAATCCCTGACCGCCGTCCTCACCGGTCCACGCGATCATGATCTCGAGGTCTTCGCCGGAGGCGTCGCCGTTTCCGGTGTCTGCGTCGGTATCTCCGTTTCCGTTTCCATTGCCACCGTCGTCCGAGCAACCCGCGATGGCGACCGCTGTGATAGCACCCACTCCTGAAACGTATTCACGCCTGGTTGGCATACTCTATTCTCCCGAGCGAAACAACTTATACTTATCGGCCACTATCGTAGTGGTCGACCGCCAATGCACTCTCGTTTCGCACTCGTGCGGCCACCACTGAGGGCGCTTGCCGCCGGTTCTCGATCGATGAGTAAATCGTTGCAGTTCGTACGATAGCTCGAGTACCGACGGCAGACGTCGAACGTGTCGGCCCGCCCCCTGATCGGTCTCGTTGGCGACTCTCGTTACAGAATGCGGTGGTCCTCGACGGTGTCCATATCGACGGAGATTCCCAGGCCGGGTTCGGACGGCACCGTCAGTTTGCCGTCGTCGATCGTGAACGGCTCTTCGATGACGTCCGTTTCCCACCCGTAGTAGGCCGTATCGCTCGCGAGGTTGATCCCCGGCAGTCCGTAGACCGTCTGAAGGATCGCGGCCGTTCGGATTCCGAGATCGAACGCACAGTGATGAGAGAGCGATATTCCGCCGTCTTCTGCGATATTCGCGAGCTGGCGAACGCCGGAGATACCGCCGGCAGGGGTGATGTCGACTACTCCCACATCGATCGCGTCCTCGGCGATCATCTTCTGGAGGTTGTGCGGAATGTACGTGTCCTCGTTCGCCGCGATCGGCTGTCTCGTCCGGGTTCGAAGCTGTCGCAACGATCCGTGTGCGTCGACCCGAATCGGCTGTTCCATGTACTGGAGGTAGATCCCGCTGTCCTCGAGTTTCGCTCCGACGCGAACCGCGTCCTCGACGGTCCACCCCTGGTTGGGATCGAGTCGGAACTCGAGTTCGCCGTCGACGGCCTCGTGCATGGCCCGGATCCGTTCGACGTCTTCCTGCCAATCTCGACCCGCTTTGGTCTTCAACACGTTGTACCCCTCTTCGAGGGCGTACTTGGCGTACTCGCGGGACTCTTCGGGCGAAAAGATACCGAGACAGTACGCGAACTCGACTTCGCGGGAGTGTCGATCGCCTTTCGACTGCTCGCGGTCTTGCATGTTCGTCTGGTGGGTGACCGTCCACCCGCCCAGCAGTTCCGAGACCGGGCGCTCGAGTTCCTTCCCGACGATGTCCCAGCAGGCCGTCTCGACGGGCGCGAAGAACATGTTGGCGTTGGTGTACTCGATGAAAACCTGTCGCCGAAGCTTCTCGATTTCGAAGGGGGACTGGCCGACGACGAGCGGACCGACTCCGTCCTCGATGACCGAGACGGTCGCTTCCGGCGAGAGGAAGACGCGCACCTCTCCCCACCCCTCGATTCCGGCGTCGGTTTCGACACGGACGAGCACCCTGTCCATGTCGTAGAGTTCGCCGTGGTTCGTTCGGTAGGGAGCAATTCCGCCGTCTTCGATGGGTTTGAGCGGTATGTTTACGGGGAACGCGCTCACATCTGTTATCCGCATACGACCCGTTCTTTCCATCGCAGGTATAAAAATATACATACACCGGTCAGCGCGTTTCACAGAAGTGTCCCGAATCGGGACGAGCGGGAAAACAGACGCGGAGCGTGCGATCACGCGGTGAAACCGCGTGCAGGAAATCGCGTCGGCGAACCCCCTCGTCTCACCTCCTGGGGCCGAGATGAAACCGAGCCGGCGAGCCGATCGGAGGAGATCTCGACGACCGATCGCCGTTACAGATCGAGTGAGGCGCGTTCGGTCACTTCGCTCGCGTTTCGAAGTACCTTGCCGGTGTGGCTATCGAAGACGTGCATCGCCTCTGGCGGAACGTGGACCGACACCGAATCGTCGACGGACAGCGACGGACGCCCGTCGACGATGACCGTCAACTCGACGTCGATCCCGTCGAGTTCGATGTGGATGTTGCTCTCCCTGCCAAGGTGTTCGACGACCGCCACCGTCCCGGTAAACGCAGTGTCCGACTCCGAGTTCCCCGTCGAAACGGTCAACGCCTCGGGCCGGATGCCGACGACCGCGCTGTCGGCGTCGACTGCGTCGGCGAGCCGTCCATCGAGCTGGTACTCGAACGTGCCCGCACTCATCGTCCCGTTTTGCACGTCCATTTCGACCAGGTTGATCGAGGGTTCGCCCAGGAACTGGGCGACGAACGTGTTCTCCGGTTCGTGGTAACACTCGGCCGGCGTTCCGTACTGCTGGAGTTCGCCGTCGTTCAGAATCGCGATCTTGTCTCCCATCGTCATCGCCTCCGTCTGATCGTGGGTCACGTAGACGGTCGTTACGTCGATGTCCTCCTGTAACTGCTGGAGGTAGGTCCGCATCTCCGCACGGAGCTTCGCGTCGAGATTGCTGAGCGGCTCGTCCATCAGGAACACCTTCGGATCGCGGACGATCGCCCGCCCGAGTGCGACCCGCTGTTGTTGGCCACCGGAGAGGTCGGCCGGAACCCGATCGAGTAACTCCTCGATCCCCATCATCTCGGCCGTTTCCTGAATCTTCCGTTCGATATCGTCCCCGGTAAGATCGGTGGAGTGCTCTAATCCGAAGCTCATGTTCTCCCTGACGGTCATGTGGGGATAGAGCGCGTAGGACTGAAACACCATCGCGATGTCGCGGTCTTCGGGTGGCTCGTCGTTGACGACGTCGTCTGCGATCTGGATCGTGCCCATCGTCGGATCCTCGAGTCCAGCGACACACCGAAGTGTCGTCGTCTTCCCACAGCCACTCGGTCCGACGAACACGACGAACTCGCCGTCTTCGACGTCCAAATTCAGGTCCTCTACCGCGACGACAGTCTCGTCGCCGTCCTGAAAATGTTTTGAGAGCCCCTCGATCTGGATTCTCGCCATACAGCCCCTTTCGAGTGGAAGAATATATAACTGGCTCTTGGCTCGTCACCCGGTGTGCCCGCTGGGCGTTCGAGCGTCGGCCGACAGCGCGTTGATGGGTCCCACAAACGCTTTGTAGCAGTACGGGAAGTAGCGAGTATGAGCCAGACGAGCAGCGACACCGACTCGAGCAGCGTCGACTTCGACGAGCTACCGATGCGTGCCGGCCTCGGGACGTTCATGGACCCCCATCCGGATCGCCTCAAATTCATCAAACAGATCGGCGTCGACGACGTCCTGTTAAACCTCTGGGGAGCACCCGAAGCCGGCTATCCGAACCTGCCGCTTTCCGGCGAACACGAGTGGTCGTTCGAGAACCTCGTCGTTCTCAGAAACCAGATCGAAGACGCGGGGCTCAGACTCAACGCGATCGAGAACTTCCCGTACTCGTTTTACGACGACGTCATGCTGGGCGGTCCGCGCCAGGACGAACAACTCGAGCACCTCAAGACGACGGTGCGCAACGTCGGTCGCGCCGGCATTCCGTACATGGGGTACAACTGGATGCCAAACGGCGTCTGGCGGAGTTCGACGACCCACAGGCTCCGCGGCGGTGCGGAGACGAGCGCCACCGACCTCGACCAGCTCGAGGACGCACCGTTCACTCACGATCGAGAGTACACGGAGGAGGAACTCTGGGCGAACTACGAGCGGTTTCTCGAGGAGCTGTTGCCCGTCGCGGAGGAAGCCGGCGTCACGCTCGCGTTACACCCGGCCGATCCGCCGGTCGAGTCGATCGGCGGCATCCCGCGTCTGTTCTACAACTTCGAGAACTTCAAGCGCGCGATGGACCTCGTCCCGAGCGACAACCACGCGCTGCAGTTCTGTCTGGGCAACTGGTCGGCGATGGGTGCCGATCTTCCGGAGGTAATCGAGTACTTCGGCGAGCGCGATAAGCTGGCGTACGTCCACTTCCAGACGATTTCGGAACCGCTCCCGCGGTTCAACGAGGTCTTCATCGATCAGGACGGCTACTACGACCCCTACGAGATCATCGCGAAACTCGACGAAGTCGGGTTTTCGGGCATGATCATTCCCGGCCACGTCCCCAAGCTGGAGGGCGACGGCCAGTATCTCGAGCACGACGATCGGTCGGACCTCGACGTCGACGGTCACGGCGGCTGGAAAGAACGCGGGCGCGCGTTCACGATCGGCTATCTCCGCGGACTCCTCGAGACCTACGGTCGCGAAACCGGGCGGGAGTCCGCGGTGTACCGGCCGTCCGAGGAGTGATCCGATCGCGCTGGGAGTGATTCGGATCGCTGCAACGATGTATCGGCGGGGCCGTTTCACGTTCACGATGGCACGGCGATACCGGCAGCAGACCGTCTGACGACGTCCCGCCGCTTCGAGTCGACCACGGCCTGGGATCGGAGGTACATTTATACTGCTCTCGCGAGTTGGTGGTGGTGACACCGATGAGTTCCGACAGATACGAGGGGAAAACGGTGATCGTAACCGGTGCCTCGAGCGGGATCGGCCGACGGATCGCACAGCGATTCGGCAGGGAGGGAGCGAACGTCGTCTGTGCGTCACGAAGCAACGAACCCCACGAGGGGGTCCACCACGATACCGACGTCTCGGTTCCGACCGAGGAGTGGATCCGGACCGAAACGGCCGGCGACGCGACGTTCGTCTCGACGGACGTCTCCGACCCGGACGCCGTCGAGTCGATGGTCGAGGAAACGGTCGACACCTACGGCGGGATCGACGTTCTCGTCAATAACGCGGGGATCTACATCGAGGGAGACTCACAATCGACGTCGGTCGAGGACTGGCGGACGCTGCTCGGGGTGGACCTCGACGGGACGTTTTTCTGCTGTAAGTTCGCGATTCCTCACCTCAAGGCGTCCGAGGGGGCGATCGTCAACGTCGCGTCGGTCAACGCGACGGAAGGGGGCAGTGGTCCCGCGTACTCGGCCGCCTGCGCCGGTCGGGTCAACCTCACGCGAGATCTCGCGGTCGAACTCGGCCACCACGGCGTCACCGTCAACGCGGTTTCGCCGGGGTACATCAAGACCCCGATGCAGGACTATCAGGACGAAGCGAGCATCGAACGCAGCCGCGAACAGACGCTGCTCCCGCATCTCGGCGAGCCGAAGGAGGTCGCCGACGTCGTCGCCTTCCTCGCGAGCGACGAAGCGAGCTACGTCCACGGTGCGAACGTCCCGGTCGACGGCGGCTGGAGCGCACACCGTGTGTGACTGCGCTCGTCGCAACTGAACCGGCCGTTTGCCAAGAGTTATTTCGACACCGCACGAATCCCGCGGTATGTCTGCCAGATCGAAAGCCGACGCTCTCTCGCTGTTGGTAGATCGAACCCGATCGACACTCGAGGCCCTCGAGGACGACGAGTTTCCGTACGTCGCCGACCCGGAGACGGGCGAGTGGATCACGACGGCCGACGGGAACTGGTGTGGCGGCCACTGGATCGGGATGTGCTGGATCGCGGCCGACGTGACCGGCGAATCCCGATTCGAGGAGGCGGCGCAGCGAGCAACCCGCACGGTTCGCGAGGAGATGGCGAGGGACAACATGTTCTTCGGAATGAACAGCCAGTACGCGGGGTTCCGAGCGTTCGACGTCACCGGCGACCCCACCCACCGACAGATCGGCCTCGAGGGGGCCGACGCGATGGTCGAGTACTTCCACGAGGGAGCGCGCCAGATTCCGCTGGGGACGCTCGCAATCGAGGCTCCCGCGTCGAACTTCCGTGGACCGGGGTCCGACGACGGCCCCTCGGGAGACCGCCTCGGTGCGGTCGACGCCGTCTACACCGCGCTCCCGGTTCTGTGGCGCGCGTACGAGGAGACCGGCGATCCGACCTACCGTGACGTCGCCGTCTTCCACGCGGATCGCCACCTCGACTGGTACGTCCGGCCGGACGGCCGAACGTGGCACCACGCCGAGTTCGATCCAGAGACCGGGTCCCTGCGCCGGCAGTATAACGAACTCGCCGTGAGCGACGACACCTGCTGGGCGCGAGGACAGGGATGGTGCATCGCCGGACTGGCGCGAGCGTACCGGGAGACGGGAGCCGGCCGCTACCGCGACGCGCTCCGCCGGACCGTCGACTACTACGTCGACAACAGCCCGGACGACCTGGTACCCCACTGGGACTTCGAACACCCCGACAGGCCCGCCGTCGAGCGCGATACGAGTGCTGCGGCTCTGGCCGCGTACGGTCTGACGGGGCTCTCCGAAGATGGCCCTCTCGGTGATCTCGCTGACGTTGGCGAGCGAATTCTCGAGTCGCTGATCCAGGGGTATCTCACGCCCCGCGATGACGGTCCCGCCGACCGCCCGGACGGCATGGTCCTCGAGAGCTGTTACAACGGTCCCGCCGGCTACGCGACGGCGCACGAACACGTCTGGACCGATTATTACCTGATGTACGCGCTCTCCCGCCAGACAACCGCCGACGGGTTGTGAAGGTGGCCGTCGACTTCCGTCGACGTGTCGTCAGCGGTTCTGTTCGTGTACGTCTTCGAGCAACTCCTCGAGTTCCTCGCCGAGGAGGTCGTAGATCCGCTCGCCCTTCTCGGCCGTGGCGAGTTCCGGTTCGCCGATCGCGCCGGTGTGTGAGTACTCCTCGAATCCGCGGTAGACGGCGAGTGGTCCCACCTCGAGGAGGTCTTTCGTTCCGTGGTCGTAGGGCTCCTCGAGCGGTGGCGCGTCGATGGCGTCCTCGTCGACGAGGTCGGGCCGGAGGGCCATCATGAGCGACGTTTCGAACTCGCCGCCGTGGGACATGCCGCCGACGTCGCTGTCTCTGATATCGTCGATGAATTCCGCCGCCAGTTCGAAGTACGTCAAGCCGAGCACCTCCACGTCGGGGTGGTCCTGGCCGATAGTGCTGACTGCACCGGAGATCAGCGGCCCGTTGCCGCCGTGACCGTTTATCAGGACGAGCGCGTCGAACCCGTTGTCGAGCGCGCTCTCCGCGACGTTCTCGAGGACGTCCATCATCACGTCGAACTCGAGGGTTACGGTGCCGCCGAAGGCCATGTGGTGTGGGGAGAACCCGGACCACACCGGCGGAGTCCGAAGGATGGGGACGTCGTCGTCGAGGCGGTCGACGCCGAGATCGGCGACGGCGTCGACGAGGATCGTGTCCGTGGCCACCGGGAGGTGATGACCGTGCTGTTCGACGCTGCCAACCGGGACGACGAGGATCGATCCGTCACGTTCGCCGACGTCGGCGATTTCGCTGTAGGTCTTTCCGGCCCACTCGGCTGTACCCGAGCCGAGAGATTCGTGTACCATGGGGGCGCTTACAACCGGGATGACTTATACTCTACTGGTCGTCCCCGGATACGAACTACCAAAGGTTATGTTCCCACGGATTGTCACTCGCGTATGAACGCCGCAATCTGGGCCTATCCGTGGGATATTCGCGACCGGGGCGTCGAGTCGGTGACACAGGAGCTCGCCGAAATCGGTATCGACGAGGTGAATCTCGCGGCGAACTATCACACCGTCCACTCGTTTTCCCCCGACAACCCGGGCCAGCGATCGTACTTCGCCCGAGCGAGTTCGTACTTCCAGCCGTCCGATTCGTACGGAACGCTCGAGCCGGTTCCGGCCGAGGCGATGGGCGACGCCGACTGGGTCCGCGAGATCGCGGCGGGGTTCGACGGGACCGGTATCTCCCTCAACGCGTGGACCGTCGGCGTCCACAACTCGCGGCTGGGGCTCGATCGTCCCGACCTGACGCTTACCTCCCCGTACGGCGATTCGTTGCCGTTTGCCCTCTGTCCCTCACAGCCGGCCGTCCGGACGTACCTCACGACGCTCGTTCGCGACCTCGACGCGGACGACGCGTTCGACGCGATCGAACTCGAGGCGTTCGACTTCTTTCACGGAAGCGGCTTCGGCTGGCACCACGACAAAGTGTTCGCGGAACTCGGCGACCTCGGCGAGTTCCTCCTCGGACTCTGTTTCTGTGACGCCTGTCGGGAACGGGCCGCGGACGCCGGTGTCGACGTCGAGACGGCCCGGAAGACGTGCGTCGAAACGCTCGATGCAATCGCGAGTCGCCAGCTCCCGCCGTCAACCGCCCCGCTCGAGTGGCTCCGTGCTCACCCTGCGGTAGAAGCGTACGTCGCGTATCGAGAGGAGACGGTAGCCGACCTGTTCGCCGACCTCCGAGAGACGGCCGACTGCGACCTCGGCTACTACGTCGGGTTACTCGACGTCGGCGACGAGTGGATGTTCGGTGCCGATCTCGAGGCACTGGGTGAACACGTCGATTACTACACCGCGATCGCCTACGAGTCGACCCCCCGTGGCGCGGCGGAACGCATCCAGACCGCGACCGAACTGGCGGGTTCGACGCCGGTTCACGCGGGAATCCAGCCCGGACCACCGCTCGTCGACGACGGGGAAACGGTCCGAGCGATCGTCGACGCCGTCGTCGATGCCGGTGCGGACCGCGTCTCGTTTTACAACTACGGCCCCTTGCCACAGCGGAGCCTCGAGTGGATCGGCGACGCGATCGACTCTCATCGATAAGTGGTTGGCAGTTAACTCACATTAGTGTATACGCTTCCAACTCACTCGGCCCTATTCACCAGCTTTCCAACGATGGTGGAACATTCTGGCGTTCTCCATCGTACTCTCGAACTGAAACGTAGTCGTGGTATTGGATACCAACCAACTGGTTCGTACGAACGGGCGCTTACAGAAGACGTAGCGAGCGATAGCTCACGGTCGACTCGCCACCGGCGTCGATGATTCCGATTCACGTGTGAGTTGCCACGACGTGATGGTCGGTAGGGCTGTCACTCGACGTCCACCACTATGGGAAATATGGAAATAGTTCCAACCCATATGGAACTTATAACACCCGTTTCACCTCTGGGGAAATATTCGGAGAAAAGGACAACGATTATGTTATCACCCGAGTACGTACGGGTATGGAACAGCAGTCCGATTCGGGGGGGTCGATCAAAGCGGTACAGCGGACGTTCGAAATCATCGAAACGCTTCGAATTCACGGCTCGCTTACCCTCACCGAGTTGGCGGACGCCCTCTCGATTCCAACCTCGACCGCACACGTCTACCTCCAGACGCTCGAGCAGGAGGGGATCATCGTTCGAGACGACCGGCGGTACCGAAACGGCCTCAAGTTCCTCGAGTACGGAGGAGAGGCCCGCCAGCAACTCGATCTGTACGGTTCGTCTCGCCAGGTGCTTTCGGAACTCGCAACACAGACCGGAGAGCGCGCGTCGGTCGGCGTCGAAGAGAACGGGAAACGGGTGCTCCTCGCGTTGTCCGATGGGCCAAACGCCGTCAGCGACAACATTCCGGTAGGCGAGTTCACCGAGATGCACTGGACGAGTCTCGGCAAGTGCATCCTCGCGTATCTCCCGTCGGACCGTCGAGAGGAGATACTCGCGGAAAACCCACTGCCGAGGGCGACGGACGAGACGATTACGGACGAGGGGGCGCTTCGCCAGGAGTGTGAACGGATTCGATCGCAGGGGTACGCCATCGAAAACGAGGAACGCCGGGAAGGGATCCGAAGCGTTTCCGTCCCGATTCTGACGCCGGAAGAGGAAATCCTCGGTGCGATCGGCGTTACCGGCCCCACGAACCGCTTCGAGGTGGAGACGATGTCCCGGTACGTTTCGCTCCTAGAGGAGAAAGCGAACATCGTCAAACTGCAGACGGTTTACTGACCGCCGTCGCGGTTACACGCCCCGATGGGCGGTCCATCCGCCGTCGACGAACAGCGTCTCCCCGGTAATCCACGAGGCGTCCGGCGACGCGAGAAACGTTACCGCACGCGCGACGTCGTCCGGTTCGCCGAGTCGGGGGAGTACCGTTTGCTCGCGCGACCGGTCGACCTCGTCGTCGGTGAGGTAATCCTGCCGAGGTGTCTTGATGAATCCCGGACAGACGGCGTTGACGGTGACGTCGTGGGGGCCGAGTTCGGTCGCCAGATCCCGCGTCAGGTTCACCATCCCCGCCTTCGAGGAGGCGTAGGCGGGTCCCGAACCGCCTTCGATCGCGTGAACCGACGCGATGTTGACAATGCTCCCGCTGTGTGTTTTGAGGTGGGGAGTGGCGAACTTCGAACAGTGAAACGTTCCGGTGAGGTTGACGTCGATAACGTCCTGCCACTGCTCGGAATCGAGAGACTCGATCCCCCCTTCGATGTGAATCCCCGCGTTGTTGACGAGGATGTCGAGCCGGTCGAACGTCTCGAGGGTGTGATCGATCAGGGCGTTACACTGCTCGGGTTCTCCGATGTCCGTCCCAACGAACGACGCGTTCCCTCCGCGCGCTTCGATTTCACGATGGGTCGGCCGGTCGCTCTCGTGGCCGTATCGTTCCCCCCCAGCTGGCTCCTCCTGGATGTCGCCGATCACGACGTCTGCACCCTCGTCGGCGAGTGCGAGTGCGATGGATCGGCCGATCCCGGTACTCCCAGCCGTGACGACTGCCACCTGATTTTCGAATCTCGTCATGGTCGGCGTTTAGCGAGCAGACGCATAATTCTTGCTACCGATATCGCTCGATCCGAATCGGGGGACACACTCGGGAATGCCGTTTCCGACGGTGGCGGCCGACTTGGACGGATCGGAGATATCGCCGACCGATCTCGCAGACAACAGGGGTCGAATCGGGACGCACCCGGTTCCGATCGCATTCCGTGGATCGGACCGAAAGAGGACGTACACGGCGAATTCCACTCATAGTGGATGTCCTCGAGGCACCGTCTCCGGATCCGGTACTCGATGGCAACCGACAATTACACTTGTACAAATGTAATGTACTGCCGCGGGTAGCTCTCCAGATCGACCGTGCTTTCCGATGCTGGCGAGACGAGTTTCGATGGTACCGTGAGTCGTCCGATTCCCCAGTTGACTCCACTCGGAACCGATCGGATACCGACTGAACGGATCGATTGTCGGGAACAATTATGGGGGTTCTACCGATTCGTTTCTCACACCGAAAAATTCCAGCGAATACGTTACTATAGAATCGGTTGCTGTGAATACAGACGCGAAATTTTACACACGTACTTCCGTAATAGGACGGGGAAAAATACGGTTGTTTCCCAGGCGGAAACGATAAGGGCCACCGATCGCGTCGATTTCATCCGGTCGGGTACCCCTCAGTTCGCGAACAATCGAATCGATATACTCCAAAGAGTGGTATCAGATCATGTAACGGTTGACTTCCGCGGAAAATTTTCATCACCGACCGAGACCGGCCCGCCGTTTCTTTCAGGGAAACACGTTCCGTCGCTGCCCCAACCGAACATATATATACTGGCCTGAATTTGTCTTTCATCAGGAATGGGAGACCGAACTGTGTACGACGAGTTGGGAATTCCCCGGGTCGTAAACGCTACCGGAACGAAGACTCGGATCGGCGGGAGCCGGATCCGTCCGGAAGCGCTCGACGCAATGAAACGCGCCGCGAATCACTTCGTCAAGCTTTCCGATCTACAGGCGAAAGCGAGCGAGGTGATCGCCGACGCAACCGGTGCCCAGGCGGGATACGTGACCTCGGGAGCGGATGCTGGTATGCTTCTCTCTGCTGCTGCAGCGATCGCTGGCAACGACATCGCTGTCATGGACAAACTCCCGCAAACGGACGGGATTGCCGACGAGATCATCATGCCCCGGACTCACCGGACGGGATACGACCACGCCTTTCGGGCGGCTGGCGCCACGATCGTCGACGTCGGGACGAACGATCGCGTCCTCGGAACAGGGTCGACGGCCGTCGAACCCTGGGAGATCGAAAACGCGATTTCGGAGCGGACTGCGGCGATCGGCTACGTCCAGAAACCCTACACCGAACCGCCGCTTTCCGAGGTAACGGATCTCGCGGCCGAACACGACGTCCCCGTGATCGTCGACGCCGCGGCCGAACTTCCGCCGAAACGAAACCTCAGAACGTTCACCGAAGCCGGCGCAGATCTGGTCGTCTTCAGCGGCGGCAAAGCGATTCGTGGCCCGCAGACGACGGGTATCGTCGCCGGCCGACGCGATCTGATCCAATCGATTGCACTCCAGAACCTCGATATGCACGCCGCAAACCAGGTCTGGGAACCGCCATCACAGCTGATCGACGTCGAAGCGATCGACGGCGTCCCACGCCAGGGAATCGGCCGATCGCTAAAAGTCGGTAAAGAAGAACTCGCCGGGCTCATCGTCGCCCTCGAGTCCTTCCTCGAGAGCGATCCGGACGCCATGCGGGACCACTGGCACCGTGAAGCACAACTCATCGCGGACGCGATCGACTCCGCGACGGGCGTCGAAACCACCCTGAACTCCGGTGGCGAGATCTCGGTCGCATCGGAGGTCGTCGTTCGAATCGACCCCGAAACGGCCGCGTGCACGGCGACGGAACTGGTCGGCGACCTTCGATCCGAGACCCCGCGCGTGTTCGTCGGGGCAGACAGGCTCGACGAAAACGTCGTCACGATCAATCCGATGTGTCTCGATGAGCCGGAACGGGAGTACGTCGTCGAGCGCCTTCGGACACACCTCGAGCTGGCGTAGTAGATCCATCCCGCCAACTTCGATTCGCCTTCTCTACGCTCGCGAGCGCAGCTTCGAAAGGAAATCGGTCGCCGATTCGTCGTTATCGGCGGTGGCGATGGTGACGGACGTACGCCCGGCCGCCACCGAGTTCCGGTCGAATACCGGTGGAAAACGTTTCTACTGACCGAACTCGAAGGCAGCGTCGGGGTCGTCGGGGTTCGGACCGTCGGACGTCTTCGCAGCGTCCGATTCGTTCGGAGACGCCTCGTCGTCTCCCGTGGGAGACTCTGGGTCGTCGACCGCGGTGTCCTCGTCCTCGTCGGACGGGCCCGACTCGCTATCGGTGTCGCTCTCCGGTTGTGAATCCGAATCGGTTTCTGCCTCGTTCGCTTTCGATTCCGGATCGGCGTCCGCTTCGTCCGCATCCGCTCGGTCACTCGAGAAGGCGACGGTGGCTGCTTGCTCGGTCGTCGTGTCGGTTTCGAACCGATCGAGAGCTTCCGAGAGCTGGGTCGCCTGACTCGAGAGATCGGAGACGGATTCCGACACCTCGCTCATCGCCGACGTCTGTTCTTCGGCGGCGGCAGCGACGGTTTCGGCTTCCGACGTCGTTTCGTCGCTGATCGTCGCTGCTTCGTCGACGATCGAGACGACTTCCTGGGTGGTCGCGGCCTGCTGTTCGGTCGCGGCGGAGATCTCCTGGACACCCCTGTTCGTCTCGCGAGCGTACTCTGCGATCGCCTCGAGGGCGTCGACGGCTTCTTCGACCTGCGCCCCGGCGTCGTCAACGGCGGCGCTCGTTTCTTTGACCTCGCTCGCGGAGCGTTCGGTCTGTTCGCGAATCGCTTCGAGGCGGGCTTCGACCTGCTGGGCGGCGAGTTTAGCGTCCTCCGAGAGTTCTTTGAACTCCCCGGCGACGGCACCGAACCCGCCGTCGTCCTCGTTCCCGGCGGAACGCGAAGCCTCGATGTTGGCGTTCAACGCCAGCATGTTCGTCTGTTTGGCGATCTCTTTGATCTGATCGATGAGTTCGTCGATCTGTTCGACTTCGTCCTCGAGTTGACGGATTTCCGTGACGGTGTCCTCGACGTCGACCTCGATCTCTTCCATTCCGGCGATCGCGTTCGTCGCTGCCGTCTGTCCCCGTTTACCGGTATCGGCTGTCCGTTCTGCGACGTCTGCGACCTCGTTCGAGGAGGCGGCGATCTGCTGGGTCGTCGTCGAGAGCTGCTCGATTTCCCGGTTTGCGGTCTGGAGGGATTCGTGTTGTTGCTCCGCGCCGGTCGAAATCTCTTGAGTGGCCTCGGCAACCTGTTCGGAAGCCGATTGGACTTCCTCGCTCGAGGCGGTGACCTGTGCGGACGCGGTCGCGACTTCGGTCGCGAACGTGCTGAGCCGATCGATGGTCGATTCGATCTCCGAAATCATCTCGTTGAACTCCGACTCGATCGCGACCATCGCTTCGTTGTCGGTCGACGACTCCATCCGGACGGTGAGGTCACCGTCGGCTGCCGACTGCATCACCGTACTGTACTCGTTTGCCGTCTCCTGTAGTTCTGTGTTCAATTGCGCGACGCGTTCGCGTTCGCGCTCGGCGTCGGCGTATGCCGTCTCCGTCTCTTCGATCTGTTCGCGTAACGAGAGACGCATGTCGTCGAACGCCGTGTAGAACTGGCCGATTTCGTCGGTGCGGGACGTCGTCAGATCGACACTCAGATCTCCGTCGCCCATCTGCGTGGCTTTCGTCTGGAGGCGTTTTAGCGGGACGACGGTCTGTCTCCCGAGGACGACACCCGCGAAAACCAGCGCCACGAGCGCAGAGCCGACGATCAACAGGACGTTCATCCCGACCGTTTGCTGGACCGCAAACGCCTCCGCTTCGGGGATGCTCGTCACGGCGACCCAGTCGGTTCGATCCACCGGTTGGTACGCTCGAACCGGATCACCCCGTACGAACTGCCCGTCTCCGGTTTCTGCAGCCCCAGCAATCGCGTCTCGATCGAAGTCGTCCGGTCTGTCCTCGTCCGCCAGCAAGACGGGTTCGCCGTCGGCGGTGACGAACGACGTCCACTGGACTCCTTCGTCGATCCGCTGACTTCGAAGGTCGAGCGATCCGTCGAGCACGACGACCCGATTCGTCCCCGAGACGTCAGCCGCGAAGCCGACCACGTGGGTCTGCCCGCCACCGGGATCCTGGTACGAACTGTCCGAGACCCACACGTCGCTCCGGCCAGCGAACGCCTCGTCGAAATCCGTTTCGGTCCACGGATAGGCGAATTCGTCGAACGAGGCCCCGTTCTCGAGGGTCGTACTCGCGACGACGACCTCCTCTTCGACGTCGATCACGTGGATCCCGCTGCGGTCGAGAGATGCCCGTCGTGGCTCGATCGCTGCTTCGACGGTCCCCGGATCCTCGGCCGTCACCCCATCGTACTCGCTTACCATTCGAGCTTCGTACTCACGGACCTGCACCCACTCGTTCATCGCATCCGACTGCTGTGCTGCAGCGGACTCGAGTGTTTCCTGTGTGTCTTGCTCGAGCGTTTCGTCGACCTGCGCGTACCCCATCATCCCGGCAGCCCCGATCGCGAGGAGGACGATCAGGATCGAGACGGCGAATTTCGCACCGAGACGTCTCCTGATTGCGGACGGGACGAAGCGGGACAGAACGTTCCCTATCATGTATTATGTTTGGTATGCAACCTATAGACCGTACATGGTAAGTAACCCTATATATTTGTACCGGCCCATCAGTTCCCTTTCACGCACTACACCTACGAACATTGACCATTCGTTCACCTGATCTCGAATCGATTTCCGCAATCTGTCGCGATCGCCGGACCGACACACACCCACGATTGTACGTGGATCGGGCGACCAGAAGTGCCTCACACTGCAAGTCATTACCGAAGACTGCGGGAAGCGCCCGGTCACTCCGGTGAACGGGTACAGCAATCCGCATCGGAGAGCCAACTCGCACGGGTTGGATGACCGATTGCCGGTCATCGCCCACCGGTGTTCGATCGGCTGGGACAGACTCATACCAGACCGTATCAGGGGCTCGCTGACGATGAATACGTACATTTATCCTCTCAAGGGGAGACGATCACGTATGAATCGATCACAGATCGCTGCTGGGAGCCGTCGACGGGACCGATGAGTTTCCGGAGCCAGTTCTGGGGGGTGGTCAACACGTACCGATCGATACTCGTGATGTTTTTCGGTATCGTTCTGGTGTTGTTCGTGTTGAATACGTTCGCGTTCGTCCACCTCGATCCATCGGCGGACACCTTCGCGATTTCCCTGCTCAACTTCGGGATTCTCGGTGGCCTGCTCGCGGCGACTGCGTTCACGCTATGGCGATGTCGACGCCACCGAATGTGACGACGGAACTGATGGGGCACCGTTGTACCGACCGCAGACGGGTACACACAGACGACAATGTCGTACGGCGGCCCGTATCGGGCGGCCAGCACGCCCGGTGTGACGGCCAGTTCGCGAGCCAAACCGTATCGGTTTCCAACGGCGATATCGGCTGCGATCGGGAGTGTGTGGCCGAAAGCGATGGTGATAACTCTACCGGCCGGCCGTTGTGATGACGCTATCGGCCGTGTGCCGTGATGATACTATCGGCCCCCTCCGCTGGCGGTCCCGGGCGAATCAGCCCCGCTCTGTAGCCGGGACGGCCAGCAACGTCGGATCGGTCCCTTACGATCCGATGGCAAACAAACTTAAGGGGTTTCCAACGAGGTGAATATCAATGAGCGATCTCAGGAAACGCGCGAACGAGTTCCTCGAGCAGGCTGGAACGAAACCGGGGAACGTCGACGTCACAGCGGTCGAACCGTTGCTCGACGCTGACGACGGCTACGTTCGTCACACGGCGTTGCGAACGCTGGCACTCGTTGCCAGCGAGAATCCGGATCAGGTGCTCCCCGTCGTCGAAACCGTCCGATCCCGCGTCGATGATTCTTATGCCGTCGCGTCGAGTACGGCCATGGTGATTCTCTCGTTCGTCGGAGAAACGAATCCTGCCGAAGTCAGGCCCGTCGTGCCGGAAATCGTCGACCGACTCGACAACCCCTCTCCGGGGTATCGGTTTCGAGCAGCGTCCGCGCTCGTCCCGCTTGCGGACCCGTCTCCCGAGGTGGTCGTCGACTACGCCGACGACCTCGCCGATCTTCTCGTCGACACCCCGGTCGTCAGTTCCATTCGGAACGACGCACTCGAGGAGGAGAACCTCAATCCGGGTCGGATAAAGACGATGGAGAAGGCCCGTAGTCGGGACCGGGGACGGTCGATTGCCTACCGCGAAATCCTCGCACACCTCCTCGTCTGCGTTGCAGATGCCGACCCGGCAGCGATAGTCGACAGGCTCGACGACGTCGCCGAGGAACTTCCGGAGAGCAAACAGCCGGTTCGACAGGCGCTCGTCGAGGTGTTTAGACACGTCGCCGAGTCCAACGACGTCGACGTATCGGTTCCGATCGATCCCCTCCAGGACCTCCTCGAGGACGACGATCCGACCGTTCAGGCCCGGGCAGTTCGGACGCTGGGATTCGCCGAAGCGACCGAAACCATTCCTGCACTTCGGGCGCTGGCCGAGCGAGACGGGAACGAAACCGTCAGCGAACTCGCGAGGGAAACGGCTGACTGGCTCGCACAGCGCACGTAGCGGTCTTCTCGCCTAGACTTTCGGTCCGTAGGGGTCCGGTCGAATGGGTGTGTTATCAGTATAGTGAGTAATGAATAGGAACATTTATATAATGTCAAATCAACCAACGAGTGTATGGTTGACAGCCAATCGCACGGAGACTACAGCGATATAGTCTCCCGACGGAAGTTCGTAGAACTCACGGGAATCGCAGGGGCAGCAGCACTCGCGGGCTGTTCCAGCGAGGACCCAAGTGGGAACGGGAACGGAAATGGGAACGGAAGTGGGAACGGAAACGGGAACGGCTCGGGATCGCAAGACGAAGCACCCGATTTCTCCGAATCGCGTATCAGGACCGCGAACTCGTTTTTCGAACCAGCGGATATCCACTACAACAACCAGCTGTGGTCGGGGTCGACGCACATCAACAACTCCATGTTTCCGGAGCTAGCGAAGTGGAACTACGTCACCCAGGAGTGGACGCCCCACGCAGCCGTCGACTGGGAGGCAGGACCGGAGACGTTCACCGTCGAACTGCGTGACGACCTGGTCTGGAGCGACGGCGAGCCGATCACGGCCGAGGACCTCGAGGACCGCCTGCGTATCGGCGAAGAGATGGGCGAGGAACTGTTCGAGTTCGTCGACGACTACGAGGCCGTCGACGACACCACTCTCGAGGTGACGTACCCGGAGGGAACGAACCCGTTTATCGTCGAGCAGTCGCTGTTGCACCACCACATCGACACGCCACGCCAGATGTGGGGCGAGTTCGTCGACATGGACGACCCCGACATCGGAAACATCCAGGCGTTCGAGCCGAAGGGGATGGGCGGCGACGACGACGTCGACGAGGTTATCGCCGGCGGAACGGTCGTCCAGGACGAACGTGCGACACAGAACATCAGCTATCGCACGCGCCACTCCGGCGTCGAAATCGACGGTCGGGAGATCGAACCGCATCCGGACGCCGACGAGAACATCAACTTCGCCGGGTACCAGATGGGATTCCGCTCGGGCAACACCGAGTACCACCAGAGCATGATGGCGGGCGAACTCGACGCGATGCACAGCGTCTTCGTCCCGCCGGAGACGGTCGACCAGTTCGAAGACTGGCACATGATCCCGACTCCGATGGGATTCGGCCCTGGCCTGGTGTTCAATCACGATCACGACCACTGGGGAACGCGTGAAGTGAGACAGGCCGTCGGCCACGTCGTAGACCGACAGCGCGCCGTCAACGCCGTCGGAGACACGACGCAGGCACACGTCGAAACGCCAGCGGGGATCTCGACGGCTCTCGTCGACGACTGGGTCGATACGAGCGGTCTAGACGATTACACCGGCGGCGAGTCCGCCGCGGAGGATCTGATGCAAGACGCCGGATACGAACGCAACGACGACGGCGTCTGGGAACTCGACGGCGAGCCGCTCGAGGCAGACGTCCTCGCACCGGCCGGCTGGACGGACTGGATCACGGCCGCCGACGCCGCGATCGACGACCTCACGGCGTTCGGTATCGACGTTTCGATGGCAGTGACGCCTCGACCGGAGATCACCGGCGAGCGACTGCCTGCGGGTGACTTCGAAATCGTCGTCGAAGGATGGGTTCCGGGCGGAATGAACGGGTTCTGGCCGTACTTCTCGTTCGAACACATCTACCGGAACACCGAGTTCGCCGAGCCCGAGAACCGTCCGTGGAACAACCTCCCACAGGAGATCGACGGAGTCGACACCCACGAACGCCTCGACGAATTCGCACAGACACAGGATCGAGACGAGATGGAGTCGATCGCACAGGACCTGGCGGAACTGTACAACGACGTGTTGCCGGCCGTCCCGCTCACTGAGGGCCTCGAGCAGTCGTTCCTCAGCGAGGACGGCTGGAACTTCTCGACCGACGAGGCTGACGTCCACAACCAGTGGCCGCTTCACTGGCTCCCGAAGCAGGGCAACCTCTGGGCGACCGAGTAGGAACAGACAGACGTATATATGTCCCCTTTCCATTATTATCCAACGAGTTGGTCGAGTATTCCATGAACTGGTGGGTCAAACGGACTGGACAGGCGCTGTTCACTATCTGGGCAGTGGTAACGATCACTTTCGTCCTCATCAGAGGGCTCCCCGGCGATCCGGGGGATCGTATTCGCGAACAGGCACAGCGACACAATCCCGACATGTCACAGGCGGCGCTCGAGCGACTGATCGAAGCGCGCATCCCGGCGAGTTACGACGATCCGGTTCACGTCGCCTACTGGGAGTATTTGACGAGCGTCATGCGTGGCGACCTCGGTTACTCGACGTTTAGACGGGCCGAAGTCGCACCGGAGATCGCGTCCGTCTTGCCGTGGACGGTCCTCATCATGTCACTGAGCACGGCGTTGATGTTCGCGATCGGGCTCGGACTCGGCGCGCTCATGGCGTACAAAGAGGGATCGAGGTTCGATACCGCCATGACCGGCGCATCGATCTTTTTCAACTCGATCCCCTACTACGTCGCGGCCGTGTTGCTAATCGCGTTCCTGGGCTATCGGTTGAGCGTCTTCCCTGCACGGGGGACCCACTCAGACGCGACGGATCCCGGTCTCTCCGCACACTTCATCTTCGATGCGCTGTATCACGCCACGCTACCGACGCTCTCGTTCGTCATAACGGGATTCGGTATCATCGCGCTGACGATGCGGGGCAACAGTATTCAGACGCTCGGTGAAGAGTACATTCGCGTCGCAAAACTTCGGGGCATTCCGGACCGCCGGATCGCGCTCCGGTACGTCGGACGGAACGCGATTCTTCCGATGTGGACGACCCTGCTCATCTCGATCGGATTCATGTTCGGCGGGGCGATCATTCTCGAGGAGATCTTCCAGTACCGCGGGATGGGCTGGTTGATGTTCCGATCGATCGAACACAACGACATCTACCTCATGATGGGAACGTTCCTGATCGTAACGATCGCCGTCGTCATCGCGCTGTGGATAGCAGACGCGACGTACGGCTGGCTCGATCCGCGGATCAAATCGGGTGATGACAGTGAATCGTACTGACGAACCGTCCGACGACGAGCCGGGATCGGGCGACGCCGGCTCCCGGTTCGACGGATCGGCGCTGTTCGATCGTGACACTGACGGCACCGACAGGGAGTATCGCGCCGACGGCGGTCAAAGCGCCGGCGGTGGACAGATGTTCTCTGACTCCGAGTTCACCGACGTCACGATGGGGCAGCGCCTCTCTGAGGTGTTTTACCAGTCGATTTACGAGCCGTTCGTGGTCGCGTGGGAAGACTGGCGAACGAAAGTCGGACTCAGCATCATCTCGCTGTATCTGCTTCTCGGCGCCGTCGCCTGGGTGTCCACCTCGGAGTTTCTGATCCTCGATCGGATCACGATCATCGAACCCGCTCGCGGTGACGGACCGATCCGACTCGCGCCGTTCCAGGACTGGAGTTATCCGCTGGGAACGGACATGATCGGCCGTGACCTCCTGGCGGCGATGATACACGCGACGCCGCGGATGCTCCAGATGATCCTCGCCGGTGCCGTGTTCGCAACCGTCGTGGCGACGGTCGTCGGAACCCTCGCTGGATACAAAGGCGGCATCACCGAACGGGCGTTGATGACGATTGCAGACGTGTTGATGACGATTCCCGGCCTTCCGCTGGTTATCGTCCTCATCGTCCTCATCGATCCGTCCAGCCCGTATCTGATCGGGATCATCATCGTCGTCAACGCCTGGGCCGGACTCGCACGGACGATCCACTCCCAGGTGTTGACGATTCGCGAACACTCCTACGTCGAGGCCTCGCGAACGATGGGCATCGGGACACCGACGATCATCAGAAAGGACCTGTTGCCGAACCTGATGCCGTACATCCTGATCAACTTCACCAGTATGGCCCGCCGCGTCATCTACGACAGCGTCGCGCTGTACTTCCTCGGAGTCATCTCGGTCAACACGATCGAAAACTGGGGCGTGATGATGAACATCGGCTACGAGAACAACGCACTCATCATTCCCGAGGTCTCACACCTCCTGTTCGTCCCGATGGTCTTCGTCGTCGGACTCTCGTTCGGGCTGATCCTGTTCTCACAGGGGACCGATCGACTGTTCAACCCACGGGTCCGCGCTCGTGGTAGCGGTTCGACGAAGTCGAAAGACGACGAGGAGATCACGACCGGTGGTGGTGCACTATGAGTACGCACGAAACGACAGTTACGGACGGCCGATCGCACAGTGTCTCGGACCCGATCCTCGAGATTCGAAACGCCGAAGTCGTCTTCGAAATGGATCGGGGCGTCTCCCGGGTGCTCGACAACGTTTCGCTCGACATTCAGCGGGGTGAAATCCTCGGCATCGTCGGCGAAAGCGGCAGCGGAAAGTCGATGCTCGCCTCGTCTACGCTCGACGCCGTCGTCGAGCCGGGCGTTCTCAGCGGTAGCGTGACGTACTATCCGGAAGAGGGCGACCCCGTCGACGTCCTCGAGCTTTCCGATTCGGAACTGCGCCAGTTACGCTGGGAGGAGATCGCGATGGTCTTCCAGGGTGCGATGAGTTCGTTCAATCCGACGATGAAGATTCGAGATCACTTCGAGGAAACCCTCGAAGCCCACAACTACTCCCTGTCGGAGGGAATGAGCCGGGCCCACGAGTTGCTCTCGGATCTGTATCTCGACTCCGAACGCGTCCTCGATTCGTACCCCCACGAGTTAAGCGGCGGCATGCAACAGCGGACGTTGATCGCGCTCTCGGTCATCCTCGAGCCGAACGTGCTCGTGATGGACGAGCCGACGGCGGCGCTCGACCTGTTGATGCAGCGGTCGATCATCTCGCTACTCGAGGAACTCAAAGAGAAGTACGACCTCACGATGATGTTCATCACGCACGACCTGCCGCTGGTCGCAGAGCTGGCCGACCGGCTGGCCGTGATGTACGCCTTCGAGTTGATCGAGCAGGGGACGACCGAGGAGATGTTGCAGAACGCGGGCCATCCCTACACCCGCGCACTCCTGAACTCGACCCCGAATCTCGATGCACCACTCGAGGAGATGCGACCGATCCCCGGCTCCGCACCGGACCCGGTGGCCGTCCCCGACGGCTGCTCGTACCACCCACGGTGTCCGCTCGCGACCGATCAATGTGTCGCGACGGATCCGCCGAGCGAACCGGTGACCGAATCGCACCTCATCGACTGTCACCACTGGGAAGAGTCGATCGAATCGATTCCGCTCAACCATCAAAAGGAGGCCACAACTCGAACGACCGACGAGGAACGAAACCCAATGGATCACCAGAATCAGATGGAGGGTGAACGATGAGTGACGAGCCACTCGTTTCACTCGAGAACACCGAAGTTCACTTCGAAGAGGAAAGCGGCCTGTTCGACTTCAGCGAACCGGATGTCGTTCGTGCGGTCGACGGCGTCTCGCTCGACATCGGCGAACAGGACGTCGTCGCACTGGTCGGTGAATCCGGCTGCGGCAAGACGACACTCGGCAAGACCGCCATCGGGCTTCAGCGTCCGACCGGCGGGAGCGTCACGTACCGTGGACAGGACATCTGGGACGCGAAAGATAACAACGGCGACGTCGACATCCCCTACGACGATATCCGTCGGTCGCTGCAGATCATCCACCAGGACCCGGGGAGTTCGCTGAACCCTAACCGGCGAGTGTTAGGGACGCTCGAGGCCCCGCTGAAGAAGTGGCAGCCGGATATGAGCTCCGGGGATCGACGCGAGGAGATCGTCAGGATGCTCGAGGCGGTCGGGATGACGCCGGCGACCGACTACGCCGGCCGATACCCACACCAGCTTTCCGGTGGAGAACAACAGCGCGTCGCGTTGATTCGGGCGCTGTTGATGGATCCCGATCTCATCCTGGCAGACGAGGCCATCAGCGCACTCGACGTCTCGTTGCGCGTCGACATGATGGATCTGATGCTGGAGCTTCAACAGCAGTTCAACACGTCGTTCGTGTTCGTCTCACACGACCTCTCGAACGCACGGTATCTCGCCTCGCATGCGGGCGGACGGATCGGCGTGATGTACCTCGGCGAACTCATCGAGATCGGACCGCCGGAACAGATCATCAACGATCCACAACACCCCTACACCAAGGTGCTTCGGTGGGCGACGCCGGACCTTCGGTCGACCGATAAGGCCGAAGAGCCGCCGGTGCGGAAAATCGACATTCCGGACCCGAAAAACCCGCCGTCGGGCTGTCGCTTCCACACGCGGTGTCCGGAAGCCAGGGAGGCCTGTAAAGCCGATTCACCCGCGTCCTACGACCAGGAATCGGGCCACCGCGTCCGGTGTTTCCGTGCGGACGACGATCACGACTACTGGTCGAGTCAGCCGGTAACCGACGACGAACCGTCGGCACACGCCTCTGACGCCACGTCCGATTAACTGCGGCACGTTTTTTCGATCGTTCGGCTCGCGTTTTCTTTCGGCGACACGTCGGGGTGACGCCTGTAACCGATCCAAAGAGTAAAATATCCTCTATAGGAATGTTTACTCGATGCTCGAGAAAGGGACGAGTTACTTTAGTGTCAGAGATCCTAAACACGCGGAAGCAGACCTCGACCGCTTCAAAGACGAAGGGCTGAACGCCGTGCTTCACACGTTCAGCGAGCGGGATCGGATGTACTACACGGAGACGATGTCCGAAATCGTCGAGGCGAGTCACGACCGAGACTTTACGGTGTACATGAACCCGTGGTCGATCGGTCGCGTCTTTGGCGGCGAGGCGCTGTCGGAGTTCATCGGCAAGAACCCGGAAAGCTGTCAGGTACTCTCGACGGGCGAGTCCGTCCCGACGGCCTGTTTCAACGATCCCGATTTCAGGGAGTACATGCGTGGGTGGGTCGCCGACGCGGCGGACGTCGGTGCCGACGTCCTCTTCTGGGACGAACCCCACTGGTACATTCCGGAGTGGTTCGACCACGAGGTGCCCGAAGGAACGTGGACCTGCCGGTGTGAAAGCTGTCAGGAGCTGTACGAAGAGGAGTACGACGAACAGATGCCCGCGACCCGAACCGAACGGATCGACGAGTTCCGCGAGGCGTCGCTGCTCTCGTTTCTCGACGAGATGATGGAACTCACCGCGGAGAAAGGCCTCGAGAACGCAGTCTGCCTGCTTCCGAGCGAGGACTCGGATCACGGCCTGCGCGACTGGGAGAAACTCGCGGCCAACGAACACCTGGACGTCCTCGTCACCGACCCGTACTGGGACGTCTTCGACGAGGAGAGCCCCGAGTTCATCTCGTATTTCACCGACACCGTCGTCTCGCTGGCGGAGGAGTACGATCTGAAGAGTCAGATCTGGATCCAGGGCTTCCGTCTCGACGACGATCCGGAGACGATCGGGGACGTTCGGAAGGCGACGCGAGCGACGATCGACGGCGGCGTCGACAGCGTCTTCATGTGGGGATACGACGCGTGTCGGTCGATCTCCGACATCGCCTGTGAGGACCCCGACGCGGTGTGGGAAGCCTACCTCGAGGAACTGCCGTCGGAGTAATATGAAAATCCTCGTCAATCAGGCCGGATACGATCCCGACGAACGAAAACGCGCGATACTCCGGGGATCGCCCGGGGAGACGCCCGGCGACGTGCGAGTCGTCGACGTCGAGACGAACGCGGTCGTCTTCGAAACCGAGGCCACTCGTCGCGGCCCCGTCGACGACTGGAAAAACTGGGTGTTCTGGACGGCCGAGTTCACGGCTCTCGAGGAGCCGGGGTCGTACGCCGTGACCGTCGACGTGACCGATACCGGAGCGGGCGGCCAGGACGAGGGCGGACCGACGGACAGGGACGGGGATTCTCGCGCGGGTGGAGACGGTACTCGCCCGCGATCACACGTCTTCGAGATCCGCGAGGACGTCGTCGGGGAACGGGTCCTCTCTGACGTCGTCTACTACTTCAAGACCCAGCGCGCCTCCGGCCGGTTCGACCGCGCTGACCGGGCCGTTCCGTTCGTCGGCGACCGAACGGAGACCGTCGACGTCAGCGGCGGCTGGTACGACGCCTCGGGGGACATGAGCAAGTACCTGAGCCACCTCAGCTACGCCAACTACGTCAACCCTCAGCAGACGCCGATCGTCGTCTGGGGTCTCCTCGACGCCTACGATCAGCTGTACGCGGGCGAACGCTCGCTCGGGGCACTGCTCGAGGAGCGTCTGCTCGAAGAGAGCGTCCACGGCGCGGACTTCCTCGTCCGAATGCACGACGAGGAGGGGTATTTCTATCACACCGTCTTCGACCAGTGGTCGAAAGAAACCGACCGACGGGAGATCTGCGCGTACGAGGGCGAAGACGGGACGAAGACGACGGATTACGAGGCCGGCTACCGCCAGGGCGGAGGCGTCTCGATCGCGGCTCTCGCACGCGCGAGTCGAATCGACGAATCGTCGGAAATCGCAGCGGCGGCAGCGTTCGATCCCGCCACCTATCTGTCGACCGCGGTCGACGCGTTCGACCACTTAGCGGAGCACAACGAGGCCTACCTCGACGACGGCACCGAGAACGTCATCGACGACTACTGTGCGTTGCTCGCGGCGACGGAACTGTTCGGTGCGACCGGCGACCGGCGGTTTTACGACGCCGCGACCGACCGCGCTCGATCGCTGCTCGAGCGCCAGACCGGCGACGACCGATACGCGGGCTGGTGGCGCGCCGACGACGGCCAGCGGCCGTACTTCCACGCCGCCGAAGAGGGGCTGCCGGCGCTCGCGCTCTGTCGGTTTCTCGAGGTGCTCGGTGAGTCCGATTCGCCAGCCGGCCAGGAAGAACTGCGAGGGGAAATCACGGACGCGCTCGCGACGTACTGGGCGTTCGAACTCGAGATCACGACCGACGTGGTCAACCCGTTCGACTACGCCCGTGCCTACGTGAAAGCCGTCGACGAACCCGAGCCGCGGGCGTCGTTTTTCTTCCCGCACGAAAACGAGACGGGCTACTGGTGGCAAGGTGAGAACGCCCGCATCGCCTCGCTCGCGGCGGCCGCCGTCCGGTCGGCGCGCGTTCTCGGCGACGATTTCGAGCCCAGCACCGACGAGCTTCATCGCTTCAGCCAGGCGCAACTGGACTGGATCCTCGGGTTGAACCCCTTCGACGTGTCCATGGTCGAGGGGACCGGGCGGAACCCACCCCACTACCACGAGCGGTTCCGGAACGTCCCCGGCGGCGTCTGCAACGGGATCACCGCCGGCGCGACCGACGAGTCCGACGTCGCGTTCCTCCCCGACGGGATCGGCGACGATCACGCCCACCGGTGGCGCTGGGCGGAACAGTGGCTCCCCCACGCGGCTTGGTTCGTCGTCGCCGTCGCCTCGCGACACTCGAGGGAGTGATCGCGAAGACCGGGAACGCAGTCGGATTTTCGAGCGTACTACCTCGATACCCGACGTAGGGTGAGAGCGCGAAGGTGTGTCCGTTCGATCCCTCGATACCGATTCGTCCGAAACGTTTTAGACTATAGTTCGCGTACTATGTACTATGTCGAACGCGCCTCGCCCGACTCGGCCACCGGACGCGGGACGAACAGCCCGCCAGTTTTTCGTCGTTCAAGAGTTGCTGGGAACGCCGGAGCTGGCGCGGTTTTACACGGACCTGCTGGTCAACTCGCCGACGACGGTAACCGCCGCACGGGATCGGCAGGGGTTCTCGAAGAGCACCGCTTACAAGTACGCCAACACGCTGTCCGAGCTGGGCGTCGCAGCGGAACTGGACGAGTTCGAGAACGGGTCGGCGCTCTGGCGAGCCGACCCGGTAAGCGGTAACTGGACGGACGAAACCACGATCGAGCTCGGTCCCGCGTTTTTCGCCGTCTACGGAGCGACCAGCGGCGACGACGACCTCGAACTCTTCGTCGACCGCCACGGTAAGGCGGCGCTCGCCCCCGCAGTCACCGCGACGATCGAGTACCTCGAGGGCGAAACGACGCGTCGCGGGGTCGCGGACGACCTCGGAGTGCCCGCCGTGGAGGCAATCGCCGTTACGCAGGCCATCGAGCGAGTTCTCGTCGTGGTGAAAGACCACGATCCGACGCTCGAGGACGTCACGTTCGACGTGAACATCCACGAACGGGCGCTCGAGGAGGCACCGTACCGCCACGCCGATGGGTGAAGCGAATCCATCCCCGATTCCCGGCGCGCTCGTCCTCGATACGAGTTTCCTCCGGACGATCGGCGGAACGGAAAGCGATGCGTATCAAACGTTCGTACGGTACGTAAAGAACGAAGGGGTGAAACTGTACCTGAGCGGCGGTGTCGTCGACGAACTGACCGAACAGCGCGGATATCTCTCGATTGATTGGGTCGACCGGGCGGACACGACGGAGTGGGTCACCGTCGTGGGCGACGTGCAGGCGGGAGTCCGCGTCCACGACGGACCGCGGGCCGGGGAAGTCATGGATCGGGTCCACGAACGACTTGCGAAGTTCGAGCGGACCGATCCGGACACGCTACGAAAGACGGACTCGGAACTCCCGGCCGTTGGCGTAATGCTCCTCGGCTCGACGGAACACGACGCCGTCGGAATCGTGATGGACGATCGGAACGCAGAACGGGCGATTTCCGGCGTGATCAGAAACACGTACTACGAGGGACGGATCCGCGTCATCGACGTCTGGACGGCGATCGAACACATGGAAAAACGAACGGCGTAACTGCCCACGGGGTACGCAGATTCGAGCGGTATCTCGTACGGATTACTGTAACTGTTTACCGGCGCACCCGCCGCCCGGGTCGCGGTGCGCCGGCGATGACGTACAGTAAACCGTATCACAGGTCCCGTGCGGGAGAACCTTCTTTTACTCTCGTGAGAACGAACACGGTATGACCTGGCGATTCGCGGGTGCGAACTTCGATCAGATGCACATGAATACCAACCTCGAGTGGGTGCGCGATCATCCGGACGCCGAACTCGTGGGCGTCTGCGACGAGGACCCCGAAACCTCGACCGGCTCGCTGTCCGACGCCGTTTCCGACCTCGAAATTCCCGACGGAGACGTCTACGACGATCTCGATGCGTGTCTCGAGGAGAGCGAGCCGGACGTCGTGCTCGGCTGTCCGCGAAACGCCGAACACGCGGTGTTCGTCGAGCGCGTCGCGGCCTACGACGTCCACCTCGCGATCGAGAAGCCGCTTGCGGCCACGCTCGCCGGTGCCGATCGCATGCTCGAGGCCTGGCGCGACGAGAATCTGTTCGCGATCAACTGGCCGGTGCTGTGGGACCCGGTCAAACACGAGGTCCGCCGGCTCGTCGAGGCGGGGACGATCGGCGACGTCCTCGAGATCCAGTACTACGGCGGGAACGCCGGCGCACCGCCGGACGGAAGCTGGTTCTACGACCCCGAAGCGGGCGGTGGCTCCCTGCTCGATTACCTGGGGTACGGCGCGACGTTCTCGACGTGGTTTCGCGGCGGCGAACTGCCGAGCGACGTCACCGCAGAAACGTACGTCCCCGAGGAGATGACGGTCGACGTCCAGTCGTCGACCGTCTGTCGATACGAGTCGGGGCTGTCGACGCTACAGACCTCCTGGCGGCTGCTCACGAATCCCTGGGAGATCCAGCCCCAGCCGCCGAAAGGGTACGAAATCGTCGGCACTGCGGGCGCGATCAGCACCCGCGATCGCGAGGTCCCGATCCGGGTCACCACCGAAGACGAGCCGGAGGGGTACGCAGTCGAGCCGGACCCGCTCCCCGACCGGTTCGAAAACCTCGTCCACTACGTGATCGACCGCCTCGAGACCGGCGAGGAGCCGGAGGGGCCGGCCGATCCGACCTTCTGTCGGGAGGCCCACAGAATCGTCGAGAGCGCGCGTCGAAGCGCCGATCGAGGCGAGACGGTCGAACTCGTCGAGTAACTGGTCGGGATCACTCCCGCGCCGGCGGCGGCGTGTACGTGGCGAGATCCGTCTCCCGAAGGTCGACGTCCTGCCCGGTCTCGGCCGCTTTGTACGCCGCCATGCAGAGACGAAGAATGCGCCGGCCGTCCTCGAGATCCAGCGTTCCGTTCTCGCCGCGACGGAAGGAGTCGACGGCGTCGCGGTTCTCGGCGACGAATCCGCCCGTCACGGCTCCCGCGGCGTCGACCGGCATCCGACCGCTGGTCGCGGTCTGTTTTTCGGCCCACCCTTCGCCGGCCCCGACCGCATCGGAGAAAAAGACGCTCGAGGAAGCCTCGTCGGCGACGACCTGACCGGAGTACTCCGGGCCGAGCAGTTCGATCGTGCGTCGAACGCCCGCGCCGACGTAACACCACGACCCCGACGCCTCCGAGATCACGGGGTCGCCGTGTTCGTCCTCGTAGCGAACCGTCGCACGGGCGTAGTCGTCTGCCGGATCGGACTCGTAGTCGACATCGTGTTCCTCACGGAGCTGGCTCGCGTAGCGCTCTCGACTCCACTTCAGTGTCTCGGTGTCGGCGGACACCGAAACGGGCTCGAGGCCGGCAGCCGTCGGTTCGGAGCCGCCAGAGGGAGACCCGGGATCGTCGTCAGTCGGCTCCGGATCGGAGAGGAGTACGTGGTTGCCCGCGAGCGCGTGACAGAGCATGTCGGTCAACGCGCCACCACCCTGTCGGGTGCCGTGCCAGAACCACGCCGAGTGGGGGCCACCGTGTTCGGCCTGCGACCGTGCGATATACGGCCGTCCGGCCTCGCGACCGCGCTCCCAGAGCAACTCTCGCATTTTCCGGATGGCGGGTTCGTGGGGCCAGTTCTCGAGGTAGGCGTGGGGGATCCCGGCCCCGTCGATTCGGTCGACGATGTGTGCGGCCTCGCGGAGGTTTCGCGCGACCGGTTTCTCCATCGCGATTCCCTGGAGGTCGGCTCCGTCTTCGACCGCGTCGATCGCGGCGTCGACGGCGTCGGCCCGCGTGAAGTTCGGACTCGTCACCCACACTCCGTCGACGTCCGGATTCTCGACGAGTGCTGCGATTTCGCCCTCGCCGTAGACGGCCGGATCGCCGAGGTCGTTCTCGCGACACTCCGTTGCGACCTCCGCAGCCGTCTCTCGCGTGCGGTTCTGGATTCCGGCGACGTGGACGCCGGGGAGGTACCCGACGCTCGGTACGTGGCGCTCTCGAGTGATGAATCCACAGCTGACGAACCCGATACCGAAGCTTTCCTCGCTCATACGCGGCGAATCGATGGCCGAAAGTATAGGCGCTTTGATCGTGTGATGCGGGGTAACGACCGAAACACTCGAGTACGGATACGAGAATGGGTAGGTGCTGACGAGAGTACTGTGATATGTCCGTAGAAATTGGAATCATCGGGGCTGGGAATCGTGGGCAGAAACACGCGGCCGAGTACGCGACCGTCGAGGACGCCGACGTCGTCGCGATCGCGGACGTCGACGAGGCCGCCGCCCGGTCGCTCGCACGGGAGACGAACGCCGAGGTGTACGGCGACTACCGGGATCTCCTCGAGGACGCCGACGTCGACGCGGTGTCGATCTGCGTTCACAACAACCTCCACCGACCGATCACGGCCGACGCGGCGGCGGCCGGCTGTCACGTCTTCTGTGAGAAGCCGATGGCATCGACGTACACCGACGCGAGAGCGATGGCCGACGCCGTCGAGGACGCCGGCGTCCACCTCGGGGTACAGAACAATCGGCTGTTTCAACCGGAGACGCGGGCTGCACGGACGCTGATCGACGAGGGAAAGCTGGGCGATCCCTACTACGCCCGGGGCGTGTTCTCCCGCCGCCGCGGCAGGCCGTACGTCGACGGGTACGGCACGCCATCGTTCGTCTCGAAGGAGTCGGCCGGCGGCGGGCCGATCATCGACATCGGGACGTACGTCATCGGCCAACTGCTGTACCTGCTTGGCAACGAACGCGTCGAACGGGTGGCCGGTTCGACCTTCGAACACACCGACGAGATGTACGCCGAAGAACTGATCGGCGAGGATCACGACCGCTACGCCGACCGCCTCGCGGAGTCCGGATACGACGTCGAGGACGTCGGCCTGGGGATGGCACACCTCGAGGACGGCTCCGTCCTCTCGATCCGTGCGGCCTGGCACATGTACCTTCCCGACGCCTCGAGCGCGCTCGCAGGCACACGAGGTGGCGTCGAATTTGACCCTTTCAAATTCTACACGACGACCGGCGACTACGAGGCGACGGTCTCACTGGACATCGAGGAGTTCGAACGCCGACAGACGCTCCTCGAGAGCGACTCCGGCTACGAGATGGAACGGTCGGGGGGCCAGTTCCACCACTGGATCGACACCGTCCGCGGGACGGCAGATAACGTGATCCCGACCCACGAGATCGCGCTCAACTCGATGATCGTGATGGAGGGAGTCTACCTTGTACAGGAGGAGGGACGAGAGCTAACTGCCGACGAAATCGCGGAGCGGTCCGAGTCGACCGCGATCGATCCGTGAGCGGCGTCCGTCGTCGACGGAACGGCAGATATCGCGCACTAAACGAACCGGGATCGAAAAGGACTGAGACGGCCGGTGAGCGGGTCCGGCGTGAGCGTCCCGATGACCGGCGGTCCCGTTAGGCGCGAACTGGCCCTATATTCTGATGACGCTCGTGGTATCGCTAAGGAAGTCGGCAATCGCCGCGACCAGCACGTACACGTTCCCCTCCTCGTGGAATCAGATCCTCTTCGCTTTCACTCCCTGACTGACGCTGGAGCGGTCACGGTCTATATCTGGGTTTGAGGAACGAGCAGGTGATGTTTGCCTTCCTCGAGGAGTACATCATCGCCGAATTACGAAGCGGGTAGCCAAATACTAACGGTGCTCCTCCTTTTTCTCCATCGGTGCGTGCGGCTGTCGTCCCAGGACAGTGAGCTATCGGGCCCTCCAGTGCTGGGTGCGCCGGAATTCCGTCGAACCCAGACGAAACACATATCCAGCCAGTTTTCGACTCTTGGGTATGGTCAAGAGTGCGATCCAGCTGTACACGTTACGGAACGTCGATCTCCCGTTCGACGGCCTGCTCGAGCACGTCGCCGACGCCGGATTCGGCGGCGTCGAATTCGCCTACCGCGTCATCGACGAGGATCCCGCCGCCGTTCGGGGGACGCTCGAGGAAACCGGTCTCGAGGCCGCTGGCGCGCACGTTCCGATCGAGTCACTCGAAGACGAGTTCGACGACACCGTCGCGTTCTACGGGACGATCGGCTGTGACGAGTTCGTCGTCCCGTGGCTCGACGAGGAGCACTTCAGTTCACGCGACCGGCTCGAGGACGCAATCGATCGGCTCGCGACCCTCGAGGATCGACTCGCGGACCGCGGAGTCGACCTCCACTATCACAACCACGACCACGAGTACGTCGACCTCGAGGGCGGCCCCGGCTTTCACGCCTTCGTCGACGAGAGCGAGATCGACCTCGAACTGGATCTCGGATTCGTCCTGAAAGCGGGCGACGACCCCGTCGAGTTGCTCCGATCGGTCGGCGATCGCTGTCGGCTGGCCCACGTCAAAGACGTCGACACCGAATCGGGGGAGCTGGTCCGCGTCGGAACCGGCGATCTCGACCTCGAGGGCTGTGCCGACGCGTTTCGCGACGGCGGCGGCGAGTGGTTGATCTACGAGTACGAGGGGGAAGACCCCCTGGCCTCGCTTCCCGATGCCGCAGCCACGATGGACGAACTGATCTGATCGACGTACGCCGGTCCGTCTCACCCGAACTCTGATCCAGTTCCTCGTTCGATCGCATTTCGATGCGGCCAGATCAGAAGAAGAATAACTCCTCGCGTCGCGAATCGGTCAGAGATGCACCGTACTCCGATATTTCGACCGCCTCGGCGTGTCCGGCTGCCCTCCCCCGTTCCGGCCCGTACCTGTCGATCAACGCCTCGCGGAACCGGTCGGCGACGTTCATCTCAGTGTTTTCCTCGAGGTGGCTCAGCCCGTCGCCGGCGAGCCACTCGCGGCGCTCGGCGTCCCCCTCGGGAACCGCCTCGAGTTCGTCGTACGTGTAAGGCAGCCACTCGTACATCTGGGACTCGTGGCAGTGTAACGCGTCGATCTTTCGATCTTCGACGTCGGTCACGTCGATGACGACGTCCGGTTCGAACGGCGCGGGTTTCTCGAAGTGGTCGGCGACGTACCCGAAGACCGGGTTGGTCGACAGCGCCGGAGTGTCGGGACAGATGTTCGGCACGATCAGCGTATAGGCAGCGTCCCGAAGCAGTTGTGCGCAGTAGCGGTGGTCGGGATGGTAGTCGTTGGGACGGGGGCCGAGCACGAGGTCGGGATCGACCTCGCGGACGTACCGAACGAGCCGCCGTCGGTTTTCGAGCGTCGGTTCCAGCCGGCCGTCTTCGATGTCGAACACGTCGTATTCGATACCCAGCGTCTCCGCGACTGCTTCGGTTTCGGCCCGCCTGCGAGCGACCAGTGGGTCGCGGTCCATCTCGTGGTGACCCGCGCCGCCGTCGGTCACGGAGAGAAAGGTGACGTCGTGGCCCGCTTCGACGTATTTCGCGGCGATTCCGCCCGCCTTGATCGAACAGTCGTCAGGATGTGCGCCGACGACGAGGAGCGTACACTGGTCGTCCATATTCCCCCATGGAATCCGGCGGTCGAAACTGTTGGGATTGCAGCGAGAACACCCTCTCCTGCTCGTCGACCGATACGCTACCGGTCGTCGGATCGCGTCTCTATCGTCAACTCGACGACGTCACCCGCCTCGAGATCGGTCGGTTCCAGAAGCCGGACGAACTGTTCGTCAGTGCCGTCGCTGAGCACGCGGGCACGAATCGTCTCCGTCGAGCGGTCGAGTTTCGCCTCGAGGCGGTCGAGGCGGGCGAGCACCTCCGTCTCGAGCGATCGGTCGGCGGCTTCGGCGGGTTCCCGACTCCCATCAGCTTCGGACGATCCAGCGTCCTCGTCGGGAACTCGAACGCCATCCCTTTCGGACGGGGCGTCGACCGCGGATCGGTTCCGGTCGTCGGCTTCGGCTCCCGACCGAGCGTCGTTCACTTCGAACGACGGACTCGCTCGATTGCGCTCGGCCGGTTTCTCGGTACGAACCTCGAGTTCCTGTCCAGTAGACGTCGCCGAGTCGCTGCCGTCGGTCGGTTGCCTGGGAGTTTTCTGGGAGGCCGTCTGTGAGAATGCAGCCTCGAGCGCCTCGAGATCGACGCCTTCGGCCGCGGGATCGACGTCCTGGCTTCGACCGATCGGAACAGTCGCGTCGAACGCGAACGTCTGTTCCTGTATCGCCTTCCAGCGACGCTTTCGGATCCGGGTTGCGGTTCGGTCCGCGATCCAGTCGGGGGCTTGCCACTGACCGTCCTCGTAGAGCCGATAGACTCGCTCGTCGTTGGTCCCCCACGTGAAACACCGATCGAATCGGCGCTGGAACTCGTTGAGCGTCTTCCCGCTCGCGTGTTTGATGACCACCTCCGTCGGAACGAGCGATTCGACGAGGTCGTCGATCGTCTCGAGCGAGGGATGGTTACACAGCGGAAACGTCCGGACCGTACAACGCGTTCCCGAAGACCGATCGGCGTCGTCCGTCCCGGACTGGACGAACACCGCGGCTGGATCGTCACTGATACGCTCGAACAGTCTGCGGGCGCTCCCCGTCGTCGGCGTTTCCGGTCCGGCGATCGTCACCCCACCGGCCTCGAGAACCGTTTCACACCGATCGAACGTCTCGCACGTGTCGATCCCGGGAACGTCGTACTCGAGTGCGTTGTAGAGTTTGGCGGCTTGTCCGACGAGTGTGATCGGTAGCTCCCTCTCGAGCGTTTTCGTCGCGTGACCGAGCAACGTCACGTAGTGGACGCCAGTGAGTGAACTCGCCGCCACGACGACTCTCGATCCTGCGTACGCCCGCTCGAGGACGGTCTGGACGGAATCGTTGAGCGACCTCGAGTAGGAGTCGTCACTCGAGACGTTTACAAACAGACAATCGATATCGAACGGGTACGACGTTGGAAGGCCGGGGTATCCAGCACAGGGACGGGTAGTGAAATCACCGGTGACGAGTATGTGGTGTTCACCGTCGAGCAACCCAGTGGCGTTTTCGTCACGAAATCTGATCACGAACCCGGCCGCGCCGGGGGTGTGACCGGCTGAAACCGGCCGGACGTCGATCGTCTCGAGTACCGACGTCCAGTCGTCGATCGGTTCGAGGGCACCGATCGCAGCGGAGACGTCACCGAGGGCGTTGTCCTTCGTCGCTTCCGGCAGGGCGTGCTCGAGGATCATCGCCGTCGACGGCGAGGTGTAGATCGGCACGCCGCATCGAACGTTTCGGGCGAGTGTCCGGTAGTGATCGATGTGACCGTGTGTGAGCAAGATCGCGTCTAGATACTCGCCGTCTCCGAGCAACGAATCGACATCGACGCCGTCTCCCACATCGACGAGAATACACGTGGGTGTTCCGTCACCGGCCGTAAATCGTAATACCGTGGACTCGTTGCCGCCTTTGACGTTGGCATGTTGATAGGAGACACGCATACGTGACGAAGCGTACTGACGACATATTACGACGGATCCGTTATACAATTACCGGTGTGAAAATATTATCATCAGAATTTCTAATAGGTCGGATAGCCCCACGGAGAAACGGCCCGATGGTTTCAACCTTCACCCCAACAGCTATTACTGTTGGTATCGTGCGCTCGTGATACGTTCACGAGCGTTCGTTCTATCACTTCAATTGTTAAGGGTTTTTGGCAAACTATAATGTTTAAGACAATAACTGAGCGGCTGCCACCCAGTCTCGGTGTTTCACTGTCCCTGAAGCGGTCGAGAGAGGTCCTGAAGTCGATCTCGAGGGATTTTACCCGTAATGCACGAGTTCGTCGACGAAACACACTGATAGTCCGAATACCGGGTGCTACCGACGGAGCCACGGGACGTCGCCGTACACCGAGCAGAACACGCGGATCGTTTCCAAGTGAGATCTACTGCCGTCGCCGCGTTCGGAGGAAATTAGCCAAAATCAGCGACCGAACTGCTGGTAGACTCCTCGCAGCGAGGTCGAACCGCTGCGATGAACTCCTGCTTTGTCCGATCGGCAAACTGAACTCGAGTTCGCTCATATGAAGATATTGTTTGATATAGTATCATTATTGACATCAGATGTGTATCTAGAATTGTCATTTCTATCTGAGGAGACGAAGATCGTACGGAGTGAAACAGAGACCGAATCAATACTGGCAGATCCGACAGCGCGATCGACACAGCGAACGGAGGACCCCGCTGTAGCCACTGCACGTCATTGTACACCAAATCACCAGACAGATCGGTGATGAGTGTGTAAATCGGTGCAGTCGTTACTATCGCAGTCTCAATCGGTCGTATCGGCGTCGATGGGAGTTTCCCGGCCGGTTCGATACACCCGGCTCGTAAAGAGGAGACTGATCGTGCCCCCGGCGAGCACCGTCCCCAGGGCCAACATCGTGAACGCTTCGCGCATCCCGACCGTCTCGATGAGATAGCCGACCAGAACCGGCATCATCGCGCCGGTGAGATTCACCGCGGTCCAGAAGTATCCGAACGTTCGTCCCTCCCGTTCCGGCGGGGTAATCTCGCTGATGAGGGCGTCTCGAGCGGGACTGATTCCCCACAGACTCGTCCCCAGGACGATCATCACGAGTAACAGCGTTACCGGAGAGAGATCGAGAGAGCCGAGAACGACGAGCACGACGGTTCCAACGCTTACGCCACCCAGAAGGACCAGTCTGGGATCGAACCGATCGGTCAATGCACCCAGAAAGAGCTGACTTACCGCACCACAGATCAACAGCGCTGCGAAGTAGAAGTTGGCGACTGACTCCGGTGCAAGCGAGATACCTCCCACGTCGAAGGAGTAACTGTAAACGGCGACGACGAACGCGGGAACGAACGTGTTGACGCCGTTGGCGGCGAACATTTTCGTCACGAAAAACAGGAAGATAACGATCATGGGATACCGATACGTCCGTGGATCGGTCCGCTGTTTCGTCTCCGATTCCTCGTCCGACGTCCCTTCGGACGTTTCCGGCACGGTCTCGTAGTCGTCGCCACCGAGGGCAACGTACAGTGCAAGCGAGTAGAGGACACCGACGAGACCGAGGATGACGAGAATGAGGTCCCACGCAAGCACGAGAATCAACGCACCGATGGCAAGCGGTGGAATTGCATCGCCGAATTTCGCCGAACTACCGAAGATTCCGAGCGTTTTTCCTTTGTTCTCAGAGGAGACGTTCGCAGAGATCATCGGGTATCCGGCAGGGTGGACGACCGCGTTTCCGATGCCGGAGACGAGCATCAACCCCGACATCACCAGAAAGCCACCTTCGAACGTGTACCCAAGCAACGAGAGGTCGGGGAGAACGACGCCGAGTGCGGGTGCAAACGGGAACACCATGTAACAGGCGGCCGAAACGCCGATTCCGGCCGGGAGGATCGCACGTCGGTCGTACCGATCAGCCAGCACACCGAGAGGAGCCTGTGACAACCCCCCACCGGCGTAGAAGACGCTTACGAGGAGACCGAGTTGCCAGATCGGATACTCCGTCACGATCGCCAGTATCGGAATCAGGGGTGGAATCAGGCGCAAGTAGAAGTGCTGAGCGAGATGTGTCGAACTGATGAGGAAAGCGAACCGCATTTCCCGACGCGCAAGTCCGAACATAGCTGTGTCAATTAAGGTAGAGCCGATAAGATTACCGGCTTCGCTCCGCCGAGTAACAGATACGCCGGTACCGTCGGTACCGAACCTGTCGACACCCGCCCTCGAGTGCCGGATCCCTGACGGTGGGCTCGACTATCTATCGTTTTTCCGGCGGACGCAATTAGTCGGCCATCAACGCCTCACGGAGGCCATCCGGTACGGGAATCGAGCTCTCACCGCCAACCTCGACGCAAACCCGTTGCTCGTACCCGGTAAATGCGAGTTCACCATCGACGGTCCCGGCGTACTCGAATCGAACGCTCGAGTCGCCGACCGTCGCGGTCATTCCGATCGTCACGACGTCGCCCGCTCGGACGGGCTGATGGAATCGAGCGCCGACGTCGACGATCGGTAACCCGATGCCGTGTTCGTCGGTCATAGTCCAGAACGGCCACCCGATCGATTCGACGTACTCGTCGGCAGTTTGGTGGAGTGCATCGATGATTCGTGGGTAGTGTGCGATCTCGAACGGATCCGAGTCCGAGAATCTGACGGTCCACTGGCGTTCGAAAACGGGATCTTCGACCGCCGGGTGGTCCCCATCGGTCATCGGCGATCCTCCGCCGGGGCGGCGACTCGTCGAACCGCCCGGCTGGGCCGCCGTACTCTTCGGACGGAGCCCTCGAAGACGTCCGTCGACGGCCTGTCCGCGTGGATAGCCGTTCCGTCTCGCTGGGTCGTACACACCGATATTAACATACCACCCAGGTAATTCGCAACAGCTTTATCTTTTTTGGATCGGTACCCGGTCTAACTGGGAAAAGAGATCGTGACCGTAGATATACGATCTTCGAACACAGGAGCCCGGAGTTGTCGCTACTCCCGCGGTGTCACGTGTTTGTTCGGTCGGCTGGGATGGTATGCCAGCACAAACCGTGATCGGTCTACGGTCGTCCTGGTACTGAGTTCCAAGAGTTCATACCAAAGTAGCCGTTGGATACGGCGGGTTGTACTCTACAAGTCGCTGAGCCCTCCGTTACCTTCATCATTTATAAACACTCGTTGACACCTGTTCCGCTTACTCGAATTGGCAACAAGCATCGGTGAAACCGACGTTCAGCGGTACGTCCGGACTGGCAGGTCTGGTCGGTTACTCGTTCCGAGTTCGGCTCGTGGGTCGTACTGACGTGGTATGTTTCGACGAATGGTATTCCGTATCATCGAATTTCTATGGCATCCGGAAACAGCAATGAAACGGCTATTGTCGCGATCGAATGCGCAATGTCAATACGTAACCACAGACGAGGCAGTTTGGTCGACCAGCGCGATACATACTGAATGGTGGTTCATCGGCAAACCAACAGTACAGTCTCGAGTCCTATCCTTACAACCATACATGTGTAAACGATGGGTACTTAAATCGGGACCAACGGAATGAATTCCGTATAGTCGAATGGGAGAATTGAATCACAGTATTCGCCTGTTCGATCACTACACCGGCCTTTTGACGGCTTTGGTTCCAAAATTCGAACTATAGTCATTGCGCGATACGGAAGTCATCGCGGAAGCAGAATTTTAGGCTCCCTGGCAATTGAGAGCGCGTTCGCTAATCAGCCGGTCCGACATGATGGGGGTACTTCCCGTTCCGGCGAGGCCTATAGTAGCCACTGAACGTCAATGCACACCCAATCGCCAGATTGATCGGCGATCGGTGTGTAAATCATTTCACTATTACTATATTATGATCGTCTTTTTGACGGTCCCAGAACGACATTCGCCGAAACCGCACTCATAGACAACAGGTCGACACGGCTGGACAGAAGCATTCCTATCCGCACTGTAGTCGGCAAATCAGCGGTCACCCGTGTCCGTATCGCAGTGAATGAGGTTGGGCTAGTTGCAGTCCTAATCAAAGGTATTAATGCGTATTAAATCGATCCTTGTCGATAATGCCACCCGGAAATTATGGCGTGAAGTCCGCCCAGTATCTGATCCAACACGATCACATCGTTACGCTGTGCGCATTGCAGTCCATCGTAGTCCAAAGCGACAAACAGGTACGCGGATTCAATCAGTAATGCGAACGCTCAATTCGGTAACGGCGGCCATCGACACTCGACACCCGCTGGCTGAAATCAATCTTCATAACGCTACAATTCAGAAATTTGGCCGATGAACTTCACACAGGCGATTCCCGATGTCCGATCGCCGGTTACCACGATCCTGGCGTCAGCATTACTCGGAGGAATCGTGTTTGCAGCCGCACCGGCCGATGGAGCCACGGCGAGGATGCTTGCGATTACTGTCTTCTGTATCGTACTCTGGATATTCACGCCGATTCCGCCATCGTACACCGGCATAATCGGAATCGCTCTCATCGGGGTCACGTTTCCGATGGAGATCGCACTCGGAGGCTTTCACTCGCCGGCGACGTGGCTGATCGGGTTCGGATTACTCATGGGCGAAGCGACTCGCCGAAGCGGACTCGCAGCACAGGCCGGCCACTGGATAACCGCTCGAAGCGTTCCAGGCCACGTCCGGTCGGATCCGGTCCGAACGTATCGGCGGCTGTTGCTTGCACTCGGACTGGGCGCGTACGCCCTGGCGCTATTTATCCCATCGGCGCTCGTGCGCGTGTTGTTGCTTGCACCAGTCCTCAAAGAAGCCGGGACGCTTTTCGATTCCAGACGCGCACGAATCGGTCTCTTTCTGGGTCCGCTTTTCGCGACCTTCTACGGATCGGTCGGAATACTCACGGCTGACCTTCCGAACATCATCATCACCGGAATCAGTTCGTCGATCGGAGATCACCCGGTTTCGTGGACCGAGTGGATCGTCCACATGTTCCCGATCATGGGCATCACCCGCGTTCTCGTCGTGATCGGGATCGTCTACGTTCTGTACCGGCCGGAGCCGACCTCGACAGTACAACCACCCGACCTCGAGGGAACGGCGGTCGACGGGCGCCACCTCCGAATGCTCGCCTTTCTGTTCGTCGGCACCGCCGTGTGGATGACCGACTTCGTCCACGGCCTACACCCCGTCGTCGGCGCACTCGTGGTCGTCATCCTCGCGTTTTTACCGGGTGTTGGGATCGTCAACTTCGAAGAGGCCGTCTCTGACGTCGACTACTCGATCGTCTTCTTCGTCGCGTCGGTGCTGGCGATCGGCGAAGGACTCGCCTATACGGGATTCAGTGAAAACGCGGCGAACTATCTACTCGAGTGGATTCCACACGACGCGCCACTCGCGGTAATACTCCTGTTTATCTTCTCCGCGACGCTGCTGCTCGCACTATTGATGGAGGGGCTGGCGGTTGCGAGCGTGCTGACGCCCGTCGTGATTCCGTACGCTGAAGCAGCAGGGTTGCCGCTTACCCCCGTCCTGATGGCTGAAGCGATGGCGCTTGGGACGTACTTTTTCCCCTATCAGTCGGCGGTCCTCATTACGATCCTCGCCGAAGACGTCGTCGAGATGGGCGAACTGGTACGGACGACCGTGGTGTGTTCGGTAGCGACGATCGTACTCCTGGTTCCGCTACAGTTCGCTTATTTCACCCTCCTGTACTAAGACCGAATTCGTTGCAGGCACTCGGACGCAGAATAGTTTTCCCATTTGGTATTGGTGCATTTATGTAATATGGGTGATAAAAAAAGAGTTATCGGCCGGTACCGGACCGCGATATGGTACCAGTATCGTTATACGGTTGGTTCGCCATCCGGTGGTATGGTCGAAAGGACACCGCCGGGTTCGGCGACGGAACTTGCCGAAGCGATCCGATCGGGAGAGACGTGTCCGATCGAAACTGTCGATGCGTGTCTGGAACGAATTGAGCAGCGGAATAATCGGACGAACGCCTTCGTCGACGTCTACTCGTCGGATGCACGGGAAAAGGCAAAGGAAGCGGCTGCTGCCGTCGACCGCGGCGACTCTCTCGGACCACTACACGGGGTCCCAATCGCAATCAAGGACCTTTTCGATCTCAAAGCAGACGTACGATGTACGTTCGGATCGATACCGTTCGAGTCGTTTGTTCCCAAACACACAAGCACGCACGTGGCGCGACTCGAGCGTGCGGGCGCGATCGTCGTTGGCAAGACTAACACGTCGGAGTTCGGCCACAGCCTCGTAACCGACAATCGCCTGTTTGGGCCCACGTCGACGCCGTTTGACTTAGAACGGAACGCCGGCGGCTCCTCCGGCGGTAGCGCGGCCGCAGTCGCCGATGGCCTCGTCCCAATCGCACAGGGATCAGATGCAGGCGGTTCGGTCAGGGTACCCGCGGCCTGCTGTGGTGTCGTCGGCGTCAAGCCGACGTTCGGGCTCGTCGCCCAACCGATGCGACCAGATGCGTTCTTGGCCGACACACCGTTCGTCCATGTCGGTCCAATAGCTCGAACCGTTCAAGACGCTGCAACAATGCTTTCAGTGCTCGTCGGACCCGACCCAGCCGATCCCTTCTCGGTACCGACGCCCGACCTCGATCTCCAGTCGGCCCCTCAGAAGTCGATCGACGGGTTCACGATTGGCTACCTCCCGACGATCGGAGACCTTCCAGTCACCAACTCAGTAGCCGAGACGACCGAGTCGGCTGTCCAGGCCTTGGTGACAGCCGGGGCAACCGTCGAACGGGCGACCCTGGATCTCGACCTCGACCACGCGGAACTGAGCGGGATCTGGCGTCGCCAGATGGGCACTCTGTATCATTCGGTGCTCGAGGGGTTTGCCGCGGGCGGCACCGACGTCTTCCAAGATCGTCGACCGGACTTGACGCCGAGCTTTCGCGACATGCTCACGGAGACGGCCGACCGTACCGCTCTGGAACTCAAACGCGATGACCGCAAGCGAACACGCGTCTACGATGCGATCCAGTCGGCTCTCTCGACGTACGATCTGCTCGTCACTCCGACGACCGCCACCACCCCCCCAGAAAACAACCCTAGCGACGTTACGACCGGGCCCGACTCACTCGAGGGCGTTTCGCTCGACCCGCTGACCGGGTGGTGTCTCACCCACCCGCTCAACTTCACGGGCCACCCTGCGGCGTCCGTACCGGCCGGCGAGACGTCCGACGGACTGCCCGTCGGCCTCCAGATCGTCGGCGATCGATTCGAAGACGACGCGGTTCTCGCGGCGGCTGGTGCCCTCGAACGCCACGATCCCTGGATCGATTCCTACCCCGACGAGTGATCGATCCACCTCGGTTTCCTACCCACCGACCGAATCCCTGAATTTTTGGCATGTTGGCGCTTTCCACTCACTTGGAAGGCCGATCCGTTCGAAAGTTAAACGACTGCGGAGAGTCGTACCGCGAGACATCAGCTATACGTACCAGTGCGTTCATGATAGAGCAAATGCAGCCCCTCGAAAGCTGGACGGTTCCGAACCTGTTCGAACAGGCCGTATCCCGCACGCCGGAGGCCACAGCGATCGTGGATCTAGAAACGGGACGTGAGTACACCTACGCGGAACTAGATGCGGAGACCGCCGCGATCGCCAGCTGGTTCGCCGAGCAAGGAATTGGGAAAGGTGATCGAGTTGCCATCTGTCTGAAAAACCGGCCCGAACACATCCTGACGGTACTCGCAACCCAACGAATTGGGGCCATCGCTGTCCCCTTTAATTTCCGACTGGCTCCCGAAGGAATTCGGTACACCCTCGAACACTGTCGGCCAGCGGCGTTCGTGTACGGTCCCGCAGTCGAGGCGACCGTTCGAACCTTGCGTCCTGACCTCGACGTCCCCATCGAAACGTACGTTACGGTCGCAACGGACCCGCCGTCATTTGCCACTCCGTTCGAACGGCTCCCAGACGAAAAAGTGGGTGAAATGGACGTCCGGGTCGATCCGGAAGATACGAGCGTCATCCTCTACAGTTCGGGCACTACCGGCCGTCCCAAGGGGATCGAGATCAACCACGCCGCTTCCGCGGCACGACCGGTTATCAATACCATCGGCCAACGATTCAGGCTACAGACGGAGTGTATGGTCGGCGTCATGCCCCTGTATCACACCGTTGGTCTCCACGGGGTAGTCCTGACCATGGTCGCACTTAGCGGGACAGTCCTTACCCTACACGATTTCGAGCCGGAGGCTGTTCTCGACGCAATCGACGAACACGGCGTCACCGCATTACACGAAGCACCCACAATATTCCGGGCGCTGGTCGACAGTCCGGCGTGTAACCGAACCGACGCCGAGAGCATTCGAGTGCTCACCTACTCGGGAGCGCCGATGGAGTCGCCGTTGCTTTCCGAGGTGATCGATGCGTTCGACCCTGCTTTCGTCTCGAATCAGTACGGCTGTACGGAAGCGTTCGGCCCACTCGGACAGATCGACCTCCAGGATCCGGATACCGCAGAGCCGGCGACCGACCCCACCTGGACCGGACCGACCAATATCATGCAGCAAACACGGATTGTCGATTCTGAGCGAAAGGACCCCGATGCCGTTCTCGAGTCTGGAATGCACGGAGAACTCCTCATCAGCACTGCCTCCCCGACGATCTTCAGCGGCTACTGGAACGACTCCGAAGAAACCGAATCGGCGGTCCGTGACGGGTGGTTTTTTACCGGCGATATGGCCTACCGAACACCAGACGGCAATACCGTAATCACCGGTCGCGTCGACGACATGATCATTAGCGGCGGCGAGAACATCTATCCGGCAGCACTCGAAGACGTCCTCTCGGCCCACCCGGCGGTCGCCTCGGCTGCCGTGGTCGGAACTCCTGATGACAGGTGGGGGGAAGTACCTAAAGCCTACATCGTTCGGGCCGACCCAGTGACTGCAGACGAACTCGACGAGTGGTGTCTCAACCGGCCGGACCTCGCTGAATTCAAACGTCCCCGTGAATATGAGTTCGTCACGAACCTTCCCAGAAATCCGAGCGGCAAGATCAAACGGTACGAACTCCACGATTCCGATAACGAATGATAACCGCGTGTCGCAGTGAAAAAAGTCGGCAGCGTTGCATCCCGATCGATTCCGGTATACAGTCAATCCATCCGTTCTAGTTTAACAGATCGGGGTATCCAGAGACGCCAAGCTAGAATCGTCAGTAACTAGGAATGTGAGAATCCGGTGGGAAGTGTGTACAAACCACCGGACTCAGTAGTTGTGAACCGAATTCAAAGAGCGTTTCCATCTGATGAGTTGCGCGAGCGTGCTCGCGCAACGAATCTCATCCAGCGAGAGCGGAAACTCGACGTCGTCGCGTTGTTTTACACGCTTTCACTCGGCTTCG
>NZ_REGA01000011.1 GCF_003841505.1 Natrarchaeobius chitinivorans
GTCTCATCAGCTGTCGAGTTGTAGCTGCGTCTGAAGCCAGCGAGTGTTCGGCTTTCGCCTGCGGCGAAACCGAACACGAATGCCCAGACGAATGCGGGAATCTGGAGCTTGCGGTCGCGTTCGACCACGCCGAGTTCCTCGGCGTGCTCTTCGAGGAACTCGGAGGGAAACAATGTAGTGAGCCGACGCATAATCCGAGATGAGGAGGTTTCGTTGTGCACACTCGATACCTCCTCATTCCTTCCGAAAAGTATCCACGATAAGCTGTCGCTGTCACGTGGTTTCACGCTTAGCTAAAGACGGATAGTTCCAGTTGTTACTATAAACCGCGCGGGTGTGAGAGGTATGAAAGTAATTGGATAAGAGAGGCAAATACGGGTGTTTTAGCTCTTTTTTCGGATTACAATCTGACCGCAGTTTCGCCAATTATCGTGGTTCTCAGATAGAGCGTCCGTAACCCAATAACTCTGCAAAATCCTCTATCGATGGGCGATAATTCAAAAATTTTGTTTAACGCACGTGCTACGCTGGTGTCTAGATGACGCGGTTTTGCAGGTAGTCGAGGTGCTTTGCGTTGTAGACGATCTTGACCTCGTCGGTTTCGGCCGAACCGATACAGGTCAGGACGACGTTTTTGTCCTCGACTTCCTCGTCCGAGAGGATCTGCTGCATGTCCATGTCGATTTCGCCCTCGACGATGATCGCAGCGCAGTTTGCACACGCGCCTGCACGACACGAGAAGGGCCAGTCGTAGCCCTGTGCCTCTGCGGCCTCGAGGATGTACTCGCCCTCGTTGACCTCGAGCGTCCCGTAATCTTCGTCGTCGAGGCCCTGTTCGGCGGCGTCCTCGAAGACGTCGTCGTCGTAAATGTCCCAGCCGTTGTCGTCCACTACTTCGTAGTTGAGGTATTCTACCGTGGGCATCACCCGTCGATTCACGTCCCGCACTGGTATAGCTTGCTGTTCCGTCCGCAATCACTTTTTAAGGCGTGCTCAAAATGTCGCGGTACGAACCGGCAAGCGATAGGCTGAGAGGGATTATCGTAGCCAACCGCCACTTCCGAGACCCGGTCTTCGGCGTGGTATCTCGGTTTGCCGGAAGAAAACTATGAACGTCTACGATATTCTCTATGAGTGGTGCAAATACATGTCTTACCGTTGATACCTCGAGTGGAACGATATCGAATCGGACGGATTGGTCACCGACCGACCGGCTGACCGCGAACTGCCCCCGTTTGGACGGCGATAATCGACGGTAACCGTTCGAACGAGGAGGCCGGGAGTACATCGGAGAATCGTCCGGCTGGAGGTCAAAAGCCGAAAATCGGCACGAATCGGAACGTAAGGAACGCACCGGCGGTGGAGATAATCGGAACGACGTTTTGCATGAGGATCACGCGAGCAGTCGTCGAGGGATCGAAAAGGTCGGACGCCTTCGGGATGTCTCTGGGATCTTCGGTTCCGATTTTGGGGGGCTCTTCGCCTTCCTCTTCGGCGGTAAGCGCGCCGACGGAGACGCGTGTTTCCTCGCCGCGGGCGGCGTCCGGGATCGTCGTCGTCCTCGTTGCTCGACCCCAGCCGAGCCCGATGATGCTCATGGTCGCGATGACCACGAAACTCGCCGGGATACCGATGAACGAGAGCCCGACGACGAGCGTGGAACTGATGACGGCCACGACGATTGCTGCCGTCAACGGAAGGTTCGTGATGTCGTTGCCGAGCGTGTCGAGCGTTCGTCGAGCGATGGTGAAACAGCCGACGGCGACGGCGATCGATCCGAGCAGTATGAGCGGCACCATTTCGATTTCGCCGGTGCCGTAGATCGGTGCGATCGCGTTCGCGATGTTGCTCGTTCCCGAGGAAAACCCCATCAGACAGCCGATTCCGACGACAATGAACGCGCCAGTGATTTCGCGGCGGTCCGCGTTTTCACCGAATCGGAGCCGTGGGATCAGTCCCGATCGGTCGACGGTGATCATCTCACGGTCGCTATCGCTGGCTTCGATCGCGATCCAGGCGTTAATTTTGGGGTAGAAGTACCGACCGACGATGCCAGCTACCCAGAAGCCGATAATCGGGGCGACGATCCACCAGACGACGATCTCGCCCAGAACGGCGAGGTTGAGTTCCCCGGTCGCGAGGCCGAGTGCGGCGATCGCGCCGACGGCCGTCATCGACGTCGAAGCGGGGACGCCGGCGTAGTTGCCGACGAACAGCGCGCCGCCGATGAAAAAGAGGACGGCGACGTTCGCTCGAAGCGTGAAAATATCGGTCGTGTGAACGAGTTCGTCCCCGAGCGTCGTGACGACGTTCGGACCGATCGTGATCGCACCGAGAAAGAAAAACACCGACATCAGCGCCGCCGCCATCAGTTTGGTAATTACGTTGGCACCGACGGCAGGACCGAACGCAGGCCCCGTCGTCGCGCCACCGATGTTGTAGCCGACGAAGACTGCAACGATGAGCCCCACGATCAACAGTACTTCTGTCACATCAGGTGTACACACTTTCCATCCCTAAAAACACGCCTATTTTGCCCGTCACTGTCCAGTGAAACACGTCCAGAACCGACCACTCTCCGAGTCGGTGGGGCCGTCTCGAGGATGGATATCGGTTCGATGCGTCGCGGTCCAACCAGTTGCTGCCGAGAGGAATCAATCCTAAAGAACTTCAATCGAGCGTACCGTGGAGTACAGTAACATGTATTTCGACTCGAAACGCGTCGTGGAAGACGATCGGGGGGGAACTGAATCGCCGGTCCTGTACGACGGCAGTGAGCACAGCTACCGGAACTTCTCCGGAGTTCAGCTCGAACGTCCCGATGGTGATCGGTCATGCTGAACCCGGTCCGTGTCGATGCGGCTGTCGACCTCGCTTACGGCGCGTTGATCGGCCTCTCGATCCTTCTGATTCTGTTCCTTGGCACGAACGTCGGGATCGCTTTCGGTGTGGGTGTGTTCGCATCGTACGTGGTCCACGTCGTCTGGAAGATGGCGCGGTTCGATCCCGACTGGATGACTAGAGCGGTCCAGGAGTCGGTCGAGGAAAGCGTCGGAGAAACGGTTGAAGAGAGCGTTGGAGAGACAGTCGAGGCGAAAGTCAGCGAGACGGTCGAGGAGAGCGTGGGCGAGACGGTCGAAGAGACGGTCGAGAAAACAGTCGGAGAGACGGTCGAGAAGACAGTCGGAGAAACAGTTGAAGAGAGCGTGGGCGAAACGGTCGAGGCGAAAGTCAGCGAGACGGTCGAGGAGAGCGTCGGAGAGACGGTCGAAGAGAGAGTAGGTGAGACAGTCGAAGAGACGGTCGAGAAAACAGTTGGGGAAACCGTCGAAGAGAGCGTGGGCGAAACGGTCGAGGAAAAAGTCAGTGAAACGGTCGAGGAGAGCGTCGGAGAGACGGTCGAAGAGAGAGTAGGCGAGACAGTCGAGAAAACAGTCGGAGAAACCGTCGAGGAAGCCGTCGAACGGACCGTTGGTCGGCAACTCGAGGAGATGCAAGCGGAGGTTCAGGCCGTCGAGGAACGAGTCGATCGCCGCCCTCGCGAGGACGAAGTCGAGCAGTTGATCGATAGCTCCATCGACGAGAAACCCGACCGCAACGACGACAACGACGACGATAAACCGGCTCGAGACGACGCCGAAGAGTCATAGAGATTGTTACACCGATTTACTGGTGTGACCGCAGACGGGTCGCGGTTACCGGACGACGACGACCGGGACCGGTGATTGGCGAACGATTTTATCCGCGACGTTGCCGACGAAGAGGCGATCGGATACCGATCCACCGTGAGCACCGACCACGATCGTCTCGTAGTCGTCGGCCCGGTTGAGGATCGCACGAACGGGATGGCCCAGTTTGACGACGGTCTCTACGTCCGCGTCGCTGTCGGCGTTCGCGACGAGTTCGCGTGCACGGTCGAACGTCGGCTGGGCGTGTTCCTGTGCAGTCCCCTCGAGGTCGTCCGCAAGCGCCAGTCCAGTCGCCTTGCCCCACAGCGGCGACGGTTCTCCGACGACGTGCAAGACGGTTATCTCGGCGTCCGGATACGCCTCGAGTGCGTAAGTGAGTGCCTGTTCGCTCATATCGGAGCCGTCCATCGGAACGAGAACGCGCGAGATCATACGCGTTCTACGCGGGGGGAGCGAATAAACGCCTGGGTCGGGTTCTGGAGCGTCATCCGACGAGGAAGACGACGTTGAAGAAGCCGTAAGCGAGTAGCGTCGACATCGATGGGCCGACGATCCACATCGAGACGTACTTGATGACGGCCCGCGGGTTGAAGAGATCCCCGGCATCCAGGGCCGCCTCGGATTCTTCCGCGCCGATTTCGGTGACTGGGGCGTCGGGTTCGGCCGTCAGCGCCCCCATGGCGATCTCCGCGTCAGAACTTCCACGAATCGCCTCGCGAGCCGTAATAGGACGAGTCGCACGGCCCCAGCCGAGGCCGACGATCGTCATCACCGAGGACATCACGAGACTGATCGGAATGCCCATCCACGAGAGGGTGGTTGTGATCGTCGAGGCGGTTATCATGACGATCAGCGCCGCCAGAAGGGGAATGTCGCTCAGTTCGCTGCCGACGGACTCCATCGTTCGGCGCGCGATCGTAAACCCACCGAGTCCGATGGCGAGCGTCGCGACGACGATCGCGGTGTTCGGCTCGAGCGCGCCGCTGCTGACCAGCGGCGCGACAGCGTTCGGGACGTTGCTCGCCCCGGCACTGAAGGCCATGTAACACCCAATGACGAAGACGACGATCGTTCCCGCGATTTCCTGCGTGGTCGTGTTCGGTCCGAATCCGATCGGCAGTCTCGAGTCGGCCGGAAAAAAGACGAGAAGCGGTCCCTCGGTGGACGTGATCTCGAAGCGTCGGTTGAGCTCCGGATAGACGTACCGCCCGATCGTCGCACCGATCCAGAAGCCGATGATCGGCGTGACGACCCACCACGAGACGATCCAGCCGATCGTCTCGAAGTTGAGGGTATCCGTCGCGAGACCGAGCCCCGCGATCGCCCCGACGGTGGTCATCGACGTCGGAACGGGGACACCGAAGACGTTCGCCACGAGTATTCCCATCCCGATGAAAAACAGGACGGCGACCCCGGCCGCCAGCGAAATCTCGATGTGGATGATTCCCGCGCTCAGCGTCTCCATGACGTTTTGTCCGACGGTCCAGCCGCCGAGAAAGACGAAAAACGTCATGAGTCCTGCAGCAGTCGTCTTCCGCAAGAGCCCAGCACCGACGGCGGGACCCCACGCGATCCCCGTCGACGATCCGCCGATATTGAACCCCACGAAAACGGAGGCAACGACTCCGACCAGCAGAAGGGTTTCCACCATCGGCCGACGATACGGCTGTCGGTCTGAAATAGATACTGGATCCTACAAATACGTTATGTAGATCATATCACATTCGGTGCTCGAGACCGACGAAGTCGGTGGCTTTAGGCGGTCGCTTCCCTTCCGTCCGGCCATGACAGCGTTTCCCGAATTTCGAGTGATTCCCGCGGTCGACGTACAGGACGGCGAGGTCGTGCAACTCGTCCAGGGCGAACGCGGCACCGAAAAGCGCTACGGCGAACCGGTCGAAGCCGCCAGACGCTGGATCGACGCCGGCGCGACGATGCTCCACCTCGTCGACCTGGACGGTGCGTTCGACGGCGAACGCGCCAACGCCAACGCGATCGACTCGGTCCTCGAGGCCGTCGACGTGCCGACGCAACTGGGCGGCGGGATTCGAACCGTCGAGGACGCCACGGGGCTGCTCGAGCGCGGACTCGACCGCGTCATCCTGGGAACGGCGGCGGTCGAAAACCCGGAGATCGTCGCGGAGATCAGCGCGGAACACCCCGATAGCGTCGTCGTCAGCCTCGACGCGAAAGACGGCGAGGTCGTCGTCGAGGGGTGGACCGAAGGGGCGGGGATCTCGCCCGTCGAGGCGGCCGAGCGGTACGAAGAGCTCGGTGCCGGCGCGATCCTCTTTACGAACGTCGACGTGGAGGGACGACTCGAGGGCGTCGCGACCGAACCCGTGCGGGATCTGGTCGACGCCACCGACGTCCCGGTGATCGCGAGCGGCGGCGTGGCGACGCTCGAGGACGTGCGAGCGCTCGAGGACGCCGGCGCGGCCGCCGTCGTCGTCGGGAGCGCGCTGTACGAAGGCGAGTTCACGCTCTCGGAGGCACAGCGAGCGGTCTCCGACTGAAGGCGTTCACCGGGATACGACCGCGAGCCAGACTCACCGTGGAGTTCACTCGTGGACTGGCCGGCAAACGATGTGGTACCCACTGCAACTCGCTGTCCGCCTGATCGAGCGAGGGCTGGGCGGTCAGTGTATGAATAGTTACAGTTGGACCACGACCCTACATTTCACAGCACGAATGTATGACTAAAGTCACTTTCCAATAAACTTATACTAATTTAGTTTTTGTTGAATAGCGTAGCTGGCACGCTACTGAAGGACGTGAAATCGATACGTAAGTTAATGGATAGTACTGGATCGAAATTCGCGAGCGAGCGAACCTTCCAGTGTACGGTTTGCAGTTGTACGTATAGTCGCCGAAAGAGCACCTGTGAGGAGTGCTGGAACGATCGCCTCGTCCGTGTGGAGTAACCGTCCGACGCCGAGAGCGACGAACGACTCACACGGACCGGTGTCAGTCAGTTTCGGAGACCGCATACAGGTCGCGATTTTATCGGTACAACAGACCGGATCAACGCACTCGGGATCGACCGTACGACGGTTGGGGGCGTGGATGGCCGGATAACGGGTGTAACGACATAGCACGGCGAACAATTGGGTATACCACTATGAGGTTTATTCATCCAGGGGCAGTTCACGTGGTTCACTCGAGAAAGACGTTCAGACGTTCTAACAACCGTGTTTCCTTTATCGCTGCGCGAGTCGTGCCGTCACCTATGGCCACCGAAAAACAGCGGCCTCGATTGGGGTTCGGCACGACCGTCTACACCGAAGACGGGGCGCGGATCGGTCAGATTCGCGGGTTCGACGAGGAGGGGTTCTACGTCACGCTTCGGGACGGCCTCGAGGGGATGAGCGTCGAACACGTCCGTTCCGGGCAGAAGTTCGGCGAGGCACACCTGATGTGGCGGTGTCTCGAATGCGGCGAGATGGGAACGCTCGACCACGACCTTCCGGACAGTTGTCCCTCCTGTGGGACCGAACGGGAGAACCTCTACTACTGGACCGAAGATTGAGACGGACTGCTGTGCCGATTTACCAGCGGAATCGCCGGCACGGTCGCGGTTTCACCGGAAATGACGTACAGCAGTCCGTATGAGAGGGGACGGAAACCGTTTTCATCCCGCCCTGCCCACTGCGACCCACAGCATGGACATCGTCGTCTTCGGTGCCGGAAGCCTCGGGAGCCTCGTCGGCGGGCTGCTGGCTCGTGACTCCGCAAACGACGTCACGCTCGTCGCCCGGCGGAGCCACGTCGAGGCCGTCCGCGAGTCCGGACTGCGGATCGAGGGGGAACTCGAGGCCCGCGTCCGTCCCGCAGCGACGACTGACGGCCGGGAACTCGCGGCCGATCTGGCGATCGTGACAGTGAAATCGGCCGACACGGCCGCGGCGGCCGCGGCGCTCGCGACGGGATCGTTCGACGCCGTTCTCTCGCTGCAAAACGGGATGGGAAACGAGGAGACGCTGGCCGATGCTCTGGACGCGACGGTTCTGGCCGGAACGGCGAGCTACGGCGCGATCCGTCGGGAACCCGGTGTCGTCGAGTGCACCGGCCTCGGCGAGGTCGTCGTGGGTACTCGAGGCGGCGAGTCGAGCCTCGCGGATCGAGTCGGGCAGACGTTCGCCGCCTCCGGCCTCGAGACGACGGTTACCGACGACGTGTCACGTCGTCTGTGGGAAAAACTCGCCGTCAACGCCGGCATCAACCCGGTGACGGCGCTGGCCGACGTCGACAACGGGGCCGTTCTCGAGGACCCCGCGAACGCCGTCGCTCGCGGGGCGACCCGCGAGGCGGCACGCGTCGCTCGAGCGTGTGACGTCGGCCTCTCGGACGGGGAGGCCGTCGCCACGATGGAAGCCGTCGCGGCCGACACCGCGGGGAACGTCTCATCGATGCGCCAGGACGTTCTCGCGGGCCGCCCAACCGAGATCGACGCGATAAACGGATACGTGGTCGATCGAGCCGAGGAACGGGGCCTCGAGGCTCCGACGAACCGGACGCTTGCGGCGCTACTTCGGACCTGGGAGCGTGAAAACGATCTCCGGTGATCAGAACAATTGCGAGGAAACGGCCTCTGGTCACCGCACCCGAAGCGTTACTAGAACGGAGCTTCCGGCCCTTCGTCGGCCTCGCCGTCGTCGACGGTTTCACCGGGGAACGACGGACTCATTCCGCCGCCCATGTCGTCGCCGCCTTCCATCCCGGTGTGGGCGTTGACCTTCTCGATTTCGGGGATCTCTTTGACCATTCGGCTCTTGATCGCCTGAATCGTCATCGGGGAGATACCACAGCCGCTGCAGGCACCGCCGAGCGCGATGGTAACCTCGCCGGACTCGCGATCGAGGTCCTGAATCGCCGCGCTACCGCCGTGCATCTGGATCTGCGGGAAGTTTCGACGGAGGAAGTTCGTGACGCGCTCCTCGAGGTCGTCTCCGTCGTTCTGGGTTTCAGTACTCATGAACGCCCGTTGGGTGCCCGAGCCCCTAAACCTTCCGTCCCTGGTGTTCGGTCGACAACCGATCGTCCTCAGGCGAAACCGAAGACGCGCTGGAGTTCCGCCTCGATCTCCTCGACGTGGATCTCGAGTACCTTTTCGAACCGGTCCTCGTCGACGAGGACACCCGAGAGGCGATCGTACGGTTCCTCGGGGAGTTCGACCCGAAACTCGCCGTCGCCTTCGTAGAACGGTTCGCTCTCGTTCAGTACCTGCTGATCGATCGCGTGGACGAGTTCGGAGTCGTACTGGTCGTTCATCCGGTTGAAGGCGTTTTTGTACGCTTGCTGCAGTTCGGGAAAGTAGTTCGCGTACTTGTCCTCGAATTTCTCGGGATCGAAGTCGGCCATACGCGAGGGGAGGACGAGCACCGACAAAAGTCGGACGATCGGTCCCGGTCACGGTCGATCTCGGGCGGGTTCGGGGGCTGTTGGACCCCCCGCTGTGCGACGGTACCGGGGAAAAGTGGCTGCATACGCAAGCGGAACTGGAACCCGGCCCCTCGGCGAGAACGGAGACATGATGGCCGACAACCACCCCATCCGTCGGGAAGAACTGCCGCCCGGCTGGGGGCCTTCGGAACTCCGTGACGATCGGTTTGCCTATCGTCACAGTCGCCCGCCGATCACACTCGTCGCATCGGCGACGAGTGCTGCCCGCTCCCTGCCCGGTCTTGGCCTCTGTCGCTGCTGGAAACTTCACTACCGGTACTCGCTCGGAGACAGAACGATACGTGAAACGATCGGACACGTCTCGAGCCGTCGAGCCGCGGTCGAAGGACTTCTCGAGTGTATGCACTGTGTCCACAGGACCGTCGGCGACGTCGAAGATCCAATCGAGGTTCAGCGCGTTCTCGATCGGGTTTCGCTGTCGTGTTTCCTCCCCGAGTCGGCGGAGGCGACGTCACCAAACGATCCGTGAGGTGCTCGGAGAGCGTTCGCTGACGCTTCTCGAAGCGAGTCCCGAGTTCCTATAGTAGCCACTGGAAGTCAATGCACACCTGATCGCACGAGGTGTACGCGGTTCGGAGCGTGCGCGGTTCGGAGCGAACGGAGTGAGCGAGAACCGCGGAATGGCGAGCGGGGAACGCAGTGACCCGTGAGCGAGTGGAACGAGCGAGAAACGCGGAATGGCGAGCGGGGAACGAAGTAACCCGTGAGCGAGTGGAACGAGCGAGAACCGCGATATAGCGAACGGGGAGTGCAGTGAGCCGTGAGCTGTGCGATCAGTGTGTAAATAGTTCCAGTTGTTACTATATCGACCGGAACCGTCGTCATCAGCGTTTACGGGCGCAGATGAGGGTGCCCGTAGCCATCGATCCCTCGAGACCGGCAAACCGGACGAGGTAGTCTGGCGAGTCTCTCGATATCGAATAACCTCGAGAGCTTAAATCTCATAGTGATATATCGAACGTTGGGGCCGAGACGACGGTTCCAACACAGTGTTTATACCGACCAACGAGCTATTGGCGACACCGACCGGCGCGAATCCTATGACGACTCAAATTCCCTTCGCTATCGATTTTCACGTCCACTCCGACGACTCCTACGACGGCCACGAGCCGATCGAACTCGTTCTCGAGCACGCGGCAGATATCGACCTCGACGGCGTCGTCATCACCGACCACGACGAGATCGACGAATCGCTCCGCGCGGCTCGGCTCGCACCGGAGTACGGACTGATCGGGATCCCCGGCGTCGAAGTCTCGACGCGACACGGACATCTCCTGGCCATCGGGGTCGAACGGCGTCCCGATCCCGGCCAGCCGTTTCTCGAAACCGTCGAGACCGTTCGCGAACTCGGCGGGATCGCGATCGTTCCGCATCCGTTCCAGCGGAGTCGCCACGGGGTCCGGAAACGCCACATTACCGACGCCGACGCGATCGAAACCTACAACTCGATGCTCTTTACCGGCTACCGGAACCGGCGGGCACGGACGTTCGCTCGGCGTCGGGGCTATCCGGAGATCGGTGCGAGCGACGCGCACTACCTGCCGAACGTCGGCAAGGCGTACACAGAGATCCTCGTCACCCCCGACGACGGACGGACGACCAAAGCCGAGATCGACGGCGACGAACTCGTGGAGGCGATCCTCGAGGGACGAACCCAGATCCGGGGAAAGCGGACGCCGGTCCACAAGAGCACCGTTCAGTACGCCAAGGGTGCGGTCCGCAAGTCGACGTACCTCCTGACGTCTCGTGCGCCGCTGATCCCGACGGTGCCGACGTCGATGGATCGTTCAGGATAGCTGGTCGCCGACGATTTCGTCCGCGCGTTCGACGAACTCCGCTTCCCCCCCGGCCGGAACCGTCGCCCCGGCCGCGACGTCGTGGCCGCCGCCGTCGCCGCCGACGGCCTTCGACGCCTCGCTCATGACGACCGAGAGGTCGAGTCCCTTGCGGACCAGACTGTGCGTTCCGCGCGCGGAAACCTTGATCTCGATGTCCTCGCTATCGTCGTCTTCTCCGGTCACGTTTCCGTCCTCGTCATCGGCAGCGGCTGCTCGAGAATCGGTGGACTTCTCCGCGAACGCGAAAATCGGCTTCGATCGACTGATTCCGTCGTTGCCCATCGCCATTCCCGCGACGATGCCGACGATGGTCTCGCGGATCCGATCGCCGGCGTGGAACCACTGGACGTGTTCTTCGACGGTGACTCCCTCCCGGGTGACGAGGTCGATTCCCGACGAGAGGTTCCGGCGGTGGTCTCGCAAGAGCGTGCGGGCTCGCTCGAGCGCACCGTCACGATCGCCGAGACAGACGCCGAGGCCGACGTCGGCGCGGTCGTAGCGTGCGGTCGCGTTGAGCAGCGTCGAGAACTCGCTGGCGTCCCGGAGTTCCGAGCCGACCGGTTCCTCGGCCAGCACGTACGACGTTCCGACGAGTTGGTCGATCTTCCCCGGCGGGACGCCCGTCGAGACGGCCCGTTTGACGAGCGCACTTGCCACGGTCTGTTTCTCCTCGTTCGTGAGGCCGGCCCACCGACGCCACTCGCCGTCTCGCTTCAACTCGAGGTCGAGGTCGTCGAGAAATCGAAGCGCTCCGCTCTCGTCGTTCGAGATGCCGGGGATGTGAACGTCCGTCGCGTACTCGAGGAGTTTGGGCAGGGGTCTGGTCTGTTTGCCGTACAGCGCGAGGTCGGTTCCGGTCTCGAGGACGCCAGCGTCGACGCCCTCCTCGACGATTTTCGCGTTCGCGCCGTGGAGTTCGCCGCCGCTTGCCTGCATGTCGCCGACGGCACCGACGACGGCCAGCGCGGCGAGGTCGCGATTGTCCGCGCGGGCTCGTGACGCCGGCGAGTCTGCCGTGGCAGCGCCGCCGTCGGTCGCGACCGTCGAGTCCGCGTCGGGAGCGGAAACCGTCGCGAGCGCCCGCGCGAGGACGTAACTCGCGCCGGCACCCGAGAGTTCGGACGCGCCGTCGATCCCGAACAGGAGCGGATTGAGGTGGTACTCGGTGTCCGCCCGCGAGGGCGTCCCGTCGGAAGACGAGTCCTGTTCGTTGACCGTGGCCGGCTGGTGGTGGTCAGCGATGACGGGCGTGAACGCGCCGTCGTCCTCGTACTCGCCGATGATGTCGAGTTGCCCGCTCCCGAAGTCGGTAAAGAGGACGGTGGCGTACTCCGTTGCCGCGATGTCCGCGATCGCCTCCCCGTCGAGCTGTTTCTCGAAGACCGCCTCGAACGGGATACCAGCCCGCTCGAGGGCCTGTGCTGCGATCGCGGCGCTGGTCAATCCGTCGGCGTCGATGTGAGACGCGAGCAGAACGCGATCGGCCGCACGGAGCCGTTCGGCACACGCAGTCGCTCGCTCCTCGAGTTCGGGAACCGGCCCGGTCATCGGTACATCGGTCGATTGTGGGTCGTCATAAGGGATAAACCTCCGGTCCTCGAGTCGATCCAGTATAGTAACAACTGAATCGATTCACACACCGATCACAGTATCCGCGGTTCTCACTCACTCCGTTCGTCCTGAACTGCGCGGCCGTCATACGATCGGGTGTGCACTGGCTTTCAGTGGCTACTATCGCTTTTCGGGCGCTGGTTCTTCGAATTGGAACGCCTTCTGGACGGCCTCAGGAAGGGATGGTCGCGGAGCCGTTTCGTGCCGGCGAACCTTCTCTGATTTGTTCGTTTCTTCGTAGACTGCCCGGGCAACCGGGACTCCACGAAGGAAGTTGTGTTCGTACAGTACTTCGACGCCACGTTCGGTCGGCCCCCAAAACCGAGACGGTAGGTCTCGTGTGGATATGTTCGGCTCGTGGACGTAGACGTCCAGGAGACCGGCCTCTTGAAGCGTCTCGAGTTGATCGAGAATCGCACCTTCATTTTTCTGAATCATGTAGGAGAGTTCGGCTAGCGACGCGAGGTGGTGAGGATGGCCTAGCAGACACTGGACGATCAGATGGCGGGTCTCCTGGGAGAGTAACTCCCGCATTTCGCGTTGCTCGGCGAAAGGATCGTCGAAGACATCGCCCGCAGTATGGCTCATAGTGGACTGTAGCATGGCTCCGAACATAACGATTTGGGGTAACTAAGTGACCGATCGGACTATATTACTAAGTTAATCAGAAAACGTATCACTGAGCCAGTTGACGAACGAAATATGACGACGCCATCTGTACCGCCGAACGCCGGACAAATCATGGGTGCTGTCCGTCGCGCTCTGCACGACGTTGATGTCACACCGACAGAAGCGATGGATATTCTCTCGTGGGCACAAGACGAACTCCCAGCCATCTACGAACGGGACCAGACCGCGTATCTCGTCTTAGGAAGTTATCGGTCGCCCTATATCCGCCGGGTACGGTCGGTAAGTGATCGACTCAATCGCCGCTACGGAACCTACGCGTTCCTGATCGGCGATCTGGACGATATCGACGTCTCACGACTCCCCGAGTTCCGCGTCAAGTTTCATCTTACAGCGGCGCTCGCCGACTATATCACGACCGTTATCGAGCAGGATGCAGGCGGCGAGATTAACGAACTGGGCAAGCTTTCGGAGACAGAATATTTCAGGAAGGCGTACGTCCTGCCACGAGGCTACCGGTGGGACACGGAATCAAATCTTCGAGACAGAGACGACGTCCTCGCCGCAGCGGCTCAAATCGAGACTGCAACTGGTGCTGACGAGGAGACGAAACAGTCCGAACTATCGAAACTTGTCGATCGAGCCACTGCGGCTGGGATCGATGTGACTGTCGAGGATCTCACAGAGTGGCTTGCCGATCGTGATCTGGCGGTTCCCTCCTACAGCTGGATTCAGTTGAACGATTTCAGACTGTTCGAGTTGCAGGATCGGTGTTACCCATGGCTAACCGAAGACGATTTGGTGGAACGAACGGACGAGTTACCAGGTTCTCCGCGACCACAGTGGGAAGAGTAGATCCTGTGTTGCTATGACGGACGAGCACAACCCCGTACCCGTCGAACCGAACGGAGGCGAACAACCGTGACCGGGCTGTTCGAACGCGAAGTCGGCCAGGGGTGGGAGTCGCTCCATCCACGCGTTCGCGACCGGTACGGCCTCGAATCCGGCGAGAACCGTCAGGCGGTCGGCGTCGGACGCATGGACGAACTCGAGCGCCACCCGCTCGCGCTGCCGGTACTCTGGCTCGCCACCGCCGACGATTTCCTCTTTCCCGAGGCCGGCACCGACGTACCGTTTACCATCACGACGGTGCCGTTCGTCGACAGTAACGGCAACGAGGCGCTGTTTCTCGAGCGCGAGTTCGAGACGTCGCCGCCGCGAACGTTCGTCGATACGCTCCGCTGGAACCCGGCTCGAGGGGGTATCACGAACCTGTTCGGCCGCCGGGGCCTCGTCGCCGCGGACCTTCACGTCGACGCCGACGGCGATCGGCTCGCGCTCTCGATCGGGAGCCAGTGGCTGCGAATCGGCGGTCGGTACGTCACGCTGCCGGGACCGCTCTCGGCTGACGGTCGGCTGCGAGACTGGTACGACGAGGAAGTGGGTCAGTATCGCGTGGCGGCCGAGATCACGAATCCGCTGCTCGGGGCGGTCTTCGGCTACGAGGGCGCGTTCGATCACGAGTTCCGGCCGCTCGAAGGCGACCAGCCACCGCCGGCCGCGCTGGACGGACTCGACCTCCCCGGTGGGTACGGATGAGCGAATCTAGCACTGCGGCTTCGGAACTCCGTCGGCCGGCGAGTCGCGGGTGTCCGTCCGTCGCCGGCCGACGCGTGACCGACCTGAGCGCCGCGCTGGGTGGTCTCGTCTGGCTCGCGATCGTTGTCGGGGCTCAAACCGGAGCGATCGGCTCGTCGGCCGTCGAACGCTACGTCGCCCTCGCGACGCTCGTCCTGGTCCCGCTCGGGCTCGGATTCCTCCAGCCGGTTCGGGACGTCACGGGCTCGAGGACGCTCTACACCGCCGTCGTCGTCGGCCAGTTTCCGGCGGCGCTGGCGGTCGTTGCCGGGCTCGCGGCGTCACAGGGATCGGTCGTCGCGGTGGCGCTCGTCGTTCCGTGGATCGGCGTCACCGGTGGGGTGGCCCTGCTCGGCGCCCAACGGCTCGCCTCGAGACGCGGCGGGCCGCTCCCGGAACTCGCGATCGACGTCGCCTGCCTCTACGTTCCCGTCGCCGCCGTCTTCGTGCTCCTGCATACGGCCGGGATCGGTCTGGGGTTCGCGCCGATCATCGTTCTCCTGACCGGAGTCCACTTCCACTACGCCGGGTTCGTCCTCCCGCTCGTCGTCGGCCTGACCGGCCGACTCCTCACGGACGAGGACGGCCGATTCGGATCCACGATCGTCGGTCGCACAGGGGCCGCCACGACGGTCGTCATACTCGTCGGAATCGGTCTGATCGCGGTCGGGATCGCGTTCTCGGCGCTGCTCGAGGCCGTCGCCGTCCTCGTCTTCGCGCTCGCCGTGGTTGGGTTCGCCGTGCTGTGGGTTCGCGCGGTCGTTCCGGCGGTAGCGCGGGTCCCGGGGGCGTTGCTCTCCGTCGCCGCGCTGTCGGTCTGCTGGACGATGGCGCTGGCGCTCGCCTTCGCCTACTCGTCGCTCCCCGGGACGTCGGTTTTGATAACGATTCCTGAGATGGTTCGCTGGCACGGCAGCGTCAACGCCGTCGGCTTCGCGCTTCCGGCGTTGCTCGCCTTTCGGCTGCTCGAGAAAGAAAGACGGCCGTCGCCGTAGCGCTCGAGTCGGTACACGGATCTGCGAAATTCACAGACCGTATCAACCGATTTGCATATGTGTTAGGCGGTTTACAGACGTCTCAGCCGGTTAACACCGCCCGCGCGAGCGCCTCGAACGTCGCTTCTTCGGGGACGACGTCGACCGCGAGGCCCTGTGACGACGCGGTTTCGGCCGTCGGCTCGCCGATGACGCCGACGGTCGCGTCCGCCAGTCCCGTGAGCGCGTCGTCGCGCACGCCGCGCTCGGCGGCGGCCTCGAGGAAGTGTTCGACGGTCAGCGAGGACGTGAAACAGACGGCGTCGAGGTCACCGGCGGCGGCCAGTTCGGCCGAGTCGCCGCTGCCGTCCGGTCGCACGAGTCGATAGAGAACCGTCTCGTGGACGTACGCGCCGGCCGCCTCGAGTCCCTCGAGCAGAACCGGGCTGCCGTGGTCGCTTCTGGCGACTTCGATCCGCGCGCCGTCGACCTCGGCTGCGAGCGTGTCGACCAGTCCGCTCGAGGTGAACTCCTCGGGGACGATATCGACGGCGTACCCCTCCTCGCGGAGCGCGTCGGCCGTCGCGGGACCGATCGCACAGACGGTTTCGCCGGTCGGCTCCCAGCCTGCTTCCGAGACGAGTTCCGCGCCGGTCTTGCTCGTGAACACGACGTAGTCGGCGTCGGTCCGGGGCGTCGCGTCGGCCGGTTCGACCGCGAGCATCGGGTCGGGAACCGGGTTCGCACCGAGGTCTTCGAGCAGCGACACGGCCTCCTCGAGGCGCTCGTCGTCGGGGCGGAAGACGGCGACGGTCGGCGGCCCCGTCGATGGTGCGGAGTCGGCCGCCGTTTCGCTTCGCTCGCTCATCGGTTCTCACCCCCGCGGTCTGCCGTTCGGTTCGCAGAGCGGCTGCGTTCGTTTTCGAGGAACTCGACGACCGAGTCGCGGGTGCCCGCGACGTCGCCGATCACCGTCACCGCGGGCGGCGAGATTCCCGCCTCGTCGCGGGCGTCGACGATCGTCTCGAGGGTGCCCGTCGCGACCTGCTGTCCGGGCCAGGTTCCGCGTTCGATCAGTGCGACCGGCGTCTCGGGGGCCATCCCGGCCTCGAGCAGCGCCGTCGTGTAGTCCGGAAGCCGGCCGACGCCCATCAGGACGACGATCGTTCCGCCGGTGGCGGCGAGCGCGTCCCAGTCGACGGCCGACTCCGCTTTCGTGGGGTCCTCGTGGCCCGTGACGAACGAGACGGAGGAGGCGTGATCGCGGTGGGTGACCGGGATCCCGGCCACCGCGGGCGCGGCGATGGCGGAGGTGACGGCGGGAACGACCTCGAAGGGGATTTCGCGGGCCGCGAGGTGCTCGGCTTCCTCGCCGCCGCGGCCGAAGACGAACGAGTCGCCGCCTTTGAGCCGAACCACGGCGTTGCCCTCGCGGGCGAGTTCGACCAGTCGCTCGTTGATCTCGGACTGGGGCGTGCGCTCGCCGCCGGCGCGTTTGCCGACGTCCTCGCGTCGGTCCTCTGGAATGGCCTCGATGATCTCGGGACCGGGCAACTTGTCGTGGAGGATCACGTCCGCGGCCTCGAGCAGTCGCTTCGCCCTGACGGTCAGCAACGCCGGATCGCCCGGCCCGCTGCCGACGAGGTAGACGGTTCCCGATTCGACGTCCGTCGTGGAGTCTGTCGCCGTCATCCTATTGTCTGTATCCGTCATCCGTCCGATCTCACTTCCCCTCTGGCTGGTCGTCCGTCGAGACGGGGGCGTCGTCGCCCCCGCTGGCCTTTCGGGCGCGTTCGATCAACTCGTCCGCGCCGCGATCCGCGAGATCCGCCGCGAACGCGCGGGCGGCGTCGGCGTGCGTTTCGACGGGGAGGTCACGAGTCGTGAGCACCGACTCCTCGCCGTCGCGATCGAAGACGCTCACCCGGGTGTGGACGTACTCCCCCTGCAAGATCGCGTAGATCCCGATGGGCGCGATACAGCCGCCGCCGAGTTCCGCGAGCAGCGTCCGCTCGACGGTCGTCTCGACGCGACTGCGCGGGTGGTCGATCGCCGACTGGATCTCGCGGGCGGTCTCGCCGTCGCGAGCCGTCACGGCGAGGGCACCCTGACCCGGCGCGGGGACGAACGACTGCGTGGGAAGGGACTGGAAGTCGACGGAGTGGGACAAGCCGCTTCGCTCGAGGCCGGCTTCCGCGAGGACGATCGCGTCGTAATCCGTCTCGACCTCGCGTCCGAGCGCTCGCCGCTCGAGTTCCGAGAGATCGTCGAACCAGTCGTCGACGGTCCGGTCGAACTCCGGCTCGAACTCCTCGTCACCCGTATTCGCCTTCCGTTCCTCGTCGGCTTCCGTCCGATCCTGGTGTTCCCCCTGCAACGCGGGCGCGAGCAGCTTCTCGAGGCGGGTGTCGACGTTCCCCCGAAGCGGTTCGACGGTCAGATCGGACCGTTCGGAGAGCAACTGTGCACGGCGGCGCAGACTCGAGGTCCCGACGGTCGCACCCTCGGGTAGCTCCTCGAGCGTCGAGCCGTCGGGGGTGACGAGGACGTCCCCCGGCGGGCCCCGCTCGGGAACCGCGGCCGTGACGAGTTCGGCCGGCTGTTCCGTCGGCATGTCTTTCATCGAGTGGACCGCCCCGTCGAGATCACCCTCGAGAACTCGCTCGTCGAGTTCGCGGACGAACGCACCCGTCTTCCCCAGCTGGTGGATGAGTTCGTCCCTGATCTGATCGCCCGTCGTCTCGACGGTGACGAGTTCGACCTCGTACCGGCGCTCCTCGAGGGCCTCCTGTACCAGCGAGGCCTGTCGCCGGGCGAGTGCAGAGCCCCGTGTCGCCAGCCGCAACGTCCCGCGCGTTCTCATGGAAGGTACTCGTCGTCTCGGGTATGAAAAGCGCACGCTTGTGGGTCGGGACTCGAGTCGCGACGGCTGCGCGTTCGCGTCGCCGTCACTCCCCCGGGAGACTCGTTCGTCGTCTCCGCAGGAGGTAGTAACCCGCGAGCACCGGCTGTAGCGGGGCAAGCGAGAGGCTCAGGAACGCGAGGCCGAGGTAGAGTCCGGGGTTCGGCCGCCAGGAGTCGCCGTAGGTGCTGACGTAGGCGGCGTCCTGGTGGATCGCGATCGGGAACGTCCCGAAGGCGATCGCGCCGGCGAGGCCGACGGCGGTCAGGAACAGCCCCGGCAGCGAAAAGACGACGGCGATCACCGCCCCGGCGAAGCCGATCACCGTCGTCGAAAGCGACAGGGCGACGACCAGCCACCACCCGGACCAGCCGGGTCGCGTGCCGAACCGTTTGTGGCGACGATAGAGGTAGAACACGCCGGCGACCGGTGCCCAGAGGAGCGCGAAGAGGGCGTTTCCCCACGGGCTCGGTCGCCAGTGGTCGCTCGCGCCGCCTTGCCGACGGACCCGTCGAGCGTCGGCGAACAGTGCGATCGAGAGACCGAGGGCCAGGAGGGTGTAGCCGAACGTTCCGACGAGGACGAGCCCCGACTCGAGCAGCGGGACTCCGGGATCGGCCTCCTGTAACACGCCCACGACGCCGACGCCGATCACCGGCGGAAAGAGATACAACAGCCGCTCGAGGAGACGGGCCCACTCGACGTTCGCGAGTACCACCGACGCTCGAGCCATCAGTCGGCTTCCGTCGACCGTTTTGCCGCCCTCACAGCGCCTCTTTGTACGCCTCGAGCGTCTGCTCGACGTCCTCGTCGGTGTGGCCGTAGCTGACGAACTGACACTCGAACTGATTTTGCGAGAGGAAGATCCCCCGTTCTTTCATCTCGCTCCAGAAGATACGCCGCCAGCGGTCGGTTTCGGCGTGTTTCACGTCGGCCGCGTTCTTCGGGCAGTAGTCGTAGCGCGGGCAGGTCGGATTCTGTCGACAGCCGGCCTCGCACTGTTCCTCGAGTGAGTTCGGTCCCGGTCCGTCGCGCGTGAAGATCACTTTGAACATGCTCGCGGTGCCGGTCACCGTGTAGCTCGGTGCCTGATCGGCGACGATCTCGGTCAACCCGCGACGGAGTCGCTCGCCGAGGGCGTCGACGTAGTCGTAAACGTCGTTTTCGGCGGCGAACTGCAGGGTCTCGAGGCCGGCGGCCATCGTGACGGGGTGACCGGAGAAGGTGCCGGCCTGGAAGACGGGTCCCGACGGTGCGAACTGCTCGACGATCTCGGCGCGACCGCCGATCGCGCCGACGGGGAACCCGCCGCCGACGATCTTGCCGAAGGTCGTGAGGTCGGGCGTGACGCCGAACTCGCTCTGGGCACAGCCGAGTCCGCCGACGCGGAATCCCGTGATCACTTCGTCGAAGATCAACAGCGAGCCGTGCTCGTCGGTGATCTCGCGCAGGAACTCGTGGTACCCCTCCTCGGGATAGACGATGCCGTAGTTGCCGAGGATGGGTTCGGTGAGTACCGCGGCGATGTCGTCACCGTGGTTCTCGAAGACCTCGCGGATCGCCTCCTCGTCGTTGAACGCCACCGGGATGGTGTGGTCGGCGAACGACTGTGGGACGCCCGCCGAGGAGGGGGCCGGGTTCTCGGCGTCGCCTTCGACCAGCGTCGACTCCTGGGCCCCATGGTAGCCACCCTGCATGACGACGATCTTGTTGCGGCCGGTGTAGCCGCGGGCCAGCCTGACCGCCGAGGTGGTCGCTTCGGTTCCCGAGTTGACGAAGCGGATCTTCTCGACGCTCGGGACGTGGCGGACGACGAACTCCGCGAGGTCGACCTCGACTTCGGTCGGCGTCCCGTACATCGGCCCCTCGCTCGCCTTGCGCTGGATCCCCGCTCGAACCGGTTCGGGGAGGTCGTGGCCGAGCAGGAGCGGTCCGAGTCCCATCACCCAGTCGACGTACCGATTGCCGTCGGCGTCGACGACGTGGCCGCCGTCGCCCTTCTGGACGAAAAACGGGTAGGGTTCGATCGCGGCACGAACCGCGGAGTTGACACCGCCGGGCATCACCGACAGCGCCCGGTCGTACAGTGCTCGAGACTGCTCGTGGTTCATAGACTGGCGTTCGAGAGGGGAGCCCAAAGTAGTACCGGGGTCGGTCGAGGGTGCTCGAGACGACCGTTCGCGGTCGAGGAGAGAGCCCAAAGAGAGCGTGACGGATCTCATACGGTTTACTGTAGATCGTTTCCGGTGAGAACGCGACCCGGGCGGCGGTCTCACCGGTAAATCGCTACAGTAATCCGTATCAGTGACGAATCAGCGGTTCAGATCGTATGGACTCTTGAGTCGGTGTCGACAGCAGACCGCATCAGACGGCGTCCTTCCCCGTCTTGCCCGTCCTGACCTGATAGGCGTTCTCGACGGGGAGAACGAATATCTTCCCGTCGCCGGGTTCGCCGGTGTTCGCCGCGTCGGCGATCGCTTCGACCACGTTTTCCGAGGAGACGTCGGCTGTGTGGCTACCGCCGGTTCGCTGCGGGCCAGCAGGCCCGCTCGCGACGACGCACTCGATTTTCACCTTCTGGTGGAGGTCGACCGTGTACTCCTCCCCGCGCCACTGGCCCGTCTTCGCGGGCTGTGATCCCCGTCCCGAGACGTTGGTGACGGTCAGTGACGGCGCGCCGACTTCGGCGAGTGCCTGCTTGACCGCACCGAGCTGGTCGGGGCGAACGATAGCGGTGATCAGCTCGAGGTCGCCGTCGGTGGCTCCCCCACCGTCCGTACGGACGGTTCCCCCGTCAGCACGACCGCCGTCGGTCGCGACGTCTGGACCGCCGAATTCGGGGTAGGTGTCGACGCCGTGTTCGGCCAGATCGAGCCCGTCGCGTTCGTGATCGGGCGTGACTCGAGCCTCGCCGACGAGCCTGAATGCACCCCAGACGGCAGCGGTCGCGAGCACCGTCCAGATCGTGATGACGGCGACGCCGACGATCTGCGGGGCGAACGCGCTTGCCTCGATCGAGAGGATCCCACCGGCGATCAGGCCGCCGCCGATGGCGGTTCCCTCGATCGACCACAGCGGGTAGATGACGAGTCCGAGCATCCCCGCGGTCCCGTGGACCGGGAAGACGGCGCAGACGTCGTCGATCTTGAGCCGTTCGTCGACGAATTTGAAGACGATCGGAAGCTGCGCGCCGGCGAGGAAGCCGATCGCGATCGCGCCCATCGGCGTGATGAGATCGGTCGGGCCGGTGACGCCGACGAGGCCGGCGAGCATGCCGTTCGCGACGTACAGCGTGTCGACCTTCCCGTTCATCGCCAGCGAGACGGTGGACGCACCGAGTGCGCCCAGCCCCATCCCGAGAGCCGTGACCATCGCGACGCTGCCGACGTAGCTGAAGTCGGCCAGTTCGAACGTACCGGTGTCGATGACGGTCGCCGCGGTGCCGACGTTGAATCCGAACCAGCCGAAACAGAGAATCAGCGTCCCCAGCACGGCGAACGTCAGCGAGTGACCGGGGATGATGTTGACGCCGCCGTCGGCGTCGTACTTGTCCATGCGAGCGCCGATAATCCAGGCCGCGGTGAGGCCGGCGACGCCGCCGACGCCGTGGACGACCATTCCGCCCGCGAAGTCCGCAAAGCCCAGGCTCTCGAGGATCGGCGTTCCGCCGGGGGCGTACCACACCATCCCGGCGACGACCGGGTAGATGACCGCCGCGAGGAGGAACGTGTACGTCACGTACGCCCGGAGCTTCGCACGGCCGGCGACCGCACCCGAAACGATCGTCGCGGCCGTCATCGCGAACACCGCGCTGAACAGCCACATCACCCAGTCGAACGATCCCTCGCCGAACATCGTCAGCGGCGTCGAGTCGCCGCCGACGAGGGCCGCACCGACGTTGTTGGCGATCCCCATCCCGACGACGAAGAAGACGAAGATACCGACCGCCCACGTCAGCATGTTCTTGGTCAGCTGGTTCGCGACGTTCTTCGAGCGGACCTGTCCCGCCTCGAGCATCGCGAATCCCGCGTGCATGAAGAAGATGAGGAACGTAACCGTCAGCGCCCACATCAGGTTCATCCCCGTCGCCAGCGACTCGAGATCCGCCGCTTCCGCCTGGAGGACGACCGGTTCGATCACGGACGATCACCGACCGGATCTCCAGCAACACCACGTATTGTTTTACGAACGCCCATACTAATTCCGAATAGCCCGTCGTTTGTGTTCCAAATCACGTTCGCACAGTATCGACACACACTATATAAGGATAATCGTTGGAGTTCGTCCAGAAATGCTCCATAATAGGTTAGGGTGTGAAAGTCTAGAGGCGGTATAATCTATATAAGGTCCAGGGAGCGTCCACTCGTTCCGTTTCTCGGACGGTTAGTGGCCGTTCGTCAACCGCGAGTCGGGAGCAAAGGAGGCGAATATTGTCATTAGGGCCGCCGGGACCGACACTTCACCCCGCTATCGACTCGCGCGCACCAAACGTCGCCGCTCGAGCGGGGGATTTCGACAGGTTCTGGACGATCGTCCGAACGGTCGCGAAGAACGGTGTCAGCCCAGACGCTGGGCAACGTCTTCGGCGAAATAGGTGAGAATCAGGTCCGCACCCGCCCGCTTGATCGACAGCAGCGACTCGAGTGCCGCCTCCTCCAGATCGAGCCATCCCTTCTCGGCGGCGGCGTGTATCATTGCGTACTCGCCGGATACGTTGTAGGCGGCGACCGGCTGGTCGAACGCCCGGCGAACATCCCGGACGACGTCGAGGTACGGGAGCGCCGGTTTGACCATCAACACGTCGGCGCCCTGCTCGGCGTCGAGTCGAACTTCCCGCATCGCCTCGCGAGCGTTCGCGGGGTCCATCTGGTAGTGCCGGCGGTTGCCGAACGAGGGTGCGCCGTCGGCGGCGTCCCGGAACGGGCCGTAGAACGCGCTCTCATACTTGGCGGCGTAGCTCGTGATCGGCACCTCCTGGTAGCCCGCGTCGTCGAGCGCGCCGCGGATCGCCGCGACCATGCCGTCCATCATCCCGCTCGGCGCGACCATGTCCGCGCCCGCCTCCGCGTGAGAGACGGCGATCCGCTCGAGGGACTCGAGGGTGGCGTCGTTGTCGACGGTCAGCGCCGGATCGTGCTCGCAAGCGGAGTCGTGGTCGTGGTCCCCTTCACCCCGCAACTCCTCCTCGAGCGGCCCACAGTGGCCGTGGTCGGTGTACTCGCAGAGACAGACGTCCGTGATGACGTAGGCGTCGGTTTTCGCGGTGATCCGGCGCGTGGCGTCCTGGATGACGCCGTCCTCGACCCAGGCCCGCGTCCCCTCCGGGTCCTTCGATTCCGGGATGCCGAACAGCATGACGGCCTCGACGCCCGTCTCGAGCACTTCCTCGACGCGGGCGACGCTCTCTCCGACCGGGACGCGCTCGTGGCCGGGCATCGACTCGATCGGAATCCGTTCGTCGGTCGTCGCGTCGACGAAGATAGGAGCGATGAAGTCCGTTGGCTCGAGGCTGGTCTCGCTGACGAGCCCGCGGATCCGATCCTGGCGGAGTCGTCGCGGGCGGTGAGTGAGGTCCATACCGGATGCTATCGGCGGAACCGTCAAAAGCGGTGCGTTCGCCCGCAGCCACACCGAAACATTCGTTTGAGCTAGCCGGAAACTTATGGCGATCCAACCGATCGTCTCGAGTATGCGCCGCCGCCGCTTCCTCGCCGGAGCCGTCGTCGGAGGGAGTCTCCTCCCCGGCTGTTCCGCCCTCTCTGCATCCGAGACCGAGCCAGAGCCGGATTCGAACGACCGCCCCCAGTTCGGCGTCGACGACGCCGACAGCGAGTCGAACGGAGACGACACGGACGAACCGAAACCGACCGAACGCGGTTCGCCGTTCGACGAACCGACGGTCGTGGACTTCGAGACGGCTCCGCTCACAGCCGCCGTCGTGAACGGCCGCGTCTCGACCGACGACGGGCTGTCGATGCACCTCGAGTTCGCCGAACCGGCAACCGCAGAATCGCCGGCGACACTCGTTGCAACCGTCGAGAACCGACGGCCGTACGAACAGACGTTCCGTCCGCGACGACTGCTCGTTCTCGACGATCCGGCCTCGAGCCGCTCGAGCGACGACCGAAACGTCACCGTCTATCTCGCGCCCGCGGCGGACCACCCGCTGGCCGAGACCTCCCCCGGGTACGACCGCGACGGGGGCGGCCGGTGGCGACTCGAGACCGTCCGCGACGACTGGTTTCCCGACCTGGTGACGCTGGGGGCCGAAGAGCGCGTGACCGGCGAACACTACCTGCTCGGAGACCACCGACGCGGCGACGAGCCGATCGAAGCCGGCCGGTACGAGTTCACTCGGCGCGGCGACGGATTCGAAATCGCGATCTGGTCGACCGACGAGCCGGGCCCCGACGCCGACTCGTCGCTTGCGGACGCGACGGTCCCTTCACAGCCGGACGAAACCGACGTCCGGTGGTACCACGACGCGACGCCGGAGACGCCGGTCTTCCTCGAGCCGAGTCACGAATCGGTCACAGCGCCGGCAAAGATCGAGTTCGACCTCGTCAACCACGGCCGGGAGTCGCTGTCGGGGAACCCGTACTACTGGCGACTGTTCAAACTCGAGGGTGGCCGGTGGTTTCCGATCGACCCCTGGGAGTGGCCGATGCCGGCGGCTGCGGTTCGGCCGGGCGGCGTCGACGAATCCGAACTCTTCGTCTACGACGGCGATCCGGCCGAACGGTGGGGCACACGGACCGTCGGTCACCTCGGCGGCGGCCGATACGCCTACACCGTCGGCTACAGCGCGGACGACGAGACGCATGCAGCGGCGTTCGACCTCGAGGCCCCGCCGCTCGAGGTCTCGGTCGAACTGGATATCGCCATCGACGACGAGGGTGAAACGATCGTCGTCGAACTGCCGAACTACGAGGAGGCCCGCCGACCCGCGACGGTCACCGTCTCGCACGCGGGATCGGACGGCGACTTCGTCGATCTCGACCAGCGGCTCGTTCCGGAGCAACTGCCCCGGCGCCCGTTCAGAGCGCTGCGGAATTCGCTTCCGCTGTTCGAGAACGGCGTCGAGACGGTTCGGGTCAAGACGGACCGCGGAACGGCGCTTCGTCGCTTCGGATACGAAGAGGACGAGACGCGGACGATCGCCTACGACGGCGACCTGTTCGAGACGACCGGGTCGCTCGAGGAGTGACAGACGACCGGGTCGCTCGAGGATGATTCGCGTCCGTGCGGGCGCGTCGACGAACAACTGACTTCCCATCCGGCTCGAGGTTTCAGCACACTAATGACCGTGAAGCGTTACCGTTTCGATCGAGCCAGAATGATTGCGTCGATTCCGGCCGGCCGACGACCGGTCCGAGACGGACGAACCGAGTTCGGCGTAACTCGACCCCCGACCGGCGCGGACGAGAAGCGATGATCCGCGCACAGCTTCGCATCCGTCTGCCCGACGGCGTGTGGGTGGCCGACGTTTCGCGGCGGTTCCCCGACGCGACGTTCGAACTGCTTGCGGGCTACCGGGTCGACGGCCGCGCGACCGAACTCGGCGAGATCGTGACCGACGAGCCCGACGCGGTCCTCGAGGCGCTGCGTGATCATCCCGCAATCACGGAGTTCGAACCCCTCGAGGCCGCCGACGGGCGCGTCCTCAGCAAGTACGAGTCGACGGACACGGATCTCTACGAGTTCGTCGAGACCTCCTCGCTTCCCATCGAGTTCCCGGTCGTCGCTCGGGACGGCTGGTTCGAACTCGATCTGACGGGAACGCGCGACGAACTGGATCAACTCCGGGCGATCATCGAGGCGGCGGACGGATCGTACGAACTGCAGTCGGTCGTGAGCACGGCCGATACGGACACGCTGGTGACCGACCGCCAGCGGGAACTCCTCGAGACGGCGATCCGGGAAGGGTACTACGAGGTCCCGCGAGAGTGTACGCTTGCCGATCTCGCCGAAACGGCCGACGTCGACAAATCGACCGCGAGTACGATCCTCCGGCGGGGCGAGGCGACGCTGCTCAAGTGGTTCTTGACCGGGCCGGATCGAAAGGGCAGGCGTCTCCGATAGCTCGCAGGAGACCGAGTCGGTTCACGATCAACTCTCGAGCGACGCCCACGATACTCGAGCGATACCAGCAAGCGACACTCGAGCGACGCCCGCGACACACGAATCGCCATTGCCGAGACGACGCGGACCGCCACTGCCGAGGCGATGTCCGGCCCAACATGTTGCCGGAACGTACTCCTACTTCTGGACGAGACGATTGGTTATGTTCGGTACGGCTACCGGGATCCTGAATCTTCGAACGCTCGACCAGCGCGGGGCGGAAAGCGTCGACGGGCGGCTCTACATCCTGATCGCTCTGGCGACGGTCTTCGGCGCTGGACACCACGCCGACCACGTCGTTCGCGGGAATCACGTCGGATGGCCGCTGATTCCCGAGGTGACGGTGTTTACCTACACGCTCGCGATTTACCCGCTTCTCGCGCTCGGTCTGTACCTGACGCTGACGGAGCGGGTCGGCGCGGGGTACTGGACCGTCCTGTTGGCTGTGATCACCTTCGCCGTCATCGTCACCCACTTCGGACCGTTTGCGACCGAACCGCCACGGGACGTTATCGCTCCATACGAGAACGTCTACGTCGGCTACGCCGCGTTCGCGTGGTTACTCGGGTTCGTCGGATCGTTGGTCGCGGCGACCGCCTACTCCGCCCACCGCTTTCGGTGGGCTCGTTCGACGGAGGTACGAGGCGAGGATGAGAGAAAACGGACCGACCGAAGCGGGACGCGTTGATCGCGCTGCCGTCGTCCGGACGGACGTGTCACGACTATTCTCCCGTGACGGAACCCACCGACGACTACGGCGACTCGTCTCGGAGCGCGCCCTCGATCGACTCGAGGTCTGCCTTTCGGAACGGACCGTCGACACTGTCCGGATCGTCGTCGTCCAGGTCGCCGATCGTCCAGAGGATGCCCGCCCGCATCTGTGATTTTGGTGGGAGGTCGTTCGCGTCGACGTCGTAGCCGACGGCGTCACAGATCGCGGCGAGGGACTCTTTCGTGAAGGCCGTCGACTCGATCCGCTCGTATCGGTCGACGGCCAGCCGTATCTCGTTTCGGAGTTCGTCGACGGTTCGGGCCATACGGGTCGCAACGACGGGGCGGGTCGTGTAGATTCCGGTCGGCCGTCGATCGGCTTCGTCCGGGGTTCCTCGTTCGCGTGACTGCCCCGGGGCTCCGAACTCGAGTATAGCAGGCCCGGTGAGGGGATCACGATCGGCCGGGTCCACATCGAGTGCGGATCTCCCATTCGCCCGGACGGGCCCGCCGTCCGATTATATACCTGCTGGTTTCTCCGATTTCGCCGTTTCGAACGGAGCAGGTTACTCCCTGCGGTTTTAGGCACCCCTAACTCGAGACGCGACTCGTACTCACTTAAAAAGAGTCCGTACTTTTAAGTGTGGGCCACCCGTCTGAACCTGTTAGCAATGGCCATAGATCCACAGTTTCACGAGAACCGCGAGAAGGTCGGTGAGGAAAACGGCATCGCCGTCTGGGGCCCCGTCGACGAGCCGGAGGAACTCGGTATCCGGGGGACCCACGTCGCCGTCGACTACGATCTCTGTATCGCCGACGGAGCCTGTCTCGAGGACTGTCCGGTCGACGTCTTCGAGTGGGTCGACACGCCGGACCACCCCGAGAGCGAACGGAAGGCCGAACCGACTCACGAAGCCCAGTGTATCGACTGTATGCTCTGTGTCGACGTCTGTCCAGTCGACGCAATCGACGTCGACGCGGGTCGAACGGCGTAATCCTGCAGAAACCCTCGAGAAGACTTACTCGGCGCGATCGACGTCGACTTTTTCCTTGAGCGTTTCGAGTCCGTCGCTCTCGGCGAGTTCCTGCAACCGCTCGCGGAAGTGTTCCTCGCAGAGGCCGACCTTGACGCCGTCGGATTCGGCGGCGAAGGCGGCCGTGCGGTCGCAGTAGTGGCAGTTCATACGAGCGTGTAGGAACCCCGACGCATTGAACCCTCCGCTCTCGGCTATCGTTGGTATCATTCTCCCTATAACTCGAGGCGGTCGTACTTCGCCCGCGAGAGTCCGGCGAGACCGAGACGCCCGTCGTGGGCGTCGGAACCACCGGTCGCGAGCAGGTCGTGGCGGTCGATCGCCCGCTCGACCGGTTGGAGGTCGACGTCGCGATCGTAGGGGTAGCGCAACTCGAGGGCATCGAGGTCGGGCGCCAGCGCGAGCGCTCCCTCGAGGTCAGGATACCGCAGGGGATGTGCGAGCGAGACGATCTCGCCCGCCTCCGCGAGCGCCGCTCGGCCGCGTTCGAACGACGGGATCTCTCGCGGGACGAAACACGGGCAACTGGAGCCGATGAGGTGGTCGAACGCACCCTCGTAGTCGTAGTCGGTGTCCGGATGGTCGTCGATCGCTCGGGCGACGTGCGGGCGGCCGAATCCCTCGCTCGCGGTCAGATCCAGGTCGACGCCGAGACGGTCCTCGACGCAGTCGACGATCGCCTGTCCTCGCTCGATCCGGTTCGACTGAATCCGCTCAGTCGTCGCGACGAGTTCGTCCGTCGGTTCGACGCCGTACCCGAGGAGGTCGACCCGCTGGCCGCTTTCTGTTTCGACCCGGAGTTCGATTCCGTGGACGATCGTAACGCCCTCACGCTCGAGAATCGGGTCGTCGAACGGCTGTAATCGATCGTGATCGGTCACCGCGACGACCTCCACGCCGCCACGACGGGCCGCCGCCGGTAGTTCCTCGAGCGTCAGGCTGCCGTCCGAACGGGTCGTGTGGACGTGCAGATCGGCGTAGGACATAGCTCACCTGTGGACCGGCGCGGTTTAGCGGTTTCTCTCCGTCGTCACGGCACCGGACCGTGGTCTCTAGAGGCATACTAGGAAGCTAGTCAGTAGGGGAGGACTAGTAATCCTTTATGGACAATGTTTATAATCATTGTTCACACACAATATGGTGTAATGCTGCTCAACGGCACCGGCGACGTCATCGACGACTACGACTACCCCGCAACGACCGACGAACTGATCGCGGAGCACGGAGACCGGACGCTCGAGCTCCCGAACGGCACCGAAACGGTCGGCGAGGTACTCACACGTCTCGAGTCCGAAACCTTCCAGGCCCCCGAAGACGCTCGATTCGCCGTCTACACCGCGGTGAGCGACAAAGCGATCGGCCGCGTCGGATACAGCGACCGCGACCCGACGCCGGTCGGCAGTCCGTACACGCCCGACGCGATGTCCTTCTAGAGGCGGACTGATTCCTTCTAGAGGTAGACTGTCCACTGCTTCTCTCGATTGGCCGAACGCCGTTCGCCCGACGGACGGCGTCGTGGCTCGGAGTTCTCTTACAGCAAACCACCTCACCCGAGGATCAACAGTCCCCAGTCCAACCCGAGGATCACCCGTCGTTAGTCCAGAAATTCGACTGCGTCCGCGAGTTCGAGCGGAACCGACCCCTTCCGATAGCCTTCGACGTGGCCGTTCGGGCGGGCGCGGTAGACCACCGCTGGTCGGTGACGGACGTCCGGCTGTTCGCCGCGGACGGCGTTCCAGGCGTCGTCACGAAAGCTCGAGCAGTCGACGAACAGGATCGCGCCGCCGCCGTGGGCGGCGAGCTGGCCGTTGACCTTGGTCTCGGCGGTGTCGCGAACGGCGGCGACGGGGCCGGCCGCCGAACGGTTTTTCGGCGGCTGGGGCCGGGTGACCTCGACGAGGACGTTGGTCTCGTTTCCGCGGGCGCGAAAGTCGAGGGAGTGGCCCGTCGTCACCTCGATCTCCGGAACGACGTCGTAGCCGGCGTCGGTCAGGATCTTCGCGGCGACGAACTCGCCCATCGCCGCGCTCATGCGGACCCGATCGACGTGGTCGCTGGTGCCGAGCTTGCCGGACATGACGTGTCTGTGCTCGTCGAGGACGCCGGTCTCGAGAAAGCCCTCGAAAAACCGCGTCGTCTCCCGCCGGCCGGCGTCGGGAAAGCCAGCCGCGTGCTCCCGAAAGAACGCTCGAGTCGCCTCCCGGCCGTCTTTCGACATGAACACCGGGAGGAAAAACCACGAGATGTGCGGGTAGTCGGCGAGCCACGGGTCCGACTCGTGGAGCGTCGAGAGCAGTTCCCGCTGGGCCCACCGTGAAACGTGATAGGGGACCTCCCGCCAGCCGAACTTATCCGTTTTCCACAGCGACGACGGCGTTTCCGTGTTCCCCATCCAGTAGGCGTCGTCGTCCTTCCGGGCGAACAGTGCGAGGTCGCCGTTTTGCATCTCGAAGCGGTGAGTGTCCCACCCGCCACCGATATCGAACCGCGGCGACACCGAACGAGCACCGATGTTCGATCGCAACGGCTGTAAAATCTTCCGTCGAACTCGCTGCTCGCTCCAGTTCGTGGGCGAATAGCGAAAGCGAAGCGGCCGTGCCACATCGGTTCTACGGCGTAGACCGCCATACGTCTTACGAGGGTGTCCCAACCGGAGAGCATCATGAACGACCGTTACATTGATATGGAACAGCGCCCTACATTGGTTATACCTACCATGTCAATGGGTGCCTATGATGAAGACGAACACGAGCGCCGCGAACAGCAGGCCTCGAGAGTCGATGCGGATTTCGACGACGAGCGGACGATCTATCACGGTCAGGTCGAGTACGATTCCGGCGACTCTGCGGAAGCGCTTTTGAACAAGTTCGAGGAGATCAAGTCGGACTAGTGGCCGCGCGACTCTCCTTTGGGGGTTTCCCTCCGCGCTGAGCCGACGGTTTCTCGATCTCGAGCGAGCGTTTCGACGTGTCACGTCCCCCACGCTCTCCGATCAGTCGTCGAGGCGCTCGCTCGTTAACCCGGACGTTACTCGCCCTCGAGATCGTCCCATCCCGGCGTCTCCGGCGCACCGCGGGCGTCCTCGACGTCGGCGGCGGTCGACGGAGACGGAACGGTCTCGCCCGCAGCGACTCGGCGTCGGTGCCACTCTCGGATCGCGGGACCGATCCACGCTCCGTCCTCGTCGGTCGCCACACCACTCCCGCCGCCCGATTCGTCGGTCGCCGCCTCGAGCGCTCGGTCTCGCGCTCGCTCGTAGTGAGCCTCCGAAATCTCGACCGTGCCGGGACTCGAGGCGGCTGCCACTGCGGCAGTTTCCGCCCGATCCTCGGCCGTCAGCTCTCCCGCCGCGAGTCGCTCGATCGTCCCCTCGAGCGCCGCCGGTCGGGGATGACAGAAGAGTTTCTCTCCGATCGCACCGGTTCCGAGCAACAGGCCGTCGGGCTCGTCGTCGACTTCCGTCGAGACCAACCGTTCGCCACCGAACGTCTTCTCGACGCGTTCGCACTCGGTCTCGACCCCGAGCGCGAGCGTCTGTTCCGGGTAGACACCGCAGTCCTCGGGGAAGAACTCGCCGTCGTAAACGCGACACTGTAACGTCGACGGATCGAGGAAGACGCAGGTTGGGAGCCACGACGGCTCCTCGCGTCCGAACGGCGCGACCGGTTTCGGCGGTTTCCGCAATCCGAGGAAGAAGACCGGACGGCCTGCGACGGCGGCGATCCGTCGGCCGTCGATCTCGACGCTCTCGCGGTCGTCCCGAGCGTGCCAGAACCGCGGCGTCAGGGCGGGGACCGCCCCCTGCTCGAGGACCGTCCGAACCGTCCCGCGGGTGAGCGAAACGAACGTGGGATCGTCGTCGACCGGGTTCCGGTCGACTTCCGCCTCGTCGTGAGTCCGACCGTGAGACCCGTTTTCGCCGTGTGTCCGACCACGAGATCCGTCGTCACCGCGGGTTTCCGTCTCGAGTAACGGCCGCCAGTCGAGACAACAACCCGCACAGCCCTCGCAGTTGACCTCCATGACCGGCGGTACGACGGCGGTCGGTATATACTGCCGGCCGGTATCAACCGGTCCGGTTCTGTCGCGGGACAACGACTTTCACCGTCCGGAACAGACGGTCGCGTATGGCAACGGACTCCTGTGACGGCTGTGGTCGACCGGTATCGGTCGCCGGCGGTATCGCCAACGTCTGGACCTTCGGCGAGGACGACGGCAGCGACGGGACCGCGATGACACTGGAGTTCGAGGACGGAACCTCACACATGCTGTGTTACCCCTGTATTGGGGTACTTCCCGACGAACCGACCAGCGCGGACGTCGACCGCCTCGAGCAGGTCGACGGGGACACCTCTCGGCTCGAGCCCCGGTGAAAAAGTAGCGAATGGAGTGACAGGAGACGACACTGGAGCGGAAGGGGTGGGATTCGAACGCCACGAGGCACGTGAGGCCGCCGCGGACCCGAGGGGCACCGCGGTGCTCTACCGCTGAGCGACCCTTCCGCAGTAGATCTGTGGCGCGGTTCGGTATTTGTAATCGGCCGGCTACCCGGTGGTAGACGGTCCCTTCGATCGCGACGGTCCGTAGCCTTTAGGGTGTGACCGCGCCGTGAATCGAACGGTGAACACCGAGCGGATCTTCGATGCGTTTCCCGCGCCGAGCTACCGCGGGAACCAGGAGCAGGCCCTCCGTGACATTCGAGACGCCTTCGCGGCCGACAACGACGTCGTGCTCGTGCGCGCGCCGACGGGAAGCGGGAAGTCCCTGCTGGCTCGAGCCGTCGCCGGCTGTGCCCGAACTGTCGGCGAGGCCGAGCCGAGCGAGGCGTCGGGCGCGTACTACACGACGCCGCAGGTCTCACAGCTCGACGACGTGGCGGCCGACGACCTGCTCGCAGACCTCAACGTGATCCGCGGGAAGTCGAACTACACCTGCATCCTCCCCGAGGAGCGAAACACGCCGGTCAACCAGGCCCCGTGCGTTCGCGAGCGCGGCTACGACTGCTCGGTCAAGCATCGGTGTCCGTATTTCTCTGATCGTGCGATCGCCTCGAACCGGGAGATCGCGGCGATGACGCTCGCGTACTTCATGCAGACCGCCGGCAGCGAGGTCTTTCGAAAGCGAGACGTCGTCGTCATCGACGAAGCACACGGGCTGGCCGAGTGGGCCGAGATGTACGCCACGATCCAGCTCGGGCCACGGACGGTCCCCTTCTGGGACGAGCTTCGCGTCCCCGACATCGACGGCATCGATCGGGCCGTTCGGTACGCCGAGAACGTCGCACAGACGTGTGGCCGCCGCAAGGACGACCTGCTCGCACAGGAGACGCTGTCGCCCGCGGAGGTGCGCGAGCGCGACCGCCTGCAGGAACTGATCGGCGAACTCGAGTGGTTCGTCTCGGACTACCGCGATCCGGAGAGTCCGACGACGTGGCTGGTCGACCAGTCCGAACCGTCCGCCGGCGCTCGAGGGGATGATCCGGCCGACGACGAAGACGACGACGGAGGCGGGCCCCTGACGATCAAGCCGATGAATCCCGAGAAGTACCTCGCCCACACCGTCTGGGATCGGGGCAACGCGTTCGCCCTGCTGTCGGCGACGATCCTCAACAAGGACGCCTTCTGTCGGCACGTCGGATTGAACCCCGACAACGTCGCGCTCGTCGACGTCGGCCACACGTTTCCCGTCGAGAACCGACCGCTGTACGACGTCACACAGGGAAAGATGACGTTCGAACACCGGAAGGAAACGACGCCGAAACTCGCCCGGACGATCGTCCGGACCATGCAACACCACCCCGACGAAAAGGGGCTGGTTCACGCCCACTCTTACGACATTCAGGAGCGTCTGGCCGACCTCCTCCGGGATTTCGGCGTCGGCGACCGAATTCGGGTCCACGACCGGGACGACCGCGACGCCGTCCTCGAGGAGTGGAAAGCGAGCGACGATCCCGACGTCTTCCTCTCGGTGAAAATGGAGGAAGCCCTCGATCTGAAGGGTGACCTCTGTCGCTTCCAGGTGCTGTGCAAGGCACCGTTTCTCAACACGAGCGACTCGCGGGTCGCACACCGACTCGAGGAGGGCCAGTGGGCCTGGTACTACCGGGCGGCCCTGCGCACCGTTATTCAGGCCTGCGGCCGGGTCATCCGTGCGCCCGACGACTACGGTGCGACCTACCTCGCGGACTCGAGTCTGGTCGATCTCTTCGAACGGGCGCGAACGGACATGCCCGACTGGTTCGAAGCCCAGGTCGATCGGATGAGCGAACCGCAACTTCCACCGTTCGAACCGCGGGCGGCCCTCGACGGAACGGAATCCGGATCGACGACCGGTTCGACCGGGGAGGCGGGGTACCAGCGCACGCGGACCAGCTCTCGAGGGAACCGCTCCTCGCAGCGATCGTCACGCTCGAGTCCGCTCGCCGACGTGTGGGATACCGACGGGTGACGCGGATCGATCGAGCGCGGATCGATCGAGCGCGGATCGACTGGATGCAGATCGACCGGCCGGAGGCGAGAACGCGCGGTGTCGAGTGACGAAACCGGGGCCGCGAGAAAACCGAGTAACGGGGACGTGTATCAAGACCGCGGGCGACAGTAGTCCGCGCCGCGGAGCGGATCCCAGCGGAGCCGATCAGAACGCGGCGAGTGCGCCCCAGGCGATCATCGACGTGACCATGAGGACCGCGAAGATGACCGCGATGAACTGACTTCGATCCATGTCTAGCGTGACTCACCGCGGGGCTATGAATGTCACGACCGATCACCGTCGTTCCCGCAGTCGGCCGCTCGGAGTCGGTTGATCACTCGAAGCGTCCGTCGAGGACGACGTGGGACACGCCCGCGCTGTGGCTCTTGACGCGACGTTTCCCGACCACCTCGAGTTCGCGACCGGCCGCCGTCGCCGCGCGCTCGAGTCGCTCGAGCGGTCGATCCCACAGAAGCGACTCCGGCGTCGCCTCGTGGTAGTGGATCACGCCGCCGGGGACCAGCGCCTCGAGCGCTGTCGGCAGGAATTCGTGGGCTTCGTCGGTTCGCGCGGCGTCCGTCGTAGACTCCTCGTCGGCCGATTCTTCGGCGCTGCCGTAGTATCCCATCACCACCCTGTCGGCGTCGACATCGCTCGTGAGTTCCCGGCAGTCGGTCATGTAGGCGTCGACGCGGTCGTCGACGTCGTTCAACACCGCGTTCTCGAGGAGGTTCCGGAACGCGGTCGGGTTGATCTCGGCTGCGGTTACCCGCGCGCCGGCACGAGCCATCGGCAGCGTGAAGTAGCCGATGCCGGCGAACATGTCGAAGACGTGCTCGTCGGTTCCGGTCCGTGTCGGCCCGTCCGCGGAGTCTACAGGCCGTGACTCTGTGTGCACGACCTCGCCCATCCGCGCCCGCTCGGCCTGGTTGCCGGGCGAGAACATCACCTTCGCGGGATCGAGTCCGTACCGGGTCCCGTGTTCCGCGTGGATCGTCTCGGTATCCGGATCGCCCGCGAGCAGTCGGGTCCGTGGCTCGCGGCACGTTCCCGCCTCTCCGTCGTTGGCGATCCCCTCGTTGGCCAGCACGCTGTCCGCCTCGCCGTGGAGTTCGAGCAGCGCCTCGGCCAGTTCGGTCTCGTCGGGACAGCCGTCGGGAACCGAGACGAGAACGACCGAGCCGACGACGGCCCACGACCCCGGTGCGGCGGCGAGGGCGTCCTCGTCCCAGCCCCGATCGGCGAGTCGGTCCTCGAGGTCCGGCGTTCGCGGTTCGGGATCGACCTGTCGCACGACCTCGAGCACGTCGGTCTCCGACGGCGGTTCCGTAACCGGCAGCGCCACCCGGTCTGGGCCGTCCTCGCGCACCCGTCTCGAGTCGTCGTATACGCCCTCGACGCGAAGCGACTCGATCGCCGTCTCCGTACGCGGTTTGTCGACGATCACTGCGAGCGGGGCGTCGGTATGTGCCCCGACCGAAGTCGACTCGAGCGAGGGTTCGTCTCCGTCCGATTCCTCACGCATCGCTCTCGTCGTCCTCGCGCGGGTTCTCGTACGGATCGTACGGCTCGGTCGTGGCGGTGTCAGTGCCACTGTCCGGGTCCGGGTCGGGGAGTACGTGGAGTCCGGCGCGGCTTTTCAGGACGGGCACCGTTTCGGCGTCGGGGTCGAAGTAATCCGGCCGGGACACCGTCTTCGCCTGATACGTTTCGGGATCGAGCACCTGGACCGCGTTCTCGTCTTCGACCGTGACGACCGTCGTCTCGACGGCGTCACCGCGCTCGCCGAGTTTGCGGGCGTCGGGCGAATTCCCCTCCTCGTAGCTCGCCTCGTAGCGCTCGCCGGTTCGAACTCGAACCCCCTTGAGGTTGCCTCGAGCGCTGCGGACGAGTACCGGCCCGTCGTCGTCGGCGTCGTCCTCGAGGTCGATGACGTCGCCGGGTCTGTACGGCGGCAGACGAACGGCGAAGGTGACGCGATACACTTCGTTGCCGTCTTCGTCCTCGGTGACGAGCGTCTCGGCGTCGTTGACCGTGCCGCCGAACTCCTGGACCATCTTGTTCGAGATCTTCTTGCCGATCTTGTTGGTCGAAACCCGAATATTGAGGCCGTCGTCGGTCTCGGTCGTCTCGGTGACGAACGCGTTCCGATCGCCGGTCGCCTCCATCTCGGCGACGGTCGTGTTCGAGATCTCCTTTGCCCGCTCGATCTCCTCGTCGGTCGGCGTCCGCCGTTCCGCACGGATCTGGACGATGCTGGCGTAGTAATCGCCGGCGATTCGGCCACAGCGGGTGCAGGTCTGCCGGGCGATCCTGACCGGCACCGTCACCCGCTCTTCGACCGGCGTGCCCCGAGCCACGCCCGTAAAGTAGCAATGCATCCGGATCGTGTTCTGGTCGACCTGTTCCGGTTCGACCTGCCAGGCGACGTCTTCGACGTCGACGTGGACCCCGAGCGCGTCGCTGACCTCCTCGATCGCGACGTCGGTGTAATCTTCGGCACCCACGTCGACCCATCGGTTCCCCCGGTGAACCGCCCCACACCGGGCGCAGACCCGAACGTCGACGTAATCCGGCGCGTCCACGAAGTCGAAGTCGTCGAAGTAACACGAGTCACAGAGTTCGACGTCGGAACCCGGCCGGAGCGGATCGGTCGCCCGTTTGCCACCGGTCTCGACCGATTCACCCACGGCGTCGTCGTTCGCGTCGCTCGGCGATCGATCGGGAACCGGATCCCCACAGCGGGGACAGAACGCCCGCGATTCGTTCATCGTACGTCAGGTTAGGGATTCAGCGGGTTATACTGTTCGCTGTGCGATCCGCATCCGTCCCGTCGGTTTTCAGAACTTGACACCTCCACGCGAAATGAAGGGGTCGAGTTCGGCGGCGACGGATCGGGCTGCATCGAGGAAAGCACATATTTACCGTTCCCGTCCGGCGGTTTCTCTCGGTTTCGACTGGTGGGCTGTCGACTGACCCTGCGCTTCGACTCCGCAACTCGAGGTACACTCCGAGTGTCAGACGTTCGTCAGACAGACTCGAAAATCAGTGTGTCAGACGTCGTCACGTCCCAGGGTCTCCATGCGAAACGAAGGGGTTCGAGTCGTGGATGCGAAAATAGTTTCACGTCTTATACGTTCTACGCACGAGTGACTATCGCCGGTCGAATGTCACGGGGCTTATTTCAGTCGAGAACGTAGATCGAGTATGAACTGGCAGGCGGACTGGGGACTTCGGTTCCGGATGTTTCTGACGATGTTTCTGTTGTTCGCGCTATACATCGTCTTCGCCGCGGTGCTCACGGGGTATCTGACCGGCGGTCCGAACTTCCTGGTCTTCGGATTCCTGTTCGGCGGGATGTCGCTGGTCCAGTACTACTTCAGCGACACGCTCACGCTCAGAAGTATGGGGGCGAAAGACGTTTCTGCGGACGAGTATCCCCAGCTTCACGCATCGGTCGAGCGTCTCTCCCAGCAGGCCGATCTCCCGAAACCGAAAGTCGCCGTCATCGACTCGAACGTCCCGAACGCCTTCGCGACCGGCCGGAACCAGAAAAACGCCGCAGTCGCGGTGACGACGGGTCTGATGCGAACCCTCGACCGGGAGGAACTCGACGGCGTGCTCGCCCACGAACTCGCCCACGTCAAGAATCGGGACATGATGGTGATGACCATCGCGTCGTTTCTCTCGACGATCGCGTTTATGATCGTGCGATGGGGCGCGTTCTTCGGCGGCGGTCGCGGTCGCGGTCGCGGCGGCGGCGGTATCGTCGTCGCGATCCTCGTCTCCCTGATCGTCTGGATCATCAGTTACCTGCTCATCCGGGCGCTCTCGCGCTACCGGGAGTACTCCGCCGACCGGGGCGCAGCGGCGATCACCGGCAACCCATCGGCGCTCGCCTCCGCACTGATGAAGATCTCCGGACAGATGGATCGTGTCCCGAAAGAGGACATGCGCGAGGAGGCCGAGATGAACGCATTCTTCATCATCCCGATCAAGTCCGGCATCGTCGGCCAACTGTTCAGCACGCACCCGCCGACTGAAAAGCGCGTCGAACAGCTTCGAAGTCTAGAACAAGAGATGGCGATGACCTAATACGGATTGTTGTACCTGTTCGTCGGTGCTGATCCCTACCACGCGTGGGGACGATCGCTCCATCAAATTCTCATCGGACACTGCGGGCCCTTCGAAGCGCTTTTGCCCTGGCCGAAGAAAGCGCTTCTATAATGCTCGAGCGGGAGCAACTCATCGAAATCGTCGTGGCCGTCTCGTCTATCGTCCTGATGCTCGGGGCCATGATCTACATCGGACAGACGTACGGCAGCGACGGCGTCCTCCAGCCCGAAGGAGCGGAACTGCTCGTCGCCGTGATCGTCGGATTTATCTTCTTGCTTACCGCCGTGGGGATCGGTCTCGCCGTCACGTTGAACGACCCCGAAGACGGTCTCGAGGACGACGACGCCGACGCTCAAAACGCCGCCTGATCCGGGTTACTGTACGCCACTACCGACGCACCCGCGATCCGAGCAGCTGGTGTATCGGCCCATCGTGCAGCAATCCGTCTGACGCCGCCGGCACCTTTTTCACGTAGTGAGTGTGACATTATCTATGGCCAGTTCCGACTCGAGTTCTGCGGCCGTCGAAACCGGCGGCCTCCGTCTGCTCGGGGTCGCTATCGCGTTCGGCCTGGTCGGTTCTTCTGCGCTCTTGCGGTCGACGGCGGTCGCCTCCCCCACGACAGCGTTCGGCGGACTGGCGATCCTCACCGGTCTCGGCGTCTTCCGGCTGTGGCGACGTTCGCCGACGCCCGAAGAGACCGACGAGAACCGATCGGAGGAAAGCGACCACGGCAGAACCGACGATCGAGCCGGCGACCCGAGTGAACCCGACTGCGACGACGGTGACTCGAGCGTCTGGAACGCGATCCCGCGCTGGCAGTACGGGGGACGCCACGTCGAATCGGGCGGACTCGCCCGCGGCGAGCAGGAGGAAGCACTCGCGGACGTCAAACAGCAAGCGGAGGAACTCTCCGACGATCCGTACCGAAAGTAACCGACGTATCGCAACGACCGACGAGTTCAATCGCCTGTGGACTCCGCCTCGTCCGTCTCCGTCTCCGTCTTGCGCCAGTCCTCGAGTTCGTCGTCCTCGGCGTCGTCGATCCGCTGTTCGTAGTAGGCCATCGGATGCGGAATCCGCTCACAGAGGTCGTCTTTGTTCACGCAGTCGCCGTACGATTGCATCGTCGCACACGAGGGTGGCGAGTACTCCGTCGGCGACGTGTCGCCGCGGATGTGGTCGGTCTGATAGCGGGTCATCTCCTCGCCGAACGACGAGTTCACCCGGTAGAGGTCGACGATTTCGTCGGTGTTCATCCCGATGCTCGCGAGGAACGCAGTGATGGCAAACCGGGAGTGGTGTGGAAGGTGTTCTCCTTTCTGTATCTGATCCAGCAGGGACTTCATACAGGGCGGGAACAGGTCGGGAACGACGGTGTCGATCTCGCGGGTGAGATCCAGCTCCGCGAGCACGTCTCTGATCTCCGTCACGTCGTCCTCGAGACCGACGGCGATCGCCTCGGGGACCTCGAACGGGAGGCCGTCCTCGATTCGATCACGGATGGCCTCGCGCAGCAATTCGAGCAACTCGTCCTCGTCGACCGGAACCTCACCCCGGGCGAGCGGTCGATTCACGAGTCGCCAGCCGTCGTCCCACAGGTCGGCGGCGAGGGGAAGGTAGGTTCCGACGGCGATTCGATACTCCCCGTCCGAGGCTTCTCGAATCGCCCCCTCCAGGTCGAACTCCGCGAACAGGTCCTCGAGATCGAGTCCCGCCGTCTCGACGCTTTTCAGTTCGGTGGTGTCGGCGAGGTCGTCGACGAACCGTTCGTAGGCCGTCGCGGCCTCCGCGCGAGCGTACCGGCGAACGAGGACGCGTTCGTCGACCATCGACACGAGGACGCGCGCGACGGGATAGGAGAGCAACTCGACGCGGTGATCGCGGTGTGGTTCGCCGGTGGTGCCGTCCTCGATCGCGGTAATGACGCGTTGGCGGGCGCGGTCGACGACCGCCCCCTCTCGCTCGACGACGGTCGCGAGATCGACCGCCTCCGTCGCCACGGTCTCGCGGGCGGCCTCAAGAAACGGGTACCGGGCGTGCAGGCGCTGCATCGGTAATGGGATGTTACTCCGTCGGGATAAACGCGCTGGTTACGATCCCCCGACGGAGTTCGTCCGACAGAATCGGTAACAAGCGGTTGCCAGCGTGGTAACAGTATATTACCGCCAATCACCCGATTCGAGAACGGCCGCGTTAGGGCGGCGGCCGATCCGGCCTCGAGGGTCGATTTCAAGGGCCCCCAACACGTCGGTGCGGGTATGCCACGGGTTTCGGGTGACGGCGCGTCGATCTTCTACGAATACGACGAGTGCGACGGCGATGCGGACGGCGATCCGGTCGTGTTTCTGCAGGGACTTGGCGACGGGCGGTGGATGTGGCGCTGGCAGCGCGAGGCCGTCGCCGACGCTCACGACGTGATCGCACCCGACACGCGGGGAACGGGACGATCGGATCCCGGACTCGCGCCGGTCGTTCCGCGTCTTCCCGGGCGGCTCCGCCGACCCCTGTTGTCGGGGCCGGCGGGCTACTCGGTCGAAGGGCTCGCCGACGACCTCGAGGCGGTGCTTTCGGACGTCGGGACGCGCCGTGTCCACCTCGTCGGCGCGGGACTGGGGGGTATGGTCGCTCAGCAGTACGCCCTCGAGTATTCGCGGGCGGAGACGCTGACGCTGTGTTCGACGAGCCACGGCGGGATCGACGCGGTTCCGGTTCCTGAAGACGTCCGAGCACAGATCGTCGGCGAGTCGAGTGGAAACGAACGCGAGGCGCTCAGGAATCGGTTGCGTCCCGCGTTCTCCGACCGATTCGTAAACCGCAATCCGCACCTGATCGACCGGATCATCGAGTGGGGACTCGAGCAGAACGCTGACGCGCCGGCGCGCGAATCTCAGCTAGCCGGCGTCACGAACTTCGACGTGAGCGACCGGCTCGAGCGAATCCGCGTCCCGACGCTCGTCCTCCACGGGACGAACGACAGGGTCGTCCCGTCCGGGAACGCGTTACTGCTCGAGGAGGCGATTCCGGACGCACGCCTCGAGTTGATCGAGGGAGGGTCACACTACTTCTTCCTCGAGGAGTCCGAGCGGACGAACGAACTGTTGAACTCGTTCCTCGAGACGCGTCTCGAGGCGTAGCCCGGTCGTCAGCGACCCCGGTTCGATCCGAAAGGAGGGTTTCGTCGGTCTGGAGTGTCGAACGGCCCTGCTCGCGGGCGGAATCGAACCGTCGGTCATACGGATTGTTGTACCTGTGTGCCGGAGCGACCGGACGCCGTCCCGCGGTTGCTCCGGTAGTGACTGACAGCAGTCCGTATCAGGCGTTCGAAGTCGACTTCGGTGTCGCGTCGCTGATCCGTACCTCCCCATCGCTGCAGACGCCGACGTCGAACCCCTCGTAGGTGAACCACACCTGATGAGAGGCGTCGTCGGCCCGGCAGGCGTGATCGAAAAGGGACTCGAGTGCGTCGGGATCGATTGCGTCGTAAAGCGGTGTGAGTTCGAGCGGATCTCGCTCGACGAGCGACGCAACTGCCGTAACGATGGCCGCGGTCGGCTGGTCGTCGACCGCCGGATCGAACGTCGTCACGTAGCTGTCTCGCGGTTCGGATGCGTCAGCGGGATCGTCCACGGAGGGCATACTGCTCTCTACTGTGGACGTGCTGGTAGGTACTATCCTTACTATGTAGCAATATTAAGTGTCGTGTCGTTCCGCTGGGACGACCGCGTCAATCGTCAGTAGACGACGCGGCCCGCTCGAGCGCGCGTCCTCCGTCGCCGAAAACCCCGGTGAGGAGGTTCCGGTGGCCCCGCCGGAGCCGGCCGGCCAGCGACTGGCGCGTGATGTGCAACTCCGAGGCGAGGTCGTCGAGAGTCGCCCTGCGCGGATCGTCGAAATACCCTCGTTGAAAGGCGAGTTCGAGGGCCTCGAGCTGTGCCGGCGTCACTCGCTCGTCCTCGTCGGTGTACTCGAGGGGCTGCAACCGCACGAGCGTGATTCGGACGCCGTGGCTCCGACACCGGTCCTGGAACGCGCCGAGTTCCGCGTGGTCGTCGACCCGAAGCTTGAACGTCCACCGCTCGTGTTTTCCCGTAGCCGAAAGCAGAGACGCGTTCGACTCGGCGATCGCACTGACGATCCCGTCGAGATCGGGGTTCCAGTCGACCCGGTACAGTAACCCCCGTTTTCCGAGGTCGTCGATCAACGTGAATTCGGTCGCCGCGTCCGTCTCTCCGATCGCCGCCTCCACGTCGATCCGTTCCGCTCCTCGAATCCAGACGTACGGAAACAGCGAGTCGTTCACCGGGACGATCCGCTCGAGTTCGACTGAGACGTCCGGGACGGTCACGAACAGTTCCCCGAGCGGGAATTCGTCGGCCTGGACGCAAAACTCGACGAGTATCGCCATTGCAGTTGCGTGACGGTAACAGACTCCATAAATCCGGGGGTACAAGTCAGGTGCCGTGAGGGTTCGACAGTAACGACGAGATTCCGATCCGCGGAGCGTCCCCAATCCGGTACTACCCCTCCCCAGACCGCCAACAATGCGGCGTCGGTCGCGAACTGACGCCGTCCCCATCGGTGACCACGTTCGATCGATCGGTCCCCGAATCGACCGGACGGACGTCTCACGAACCGAAATCGAGCCTCGAGAATTGCCGGACGCGAAAACGGCTGTCGGCCAAAACGACGGTCGATCCGGAGAAGACGGCGCTCGATCGGCTATCGGACCGGACGATCAGTCGCTCTGGATACGCGGCGCGAGCATGTAGGTGACTTGCCCGTTGCCCTCTCCGAATCCGAAGTAGATCTTGACCGGGAACTCCTCGCCCAGATCGAGCGTCACTTCGGTGTCGGCGGGGATCGCCTTGTTCATGTCTTTCAGATAATCCAGCGAGAACAGCGAGTGAGCTGGGCCGACCTGCAGGTCGATCAGGTCCTCCTGGGTCAACTCGAGGTGGACGTCGTCGGTGTCGCCCTCGGCGTTGACGTAGAAGAACTCCTCGGCGTCGTCGACGCCGAGTGCGATGTGGTCGGAGACCATATCGGCCGCCGTCACCGAGCGGTTGACGTCTTTGCCCTCGAGGACGACTTGTGCCGGGAGATCGAGGTCGGGAATATCCGGTTCCTGGCGGATCGAATCGGGATCGATCAGCGCGAGCGTGTACTCGAGTCCGTCGATCTGAATGTGGAGCTTTCGGGTCTCCTCGTCGAGTTCGAACTGGACGAGCTGGCCTGATTCGGCCATACCGGCGATATCCTCGAGTCGGGAGAGGTCGACGCCGATCAGCCCGCCGTCGGCCTCGTACGATTCGAACGCGGCCGCATCGAGCGAGAGATCGACCATCCCGACGTTTGCGGGGTCGACGGCCCGGATCTCCAGCCCGTTTTCCTCGAGGTGGATCTTGCACTCGTCGACCAGCACGCTCACCGAGTCGAGCGCACTGGTGAGCGTTTCCGCGCTCACGATGGCCTTGAACATATGCGTCGGGATACGAACGGTCGCCATAAAAAGCCACCCTTTACGGCTGGACGCCTCGAAGCCCCGTCATACAGTCGGACGGAAGGCATAATGCGGATTACTCTCACTGTATGCCGGAGCGACCGGGCGCCGTCCCGCAGTCGCTCCGGTAATGACGTACAGCAAACCGTATGAGACGTCGGTCGCGAATTCGTGGCCGTCGCCATCGGAGACGGCCGCAGGAGGGCGACCGATCGTCGAATAATGCTATCCGCCAGTATCACGACTCGATCTTCTCGACGATCTCCCTGGCCTGCTCCTCGGCTTTCTCCTTGCCGACGATCTTCTGGATCAGGACGCTGGTCACCTCCCAGTCGTCTTCGCCCTCGAGCCTACCGGTCCTGACCTCGCTACCCTCCGAAACCGACTCCGCAGGATTTTCCGCCCAGTCGGGCGTGCGGATCTCGTCGTAGCGATCGGAATCGCGAAATCTGACGTGGATGTACTCGTCTTCCGTCTCTACCATCTCGACGTCCGGAACGTCGGCCATGGTCGTGTCGCCGTCGTCACCGAGCCTAAATTCCCGCCTTGCGAGTGTCGAACGAGCTCACCGACCGATCGGTCGTACAGGTTGTGACCCGCTGGCTCCTCTCGCATCCGTCGAACGCCGCGGTCCGTACGTGCCACTGGTGGCCCTCGAGGCGGTAGAGTCGGTGTGTCCGATTCGATTCCCGCGGCTCGCGAGTTCGAGGGCGTGTCGAAGACGCACTCGAGCGGGTGCGACGATGGTGTCTTGGTGAGAAGGGTCGAACTGGCCCGACGGGACCGCGCTCGTGGTCTCTGCCGTCGCCGCAACGGCGTTCACCCCTCGTAGACGTGGCCGTCGCTGACCGGCGGTGCGCCCATGCCGATCACCGTCGTCCGCTCCTCGGAGTCGTTGTGCGCTCGGTGTGGGCTCTCCGGTTCGGCGACGAAGAACTCGCCCCGATCGACGCGGTAGACGCGGTCGGGCGTCTCTACGGTGAGTTCCCCCTCGAGCACGTAGAACGCCTCCTCCTGTGTCTCGTGGTAGTGCAGCCCGGAGAGGGGGATCTCCTCGCCCGGTTCGACGTGGTACACTCGGAGCCCCATCTGCTCCATTCCGGCGGCCTCGCTCACGTAGCGCATCTCCGACGGGCGATCCGGCTCCGGCTCGAGGTCGTCCGGATCGACGACGTGATACCCCATACCGAGACGGTCGTCGGCAGAACGTGGTGAATGCTTCGGTGCCGTGTCCGGGACGTCCATCCAACGTGGGCCGGTGCCCCTCGAGCGGTGACTCTCCCGAAGCTTGTGGCCGCCTTCATACGGATTACTGTAACTGTGTACCGGCGCACCCGTCGCCCGGGTCGCGGGTGCGCCGGTAATGATTTACAGTAAACCGTATCAGCGGTCGATACGGCTCGAGTGCTCGACCGACCGTGGGTCTTCATCCCGACGAAGATCACGCGCCACCAGTTCGACGAGTTCCGGAAGTCTGTCGTGATCACGCGGCCGGGAAAGCGCCAGAAACGGCGTCTCCTCGGTTATCGTCGAACACGATCGGAAGTTGTCCGCCGTCGCCCCAGTCTCGTCGAGTAACCCGCCGGTGTAGGTTCGGGCGATCAGTTCGACGACGCGATCTCGAGGGGGAACCGGCTCGAGGGCGAGTTCGTCGCCGTCAGACAGCACGTAACACCTCGAGAGCGACACCGGATCGGCCGTCGCGTCGATCCGTTTGTATCGCTTTTCCGAATCGCCGATCTCCTCAGGCCGACTCGTCCCGTCGACGTCGAGCGCGTCGATCGCATCCGGCAACAGTCGGATCTCGGGGACGCCCGGGACGACGACCGGCCGGCCGGACTCGAGGCGGATCCCGACCAGATCGTCCTCGAGGGTCGTATACCCCAGTTCGTGGAACGCGGCTGCCGTCGTCGACTTGCCCGCACCCTGCGGTCCGAGAAAGACCGCCGCTCGGTCGTCGACGGCGACGGCGCTCGCGTGGACGACGAGTTCGCCCCGCTGGTGGAGGACGAGTCCCATGATCTCGTTCGCGAAGAGGCGTCGAACGACCTTTCTCGGCGGATCTCGTTCGGTCACCGAATCGAACAAAATCCGTCGTCCCTCTTCGACGAGAAACGAGCCGATTCCGTCGTAGGTGAGCCGACAGGCGGCCGGCTCCGCCTCGAGACGGCGGATTCCGGTTCCGGACACCGATTCCGGTACCGGATCGACGCTTGCCCTCCGAATTTCGACGTCGACGGCCTCCGCTGGCGCTTTTGCCCTCGGGAACTCCGGGAGCGTCACTGCCGATCGAATCCTCAATCCGTACGATGAGTAGTGGTTCATAGTTCGTGTCTCGGTTTTCTCGGTCGTCTCGCGCTCGTTCGTTCGTGATCCCTATCGCCTCGAGCCCGCAGCCCCGAGCTGTGAGCCGTACAGCGCAGCGTACTCCGAGTCCGCGTCGATCAGATCCCGGTGGGTACCCGATTCGACGACGCGACCGTCGACGATCGTGTAGATCCGGTCGGCGTCTCTGACAGTCGACAGCCAGTGGCCGACGACGACCGTCGCGTACTCCCGGCTCATCGCCTTGATCCCCTCGAGAATCGCCTCCTCGGTCGGCGAGTCGAGTTCGCTCGTCGCCTCGTCGAAGACGAGGACGTCGGCGTTCGACAGCAACGCTCTGGCGATCGCGACGCGCTGGCGCTGCCCGCCCGAGAGGCGGACGCCGTCGTCGCCGACCTCGGTCTCCAGACCGTCGGGAAGCTCCGAGAGAAACGTCGAGACGCGAGCGATCTCGCAGGCGCGTTCGATCTCCTCGGCGGCGGCGTCCGGCCGTGCGATCGCGACGTTGTACCGCAGCGTCTCGTTGAACAGAAACGGACGCTGGGGGACGACGGCCACCCGATCGTACCAGCAGTCGGGATCGATCCGATCGAGCGCGGCTCCGTCCGCGTAGATCCGGCCCTCGTCGGGTTCGTACAGCCCCGACACCAGCGAGACGATCGTCGACTTTCCGGCTCCCGACGGGCCGACGAGCGCGATCGTTTCGCCTCGGTCGACGCGCAGGGAGACGTCCTCGATCCCGCCTCCGTCAGCGCGATCCCTGTGAGCCAGCCCTGTCTCGTCCTCTCCGCTCTCGTATCGAAAGCTCACGCGATCGAACTCGAGGGTCGTTATCGACTCCTCGAGACGGACGCCGCCCTCGCGTTCCGCGCGTCGTTCGAACGCGTCGACGAGCGCGCGGGTCCGGACGAGATGTGGAAGTGCCCCGTCGAGCGAGTAGATGGTGTTGTTGAGCTGGCTCACGAGCGGCGAGAGCCGAAACATCGCGAACAGGAAGACCCCCAGCGCGGCAAACGAAAGGGTCAGAAACTCGATCGCGACGTAGACGAGCGCGAACACGACGAACGCGTTGAGTAGCTGATTTGCCTTCCCCAGTGCAACCTGATTTCGCTCGAGTCGAACCCGCGTCGAGACGAGTCGATCGTGGGCCCGTCGGTACCGCTGGTGCAGGTCCTCGACCATCGAGAACAGCTTCACCTCGCGGCGACCCCGGATGGCGGCGCTCGTAAGCGACTGGACCTCCTCGTTGGCGGCGGCGACCTCGTCGCCGATGGCGTACCCCGGTGTGAGGACATAGCGAGTGAGGGCGACGACGCCGCCGAGAACCACGACCGTGATGACCGTCAACGCAGGCGAGAGCACGAGGGCGACCGCGGCGTACGCGGCGGCGAAGAACACCCGCTCGATCGCACCCAGAAGTTCGGCGATGACGCGTGCCGACTTCTGGGTTTCCGTGACGATCGTGTTCATGATCTCGTCCCCGTCCTGCCCGTCGATCGTCGACACGGTCGCGGAAAGCAGCGCCTCGTAGGACTGGCGTCGCAACTCAGCCATGTACGTCGTCGCCAGTGACGCCTGTAGCCAGCCGATCAGGAAACTCGTCCCGTACCGGATCGTCATCACCAGCGCGAGCCCGAGAAGTAGCGCCTCGAGGGTAGCAGTGACGCCGACGACGGCGTACGCCCGAACGAAGATCGCAGCTACCCCAGACGTTTCCTCTGCGAGTCCGCCATCGGCCTGTGCCGCCTCGATGATCGGCAACAGCAACGTGAGTCCGATTCCCTCGAAGAGGGCGGCGACGAACTTCAACAGGAGGATCGTCGCCGTCAGTTTCGGACGATATCGAAGTACCTCTCGGAGGGCGTCGAGTTTCTCGCCGATCGACGGCTCGGGTTCGCTCGTCCGACTCGTCATGGGTTTGCGTTCGTCCGGCTGGGGTTCGAGTCGGTTTCGCCTCGGCTGCGTGGTCGACGACCGATCGCCGTCCGGAGGAGGCGACCGCACCGAACGAGCGAATACAGCGGCGCGAGCGGGCGGGGCAACGAAACGGCCTCGATGTCGGGTCTCGTCGGTTCGAACAGACAGGTCGCCCAGAACGTTCCCCTGTCGCGGTATCGCTCGAGCGTACGAGACTGGAACCTCCACAGTTCGTGTTCCGGGTACGCCGAGTCGTCGAACAGGTGGTCCCGAACGTGCAATCGAAGCGGCTCGATCGCCGGGTCGGCATCGATTCGCCGTCTGACTCGCACGGGCAACTGCGTCTCGAACAGCGACGCCGTCACCGCGAGACCGAGAAGCAACATTCGCGTGCAGTTGTGGGACTCGCTCCGGCGTATGACGGTCTCCCAGTCGATCGAGTTTCGCTCGAGATCCGCCGCGACGTCACAGATCCAGCGGAGTCGATCCCAGCGGTGACGAGTTCCGTGGACGCAACACGAGAGCAGCCGATCCTCGGGCGAGAGGACGGGGACGTCGGTGCCGGCGATCGACGTGGTGGACCGACGGTCCCACACCGACTCCAGTTCGATCGCCGTCGGAAAGCGCCGTGCGAGCACGCGCCAGTGGAGTTCGACTTCGACTGGTTCACAGCGGTGCTCGAACGCGTAGTCGCGAGCGAACCGGGTGTACGCCCACTGCTGGCTGCTGGTAAGCCCATCCGTCGTCTCGCGAACGTACTGTGGATCGTATCCCTGCTCGAGCAGCACCGATCGTGCTGCCGGGAGATCCGTCCGCCTGACGAGAACGTCGAGATCTCCGAACTCGCGTCGCCCGACGTCTCCGTAGGCGATTCGGGCGAGTACCGGTCCGCGGTACGGAATCGCCCGGATTCCCTCGCGCTCGAACGCCTGCGAGAGCGACGCAGTCGTCTGAAGCAGTCGGAGATTTCGACGCGCGACGTACGCCGAGCGTTCCTCGAGGGTCTCGAGTGCCTCTGGAGGGACGGTTTCCTCTCGCTCATGGCGGACCGCCTCGAGGAAAAGCGGGGTGACACAGTGGCGTCGAGTGAGACGGCAAACGGTCTCCCAGTCGAGTCCGGACTCGAACCAATTCGGTCGAACCGACGTACCACGTATACCGGCCTTACAGCACCGGATGACGAACCGTTCTTCATCCCCGAACCGACGTGTCATTCTCGTATAAATCAATTACAGTGTATTATAAATTTAACTATAGGTGACGGTGAGGGACAGTGTCGAAGGCTTCGTCCTCGATCACTCAGTGCTGGGTCGATACGCTGGATTTCAGTTGTGTCCACTCACTCTTCGTTCCGAAAACACCATATGTTAACCAGTACTCACCGTAATATAATATGGATTGGTCCGCGTATCGGCTGCCGACCGTCGTCGATCGGGAGTTCGATCGTCTGATTTCGATCGTCGCGTTCGGCGGCGGTATCGTTATCTCGGTTCTCTCGGTGGTCCTCGGCCTCGGACAGTACGGGCTGGGACTGGCGCTGATCGTGGGACCGATCGCGTACGTCGGTCTCAGGGGACGGTCCGTCGATCGAACGGGGCGTGTGATACCGTGTCCGTCGATCGTCTTCGAGGCCTCGAGCGTCGTCTTTCTGGTCGCACTCGCGGTGTCGTCCGGGTCGTTGCTTCTGATGGACCACGCGAGGCCGGCGATTCACTTCGTCGCGGTCACTGTTGCCTTCGGTACGGTCGCCCTGGACGTCGTCTACCACGCGCAGGCTGACCGGCGATCAAAGCAACTGATCACGGTCGTCGTGTTCCTCAAACTGATCGCGACGTCGCTGGTGTATCGAACGGGTCGGTTCTTCGTCACCCCGCACCTGCCGGGGTACGACGTCAACTCACACCTGGGGATCGCGACCGAAATCGTCACTCGAGGCGGTCTTCCGCCGGAAAGCTCGCACCTGTACGGCCGCTACGTCTGGGCATCGATCTTTCACACGCTGGTCGCGACGCTCCGGCAGTTGGGCCTCGAGGAATCGTCGGCCCTGTTCGTCGTCGTGTGCTTTTTCGCGGTCGCGACGATCCTCTTGACGTACGCGATCGTGACGCGACTGGCAAGCGAGCAGGCAGCGCTCTTTGCAGCGCTTTTCGTCTCCGTCGCGGACATGTTCGTGCTCCGGGGCGTGACGAGTATCACGCCGTCGATTCTGGTGATCGTGTTTACGATGGCCGTCCTCGTTCTGTTCGTCAGACTCGACGGACTGGCCAGGGTGGGAGTGGCAGCCATCGTTTCGCTTCTCGCGGTCGCGCTGTTTACCCATCAACTGTCCTCGCTGATGCTCTCGTTCGTACTCGTCTCTCTGATCGCCGGGACGTACGCGGGAAGAGCGCTGGATTTCGTCACCGACGGCCACAGACCGACTCCGCTTTCGCCGTTTACGGTTGCGCTCGTCGGGCTCTTGACGGTGGCAAGCTGGATGGTAACCGAAGACAGCGGCGGAACGGACCTGCTCACCGTCGCGGTGTTGCGCGTCGTTCGAATGGTGACGAGAGTCACCTCGGGCACTGCAAGCGCCAGTTACGCCGCAACGTTCGGCGAGCATAGCGTCCTTTCGAACCTGCTTTACAACCTCGGCTACTCGATTCTCTTCGCGCTCGGCGTCGTCGGTGCGCTGCTCTGGACTCACCATCGAAACCGGACGACGAACCGGTTAGCGTTCCTGATCGCCGCCGCCGGATTGTTCGTCTTACTCTATCCGGGAACCGTCGCGGGGCTGTCCATGTTCATCATCCCCCACCGCGTGCTGGTCTTTCTGGTGTTGTTCGTCGTCGTCTTCGCCGGCGTCGCCTGCGCGCAACTGATCTCGCTCTCGCGGCAGCATCAGTTCTCCGTGGTCCCCGTCGTCGTTTTGCTCGTCTTTTTCTCCGTGACCGCCCCCTTCATCGCACAGGACAATCCCCTCTATGCGGAGGAACGAACCGTACAGACCGAACTGACGGACGACGAAATCGACGCGATGTTGTACGCGACGGCGGTCGCCTACGGGTCGGAAACGCTCGTCTACGTCGACCCGCTGCTCGATCCGCGAGGAATCGTTCAGGAACAACGCGAGGCGGGCCAGGACGTCCACCGCCTGATCGGAATCTATCCGCCCGACGACGACTGGGTCGACGGCTCGCTCGTCGTCGTCCGGGACGACTACACCGAAACGGGATACCAGAACGCAAACCCTGGAACGTTCGGCAGCGCCGGCCAGCAGTTTTCCTACGGACCGGAACCGCTTGCGGGCTGTGACCGGACTATCGTCTACCAGAACGACGGTGCAGCGGTGTACTCCCTCGAGGATGGGTGCTGATATCACCGATTGCATACTAATTAATATTTAAGAATATATCAATGGATTATATATTCCCATGCCCGATGGATCTATACGATGAACGCAATCGGTCGATTCGATACGAACTACCGCGAAGGTGGACTGCTGTACGCCAGCGCGCGCTGTCTCGAGGGTGGCGCGTCGACGGTGGGAACCGCGACGAGTGGTCTCGCCAACGTACTCGCACGGGAACTGTGGTACCGGCCCCGGTATCCGCTGTCGCTCTCCGACCGACTCGATGCCTGGCGACACGGCTTCTCTTCGAAGACGTTCGCGTCGCTGTCGCTGGCAGACGAGAATCTCGAGACGTACCTTTCGGACTGGCAACAGAAACGGGTGATCCACGGCGGCGTAAACGACGAGTACGTCGAGGTACTCGAGAACAAACTCGCCTTTCACATCGCGACGAGCCCGTACGTCGACTCCGTCCCGGCGCTGTACGGGACGATCGAACGCGGGGAGTTCCTGTCGTCGGAGACCTCTCCCGCCGAGGACCTGACCACAGTCCTCGAGGAAGTGAAGGACGTGATCGTAAAACCCATCGACGGTCGACTCGGCCATGACGTCTATCACGTCGTGGCCGGCGACGACGGCTACGTTCTCAACGATCGGCAACTCACGTCGACCGCGTTCGACGGCTTCGTTCGGGGCCTCGACGGCTTCGTCGTCTCGGAGTTCGTCACCCAACACGAGTACGCCGCGACCATCTGTCCGGAATCGGTGAACACGCTCCGGATCTTGACGATCGGTGAACCCGGATCAGACGAGATAGACGTCGTACGAGCAGTCCACCGATTCGGGTCGGGAGAGACGTCTGGCCCGACCGACAACTGGTCCGGCGGCGGCTGTGCCGCCCCGGTGGACATCGAGTCGGGCGAACTGGGGCGGGTCGTCACCTACGCGAGCGAGAACGGAACGCAGCGGTTCGACGCCCACCCCCAGACGGGAGCGCAGGTCCGGGGAACGGTCGTCCCGCAGTGGGACGAGATCACGGACGCGGTCAGGGAAGTCGCCGAACTCCACCGGGCAAATCCCTACGTCGGCTGGGACGTGGTCCTCTCGACGGACGGCCCCGTCGTTCTCGAGGGCAACCACGCACCGGGGAATATCTTGCTTCAGATCGACGAGGGGTTGCTCGCCGACGACCGTATTCGGGAATTTTTCGACCGATAAACCCATCCGCTCGTACGGTCCGTAAACGAGTTACCCGTCGGAGCGGCTCACACCGGGACGCGCTCGAACACGGCGCGTCGCGTCGGTTCGCTGAGGGCGAGAAGTGCACCGGTGTAGGCCACGACGCCCGTGGTGACGGCCAGTACCGTATCCACCGTGTGACCGACGAGGTGAACGCGAGTGACGGGGTAGACGACGGCCAGCATGATGACGCCGGCGACGAATTGTCGCCTGAACTCCCGCGTTATGAACGTCTCGAGGCCGAAGTACGTCTTCGCGTAGTAGACCAGCGACAGGTACCGAAGCAGTTCGGACGTGATCGTCGAGATCACGACGCCGATCGGACCGAGCGCGAGGATGAGCGTCACGCCGAGGACGACGTTCAGGCCGAGTGTGGCCGCCGAGATCCGCATATTTACGTCCGGCCGATCGATGCCGTTTACGTACTCGATGAGCGGCTGGGACTGGGAGACGACGATCCTGTACAGTGCGAGCCCGATCAGGAGCACGCCGGCTGGCGCGAACTCCTCGCCGTAGACCAGCACGATCACGTCTTCGGCGACCAGCAGCGAGCCGAAAAACAGCGGGATCGAGAGGATACTCGCGTACGAGAGGATGCCCGTCACCTCCTGTGCGTACTCCTCTCCCTTGCTCCGGAGGGTGCTCACTCGCGCCATCAGGAACAGCGCCGCACTCGAGGAGACGATCGTCGCCGTCAATCCGATCCGGTAGGCGATCTCGTAGTGGCCCGCCGCGGCCGGCGTCACGAGCAATCCGAGCAACAGGATGTCGATCCGGGCGTACGTCCGGCCCAGTAACTTGTTCGCGATACTGAAACGACCGTACTCCCACAGGCTCCGGATCGTCTCGAGTCGCGGCAACGCCGGGGTCGTGTAGCCGTAATACAGGAGCATCGGCAGTGCGATCACGATACCCGCCGCGTAGCCGTACACCAGCCCGGCGACGCCGAAGCCGAGAAGGATGAGTCCGATCTGGAACGGAAACGCGGCCCACTCCTGGAGCGTCGACGCCCACGATGCGGTTCCGACGCGTCCGAACCCCTCGGTCAACCCCTCGAACAGGATGAACGCGGAGATCATCGCGAAACTCAGCGCGACGTACAGCCACCCGTTTTCGACCTCGAGGAAACCATCCAGCGGCGTCCGGAAGCCGTAGGTCAGACCGAAGACGATCGGAACGAGGACGATCCACGACAGGATCATCGCTCCAGTGATCTGATCCGCTTCGCCCGTGACCTCCGAGATGCGTTTTTTCCCGGCTTCTCCCCATCCTTTGATGAGTCTGTCGAGGATCTCGGTAATCGAAAGGATCAGGTAGAAACTCCCGTAGCCGGCGGGACCGAGGAGCCGAGCGAAGAGTATCGATCCGGCGAACGCGATCGCGATCTTGACGACTTTGGCGATCGAACTGCTGACGACCTCTCGTGTGGCGGTCGTATCGGTGGCATCGGGGGACATCGGCGCAATCGCGTTACTCCGGACTCATCCGGCGATCATCTCGTAGGTCTGTTCGATCATGAACTCCGTCGTGTCGATCTTGTCCTCCTGTAGCGCTTCGTAGCGACGCTCGTATCGCTCCTGATCCTCGTCTCGAAGAACGCTCACTGCCTTCTCGAGGCCGTTTTGTTGACGGTTCGGTCCCGAAAAGTTGTAGGCGAGTCCGTACTTGCTCTCGAGCTCGTCGAGGTAGCCGACCCGGATCGGCGAGATGTACACCGCGGGCGTCCCGAGGACGGCGGATTCGCAGGCCATCGTTCCGCTCTCGCCGACGAAGAGGTCGGCGTAGTACATCAGATCGTGAATCTTGTGTACGGGAATGTCGACCCGATACTCCGCTAAGTGTCCGGGCGTCTCGGCTTCGGAAGTCAACAGCACCTCCGTGCCCGTCGACTCGAGGCGGTCGATGATCGATTTGGTATCCTCGATACCGGAGTAGCCGATATCGTGTGCTGCCTCCCAGGAGATCAACCGCACGATCACGAACGAGTCGCCGGGATCGACGTCCAGCGTCTCGAAGACGGATGGATCGGGAGAGAACTGATTCGGGTGCAGGTAGGCCAGTTCCTGATAGCCGGGATACCGGACCTGATTGCTCCCGAGGTCGTCCCAGAAGTACTCGTGCGTACACAGTCGGTCGACGAACGGAACGGACAGCTTTCGCTCGAGGGTTCCATGTTCGTTGTTCTGGAAGGTGAGCGTTGGGATCCCCAGCAGTTGCCCGACGTGGCCGAGCGCGACGCCGCCTTTCCCCAGCAACAGATCCGGCTGGAACTTCCTCGCGACGTTCAGGATGTTGTATTCCAGTTTCAACTGCCGCACCCATCCCTGCGGATACTTCGGATTCGTCGTTCTGTCGTCCATCACCAGTTCGTAGGCGAAATCGTAGCTCTCGAGGAGATCTATCGTGACGTCCTTGTCCTTGGCGACGATACAGATCTCAGCGTCTCGTGCGGTCATCTCCCTGATGTAGTTTTTGAACAGGTGGACGTGACCCGGGTGAAATACCTGAACGATGATCCTCATATACGTTGTAGACGTGATAAATATTACTTAGGAACTTCGATTCTATTATACCATCCTGCGGAGATAATAGTTAGTGTGTGTACGGTCAGCGTTTCTACGGTTTACTGTACGTCAGTACCGGCGTACCCGCCGCCTGATTGGAGTGTGCCGGTACATCGGTACAGCAATCCGTATCACACGACGTCGTACATGGAGACAACCGGCGGCATCACGCTGGCGACGGAATCATCCACATCTCTGTCGTGGTCGTTCCACATGACGACCTGTCGGTCGACCGATGCCCACTCCGGTCCCGGCTCACGCTGTGAAACCATCACGACCAGGTCGTACCCCCGAGCGGCGGTAAGGCGCTCCAGTTTCGAGACCAGTTGTCGGTAGATCGCGGGCGACGGCGCGAGGAGATCCAACACTCTCGCCTCTCGAACGCCGTCGGTTTCGTAGGGACCGACGACTGCGAAGCCAACGGGGTCCCCCTCCTCGAAGACGAGTAGCGCGTCGGCGTCAGGATACGCGAGCATGTGCTCGATATCTCGGCGTTCTCGGCGAAACGAGGGGCTGCCGGCACGGACGAACCGGGCGAGATCAGTCACCGCCGTAACAGTCTCTACGGAAAACGCGCCCGGATCGACGACGTCAACGTCGACAGCGGCTTCACTCGACTCGAGGTCGTGATCGTGATTCGGTGACACCACCGAAAGTCCGCCACTCCTCGATAACAACTGGCGACTCCCCGTTAAGACCGCCGCCGGCAGGGAGGCGTTACTGGCCTGTTCGACGAGGCGTGCGATCGCCGTCGCGTCCGCATGCACCTCGAGCCGTCTCCGGCCGGGCGTCGGCGTTTCGCCGAATATTTCGGAGACCACGACCGGCTGAGTGGGGGTTTGAAGAACTACCCAGTCGCCGACCGTCCCGATCGGTTCGGTCAGTCGTGACTCCGCCGGGAGCGCCCGATCGGCGTACGTCTCGAGGACGGTCGTGTAGGAGTGGACGAGCAGCTTCAGCGGTAAGACGCTGTAATTCCAGCCGCGGCGCACTTTCGTATCGAACGTGACGTTTCCCGTGTGGTTGTACGTCACGGAGACGCCCGCGGCGACGTTTCGAGAGTACGCTCCAGTTCGGGCCAGGAGTTTCGAGTAGAGTCCCTCGCCACGGTGATCTTCGCGAACGGCGGTGTCACCGAACACTGTCGCTCGAACCCGCTTGCCATCGACGACGAGTTCCTTCGGAAACACGCGCCGAAACGCGGCGAGGTCGTCGTCCGCGACGTAGTAGCAGTGGTCGTCGGGATCGAAGCCTGGGTACTGCTCGTACTTCCAGTCGAAAAGCCGCTCGTCGCCCCACCCGTCGAACGTCTCCTCGAGGAAGGCGTGTACGGCTCCACTGTCTACCGGTCCCGACTCAACGTCCGTCATGGGGTCTGACGCTCCGTGCGTGATCGCGCGTAGATTTCGTTCATCGTCACGAACTCGTAGCCGTCCGACCGGAGTCGCTCGAGGAGTCGACGAAGCAGCTGCTCCGACCGGGACATGTTCCGGTCGTAGATCGCCCGCTTGAGCCGCGGGATCCGGTCGTGGGAGTCGGTCCGGTAGATGTCGTGGAGGTGCGTGTTACAGACTACCACCGGCGGCAGCGAGGCGTACTCGAGATACGTCGCGAACGGCCGACCGAGCAGTTTCAGGTAGCTCAGTGAGATCGGGATCCGAGTTCCCGGCGTCGCCCCGATCGGAATCTCGAGAAGTTCCTCCGTTCCCGGCGCACGGTAGGGAGTCAGCGGGGCGTGGACGTTGTTGTACACGCCCGGCCGATACGACGGAAAGACACTCGAGTCGAACCGGAACCCCTCCTCCTCGAGGATGCGAAACTCCTCGGGTTCGATGTTGCCTTGCGGTGCCCTGTATCCGTCTGGTTCGTGTCCGAAGTGAGCCTCGAACGCCTCCTTTCCGTCCCGAATCTCGGTCCGGAACTCGTAGGATTTCGACGTATCGTGCTGGTAGGAGTGAAGGTGAAACTCACACTCGAGTCGGTCGGTGAGCGTGTCGATCACGTCGGGAAAGCGTTCGATCGTCCGGCCGACGGCGAAAAACGTCACCGGAACGTCGAGATCGTCGATCAGGTCGACGTAGTCGTCGACGTACTCGAACGTCAGGTGGTCGTAGCCGGGTTCGTCGAAGTACCAGTCGTTTTCCAGATCCAGCGTGAGACAGGCGATCCGGTCGGTACCGTCGCCGACCCGGGCGTCCGCGAACTCACTCACGGATCTGGACCTCCCTGTCCTCGTTTGCCTGCATGTCGAACAGCATCGCGAACAGCACGAACATGCTTCCGAGCGAAAACACCAGCAAGCTCGAGGATGCACGAACGAACAGCGGATCGCCGAACTGGACTTTCGCGAACAGCGACCAGACGCCACCTGCCAGTCCGAGAACGGTCGTGGCCACACCGAAGAGATAGAAAAACGCCAGCGGATGAAAGTCGAGAACGAGGTACTTGACCTTCAGCCGCCAGAGGAAGTCCCGAAGCAACAGCCACGACACCTTCCGGATGTACGTCGAATAGGTGATACTCGACTCCTCGTCGCCGTAGACTGCCGGCATCGCGACGTCGGCGACCCGCATTCCCTTCGCGTTTAGCTTCACGAGCAGGTCGTTGCAGTAGCCGTAGTACTCGTAGAGGTTCTCGACGCCGACGTTGGCCAGCGCGTAGTGAGAGATCGCCGTGTAGCCGTTCTGCGGGTCCATCAGCTTCCAGTAGCCGCTCGCGATCTTCGTCAGGAAGGTCAAAATCGCGTTGCCGACGAAACGAAACGTCGGCATCGCCGACCGAAACTCCCGGTAGAGCAACCGGTTCCCTTTGGCGTAGTCCGCATCGCCTTCGACGATCGGATCGAGCAGCCGGGACATCTGCGAGAGGTCCATCTGTCCGTCGCCGTCGACCGTCACCGTCACGTCCACCGCGTCCTCGAGGGCCGCCAGGTAGCCGGTTTTGATCGCGCCGCCGGCACCGCGGTTCTCGCGGTGCTGGATCGGGACGACGCGATCGATACGATCGTGTACCGTCGCCCGCCGCGAGAGCGCCGACGCTCCCCCGTCGGTCACGAGCGGCTCTCTGGGGTCCGCTTCGTCGGTAGCCTGATCACCCGCTCGAGCCGCCTCGAGCACTTCGTCCCACGTCCCGTCGGTCGAGCAGTCGTCGACGACGAAGATGGCGTCGACGTACGCCGGCATCTCCCGGATGACGTCGCCGATGAACCCCTCCTCGTTGTACGCCGGGACGACGACGCCGATCGAGTGGTCCCTGTACATTAGAGCCCTCGATAGACGAACCCGTGTTCGCTCGCCCGCGTTTCGAACGCGCCGTCGACGTCGATCAACACGGGATCGTCGTTCGCCTCGAACGCGATGTCGGCGAAACTCAACCCGTAGAACTCGTCGTGGACGGTTCCGAACACGATCCCGTCGACGCCAACCGCGGAGAACTCCTCGTGGACCTCGATTCCGAACTCCGCCTCGACGAGATCGTTCTCGGCGTGTGGATCGAACCCGGCGACGGAGACGCCGTACTCCTGAAGCGACTCGATTACGCCTCCGATTTTCGACGTTCTGATATCGGCGACGTTCGGCTTGTACGAAAGCCCCGCGACCAGCACGCGACTGTCCCGTAACACCTTTCCAGCCTCGTTGAGCGCCCGGATCGTCAGTTCAGCCACGTGGTCCGGGACGTACTCGTTGACCGATCGGGCCGTTCGGATCAACTCCGGTGTGAAGTCGTTCCGTTCGCTCTCGTAGATCAGGTAAAACGGATCCACGGGGATGCAGTGTCCGCCGACGAGGCCGGGTTCGTACTCGTGGAAGTTCCACTTCGTCCCGGCGGCCTCGAGGACTGCATCCGTCTCCAGTCCGAGCGTATCACAGGCGACGGCCAGTTCGTTGACCAGCGCGATGTTGAGGTCTCGCTGTGTGTTCTCGACGCACTTTGCGGCCTCGGCGGTTTCGATCGACGGTGCTCGATGGACGCCCGCGTCGACGACCGACTCGTAGAGCGCGGCCACGTCGGCGAGCGTGTTGTCGGTCAACGCGCTGACGATCTTGACGACGTTTCGCAGCCCGCGTTCGTCGTCGCCGGGCACCATCCGCTCGGGCGAGTAACCGACGCCGAACGTCTCCCCCGCCGTCAGCTCGGAGGTGTCTTCGATCGCCGGAACGAACACCTCTCGCGTCGCACCCGGGTAGACCGTCGACTCGAGGACCACCGTCGCTCCGGGCTGGAGGTGTCGACCGACGGTGCGACCGGCCGACGCGACGAGATCGAGGTTCGGATTCTCGAGGTCGTCGACCGGCGTCGGCACCGCGACGACGACGTACTCGGCGGTCGCGATCGCTTCCTCGTCGGACGTAAACTCGATACTACTCTGCCCGATCGCCTCGTCGCCGACGTCCCCGGTCGGATCGATGCCCGACTCGAGGGTATCGATCTTCTCCGGATCGATATCGTAGCCACGGACGTCGTGACCCTCGTCGTCGAACTCGTACGCCAGCGGAAGGCCGACGTAGCCGAGGCCGACGACCGATATCGACGCGTGGGCTGGTGACGTCTCCGGTTCGCGCTCGAGCAGCGTCTCGTGATGTGATCGTTCCTGATCCGTCATAGCTGTGTCACTGAATCGCTCCCGAAGCCGAGAGAGTCGAGATATATTCCGAAACAACCGATTTCGGGCCGGTCCACCGATCGAACGGTGCGCTGTCTTCCATTCCCGACAGTTTTATCCACACTGATCAGAAGATCATTCCGGAACACTCACTATATAACTATCGAATGAATCCGAATTATTATTTTACGATGGTAGAAGATATTTACCTCGTTCGAGCACGAACAGAGGTGGGAGCGATCTCGAAGAAGCCGACCCGGAGGTGGCTGCCCGTCCCGCAACGTCGACTGTCCGCTCTACTGGGTGGGTTGTCTACGCTCCGCTGGTCGGATTGCCTACGCCCTCCTGGTCGAGTCGTGGTTTGCACTCCCTCGAGACGGTCCAGTTGTTCCCCCGAAAACGGTCACGAGCGAAGTTTGCTCGTGGCAAAAGCGGGCCGGGTGCGATTTGAACATCCTCGGAAGGCGGTCGCTCACTGCGTTCGCGCTGCGACTTCCGGGCGTTCAAATCCCGCCGGTTCCGTTACCTGTCGCTCACGAATTGTTCGCGACAGGAAAGCGGGCCGGGCGCGATTTGAACACGCGACCGTCTGGTTAAAAGCCAGACGCTCTGCCGGACTGAGCTACCGGCCCCGTGGCTTCAACTATCGGTGAGTAGTGGTTAAACGTTTTCTTTCTCCCGCCAGCGGGACACCGATTCCGCTCGAGACGATCTACTCTTCCTCAAAGTACGCTTCGAGCGCTTCTGTGACGATCTCACCGGGATCGACGCCGTCGATAGACGCCCGTCGGCGGAGGTCGCGGTAGGTCGTCGGCGAGAGGGAAACCTCGAGTCGACCGAGTTCGACGCCGTACTCGGCCAGCGCTCGGCGGATCGAGGTGCCGTCGTTGATCGTGCTCGCGATGCTTCGGACCTCGCGAACGGTGAGTTCGCCGTCGATCGCGGCCCACGCGAGCAGGAGTCTTGCCTCGCCACCGACGCGGGCGATGTGTTTGGCAGCCGTCGGCGCGATCTGCCCGAGTGCCACCTGCTTGCGGACCGACCGCGGAAGATCGTGGACTCGCGCCCACTTCCGGATGAACGAGACCGTCGCACCGTCGCCCGCCCGTTCGGCTGCGGCCTTGTACGATCCCTCGCCCCGAACGAGCGCGGCACAGGCGGCCGCACCGCGAAGCATGTACAGGTGGTCGTCGTTGGTCGCTCCGTTCGCAAACTCGCCGACGGTTTTGGCGGCCTCGTCCAGACTCTCGGGGTCGTCCGGATCGAACTGAACGGCCCGGCGCGCTCGCGTCCCGGTGACCGATTCGTCTCCGCGAATAACCGGTGCGCCGACGGGGGACTCTCGATCCGTCGGAACCGACCGGTCGGGTTCGTCACGGCCGCGCGGGCGATCGTCGGGCCGGTTGTCAGTCATGGCTTTCGATAAGGGCCAGAGTATCAAAAAACTCGCTACCTGGTCGCGTCGCGCTCCTCGCGTTTCTCGGCGAGATGCTCCCAGATTTCCGTACAGCCAGCACCTTCCTCGAGGTCCTCGAGGTGAGCGTCGTCGCGTTCATCGTCCCGCTCGGTCGTCTTCGGTGAACACTCGGCCGAATCGGTCATTGCCCCCCGTTCACCCTCTATTTTCATAAGTCACTCTTCCGGCGCAAACAATACCCCTGCTCTGTCTTAACGGCTATCGCTGCCGCTATCTCTGACGGCAGTCCGGTTCCAGACCGTATCGCCTGCGTGCGATTTTGGGCGGTATACGCGTCACACGATCGAACCGCCGCTCGGAGAGCTTCAAAATGGGAATCGGACCGTCAACCGAGGTGTTTCGTCGGTCGCTCGCCGTCTCGTCCAGTAGCCGTCTTATCAGTTGTCACCGTCTGTAGGTTTCGCCGAGCACGTTCGTCGAATCGCTCGACTGTTCGGAACCGATACCTACCCGTCTCGTCCGCCCCATCGACAGGAGGTGTGCGGTTAGCGGAAAATATGGCCGGTAAGTAACACGGGGATTTCCGACTCACTGGGGATCTGTAGAGAGCGAATCGGACCTCGTCGCGGGGTCCGAATCGATGTGAGTGCACCTGCTTTCGCAGGCTCTCGGCTTTTTCGAGTCGCCGGTGAACGACAGTCCGGATCATGAGCATCGACACCATTCACGATCTGTTCGAGCACGGACTCGAGGACATCTATCACGCGGAACACCGGCTTCTGGAAGCACTGGAAGACCTCGAGGAGAACACCGAACGCGAGGAGATCGCGAACGCGTTCGCCGACCACCGCGAGGAAACCCAACACCAGATCGAGCGTCTCGAGGAGGTCTTCGAGATGTTCGGCGAGCCCCCGGAGAAAGAAGAGTGTGAAGGAATCGAGGGAATGATCGAGGAGTACGAGGAGTTCACGTCGATGGAGCCCGATCAGGCGGTTCTCGACTATCACAACATGGCCGCCGCGGAAAAGACCGAGCACTACGAAATCGCCGCGTACGGCAACCTCATTCCGCTTGCCGATCAGCTCGACATGAGCGAGGCCGCCGACCTCCTCGAAGAGAACCTCCGCGAGGAACAGGAAGCCCTGGAGGAACTCAAGGAACTGACCGAAGAGTTCGAAATCGACGCGATTCCGGCTGAGTAAGACGCATCGGTATCGCGTTTTACCGGTATTCACTCGGACGGGGTCGGTGATCACCCGTACCGACCGACAACGCATCGGTACTGGCCGACAACGCATCGGTACTGACCGACAACGGTCTGTATGAGCGTGCCCGCGGGCGATGATCCAGGTTGTGACCACGGGTACTGATCCCGACGTCGAGGGGGGCTGATACGGATTACTGTAACTGTGTACCGGAGCGACCGGCCGCAGTCCCGCGGTCGCTCCGGTAACGACTTACAGTAAACCGTATGACTGTTTGTTCGGTCACGGTCGTTGCGATCACCCGCTCGAACTCGAGTACCATCTCGGTAACTGAACGTTCCGTGCTGGCACGCACCAAACATATAGGTCCCTGCGAGTGGTGGATCGGCCAGTGATTCGACGATGGCAGACGTGCCAACGAAGACGGCTCGAGCCGAGTGGGGTACCCGCTTTGGGTTCCTGATGGCGATGATCGGCGCCATGGTCGGTGCCGGGAACATCTGGCGGTTCCCGTACGTGATGGGGAACAACGGGGGCGGGGCGTTCGTCCTCGCCTTTCTCGTCCTCCTGTTTCTCCTCGCGGTCCCGGGATTGATGGCGGAGGTCGCGCTGGGCCGGTACACGAACAAAGGCGTCATCGGGGCGTTCAGGGAGGTCGTCGGTCGCGGCGGGATGGTCGGATTCGGGATCGTCGTCTTGCTCGTGAACGTCGCGTTGATGTCGTACTACTCGCCGTTGATCGGCTGGACGCTTTATTATGCAATCCACTCGCTGTTGTTTACGTTCACGGCAGCGGGGTTCGAGGCCGAGACGTTCATGGAGAGTTTCTTCGCGAACCCGCCGTTGATGATCGCGCTTCACACGATCGTCATGGGGGCGATCGCGGCGGTCCTCGTCCTCGGAATCCGTCGCGGGGTCGAGCGCCTCGTCGTCTACGCTGTGCCGGCACTCGTCGTCGCACTCGTAATCATGACGATCCGCGGACTCACGCTCCCCGGTGCGAGCGAGGGGATCGCCTTCACCTTCGGTATCCAGTGGGAGTACCTGACCTTCAGCGATACCTGGATCGCCGCGCTCGGTCAGGCGCTGTTCTCGACCGGACTGGGGTGGGGAATCGCACTGACCGTCGGGAGTTACCTGCGGGAGTACGACGACGTCCCGCTGGGCGGAGGCGTCTTCACGGCGATCGGCGAGTCGAGTATCGGCATTCTCGCCGCGCTCGCAATCTTCCCGGTCGTCTTCGCCGTCGGCGTCGAACCCGACGCCGGTGCCGGACTCGCGTTTATCTCGCTCGTTCAGGTCTTCCCCGAGATCCCGCTTGGCGGAATCGTCGCGGTCGTCTTTTTCCTCGGATTTTTCCTCGCGACGTTCACCTCCGGACTGCTCATCACCGAAGTGAGTGTCACGACCGTCAGCGAGGAGACCCGGCTGAGCCGCACGCAGACGGTCCTCGGAATCTGTGGCGGCATCTGGTTGCTCGGCCTCCCCAGCGCCTACTCCGCGGACGTCCTCGATTTCCTCGATTTCGTCTTCGGGAACTGGGGACTGCCGCTTGCGACCCTCGCTATCATCGGCGTTATCGGGTGGATCCTCGGCCCCGAACGGCTCCGATTGCTCGCAGTCAACCGCAACGCCGGCATCTACGTCGGGAAGTGGTGGGATCCGGTGATCAAGTTCGTCATTCCTGCGGTCATGCTCTTTATCATGGGCTACTTCGCCTGGGAGAACTTCGGCGAACCCGAGATGATCGCCGGCATGTTCGTAATCGTCCTGTTCCCGATCGTCGGCTACGCGATCATGTCCGTCGTCGAGGGTCGCCACGGCGAACCCGATTCGGCCGGCGTGACGGGGGGTGACGACTGATGGCGCTCACCCCAGCGGTCCTCGGCATGCTCGCGTTCACGCTGCTCGCGTTCTGGGGCGTCGCGCTCTGGGCGCTCGCCAGGACCCTGCGCCAGGAGGGGCGCAAAGTCGACATACTGAAACAGCAAAACCGGATGGACACCTACTCGCCGAAGGCGCTCGCGGAGTTGCGCGAGTGGATCGAACAGAACCCGGACGATCCGCTCGTCGATACCGCTCGAGAACGGTACAACGAGTGCGTCGAAGTCCTTCGACAGACCGATACCCACTACTACGACTGGTCGGACGAGGAGATCGCACGCCTCGAGAGGGTTTGAGAGCTTGACGAGACGGATCGAGACAGTTTGGGCTTGACGAGACGCCTCGAGGGGTCGACGAGTGATGTGCGGAGGATCGAGAGGTCGACGAGTGATGTGCGGAGGAGAGGTTGACGAATAATATGAGGAGGTGTCGGTCGTGACCTCGATCGACGCGACCGCTTTTATCGTTGGACGACCAATCACGGGACGTGACGATACCGGCCTCGGAGGAGAACGGCGGCGGGGTGTCGATCCGACCTGCAGAGCGTGCGGATCTCCTCGCGGTCACGCACATCGAGAACGCGTCGTTCTCCCAGCCCTGGCCGTTCGACGCGTTCGAGCGGTTTCTCGGCGAGCCAGGATTTCTGGTCGCCGAGTACGAGGGCGACGTGGTCGGGTACGCCATCGCCGACGTCTCCCGGAACTTCGGACGCCGACTCGGTCACCTCAAAGACATCGCCGTCCATCCCGACCGCCGCGGGGTCGGCGTCGGATCCGCCCTCCTCACTCGAGCGATCGCCGTCGTGACGGCACAGGGTGCCGATTCGGTCAAACTCGAGGTTCGACGCTCGAACGACCGGGCCAAGCGCCTCTATCGGGAGTTCGGGTTCGAACCGCTCCGACGCGTCTCCGGGTACTACGAGGACGGCGAGGATGCGATCGTGATGCTCAACAAACTCGAGTGATGCTCCGGGCGAGCGGAGGTCTCGACCGCCACGAGAGTGCGGTGGCGTTTTACCGCTCCCGGTCGCAAGGGAGCGTATGGGATACGCCTGTCCGGTCTGTGACGTCGAACAGGCCGACGCCAGACACCTCGCGAACCACCTCGCGGTCACCGCCTCGCTCGGCCGCCGAGACCACCTCGAGTGGCTCGAAGAGCGTGCGCCCAACTGGGCGGAGTGTGGCCCGGACGAACTCGGCGAGATCGTCGCCGAGTACGCCCCCGAAACGGACGCGCCGACGTTCGAAGGAGAGGATCACGCTCACGGTCACGAACCGGGTCGTCCCGGTGGGTTCGAGGACGGTCTTGCTAGACAGACTCGCGGGAGCGGACGCGGGGAGTTGACCGGTGAAGCCGCCGGCGTCCTCGAGGAGGCCCGGGAGCTAACGCGGCGGATGCACGACGACGAGAGCGACGGACGGAACGAAAACGCGTCGCGGAACGAAAACGCGTAACTGTTCGACGGGCGATGGGGTCGATATGCAGACGGTTGGTACGTTCGAGTTCGAGTCGGTCGCGGAGGCTCGCGACGCCTACGAGTCGGTCGGGCCCGCGGCCCAGACCGTCGTCCGCGAGGTCGCGAAAGTCATGGAGTTCGACCGGGAGGAGTACGACGAGCGCGTCACCGGCGAGGTCGTCGAGACCGCTCGAGATGCACTCTTTGCGAGTCTCCTTCGCGTCTCGGTCGGTTCCCGTGAGGAGTACGACGAGTGGCGCGAGTCCTACGACGGCGAGGTGACGGAAGTCGGCCACGAGCGCGTCGACAACGTGGTCTGGCACGCCGGACCCGAAAACGGGGCCGTCGCTGCCACGTTCCAGAACGAAGAGGACGCAGCGGTCGCCACGCTCCGCCGGCAGGCGTTCGGTCGACTGTACCGCGACCGCTTGTGAGGGATTTCGCCGCCGTTCCGGTTCTCGAAGGTGCGGTTGACTCGAAACCAGCACTCCTTATCCACTCGAGCGCCAGCGTTCGCGTATGACCGACGCAGACGAGTGGACCCTCCTCGAGGAGGTCACCGAGTACGAGACGGGCTGGTACGACGGCGGATACGACCTGCTCGAGCAACCCGATGGAACCGAGAAGCGCTACTACTGGGCGGAGTTACCCTCCGCAGTCGTCGTGGTCGCCCGCGTCGACGGCGAACTCGTCGACACCCTCGAGAGCGGCGACGACTCCGGCGGCGGGAACGATACCAACGGTGCTGCCGGCGGGAGGACCGAGGGAGACCACCTCCTTTTCGTCGAGCAGTACCGGCCGCCGATCCGCGAAACGCACCTCGAGTTGCCCGCCGGAATCGTCGAGGACGGCGAATCCTACACGGCTGCGGCCGCGCGCGAACTCGAGGAGGAGACCGGCTTCCGTCCCTCGAGTACGGCGCTCCTCCAGGAGTACGCCGTCGCGACCGGCGTGTTGCGCCACGACCGCGGCGTCGTCTACGCCGAGGGGCTCGAACTCGGTCGGCGGGAACTCGACTCGAACGAGTTCCTCGAGGTGACGACGGTCCCGATTTCGGAAGCGCTCGAGCGCGCCCGCGAAGGGCCGGCGAACGACTCGACGCTGTCGGCGCTGTTGCTCGCCACCGAGGACGGATTGTTGTAGGGTAGCCGGTCGGGGTCGCCGACCGTCGCCGCTCGTGTTGCCGATCGTCGCCGCTCGCGTCGACGCTCCCCGCCGCTCGCGTCGATACTCCCCGGAAACGATCGCGGACGGACGGCGTGCGAGCGCACTTTGGTTTCCACAGTTTGCACTTTTACCGACTTTCGATCCTTTCGCTACGCGTCGGAAAGACTGCGGTTCTCGTAAGGACAAACCGCTTGAAGGAGTAGTCCCATAGTAGTACACAGGTGACCACACTGTGAAATCTACCGTCTCTATCTCGGGGATGTCGTGTGCGACGTGTGCCGGAGCGGTCGAAACGGCCGTCTCCGACCTCGAGGGGGTCGAGACCGTCGACGTCAACGCCGCGACGGACGAGGCGACCCTCGAGTACGATCCCGCGACGGTGTCACTCGCCGAGATCTACGCGGCGATCGAGGGTGCCGGCTACGAACCCGATCGGCGGACGTCGACGATCGAAATCGCGGGCATGTCGTGTTCGACGTGTGCAGAGACGACGGCGGACGCGGTCGAGGACGTTCCGGGGGTGCTCTCGGCGTCGGTCAACTACGCGACCGAGGAGGGGACCGTCGAGTTCAATCCCAACGGGACGTCCTTGCCGGCGATCTACGACGCGATCGAGGACGCCGGCTTCGAACCCGACCGGCGCGTCGACGAGGGCGGAGATCTGACCGAGCAACGCGAAAGCGCCGTCGAACGCGAACTTCGGACGAAGCGAACGTGGGTGATCGTCGGTGGCCTTCTGGCGATCCCGTTCGCCCTGGTGATGGGACAGATGGTGACCGAGTGGCTCTACGACGCGGCCTTCCTGCCGGCCTGGTTCGACTGGGTGGAGTTCGTCTTCGCGACGGCACTGATGGCGACGCTCGGCCGGCACTTCCTCGAGGGAGCGTACACAGCGCTGGTGAACAACCGACAGGCGAATATGGACACCCTCGTCTCGGTCGGCACCAGTGCGGGTTACATCTACAGTACGGCCGTCCTGCTCGGCGTCGTCTCGGGGGGGCTCTACTTCGAGGCCGTCGCGTTCATCCTCTGGTTTATCTACCTCGGCGTCTGGCTCGAGGCCCGCTCGAAAGCCCGTGCCAGCGCGGCGCTCCGGGAACTGCTCGAGATGCAGGCCGAAGAGGCCACGCTGGTCGAGTGGGAGACCGCTGAGGACGGTCGGGCGGACGACGACGGACGCGCCGAAGAGGTCGTGGTCCCGCTCGAGGCGGTCGAACCGGGCGACGTGATGAAGGTTCGGCCGGGCGAACAGATCCCGACCGACGGTGTCGTCGTCGACGGCGAGAGCGCGGTCGACGAGTCGATGGTGACCGGCGAGTCGGTCCCGGTCGAAAAGCGTGAGGGCGACGAGGTCGTCGGGTCGACGATCAACGAGAACGGCGTGTTGCTCGTCGAGGCGACCAACGTCGGGGAGGAGACGGCGATCCAGCAGATCGTCGAGCGCGTCAAGGAGGCCCAGGCCCGCCAGCCGGACGTTCAGCGGCTGGTCGACAGGGTCAGTGCCTACTTCGTCCCCGCGGTGATCGTCAACGCCGTCGTCTGGTCGATCCTGTGGGCGGCGTTCCCGACCGAACTGTACGCCGTCTCCTCGACGCTCGGCTCGTGGATCCCGCTGCTCGAGCCCGTCGGCGGCGGTCCCGAGGTCGCCGTCCCCGTCGCCGACGCGGGCGTTCCGGTCCTCGAGTTCTCGATCGTCGTTCTCGCCTCGGCGATTCTGATCGCCTGTCCCTGCGCGCTGGGGCTTGCGACGCCGATGGCGACGATGGTCGGCTCGACGATCAGCGCGAAAAACGGCGTCCTCTACAAGGGCGCGGACATCCTCGAGAAGGCTCGGGGCATCGACGTGGTCGTCTTCGACAAGACCGGAACGCTGACCCACGGCGACATGCGGTTGACCGACGCCGTTCCCGTCGACGACGCAGTCGAGGAGGAACGCGGCGGGCCGGTCGCTGACGGCGGCTCGTCGACGTCGGTCACCGACGGCGGCGCACTCGAGCGCCCGGTCGACGAGGACGGCGACCTCGAGAGCGCGACGCGAAGACTACTCTCGGTTGCTGCGAGCGCTGAATCCGGCTCCGAACACCCGCTCGCGCGGGCGATCGTCGAGGGCGCAGAAGAACGCGGCCTCGATCTCGAGGAACCGACCGAGTTCGAGAACGTTCCGGGGCACGGCATCCGGGCGACGATCTCGGCGGGCGACGTCCTCGTCGGCAACCGGAAGCTCATGGCGGACAACGGAATCGATCCCTCCCCCGTCGAGGGAACGATGGAGCGACTCGAGCGCGAGGGCAAGACGGCGATGCTGGTCGCACTCGAGGGCGAGCTCCTGGGCGTCGTCGCCAACGCGGATACGGTCCGCGAGAGCGCGAAAGAGACGATCGACGAGTTACACGCTCGCGGGCTCGAGGTGATGATGCTCACGGGAGACAACGAGCGAACCGGCCGCGCGGTCGGCGAGCGACTCGGGATCGATCCCGACAACGTCCACGCGGAGGTTCTGCCCGAAGACAAGGCCGACGAGATCGAGTCGATCCAGTCGGCCGGTGAGCGATCCGACGGATCGCGATCCTCGTGGGGCCGACGGTCCCACGGCGGGAAACGGGCGATCATGGTCGGCGACGGCGTCAACGACGCGCCCGCGTTAACCTCGGCTCACGTCGGCGTCGCAATCGGCTCCGGCACCGACGTCGCCATCGAGAGCGCCGACGTCACGCTGATGCGCGACGATCCGGCCGACGTGCTGAAAGCGATGCGGGTCGCAGACGCCACGATTTCGAAGGTTCGACAGAACCTCTTCTGGGCGTTCGTCTACAACGCGACGTTGCTCCCGATCGCGTCGATCGGCCTTCTCAACCCCGCGCTGGCGGGGATCGCGATGGCCGCCTCGAGCGTCTCGGTCGTCTCGAACAGTCTCGCGTTCGTCGGGTGGGATCCCCACGACGACTACGTCTTCGCGCCGTTCCGGCCGTTCGTCTGGGTTCGCGACCGACTCGTCGGATAGGGGGGAATAACCGGTGAAACTACGACTCACCCGAAGTTTCACCGGTAAACCGGTACAGCAATCCGTCTCAGACGGTCTGCTATGAGTCTTTACCGGTCGATCGCAGAACGGTGGGCGATCGACCGGCAATCAGTCATAGCAAACCGTATCAGTCGTTTCCGCGCTCGACGTCGTTCGTCCGTTCCGATTCCTCTCGAGGTTCGGCGTCCGATTTCAGCTCCTCGACTTGCCGCTCGAGTTCTTCGATCCGCTGTTCGTCGCCGGTGTTCGATCCCCGCTGGAGGAGGTAGACGATACCGGCGATGATGGCCACGGGTATCAGGAAGATGAACAGGATGACGACGAGCTCCGGACCGCCCGGCACCTGTAACGGAGTCGTCATACAGCGAGTATCGTTACTCGGCCGTATAAAGGTGCGTCACTACCGTTCGTCGAGAACGACCGGGACGCCGCGGCTCGCGACGTCTCCCGCGAACGCTTTCGAGTCGGCCTCGAGATCGGGGAACGTGTTGTAGTGGATCGGGAGGACGAGGTCGGGCTCGAGGCGCTCGGCGAGGTCCGCGGCCCCGTGGCGATCCATCGTGAAGTTCGACGCGATCGAGGGCAGGAACAGCGACACCTCGAGGTCGGCGTGTTCCTCGAGGACGTCCGAGTCGCCGGTCCAGAAGCAGGGAACGCCGTCGACGGTCAGAACGAAGCCACAGCCGAACCCCTCCGGATGGATCGGTTCGCCGCCCGGTGCGTTCGGCCCGTCGGGGTGGTTGTAGGCGGGGACTGCGCTGACCGTCACGCCGTCGATCGTCATCTCGTCACCCTCTCCGATCCGCTGAACGTCGTACGGGAGCGACTCTGGTTCGACGACGTCCCTGCCGTTTGCCCCGATGCGATCGGCGGAGACGGCCTCGTAGACGACGACCGTCGCGTCCTCGCTGGCGACCCGCTCGATACCGTCGTCGTCGTAGTGGTGGTCGTGCGTGACGACCACGATGTCGCCATCCCGGGCCTCGTAGGCTTCGCCGCTCGGATGCGGTGCGTCGCCGTACTGTCGAGACCACGTCCCCTCGAGAGTGCCGTAGCGGCCCGGATCGGTGTAGACGACGGTGCCGTCCGGCGCTTGGATGCGCGTCGTCGCGTAGCCGAGCCAGGACACCTCGAGGCCCTCGTGTTCGATCGACATGCGCACTGAAACGGCGGCAAACGGTAAAAATACTCACAGTGCGAACTCGGTACGGAACGATCCGAGTCGCCGAGATGACGACTTGAGTGGCCGAGATGAAAAGACAGTTGCCCACCGACGCCGAACACCGGACAAATGCGAATCGCCGTTCCCAACAAGGGCCGCCTGCACGAGCCGACGATCGACCTTCTCGAGCGGGCGGGGCTCCACCTCGAGAACGGTGCCGACCGAAAACTGTACGCCGACACCGTCGACCCGGACGTCTCCGTATTGTTCGCGCGTGCGGCCGACATTCCGGAGTACGTCGCCGACGGCGCGGCAGACCTCGGAATTACGGGCTACGACCAGGTCCGCGAGGCGCGCGCTGACACCGTTTCCGAGCTACTGGACCTCGAGTTCGGCCGCTGTCGACTCGTCCTCGCCGCGCCGGAAGACGGCGACATCGAGACGGTCGACGACCTGGCGGGCGCGACCGTCGCGACCGAGTTCCCGAACATCACCCGCGACTTCTTCGCCGAGACGGGCGTCTCCCCCGACATCGTCGAGGTCTCGGGGGCGACGGAACTCACGCCACACGTCGAGATGGCCGACGCCATCGTCGACATCACGAGCACGGGGACGACGCTAAAGATGAACCGGCTGGCCGTCGTCGACGAGGTGCTCTCGAGTTCCGTCCGGCTGTTCGGCCGCGAGGACGTCCTCGAAGAGCCGAAAGTCAGGGAGGTCCGGACCGCGCTCTCCTCGGTCATACAGGCCGAGGGAAAACGATACCTGATGATGAACGTCCCGGAAGATCGGCTCGAGGCGGTCCGAGACGTCATCCCCGGCATGGGCGGGCCGACGGTGATGGACGTCGCCAACGGCGGCGGGAAAGTCGCCGTCCACGCCGTGGTCGACGAACGCGACGTCTTCGAGACGATCACCGAGGTCAAAAAGGCTGGCGCGAGCGACATTTTAGTGACGGAGATCGAGCGTCTGGTCGAGTGATTCAACGACGAGAGGTGACGAACAACCAGGCGACGAACGGTGACGAACAACCAGGCGACGGGAGTGGACGACCGCTTTTCGGGTAGGGACGATCAGACGGACGTTAGTTTTCCACTGGCGGCCAACTCCAGGCGTCAGCTCGGACGACCCCCAGCAGTCTTCGCCGTCGTTCCGATAGCTCCTCGAGTGCGGCTGTGAATTCCTCGTCGGAAACCGTGGGAACGCCGTCCTCGCGCAACCGATCGAGGTCGGGCTCGGGTGGGGTTTCGTCGGCGGGTTCGATGAACGCCGCATCGAGGGTGTCGAGGTAGCTTCCCACGCTCGAGCGGGTGTCCTCGATCAACACCGGGTCCGGCCCCTCGTCGTCCGGCACCCCGTGGCGATACACCGTCAGCGCCTCGTCCAGGATCGGAACGGCCATCGCTGAGGCGTCCGCGCCGTCCTCGCTGTGGTAGTAGTGCAGGATCGGATACGATCGGTGTTGCTCGGCGAGCAAGGAGAGCTGGGACGACAGCGACTCGAGGGGAAGCTCGAGGCCGCGAAACCCCTCGACTGCGTCGTCGCCGCGACCGGACCAGCCAGTGCCGACGAACGCCTCGCTGCGCTCGCCGAGTCCGGTCACGGTGCTCGCGAACGACCGCTTTTGCGAGACCGCGCTCAGGACGGACAGAACGTATGAGACGCCGAGGGTGACGAAGGCCATTCCGGTCGCGGTCGTGAACGAGCTGGCGATCTCCCAGCGACCGCTGGTCGGCGTGTAGTCGCCGTTTCCGTTCGTGAACATCGTGTAGGCGACGTAGTAGAAGCGGCCGGTCCAGTCCGCCTGGTCGCCGGTGTGAGTGCTGACGAGTGCCGGCGAACCGCCCGCGAACAACAGCGTCCAGCCGAGCCAGAGGAGCGCGATCCACATCGCGAGCGTGAGCGCGAGGATCGAGGGTCCCGCGAGGCTGAGCACCCGCGAATCGTCCCCGCTCGCGCGTCGAAGACCGCGCCAGACGCCCGTCGACAGCCGACCGGAAAGCGGCCCCGATCCGCCGTCGACCCACAGCGTCGTCCAGAGGATGTCCACGATGACGATTCCGAGCAGGACCGTTCCAGCGACGAGAAACAACGGCTCCATTTCCCACGACGTTCGGTCTCCAGCGCTGTCAACGGTTCCCCGGCGAATCGCAGCCCCTTCGAAGCACGCGACGGGAATCGGCGCGAGACGAGCGGGGTGGGCGGACGCAAAGCGCAGGCACTCGAGGGAAGTGTAGACGGGGAAACGGAGACGAGGGAAGTATAGGCGGGGAAACGGGGATGGGGGAAGCGCAGACGAGGGAAACGGAGACGAGGGAAGCGCAGGTGCTCGAGAGCTGTTGTGACTGAGCGGAGAGATCGGAAACCTTACTCGAGCAGACCGAGGTCCTCGAGTCGGGAGACGATCTTGTCGACGGCGTGTTCGGCGTCTTCGGGTTTCTTGCCGCCGGTGATAACGAGTTTACCCGAGCCGAAGAGCAAGGCGACGACTTCGGGTTCGTCGAGTCGGTAGACGAGGCCGGGGAACTGCTCGGGTTCGTACTCGATGTTCTCGAGTCCCAGCCCGATCGCGATCGCGTTCAGGTTGAGGTTGCGGCCGAGGTCGGCCGAGGTGACGATGTTCTGGACGACGATCTCGGGGTCCTCGTTGACCTGGATCTGGAGTTCGCGAAGCTTATCGAAGACGATGCGCAGACTCTCGTGGACGTCGTCGGTGCTCTTCGCGCCGGTGCAGACGATCTTCCCGGAGCGGAAGATGAGTGCAGCGGATTTGGGGTTCTGGGTACGGTACACGAGGCCGGGGAACTGCTCGGGGTCGTAGTCAGCCCCCTCCAGGTCCATCGCGACGCTCTGGAGGTCGAGTTCCTGGCCGATGCCGGTCGACGCCACCACGTTTTCGATGTTGATGGTGTCCTTCGGGTCCGTCATAAGTCGCTTAAAAAGACGTATTTAAGGTTTATAAAGGTTAGTACCGCCACCTGATATGTCCGGTATAATTCGGACAACGGGTTCTCCGGCGCTCTATCGACCGTTGGGGTCCGGGCCGATCGATACCGATACTCGGTTGCCGGTCAGGTTTCGTCCCCTCGGGAGACCGAATCGCTCGAGGATCGTCCCTCGAGTGACGCCGTCGATCGACGGGAGACAAGCGGTAGGCTCATGGCCGGTCCCGAACGACGGACGAACGTGTACCTCCTCGAGTTCGCCGGCGAGGACGACGCGTTCGCATCTCGCGAGGCGGAAAGCGCCGCGTCCGACGTGCGCGCGATCGCCCCTGGACTCGCCGTCGCACACGCAATCTCCACAGAGCGGGTTCGCGGACTGGCGTTCACCCGTCGCGCGAGCGACCTCGTGGGCCGAACCGACGCGGACGTCGAGAGCGCCCGCGCGCTGCTCGAGGCCGCACCGATCGACCGGGATCGAGACGGTACGGTTGCGGTCCGTGCGACGGACGTCCACGGATCGAGCGGCGTCGACACTGCCCGCGCCGAACGCCGCCTCGGTCAGGTGCTCGTCGATCGCGGCTTCTCGGTCGACCTCGAGGAACCGGATCACCTCCTGCGAGCGGTGTTTTCCGAAGGGGAGCCGGGCCAGACGAGCATCGAAGACGACGCGGACGAAACGGAGACGGTCTCCGTCTGTGCACTCGGCTGGCTCGAGGTCGAGAGCGTCCGCGATTTCGGCGACCGTGCGCCGACGGACAAGCCGTTCTTTCAGCCGGGGAGTATGGATCCACTGCTCGCACGCGCCGTCGCGAACGTGGCGGGCGCGCGACCAGGATCGACGATACTGGACCCGATGTGTGGCACCGGCGGCGTCCTCGTCGAGGCCGGCCTCGTCGGTGCGGACGTGATCGGCACCGACGCTCAGCGGAAGATGGTCGGTGGCGCGCGCGAGAATCTGGATCACTTCCTCGAGCCGCACGGACCATCTCCGGTGGGCACAGATCGCGGCACGTGGCACGTCGCGCGCGCCGACGCCACGCGGCTCCCGCTCGCAAACGGGGCGGTCGACGGCGTCGTCTTCGACGCACCCTACGGTCGCCAGTCGAAAATCGCGACGCACCGCCTCGAGGATCTCGTCTCGGGCGCGCTCGCGGAGGCCCGGCGGGTCGCCCCGCGTGCGGTCGTCGTCGCCGACCGATCGTGGGCAAGCGAAGCGCACGAGGCGGGCTGGACGCTCGAGAAAACCTTCCACCGGCAGGTTCATCGATCGCTGATCCGTTACGTGCACGTCCTGTCAGAATGAGCGGAGTCGGTCGCGGTCGCCGCATCTCGGTTCCATACGGATTGTTGTACCTGTGTACCAGAGACCGCGGGACTGCATCCGGTCGCTCCGCTAACGACGTACAGTAAACCGTCTCAGTTAGAATCCGTTCTCGAGCGCGCGCTCTCGGAGTCGCCGGCCCTCCTCGCTGTCGACTGCGAGGTCGGGAACAGAACGCGGTTTTCCGTCCTCGTCGATCGCAACGAAGGTGAACGAGGACTCGGTCGTCTTTTCGGTTTCGCCGGTTCGGGGTTCCTCGCGCCACGCCCGAAGCGCGACGTCGACGCTCGTTCGGCCCGCGTCGTAGACGTAGGCCTCGACGAGGGCCGTATCGCCGATTCCGATCGGACGTTCGAAATCGAGTTCGTTCACCCGGGCAGTCACACAGGTCTCACCCGCAAAACGCATCGCAGACATGGCGCTGACCTCGTCGAGCCACTTCATGAGGTTCCCGCCGTGAAGCGTATTGTTGTTGTTCGCGTGGTTCGGCTGGACGCGAAACCGGTTCCGGATGTGCGTCTCGAGGACGGTCGGCATACGAACGCGTTCGCTCGAGAGCATAAAGAAAACACCCGCTCGTTCCGGGACTCACCCGCTCGTTCCGGGAATTCGATTACCGGCTTTCCCGCGTCCGCCTCGAGGGCGAAAGCGACGCATTTTCACCATCACGTCCCCAGCTCTCGGAGTTTCTTCTGGACTCGCGCGTAGACCGTTGGGTGGAGGTTCATTCTTCCGTCCACGAGATCGTACAGGATATCAGTTGCTTCGTTCGCTGTCACGTCCTCGTCTTTCGTACACCGAAGTAACAGCGTCGTCACCCACCAGCATTCGACACCGTGACTTCGGGCGACCTCGATCAGTCCTTTGTCGTTAGCAACGAGTAATTCTTCGCCAGCCTCTGCCAGCAGAATTACCGACGCGTCGGCCACTGCGATTCCCTCCATCGACGCAACCTCGTCGGCTTCGGCTGGTGTTTCGTGAATCGCCACGTCCTCCAGAAACTCGTCGAGTACTGCAGTACCTCGTTTGCCCTCAGTGAGGACTTCCTCCCTGACCTCCACTGTTGTTCGGATGTCGTCGAATGCGGTCGTGAGGAGATCGAGCCGCCCGATCCACGCGAGCGGAATTAGCGCGGAGGAATCGACGACGACCATCAGATGCGTTCGAGGTCGCGTTCGAGGTCGTCAGTCGTGTACCCTACGTCGATCCCTTCTTCCGAGGCGAGAGTTAACATCTCGACGTACGAGACGTCCGCAAGCTCCGCCGCTTTTCGCAGCGTAACGCTGTGGTCCCGAAGCTGCTCGAGTGCTCGTTCCGTGCGCCAGTCGTCGAGTCCCTGGCGGATGAGACGACGAAGTACCTCCGACCGGTCGGCACTCATTTCCTCCTCTATCTCGGCGAGTGCCGCTTCATCGTCCTCCGGGAGGCGCGTAGTGACCGTCTTCATCGTTACGATAGACTACGTTACGATACGCTATAGATGTAACGGGTGACTGTACTCGACACTGGTGGCGCGTCGCCGTTTGCTTTTGCAAGACTGCTGGCGACCGATCGAGACGATGGAGCAGACCGGACTCCCCTCGAGGGCGCTTCCCAGAGTGGCTTTCCAGACGGCACCTATCCGACGGGCCTTTCTGAGTCGACCGTCTCACGGACACTATGAACACGAATTCGTCGGTGACGTCTGGCCGACCTATCTCAGTAACCTCGGTGAGGGACACGTGACACGAAAAGACCACTACTACAACTACTCCTCCCGGCCTGTTTGACCTACTAATTCGTAGCCGTCCGCTCCCACTCGTCGAACGCGTTCGTTCAGTCGTTAATAGCGGCTGAGGCTCGATGGCGGAGGTAAAACGGAATCGGAACGTGATGGCGTAGATGAGGGCAAACGATCGGAATCGGACAATATATTTTGGCCAAAAAAAGAAATATGTGTGTTAGGCCCGTTGCAACGAGTATGACGGACGATGACCGACGCGACGGCCCGCCCCCATTCGATAGACCGTTCGAAGACGAAGACACGAAGCAGCGCGTGTACGGCGCAGTGCTGCACACCCGAGAGCCAATGACGGCTGCCGAGATCGCCGACCGGGCGGACTGTTCGGAGGAGTCGTCGCGGACACACCTGTCCTTCTACGCCGACCTCGGCATCGTCATTCGGCACGAGGGCCGGCCAGTCAGGTACGAGCGCAACGACGACTACTTCGAGTGGCGGCGGGTGAACGAACTGGCGCGGGAGCACACCGTCGACGAGTTACAGACCCGCGTATCGGAGCTGACCGACCGGATCGAGGAGTATCGCGACGAGTATGACGCCGATTCGCCCGCCAAAGTCGATGTCCTCGAGTTCGACGCGGAGCGCGTCGACGACGTGTACGTGGAACTCGGTGATTGGGCCACCGTTATCGAAGAGCGTCGGCTTCACGAACGCGCTCGGAGGAAAGCCGCTGGCTCGACGGCTCCGTCGCACAGTTGACATGGTGCCGGCAAACGACGGTGCGAGCCCTGCGCCGATAGACCGGTCAGTGTTGGAGCGCATGCAGTCACGATTCGTCGGGCGCCGCATGTTCGAGTCGGCGGAGATCGTCACGGAGGGGAACCTGCACCTCCGTGTCGAAGTGTCCGGGGACTACTACCCCAGTGAGGTGTCCGTTCGCTTCGAGATTCGCTGGTATCGAAACGACGACTTCAACGCCCACTATCAAGAGGAACGGCGGGACGGTGCGTGGAAGTGTCGATGGGATCGGCATCCGAACGCGCACAACTCGCGGGATCACTTCCATCCGCCGCCGGCCGCTGGTCGCACCGACGCGGAGGACGCCCAGTGGCCGAACGATCACCGCGACGTGACCCGTCTCATCCTCGATCGCATCGAGGAGCGCATCGAGACGCTGTGGGAACGACAGTAGGCGAAGGCGTCACCGGCGACGATCAGAGCGGTGGTGGGCAGTTCCGATTCTTCGTCAGTCGTAGCGTGCACTACTCCGGATGACACGTAGCCAGCGGAAACCCACCTCTCAGGGGAGGGTGCAAGCGACAACACGGCTCACGACTGGAGCACTCACAGTCGCGGTAGCCACACGAGAAGCGGACGAACCGGACTTCCTGAGTTTGTTGCATAAAGCGCATCGAAGCGGCCGGTCGGACCGACGTTCAAGCGTCTCGAACGGCGCGGGCTGGTCGCACACCGCGGACGCTACTGGGAGATCGCCGACGCCGAACACGCGACCACCTCTGCCGGATTACTCGGCACTGCGACGGCCGACGAAATCGTCGTAGACGACTCTCACAGGAAAGAAGGGTACGGTACGAGACTTGTCAAGTTCGTCGAGGAGTGGGCGAAAGAGAACGATTGCGAGTACGTTGCGCTCGCGTCACCGCTGGCGAAAGACGATGTCCATCAATTCTACGAGGACAGCGACTACGAAAAGTGGGGGTACGTTATCGAGAAACAGCTTTGATCTCCGAACAGTCAACGTTGTATCCGACGTGCCTTTCCGCTTCGACCGTGTCACAGTAAATATGAACGCGATTTCGTCGGCAACACGCAATCGAAACGTATCATCAAATTTGGAGAGGTATCCATGACACGAAAAGACCACTACTACAACAAGGCAAAACAGGAGGACTATCGCTCCCGATCGGCCTACAAGCTCAAACAGCTCGACGACCTCGAGAACGTCATCTCTGGCGGCGACACGGTCGTCGACCTCGGAGCCGCGCCCGGTGGCTGGCTGCAGGTCGCGGCCGAGAAAGTCGGTCCGGAGGGCAACGTCATCGGCGTCGACCTCCAGCGGATCAAAGACCTCGAGGATCCCGACCTGGCCGAACGCGTGGAGACGATCCGCGGCGACATGACCGAAGATCGGACCCGCGAACGGGTCCTCGAGGCCGCGGGCGGTGACGTCGACGGGGACACCACTGGCCCGGACGCCTCCGGCGGTCCCGTCGACGCCGTCGTCTCCGACATGGCCCCCAACATGTCCGGCGAGTACTCGCTCGATCAGGCTCGGTCGCTCCACCTCGCTCGACAGGCGTTCGAAACGGCTCTCGAGCTACTCGACACCGGCGGCGACTTCGTGGTGAAGGTCTTCGAGGGGCCCGACGTGGACGAGTTCCGGGCCGACGTCGGCGACGCGTTTCAGTACGTCCGCGCGACGACGCCCAAGGCCACCCGCGACGAATCCTCCGAGATCTACCTGATCGGCAAAGGGCGAATCACGGCCCCGATCGACGCGGGCGACGAACTCGAGGTCGAGATCGTCGACGTCGGCGGCGAGGGCGACGGCATCGCCTCCATCGACGGCTATCGGCTGTTCGTCCCGGGAGCTGAGCAGGGAGAAACCGTCACCGTCCGCGTCGAGGACGTCAAACCGAACTTCGGCTTCGCCCAGCGGATCGACCGGGACTGATACGGACTCGCCCTGCTCTCGAGCGCTCGGGCTCATACGGATTACTGTAACTGTTTACCGGTGCACCCGCCGCCCGGGTCGCGGGTGCGCCGGCAATGACTTACAGTAAACCGTATCACTCCTCGGTCTCGAGGCGGTCGTGGCGCGCGTCGATCTCGTCTAAGATGTCGAGATTCTTGCGGATCGACGAGCGGATCGCGTCGCTTCTGTTGACGAACTTGCCGTCGTCGCCGACGTGATCGTCGAGGTCGTCGAGCAGTTCCTGGGGAATTTCGACGCTGATTTTGGGCATACGCAGGCGTTCGAACGCCGGATGCATAATTCGTCCCGTCTCCGATTGCTACCCGAATTACGTCTCTCAGTAGAGATGAATACGGTCGCCGCCGGTCACCGACCGAGGAGCCCGTCCTCGAGGTTGGGGCCGCCGCCGCTGCCGCCGAAGAGCCGCCCGCCGGCGGTGAGCACGTAGAGGACGGCGAGCCCGAGGACGTAGGTTAGCGCGATAGGGATCGCAAACAGGAGCATCGTCAGAATCCCCTTCGGACTCGCGACGGCCGCGACGACGAAGACGCCGACGACGACCGGCCGCCAGTGGGCGAGCATCGAGCGGTAGTTGACGATACCGCCGACGTGAAAGAGTGCCATCGTGACGATGATGTTAAACAGGAAGCCGATGCCGACGGTCGTGAAGATGACGAGCCAGAAGAAGCTACTGATCCGGTAGGAGACGACCATTCCGTTGGTGATCGCATCGGAGACGAGATACGAGATGACCGCCGGCGCGATCCAGAAGAATCCGAGGTACGTACCGAACGCGAACCCGCCGAGCAGCGACCCGCCCCAGACGATGAATATCCGACGGTCGCCGTAGACCAATCCGCGCTCTTTCATCGCCGGCCAGGCGTAGTACAACACGAGCGGGAGAACGGCGACGATCGCCGCGAGCACGCTCACCTTCACCTCGAAGATCAACACCTCGACCGGGTGGAGCGCGATGACGATGTCCATCTCCATGATGAGTTCACGAAACGTCAGCCCGACGGGGTCGACACCGTTGCGAAGCGCGACTTCCTCCAGAACGTACGGCGGGACCCGTGCGAGGAACGTCTCGAGCACCCGCCCGAGTCCGCCCATGTAGAGCCAGAAGAACGTCCCGCCCATGACGATCATGAACAACCCGACGAGGCGGAACATCTTCGAGGTGAGGCTGTTGAAGACGAAGGCGATATCGTAGGCGTAGCCGCCGATGTCGTCCTCGGTCGTCTCCTCTTCGGTGAACGGATCGAGCATGCCGGCTGCGGTGCTCGCAAAGACGCTATCGTCTTCGCCGTCGGCCTGCGGCCCTGCGCTCGAGGGGGCTCCATCGCCTCCCGAGGCGTCGTCACCCGGCGTCTCACCGTCGCTTGCAGCTTCCTCCTGGAGTGTATCGAACCGGTTCAGGATCGCCTGCGCCTTCGGCCGGTTGTCGTCGTACATCGCCTTCCGGGAGTACTCGAGGGCCTCCTCTTCTTCCATGGCGAGAAAGACCTGTGTCGGCACGTCCTCGATGTCGTCGGCCGCGAGCGTCTCGAAATCGACGTCGTCGGGATCGTCCGCGCGCCGGAGGTCGTCCTCGCGGGGGTAGACCGGGGCCTGCAACACCCGGGCGGTGTAGCCAAACAGGATGACGAGCCCGACGCCGGCGGCGATGGCCAGTCCGACCGCGACGTCGCCGAGGAGGCCGTACTCGATTGCGATCGCCTCGAGGGTTCCGCCGTCTTGTGGCCGGACGTACTCCGGGAACAGCGGGTAGATCGACTCCTCCATGTACTCGAATCCGCCCTGATTGACGAACGCGGCTGTCGCGGCGGTGACGACCGTCAGTGCGCCAACGAACCGGACGACGATCTGCTTGATGTGACCGGCACCCGTGCCGTCGCTTTCGGCGGCCCCGCGCCGGCGGACGTTCGTGACGACTTTCGCCAGCCCGAGGCTGAAGACGTAGAGGGCGACCATCGGCATCGCCCACATGACGAGCGTCAGCGGGTCCGGTGGCGAGAACAGCGCGCCGAAGACGGTGACGCCGACGATGGCGTGTCGCCACTTGTCCCGGAACGTCTCGTAGGGGACGATCTCGGTGTAGGCGAGTACGCCCATGAGCAGGGGCAACTGGGCGGCGAGCCCGAACGACAGCGTCAACAGCGCGATGAACTCGGTGAACTCGGTGATACCGAAGCTGGGTTTGACGCCCGCACTGACGGCGTTCGACGCCAGGAAATCGAAGGCGTACGGAAAGAAGATGGTGTAGGCGTAGACGACGCCGACACAGAACAGGACGAGCGAACTCGCAGCGAAGCTGGCGAGGTAGGCCTTGGAGATCGGGACGGCACTATCGTACCCTCGTCGTCGTAACGCGTTCCGTGAGAGGTACAACAGGGCGGGAATCGCCACCAGTATCCCTACGAAGATGCCGATCTTGGCCTGTAACAGGATGACTTCGAACGGAGTCCTCGTGATGAGATCGGTCGAATCGGCGACGTACGGTTCCATCTCGGCTTTCGCCGTCGCCTCGAGGAAGTCCCAGATCCAGATCCGCAGGGCGTAGAAGGTGCCGATGAATCCGATGACGAAGACGATAAACACCTTCTGGAGGTGGGTCTGCGCGCTCGAGAGTAGCGTGCCGAGGGTCTCCCGACCGCTCGCGACGGCCTGGATAGTATCCTCGCCGACGGCAGAACTCATTTTGCTGTCTCTGGTTAACTGACATCCGGTTATCAACCTTTCGAGTAGACGATGGCACCGCCGACGAGTCGACGTTCGCTCGCCTTGTCACTCTCCATCGGTGCTCGTAAGAAAAAGGCCTATAACTGGCGGCCTATCTATATCCCGATAGATGTCGGAGGAGCCGGCGGACGAGGGGAACCCCGAGGATCCCGAAGCGTCGCGTACGAGCCCCGACGAGAGCGAGGTATCGGACGAGCGCGGGCCATCGGACGGCCCTGAATCATCCGCCGGCCAGGAGTCGTCGGAAGCGGACCTGGAATCGTCGGAAGCGGACCTGGAATCGTCGGAAGCGGACCTGGAATCGTCGGAAGCGGACCTGGAATCGTCGGAAGCGGACCAGGAGCCGGCGGAGACAGACCAGGAGCCGGCGGAGACAGACCAGGAGCCGGCGGAGACAGACCAGGAATCGTCGGCCAGTGAGCCGCCGCTCGAGACCGACGGCGAGGGCGTCGTCGGAGGTGGTCACGAGCCCGACGCCGCCGAGCCGTCGTATCCCGATCCTGCCGACGACGACATCGGCGGGATCTCGACGCCGCCGGACGACGAGGAGATGCCGCTGGCGGATCACATCGAGGAGATGGTGTTGCGACTCGCCGTCGTCTTCCTCGTCGGCGCGGCCGGTACGGCGATCGGATTGCTGTGGGCATCACAGACGATCGAGCACGTCTGGCTCAACGTCTTTCCCTACGAGATCGAGCAGGTTCCGCCGCCACACGTCTACCATCCGCTCGAGCTGTGGCTGACCCGGATCAAACTGTCTGCGCTCCTGGGAATCATGCTCGCGCTTCCCATGCTCGTCTACCAGTGTTACCTGTTCATGCGTCCCGGGTTGTACCCGAACGAACGGAAGTACTACCTCGCGGCGGTGCCCACGAGCGTCATACTGGCGGGCGTCGGAATGCTGTTTTCGTACGTGCTCGTCCTGCCGATTCTCTTCCAGTACTTCACGTTCTACGCGGAGGGGAGTGCGGGTATCGCGTACGCGCTCGGCGAAACGTTCGACATGATCATCACGCTCACCGGTCTCCTCGCGGTCGTCTTCCAGATCCCGCTTTTTATCATGCTCGCGATCATGATGGGCGTCACGACGCGACGCTGGCTCGCCGACAAGCGACTGTACTTCTGGGCGGCCTTCGCGGGGCTGTCGTTCATGTTCGCGTTCGATCCGACCGGGATGGCACCGATCCTCGTCGCGATCACGATGATCTTCCTGTTCGAGGGGACGCTCCTGGTCCTGAAGTGGGTCGGCCGGGAGTGATACCGTCGGACAGCAACCCGTTAGACATCGGTTACGGATTCGCGGCCGTCTCCGATGTCGACGGCCACACGAGGGGACCGCTCTTCGAATACTCCGTATAAGAGACTGCCAGCCTGAACCGCTGTGACGGGCTGAACTGTGTTATCTCACTCGAGCCGATCCAGCACGGCGTCTTTCTCGTAGGACAGCGACAGCGAGCGCGAGCGGCCGCGGCCGTCGACTTCCGTGTACTCGGCGTCGATCAGCCCCAGTTGGTCGAGTTTGTTGACGATCTCGGAGTAGCGGGTGTAGCCGAGGTCGGTCTGCTCGTGGAACGTCTCGTAGACGTCGCCGGCCTGATCGCCGTCCTTGTGGGCGATCACCTCGAGCAGCGTCCGTTCGGTGTCGGCGAGCCCCGAGAGCGACCGCGAGAGGTTGATGTACTTCGATTTCTCGTAGGCCTCCTCGACGTCCTGTCGCTCGACGGTTCGGCTCGCCCGCATCTCGGCGTTGAGTCCGGCCCGCCGCAACAGGTCGATTCCGACTCGAAGATCGCCGCTGTCGGCGGTAAGTTCTGCGACGTACTCGAGGGTGTCCCGGGCGATGACGTCGTCGTGAAACCCACGCCGCACTCGTTCGTCGAGGATGTCGACGATTTCGGGCTCGTCGTAGACGGGGAAGTAGACGTCCTCGGGCCGGAAGACGCTCTGTACCCGCGAGTCGAGTTCGTCGATCACGTTCAGGGTGGGATCGGACGAAACGACGATGACGCCAATCTTCGCGCCCGGATGCTCCTCGTGAGCGCGCAACAGCGAGTAAAGCGTGTCTGAGGCCTCGTTTTCGTAGAAGAGGTAGTTGACGTCGTCGAGAGCGACGACCAGCACCCGATCCTCCTCGACGAGTTTCTCCGCGATCTGGCCGAACAATTTTTTAAACGAGATACCCGACGACGGGGGCTCGTAATCGAACGTTCCCTCGAACAGTCGCGAGAACACCGAGTATCGGGTCGCGTTCACCTGACAGTTGACCCGGATCGTCCGGATCTCGCTGGTCTGTGCGCCGACTTCGTCGAACAGCTTCTGGATGGACGTGGTCTTCCCGGTACCGGGGGGACCGCGAACCATCACGTTGAGCGGACGCGAGCCTCGAACCGCCGGACGAAGCGCGTACGTCAGGCTCTCAGTCTGGCTCTCGCGGTGTTTGAACGTCTCGGGAACGTAGTCGATTTCGAAGACGTGTTCGTTCCGGAACACGGACTCGTCCCACGACAACATCCCCCCGTCGGGGTCGTCTGCCATCACTTTCACCACGCTGTCGTAGCTACTTAGTTGTTCGCCGTGTCGGCCTCAGACGGGGTCGACCCGGTGGCTTACGCGGGTTCGACGCGATCGATGTTCCGTTCGAGGTCGACCGGCGCGATCCGTCCGCGGTGAGCCGTCCGGACGTGTGCCCGAACGAGTCGCTGTACCTCCTCGCTACTGCTCGAGCGGACGAGAAACTGACACCCTCCGTTCGAACACTCGAACTGGTAGGCCATACCGTACCGAACGGCGCGTCGCCGGGAAGTGGTTACACTTGCACACGGAGGTGTGCGGGTGGTGGCTCACTCGAATTTCTCGAGCAAGCGATCGTAGAATCCGGGAACGGACTCGCCTCGAACGTCGCCGCCGTTGGCCGCGATCGGCTCGTCGTCGGCCTCCTCCGCCAGCTTCTCGACGATCAACTCCGGCGTGGACCGGGCGAGGTGGTCTTTTACCGGCGAGCGGTTCACCTCGAGTTCGCCGTCGATCAGTCCGACGGCCTCGATGCCGTCGACGGTGACGTCGAAGCCAGCCATCTCCCGAATTTCGTCGGCGAGGTGGGAGACGAACACGGCCGTCGCCCCGTTTTCGGACAGCGCCTCGAGTATCCCGGCGATGATCTTCGCCGACGCGCCGGGTTCGGTGATGCTCTCGAGTTCGTCGACCAGGACGAGCGATCCCGCGCCGCGGTCGGCGAGCGTCGCGAACTCCCGGACGGTCGACTCGAACGCGCCCGCGTCGAGGGTCCCCTGGGTCTTGGCGTGGTAGTGAAGCGAATCGAACCGGCGCAGTCGAACCCGCTCCGCCGGAACCGGCAGCCCCATGTGCGCGAGGACGACGACGCTCGCGACCAGATCCAGCGTCGAGGTCTTCCCGCCGCTGTTGACTCCCGACAGCAGGGCGACGCCGCCGACCCCGTAGTCGACGGGATCGATTCGCTCGAGCGGTTCGTCCAGAAGCGGGGAGCGTCCCCCTTCGATCTCGAACCCGGTCTCGCGGGGCCCAGCGTCGGCGTCGATCCCGTCACCGTCAGGGGCATCCTCGCTCACCCCGTTGTCACCGCTCACCCCGTCGTCACCGCTCACTCCGTCGTCGTCACCGCTCACCCCGTTGCCACTTCTCATTTCGCCGTCCCAGACGAACTCCGGCATCGTACAGCCGAAGTCCGCGGCGAACCTCGCGATCGCGAGTTCGACGTCGAACTCGAGTGCGTCCTGGACGAGCTGGCGCGCGTGATCGCGCTGGTCGGCCAGATCGGCCGCGAGATCGCGCTTGAGCCGGTCGGCTCGACGCTCCCTCGCGCCGGTCAGTTCCTCCCGAAGCCGACCCAGCGGCTCCTCCTCTCGTTCGACCGGAAACGTCGGCTCGTCGGCGAAGATCCGGCGGGCGATCTCGGCTTCCCCGGACTCGAGGTCGAGCGACTCGATCAGGTGCTCGCGGGCGGCCGTGACGGCTGCCGCGTACTCGTCGGAGAGCTCCCGCGAGAGCAACGAATCGACGCCCGCCCCGCGTTCGACCAGCGAGAGCAGGTCGGCCCCTTCGATCGTGACGTCCTCCTCGCGAATCGCTTCCCTGAGGTGGTCGTTGGCGACGCTCTCGGCCGTTCCGACCGCGGCGTCGAGGTCGTCGACCGCTGTCGCGAGCCGATCGAGTTCGTCGTCGCCCGCGACCGTCCCGTCCGTCTCGAGGCGCGAAAGGGCGTCTTCGAGGCCCTCGAGATCGCAATCCGTCTCGAGGCCGGCGTGGCGGTGGACGTCGATCGCGGCCGTAATCGCGTCCCGGTTGCGCGCGAAGAAGGCCAGCGGTCGCTCCGGAACGGTTTCGGCGGGGGTTTCAAGCGCGTCGGGTTCGACCCGGACGTCGCCTTCGACGGTCACGCCGGCGAACGATTCGTCGATGGCGACCACCGTCGAGTACCCCCGGGCGAGTTCGGCCAGCCCCTGTGCGTCCTCGACGATCTCGACCGAAAGCTCCGGAATCGCCTCGCGAGCCTCGCTGTAGCGTTCGGCGTCGGTCGTCGCGAGACACCGCTCGCGAACGCGAACGTCGCGCGGACGATCGAGCGACGAGACGCCCTCGAGCGCGTCGAGGACGTCGGGGTTCGGCTCGCGCTCGAGGGCGTCTGCGGCGAACGCCCGAACGTCTTCGATGCGTGACTGTCGGGGACTCGGAAAGATCGTCTCGAGTCGCTGGGCCGCGTAGTCGGTGACCGTCCGATCGGCGAGCAACTCGAGGAGTTCGCGGTAGATCTCGCGGGCGCGATCGGTCGCGAGGAAGCCGCCGGGATCGTCGTGCTCGCGTCGAATCGCCGCGCGCGCGATCCGGGCGGCCCGCCCCCGACTGATCCCCGGTGCGTTCGCGATCGCCGCGACGTCCCCCGTTCGCAGCGCTCGCTCGGGATCGTCGAGTTCGGCCAGCGCACGGGCGGTCTTCTCGCCGACGCCCGGAATCGACTCGAGGTCCATTGCTTCTCGAGCGGCGTATCAAACCCCAGTGAGAAAAAGTTCCCGCCCGGCTTTTTCGCCTTCCGCGTGCTACCGTCGTGCATGCTCATCGGTGCGCTCGAGTACCACGACCGGACGAAGCACTCGCCCAGAAGCGTTCGAGAGGGAAGCAGTCGGCTGAACTTCGACAACAAACCGACGCCGTACAAGGAGTATCTCGATCTGCCGACGGTCGCGATGGCCGACCGCATTCGGCCGCCTCAACAGCCGGCGCTCTCGGCGATCGCGGAACCGACGCCGAACGGCGATCCGAGACGACCTCGAGACGTCGACCTCGAGACGCTCACGACCCTCTGTTACTACGCGGCGGGCATCACCAAGGAGATCGACCTCCGCGATCGATCGGTGCCGTTCAGGGCGGCGGCAACTACCGGCGCGCTCTACCACGTCGACCTCTATGCCGTCTGTACCGACCTCGACGGTCTCGAGGCCGGCGTCTATCACTTCGATCCGCGAACTCTCTCGCTGGACGTGCTCAGGACTGGCGACTACCGGTCCGTGCTCGCGGCGGCGACGAACCGCGAGGCCGTCGCGACCGCGGCGCTGTCGATCGTTACGACGTCGACCTGGTGGCGAAACGCCTGGAAGTACGCCGACCGGACGTTCCGACACGCCTTCTGGGACTCGGGCACGACGCTCGCGAACCTGCTCGCGACCGCCCACGCACTCGAGTATCGCGCGGAGATCGTCACTGGATTCGCGGACGACCCGGTCGTCGACCTGCTCGGCGTCGACCCGGAGCGCGAAGCGCCCCTCGAGGTCGTTCCGATCGGTACGAACCCCGGGCGAGCGGCCGAGTTCGACGCACCCGAGGTCGAACCGATCCATCCGGACACCGCGCCCCTCTCGCCGAACGAGAGGACGTTTCCGTTGATCCACGAGGCGTGGCGCGCCGGGATACTCGAGGACGGTGCCGCCGCCCAATCGTGGCGAACCGGCGCGTCGACGGCCGCCCCCACCGTCGGAACTCGAAACGGCGGCGACGGCGAACGAATTTCTCTCGAGCCGGTCGACGACGAGACGGCCTCGAGCCGCCCGCTCCATGAGACGATTCGCCGCCGGGGTTCCTGTCGCGAGTACGCCCGCGATCCGGTCAGCTTCCGCAAACTCTCGACCGTGCTCGACCGCGCGGTTTGTGGCGTTCCGATGGACGTGCGGTACGAGGATGAGCGAAGCGAATCCTCGAAAAAGCGAGCGGGAGGTACGGGAGTCGAACGAAGTGAGAGTCCCGATAACGCGAACGGTGAAACCGTGAGCGAGAGGCGACACGCGAGCCACGAGGATGAGCGAAGCGAATCCTCGGAAACGCGCCGCTCGAGCCGCGAGGACCACCCGCCGCTCTCGTTCGTCGACCCGTACCTGATCGTCAACGGCGTCGACGGGCTCGAGTCCGGAGCCTACCACTACCACCCCGGCGACGGCGAACTCGAGCGACTCCTGTCTGGCGAGTTTCGCGAGGAGGCGGCCCACCTCGCGCTGGATCAACGCCTGGGTGGCGACGCCGCGGCCTGTCTGTACTTCCTCTCGGATCTCGAGGAGGTCGTCGACGCCTACGGCGATCGCGGCTATCGGGTCGCACAGCTCGAGGCGGCCGTGACCGCGGGTAGGCTCTATCTCGGAACCTACGCCCACCGGACGCTCGGCGGGACCGGGTTGACGTTTTACGACGATCTCGTGACCGACTTCTTCGCGCCGCGAAGCGAGGGCCAGACGCCGATGTTTCTGTACACCATCGGACGGCCCGCCTGATCGGATCCCCACCCGGTGCTCGGTCGAATCTGACCTCGCTCCCTTGCAGCGCGCTCTCACCCCTCGAAGTTCGCGTCCTCGAAACCCACCGTTTTGCTTGCGCGATCCGGCGGTGGCGTTATCCCGTCGACTCTGCAAGAACAGGTATGGTACTCAAGAAACTACTCGGCTCGAGAGCGACTCGGTCACTGACCGTCTTCTCGGTGCTCGCGGAGGCCAAACGCGCGTTCGGTCGCGGTCGGCGCACGCGCGGACTCCTGTTGCTCGGCGTCGCCGCGCTCGCCTGGAAGTGGACGGTCATCGGCCTGGTCGCACAGGGAATCGTCGGCGTACTTCGTCGCGGCCGCTCCGGCGGCTCGAGTCCGTCGTAATCGCGTTCTGCTCGGAGACGTATCCTCGAGCCAACGGCCCGCACTCCCATACGGACCGGTATCTGACGGTCTGTCCTCCACTATTTCTCGGGACAGCGACTTCCCGGCAGTCCTACGGGACGCCGGTCCAGCAGTCCAATCAATCGTCGACGATCGTCACCGAATCGCCGACCGCAAGGGAGCGTTGACGATCGGATTCCGGCACTCGAGCGATCACCATGAGGGTGTAGTAGTGGTCGAAGGCAGCCTCGTCTGCCCACGCCGGAAACGTTTCCCGGCGTTTCTCGGCGAACCGTTCCCGGAAGTCGTCGATCCGCTCGCCCGTATCGGGATCTCGCTGGGGGACGACACACCGAGCACACGGCGTCACGCCCTCGAGGCGGACGCCGCTGGCGTCGAGTGTCGCCGCGTCCTGGCCGACGAGCCGGTCTTCCCAGAACGGCGGGACGCCGGCTATCTCGACGTTCGCCCGGAGCCGTCGCCGCGCACCGTCGACCGTCATCCCGTCGAACCACGACGCGACGGTCCGAAGCGAGGCGGTACTGACCACGGACGGGCCCATCTCCCGGCGGTCGACGAAGCCCAGCGAGCGGTCGCGCTCGAGGGTCACCGTTTCGTCGAAGTACTCGCCGAACCAGTGTTCGGCCCGTTCCCGCCCGTGTGCCGTCTCGAGGTCGAACCGTCGCGGCTCGTCGGCCGGCGATTCGACGACGAGTTCGCCGCTCGACGAATCGAAGTCGGTCGAGAGGTCGTGGATCCGCGCCGTCCGCTTGCCGTTGATCACGTCCCCCTCGTCGTCGAAGAGCGCGAACTCCCGATCCTTGGAGAGCGTTCCACCCTCGAGTACGGTCGCCTCCTCGAGGTCGATCCCGTCGAGGCCCTTGACGGGATAGACGGTGAGCCGTTCGATTCGTGCCATCGGCCGCGTCTTGGCCATCCGAACACGTATAGTTGTGCTCTCGACCGTGCCCGATAGGGGTTCGACGGATCTGGCGGCTTGCTGTACCGGTGTGTCATACGGGTTACTGTCCCTGTGTACCGGCGCACTCGCGACCCGGTCTGCGGGTGCGCCGGCAATGACGTACAGTAAACCGTATCAGTGGACCGCAGACGGGTTCCGGTCCCACCGGTGATGAGCGAAAACAGACCGCTTCTTTCGGCGAGTTCGACTCGAGACGTCGAGTCGTTCCGCTACGAGACCTCCTTTGCGTTGCTCACTCGGCCTCGCCTGTCTCCACCGGGGCGTTCACCAGATTCCCCCACTCGGTCCAGGAACCGTCGTAGTTGACGGCGTCCTCGTAGCCGAGCAGTTCGTGCAGGGCGAACCAGGCGACCGACGATCGCTCGCCGATTCGGCAGTAGGCGACGGTCGTCTCGCCGCCGGTGATGTCCTCCTCGGCGTACAGCTCCTCGAGTTCCTCGCGGTCTTTGAAGGTACCGTCGTCGTCGGTGACCGCGGCCCACGAGATGTTCTTCGCACCGGGGATGTGGCCGCCGCGCTGGGCGGTCTCCTGCAGTCCTGGCGGGGCGAGGATCTCGCCGCTGAACTCCTCGGGCGAGCGAACGTCGACGAGCGGCACGCCGCGCTCGATCGCGTTCTCGACGTCCTCGCGGTAGGCGCGGATGTTCTCGCGCGGGCCGGCGGCGTCGTACTCGACCGCCGAGAAATCGGGTTCCTCGTCGGTCGTCGGATAATCGTTCTCGAGCCAGTACTCGCGACCGCCGTCTAACAGGTAGACGTCCTCGTGGCCGTAGTACTTGAGCTGCCAGTACGTGTAGGCGGCGAACCAGTTCGAGTTGTCGCCGTAGAGGACGACTGTGGAGTCCTCGCTGATGCCGTGGCTGCCCAGCAGTTCCTCGAGGTCCTCGGTCGAGAGGACGTCGCGTCGCGTCTGGTCTTGTAGTTGCGTCTCCCAGTTGAAGCCGATCGCGCCGGGTGCGTGGGCCTCTTCGTAGGCTTCCGTGTCGACGTCGACCTCGACGAGTCGGAGGCCGGCGTCGTCGCTTTGGAACTCCTCGAGTCGGTCCTCGACCCAGTCGGCGGTGACGAGTACGTCGTTGGCGTATTCTGTTGCCATACTCGACCGGACGGGTGGAACGGTCATAGTGGCTCTCGATGCGGACAATTCGGACGCCGCTCGACCGTCGCGGAGAGGGTTGCCGCTACCTCGGACGGCGGGCCGACGACCGAGATCGCCCGCCCTCCACGCCGAGCGTTTTATAGCCACCACCGTCACGCGTGTGTTTCGAAACGCCAACGTATTCGGCCGGCGGGGGCAAGTATTGCCACCAGCTCGGTACCCAGGGGAGACGTGCCGGGAACGGTGCGTTATCGGCGGTCCGGAGCCACGGATCGATCGATGGACGAATCCGTCGTCGTCTCGCCGGACTGGGTGGCAACGCGACTCGAGGAACCGGGAGTTCGCATCGTCGACGTCAGAGACCCCTGGGAGTACGACGGGATCGGCCACGTGCCCGGTGCGGTCAGCGTCCCGTTCGACAGCTACCGCGACGAGAGCGACGTCGACCGCGGCACGCTTCCGGGCCCGGCGGCGTTCGGCGAACTGTTGTCGGGCGTTGGTATCGCACCCGACGACACGGTCGTCGCCTACGACGACACGCACGGTGTCTTTGCAGCCCGGTTCGTGCTCACCGCCCTCGAGTACGGCCACGACGACGTCCGCCTGCTCGACGGCGATTACAGCGCCTGGAACCGCGCCCACGAGACGACGACCGACGAGCCCGACCTCGAACCGACGGCGTACGAACCCGATCCGCTCGCGCGCGAGGAGAGTCCGCTGGTCGGGCTCGAGGCGGTCGAGGACGCCTTAGCGCGCGATGCGCTCTTCGTCGACACGCGCGAGGAACACGAGTTCGCGGAGGCCCACCTCCCGGGTGCCGTCCGATTCGACTGGCGCGAAGTCGTCGACGACGAGACGCGACGGCTGAAATCGGGGGGCGAACTCGAGGACGTACTCGCCGCGTACGGCATCAGCCGCGATCGCGAGATCGTCCTCTACTGCAACACCGCCAGACGGATCAGTCACACGTACGTCGTCCTTCGGGCGCTCGGTTACGACGATGTCGCCTTCTACGAAGGGAGTCTGACGGAGTGGCTGGCGAACGACGGCGAGGTCGAGACGGGACTCGATTGATCCGGCGCGAACGGGCCGTCTGCCGGTCGTGTGTGCCGAACTTCGTCGCTCACCGTCTGGGACTCGTCGAAACCCTCGAGCGGCGATCTATTTCTGGCCATCGAGCGTGTATCCACCAGAGCCTGTTCACCGATTTTGATCGGCGGGTCTCCAACTCGCGACTCGACGGAAAAGTCGCTTCAGTTCCACGAGACACTCACGGAAGACAGGAGCACCATCGTACAACCACAGCAGCAATGTAAAGACTCCCATCCCGATCTGAAGCCAGATATACGTCGAGAGATCGCCCGCAAGTAACTCTCTCTGGTATCGCGCGAATAACACCACAAATTCGTCGACGAACCCGTGATGGTGTCCGTGGGTTTCTCCACGGGCGATTGGCCAGAGCAAGATCCCGAAATCGAGTTCACCGCTCCCTCTCACGTAGCCGTCGATCACGTCGGCCGGAAGATGGAGGAGATAGCCTATCCCGAAGGCGATCCCCGCTTGTGAGTGCCCACGTGATCGCGCAACCATTCCGACGACGATCGTCAGTGGGACGGCAAAGAAGATCGAGTGTCCGAGGGCGTATCCCGTCTCGAAGACGCCGAACTCCCACGCCAGTGGTTTATCGATGATATCCGGAAGTACGGAGCCGAACACAACCGCGAACGCTTCGAGTCCGCCGGGCGAATCGCGGTAGTACAGGTGGCAAAACAGTGAGTATACGAGGTAACCCATGATTGCGTGTTCCCATGGCCACATAACCGAAGACAGCCCGATTTCGATAGTAGTTATTCTTCACATAATCGCCGTACTCCGCGTACTCTCGGCCCAGAATTATAATCGCCACTGCACGTCGATGCACACCCGATCGCCAGACGGATCGGCGATCGGTGTGTGAATCATTTCAGTTGTTACTATAGAAGAGGAGTTCAGCACGACAGCTACGTCATTTCACGTCAAAGTCGGTGCCCACACGAGCAGAAGAGCTGGGAATCGAACATATCATAAGAAGGGAGCCAGTGTGTGCAAGCATACCAAAACGGTTAGACAGCACCGCTTTGACCCTCTGAGACTCTACACCAAATGGGATGGACCAGATGGAGTCATTTCGTATCCTCGCCAGCGCTGATCGGCAGTTGGTACTCCACGAGTTAGTCGAGAGAGACGAGTCGATCTGTATAGAGGAACTCTCACGAAAGGTGGCCGCTCGGCGACATCAAATCTCCTCCCAACGAATCAACGATACGAAGGTTGAACGTGCCCAAATCCGATTGGTTCATGATTCCCTGCCACAGCTACAAGAGAAAGGGGTTACCAACCTGAATTGGGCGGAGAACGAAGTTTCACTCGCCAGGGAACCAAAAGTAGAGCAACTGTTCGATGCTGCCGAAGAGTTAGAAAGTTGGCCTCCGGATGATTTGCTGGAACATCCATCTCGTAGAACGTAGTTCACCTGTTCCGAGCACCGACTGCTTTCGCGGAGTGGTCTGAACCACGTACGACGTTCGCGGCCCGTAGTCATCGGACCGGCTGTCTCAACTGCTGACGGTTTCAATGGAGTCGGTTCGTCGCTTCGCTCGAGGGTCGTGGGAATCCGGCCGGTCCGGAACGGACGATCGGGTGCGGAGACATCATCACAGCTGACCGCATCGAGAAGCCGTTGCTTGCTGACCAGCCGATCGGTGACGAGCAATTATCGAGATGTCCACACCGCTGACGGTCCCGTCGGGGACGAGCAGCGCGATCCGCAGGTCACAGGAGATGACGTCGCAGTCGGCGTTTCGACGATGATCTCGTGCGCTTGGACGGGATCGTCGTGATCTCCCGCCTCGAGTCGCCGCCGGAAACCGCGTTCGATGCGCTCGACGGACGCGTCGTCGAGGGCGACCGAGACGTGCTCGCCGAGCAGGTCGTCGCGATCGTACCCCGTCGTCTCGAGGATCGTCTCGTCGACGCCGACGAAGCGGCCGCGGGCATCGAGTTGATAGGTGCCGTCGCCGACCGCGTCGACGAGCGCTCGAATCCCGCGAGCGCGTCCGCGTCGTCGACGTGGCCCCAGACGGAATCGTCGCCGGATCGTGCTCGGTCGCTCATCGACACAGTAGTGGTCGGCGACCGAGATAAGGATCCGTGTCGGTAATTCGAACTATCGGGTCGATGGAGGTGTGCTCGTTTCCGAGGCGGAACGGACCGGGTCGGCATCTCGCGACGTGCCGGACGGGCGAAGCTACCTCCCGGACCGAGCGTCAGTTCGTCCGCTCGAGCGCCCACTCGGGAAGTGGTCGCGGAACGTCCCGCCCCCGGAGCGATCTCGGACCCCAGCCGACGACGAGGACGACTGCGACGAGCGCTGTTCCGAGGTGGACGATCGGGTAGAGTTCCGGGCTGAAGCCCATCAGTTCGCCGGTCAGGTTGCCGCTGAAGTGGAGCGCGATCACGGCGAGGACGCTCCGTCGAGTGTTGTTGTAGACCCACGTTCCGAGAATCGCGGTCAGTACGATGCTCGGCAGCCACCACCAGAGCGCCGGCTGGAACGTCGCGGCGGCGAAGTAGTCGGCCACGAAGACGAGCGGCGCGTGCCACGCGGCCCACGCCGTTCCGAGGACCAGGCTGGCCGTGAGGGCGCTCCACCGCGCCTGAAGCTGGTCGAACCAGTAGCCCCGCAACCCGATCTCCTCGACCGCGGGAAACGCGAGCGCGACCGCGAGCAGGCCGACCACCGCGACCGGATCGAGCAGTCGATCGGCGGTCGCGAACTCGAGCGGCGTCGACGTGATTCCGGCCGCGACCGCGACTGCCGCCATCGCGAGGGTAAACAGCGGATAGAACAGGAGCGCGATCAGCCACCACCGCAGGCCGATTCGGGCGCGCTCGAGCAACCGTCGTCGCAGGTCGCGATAGCCTCGACGTCCCTGCCTCATCCACAGGAGAAGTAACCCCGCGAGCAGCGGGCTCGCGCCCCCGACGAGGAAGAGGACGACGTTCGGAACCGACCAGACGGACTCCCCCGACGCGACGACGGGGAGCCACCACAGGTAAGCCCAGCCGAGGTAGAGCGCCGGAAACCCCCACGGGGAGACGGCGCGAGCCGCCGACTCGAGTCGCGTCCCTCGTCGACGAGTCTTCCCACGCTCCATGCCGAAACGTAGGTCGGTCCGCTGCAAAAGGGGTGCGTCTGCCCGCACCGGTTCGGTGGAATCGATTCGGTTGGATCCGATCGATGGCGGTTACGGTTCGGGATCGGCGGCCGGTTCCGACCCCCTCGAGTCGGTTCGGTCGACGTACTCCGCGAGGCCGACGAACGCGACCGCCCAGACGATCACGGCGAGTGCGGCGACGGGGCCGAGGCTCGAGCCCTGCTCGAGACCCGGGAACGCGAGCGAACTCGCGGCGAAGAGGGCGGCTATCGCGGCGGCGGCGTACGCGAGGGCGCGCCATCCGACCGGCCGGAGGGCCGCCAGGAGCGCGAAGAGGCCGATCGACACCAGCGCGAAGGTCATGAACTCGTAGTGGCCGAACAACACGTGTTCGTCGCCCAGGGTCGCGTGGCTCGCGTACTCGCCGACAGCGACGACCGCGAACCCGAGCGCGCCGACGATCGCGAGGCCGAGCAGGCGTGTATCCGCCCGCTCGAGGCTCGGGACGAGTTGGTCGCGAGCGGGGTGCAAGGCGGCGATGACGAGCACCGGAACGAGGAACACCAGTAGTCCGCCGGCCGCCGCAGGGCCGGACGCGACGAGCGTGACGACGAACGCCGCGATCGCGAACGTGACCGCGGCCTGGAGCGCCCCGACCCGCTTCGCCGGTCGGTACAGCTGGACCGCGATCGTCGCGGCGAAGACGGTCAACATCCCACCGATCATCGCGTGGTGAACCCGGTGTCCGGGGAACGCGTACTCCGATCCCCACGCGGTAGCGGCCATCGCCATCGATTCGTTGAGCGCGAAGACGAGGAACGCGAGGAACCCGGCCGTGACGAGGTAGAACGCGGGCTTTCGAACGCGGCCGGTCCCGTACCTGGTCGATCGTCCGATTCGGGTACCGACGCTGGTCGCCGATGACGCGAGGCTCATCCGACACCTCCGCCGAGTGATAACTCCACTGTCGATACTGTCTGCTGAGAGATCGTTCTCGGGATCATTGTGATCGAAACTAGTACGCCTTATCACACGATAAACATATCTCAGGAAATTACGATTGTCCGGGATTCAGCCGGACGGATCGTTCCGCCCGGAGTTGTGAGCGTCAGTCGTCGGGGACGATCGATTACATCACGTATTTGCCACCTAGTCGGCGGCTACCCGTGCCAGCACGGAGCGGTTCAGGAGTGACGAGCGAACTCCGACCGGGTGTAGCGCGCCGGCGATCGGAGCGGATCGGCAGACAGTCGGTCGCGTGGCGCTCACCGGTAGGCGTCGAACTCCTGTCCGTAGATCGCGAAGTAGGCGACGCCGATCAGGCCGACGACAGAGGCGATCGTGAACGAAACTTCCGGATCGACGAACTGCCAGAGGAAGCCGCCGAGGACGCCGCTCGGGATCACGATCGCGCCGCGGACGAAGTAGTACGAGCCGGTCACTCGTCCCCCGGCACCCCGTTCTGCGGGCCCGACGATCAGGGCCTTGTGCGCGGGGAGTCCGGCGAATCGCAGCCCCGAGAAGGCGAACAGCGCGATCAGGAGCCACGTCTGGTCGGCGGCTGCGACGAACTGCGGGGTGAAGATCAACAGGATCGGAAAGGCCGCGTAGACGAAAAAGCCGAGCCCGACGATCGGTTTGAGGCCGACTCGCTCGGCGAGCTTGGCCGCGGGAGCCATCGTGAGCAGCGCGACCAGCATCTCGATGCTCAGGAGGACGGCGAAAAAGGCGGCGGGCGAGAGGTCGATCGTGCCGACGACGGGAAGCGTCGCAGTCAGTCCGATCTCGAACACCTGCGTGATCACCAGGATGAAGAAGGCGTACACCATCCCGTTGGCGAACCTGATGAACGTGTCCGCGACCAGCAGCGGGCGAAGCGCGGCGGGAAGCGCCCGCAGATCGTCGACGATCTGTCCGAAGCCCTGGAACTCCTTTCCGACGGTGTCCTCGTCGGCCTCGTACAGCCAGTGCTGGACGAACGTACCGAAGAGGGCGAAGACGATCCCGAGGACGAGCACCCACAGGAATCCGGGCATGAGCTGGTCGGCGACGAGGACCGCCACGATCAGCGGGGCGATGAGGAACGCGGTCCGGCGGAACGTCTCCGTGCTGGCGAACCCTCGAGCCAGCCGATTTGGCTCGGTCGCCTGCTTGACGATGGCGTAGTGGCCGCCGATGCCGAAGGACTTCCAGCACTGGGCCAGCAGCAGGCCGACGAAGATCCAGACCCACGGCTCGAGGACGATCACGCCGAGGTCGGTCGCGGGAACGTAGTTGGCGGCCAGCCAGATGCCGAAGCCGAACGTCGAGAGGAAGCCGAAGACGGTCAGGGCGTACCGCGAGCCGACGCGGTCGGAGACGACGCCGCCGTAGTAGGGGTAGACCGCCCCGATGACGTTTCCGAGCGTCGCGAACACGCCCACGACGAAGCCGGTCGCGCCGAGATAGAACAGGTACTCCGGGAGAAACCGGTTGGTCATCTGGAAGCCGAGACTGAACGCAAACATCGCCAGCGAGAGCACCATCACGTCCCGCTGGAGGGAGAAAAACTGCCGGAACGCGTCGAGCGGACCGGGGACTTCGGCTCGCTTCTGTGACATACGGTACCTCGTTCGAACTGGAAGAAAAATCCGGTGGCAGTGGCAACTCCTGGTTCGGGTCGACGCGTCGTCGCGTTCCCGGCGGATGATGGTGGCAGTCGAACGACGTTCTCACAGCTTGTCCCGACCCGCAGGCTGGCTGCTCACGATCCCGAAGGCGAGTAATCTTCGCCCACGCAGCCGGTCAATTTTCGCCCACGCAGCTAGTCAGTCCTCCTCCCAGTAGTACAGTTCTTCTCTCGGCGCAGCACACGACGGACAGGTTTCGGGCAGTCTCTCCTCGAGTCGCCCCATCTCGCCGCAGTTCCAGCATCGCCACATGCTGACCCCGCGGCCGGCGGAATCGAGCGGTTCGCCGATGGGAATCTCCGTCTCCTCCTTGTTTCTGAGTTCGTCTCGGCCTCGGCGGCGCTCGCGTTCGTAACGCATAGTGATGCCCGTACGACTCGAGGAGTGTTAAATGGTAACAGTGGTCGTTCATCGTGACTGATCGGACCGCTGATACCGTTCACACCGCGGTGTAGCGCACTCGTTCGTGGCCCTCGCCAACGACGACGACGAGTGTCGGCTCCGACCGGGTGACGTCGCAGTCCTCGCCGCGTTCGACGGCGAGCGCGAGGTCGTCCGTCCCGGCGTCGAGGGCGAACTGGGCCGTGAGGTCGGCGCTGTACGCATCGTTTCCGCCGACGGCCTCCGGCTGCTGGTAGCTTCCCGGGTCGTACCTCACGTGTACGCGTTCGTCCGCGATTTCGTCCGTCCCGACGACGCAGCCGCGTACGGAGGGCATATCGAGCGGTCGAGTGAAGACGAACTCGTTCGTCGCCGTAACGGTCCCGAGGTGCGTGTCGACTCGAACCGGGCTCTCGTCGTCTGTGACGTCGTCGGGGGCGGCGACGGTGACGCGCTCCTCGAGGTCCGCCTCGTACGTGATACCGCCGCCGGCGACGTCGGCTCCGACGAGGACGAGGCTGACGGCGAACAGGGCGACGACGACCAGGCCTGCGGTCTTGAGAGGGACCGTCAGCCGGTACTCGCGGACCCCGTAGCCGAGGCCGATAAACAGGGCCGCAGAAACGGTGAGGACCAGAAAAATCCCCGTCTCACCGAACTCGTAGCGACTGATCACGTACCACAGGAAGACGGCGTAGGAAATCGCCGCGAGCGAGAACGCAACGACGTCGAGGACGTCGCGCTCGAGGACGAGTCCGGCGAGAAAGAAGGCGACGAACAGGACGAACAGCAAGGCGGCGGTCACCGTGATCGAGAGGCCGAACACCACGTCGCGAACGAAGTAAAGCAGCGCACCGACCGCGAACGCGATACCGAGCGCGTACAGTACCTTCCCGGCGTCGAGGTCGAGATTCATGGAGGGTATCTATACATTTCAGTCGGCTTCAATGAGCATTGCGGTGCTGGTCAACCGCCTCGGGGTCACACATACCGGCGAGGCAGTCGTGGCTGTTTACTCGCCGTCGTCGATATGGCAGGTCGCGGCCGTTCACTCCTCGTCGTCGATCACATCGAAAACCTCCTCAGAGGCGGGGAACGCGCCACTTCGAACGTCGTCTACGTAGGATTCGACCGCCTCTCGGACAATCGAGTTCAGGTCGGCATACTGCCTCGAGAGCTTGTACGACTTCTGACTCAATCCCAGTACGTCAGTGATGACGAGTACCTGTCCGTCTACATACCGTCCCGCCCCGATTCCGATAGTCGGCACGTCTACTGCGTCGGTGACTTCCTTTCCGGTTTCTTCGGTGACGGCCTCGAGGATGATCGCGAAGGCGCCGGCCGCTTCCAGTTGCTTTGCCGTCTCCACCAGCGCATCGACCGTGGCCGAACTTCCGTCGCCCCGTCCCTGTACGTAGCCTCCGCCGATCTGGTTCATTCGCTGGGGGGTCAATCCGATATGACCGACGACGGGCATTCCGAGTTCGGTGAGCCGAGAGACGATTTCGATGGTCGTTTCCCCGTAGGGTGCCGTCTCCAGTTTCACGGCGTCGGCCCCTGCTTCCTTCATAAATCGGCCCGCGTTCGTGACTGACTCTTCGATCGACGTTCCGTACGATAGAAACGGCATATCGCCGATTACCATCGCCTCTTCTACGGCCCGGTCGACGGCGGCAGTGTTCGACAGCGATTCCTCGAGCGTCACCGGCAACGTGTCGTCGTATCCGAGGTGATTGTCACCGGCACTGTCTCCGACCAGAATCATATCGACGCCACCGCTGTCGACTTGCCGGGCGATCGGCGCGTCGTACGCGGTCAACATCGTGAGGGGCTCTTCGTTTTCGTACTTCTCACCGATGTCCGGAATTGACGTGCGGCCCATATCGACTGATTCTCACATACCACCGTATACCGTTCGCTCTCGGTCTGGCGCACACCGGTCGAACCGACGCGGCCGCCGGGACGGTCGACAGTCGCCGAAACACGTGGCCGGATTTCCGACGGGTCGTCCGCCACTCGATTTCACCGACTCCTGTCGAACTCCGTCTCGAGTATGCGGTAGCGATACGAGCCACTGTATCCTCGAGACCACTTCTCCAGGTACGGGCGACTTTCACAGAACATCCCGAAGAGTTCGAGCGAGAACCGGTCGTCGATGTCGGATTTCACCCCGCTGTACAGATCCCGTGATTTAACGTACGGACCTCGAGTCGGGTGCTCGAGGTACGCGGTTTTCAGGTGGGATCTGACGACCTCGTCAGTGGTCTCGAGGTCGAACTCCCGCAGCACGTCCGGAACATCACACATCTGTTATGTACCCTCTCTCGTTTCGTATCGTCGTTTCGCCGGTCCGATGGTCCCAGTCCGTCGTGGTCGGTCGAGTCGCCGACGACGGTTACGGAACGCTGAAGACGAGCAAAAAACCGCCGCCGATCACGAACCCTAACCACGCAACAAAGATGACTGCTGCCTGGTTTCCGGTGAGCGACCCGCCGTTGAGGAACTCGGTAACCCCCATTACTCACTCGGAGGGATCGCTCGGTAATTGTGGTCGACGCCGGTTCCCAGTTTCCGGGAAACGGCTCACTATTGAATTCGAATCGGTCCGTCACAGTACGGAGTGAGCGAGTGACGATCTGGGGTTTCATACGGATTGCCGTACCCGTGTACCGGAGCGACCGGCTCCGTTCTGCGGTCTCTCCGGTAATGGCTGACAGCAGTCCGTCTCAGGTACGATCGTCGGCCGAACGGAGGCGTTTCGTCGGATCGCGTGCTCGATCGAGCGGACCGATTCGATCGGTCCGCCCCGTGGTTCCACCGGGACATCGGTACACCAGCCCGTCTCAGCCGCCGACGTCGCGCCAGTCCGGTGCCGTCGAGTACGGGTTCGTCGATAACTCGTCGAACGCAGCGTAGACGACCTCCGAGAGCGCCGGGTGGACGTGAACCGGCTCCGCAACGTCCTCGACGGTCCCCTCGCCGCGCTCCATCGCGACCACGACCTCCTGGATCAGGATCGACGCCTGCGGGCCGACGACGTGACAGCCCAGGATCTCGCCGTCCGGCGACGCGAGCGCTTTCACGAAGCCGTCTGTCTCGAGGACGACCCCGAGCGGCGCGACGTCGAACGGGACCGTCGCCGACTCGTACTCTCGGTCTGTCTCCTCGAGTTCCTCTTCCGTCGCTCCGACGCTTGCGACCTGCGGTGAGGTGAAGATCGCGTGGGGCATCGCATCGTAGTCGACCTCGCGGGCGACGTCTGCGTCGAGGCCGTCACACGCCTCGAGGACGTTTGCCGAGACCACCTGTGTCTCGTAATCCGCGGCGTGTTTGTACGGCTGTTCGCCCAGCACGTCCCCGAGCGCCCAGACGCCGTGACAGGTCGTCTCGAGGGTCGAATCGGTCTCGACGTATCCCCGATCGTCGGTTTTCACGCCCGTCTGTTCGAGGTCGAGCGTATCGGTGTTCGGCCGACGGCCGGTCGCGAGCAGGAGTCGATCCGCCTCGAGGTCGACCGATTCGTCTTCGTCAGTGCCGTTCCCGGACTCGTCTTCGCCAGTTCCGTTTCCGGACTCGTCCCCGCCATCTCCGTTTTCCGTCCGCTCGGCGGTCACGACGACTCCGCCGTCGGTAGACTCGACCGACGACGCTTCGTGACCCGTGTAGACGTCGCAGTATCCCTCGAGCGATTCGGTGACGAATTCGCTGACCGCGCCGTCCTCGCGCGGGACGAGGACGTCGCTGCGGCCGATCAGCGAGACGTCGGTCCCGAGCGCGGCGAAGAAGTAGCCCAGTTCGGCCCCGATGTAACCGCCGCCGACGATCACGAGCGAGTCCGGCTGCTCGTCGAGAAAGAGCGCGTCGTCACTGGTCAGGAACTCGACGTCCTCGAGGCCGTCGATCGGCGGGATCAGCGGCCGACTTCCGACTGCGACGACGACGTGGTCGCCCCGAATCGTGTCCGGATCGTTCTCACCGGAACCGTCTCCGTTCGGATCGATCGCGACCGTCCGTTCGTCGACGAACCGCCCTTCGCCGCGGTACAGCGCCACGCTGTCTGCGTCCTCCAGGCTCCGCTCCTGACGGGCGGCCTTTTCGTAGACCCAGTCGCGGATCGAGGCCGTGAACTCGCCGTAGGCGACTCCCTCCAGCGTGGCCTCGAGTCCGACCTCGGGGGCCCGCCGTAGCTCCTCGGCCACGTCCGCGCGGTGGATCAACGCTTTCGAGGGCACACAGCCCCGCGTGATGCAGGCCCCGCCGAGCGGGCCGCGTTCGATCACGGCCGCCTCGAGGCCGCTGTCGGCCGCGGCGGTCGCGACCTGGCTGCCAGAGCCGCCGCCGATCACGACGACGTCGTATTCCGTCATAGATTACGTAACCACGGACGGCGTGGTAAAACGGCCGTGTGCTGTCGCCGGGCGCTCGAGTCAGACGGATTGGTGTCGCGTTTTTCCGTTGACCGCTCGGACGGGGTCGGCGATTATCGGCTCTGCCGGTGGGGATGGGATGGATGCGGTTGTACGGAAACGACGGTCAGCGCCCGTCTCATACGGATTGGTGCAACTGTTTACCGGAGCGACCGCGGGACGGCACCCGGTGGCTCCGGTACTGACTTGCAGTAAACCGTATCAAAGCCAGTCGTCGCCCGTCTCGTCTTCGGTCGCTTCCCTGTAGGACTCGAGAGCCGCCGCGAGGTTCTCGAGGGCCGCTTCGGGCGTCTGGCCCTGACTCGAGACGCCGGTTACGTCGTCGTCGGCGATGTGGAGGCCGTGGTCGTTTTCGTGTATCGTGACTTCCGCCTCCTCGAGGGCGGGAAAGTCGTCGAGGTCGACGTCGCCATCGGAACTCATGGGTGGGGGTAGATCGGGTCGCGTGAAATACCCTCCGACGCGGCCGGTGAGTTCGTTCGTCCCCGACTGGCCGAGGCGGACGAGCCGTGTCGGCCGTAGAAAAAGCCTTTAACGCCGTCGCCCCGTAGACCGAGCAAATGGTACTCGACGATCTCGGCAGTTCTCTGCGGGGCACTCTCGACAAACTCCGCGGGAAGTCACGACTCAGCGAGGAGGACATCGAGGAGATCGTCAAGGAGATTCAGCGCTCCTTGCTCTCGGCCGACGTCGACGTCTCGCTCGTGATGGAGCTGTCGGACAACATCAAAGAACGATCACTCGAGGAGGAGCCGCCGGCCGGAACGCCGGCCCGCGATTTCGTCCTCAGCATCGTCTACGAGGAGTTGGTCGACCTCATCGGCGAGTCGACGGAGTTGCCCCTCGAGGAACAGACGATCCTGCTCGCGGGGCTGCAGGGATCCGGTAAAACGACCTCCGCCGCGAAGATGGCCTGGTGGTTCTCGACGAAGGGGCTGCGTCCGGCGGTCATCCAGACGGACACCTTCCGTCCCGGTGCGTACGATCAGGCCGAGGAGATGGCCAGTCGCGCCGAGGTCGACTTCTACGGCAACCCCGACAACGACGACCCGGTCGAGATCGCACGGAAGGGCCTCGAGGAAACCAGCGAGGCCGACGTCCACATCGTCGACACCGCGGGTCGCCACGCCTTAGAGGACGATCTGATCGACGAAATCGAGCAGATCGAGGGCGTCGTCGAACCGGACACGTCGTTGCTCGTCCTCGACGCGGCGATCGGACAGGGCGCGAAAGACCAGGCCCAGCAGTTCGACGAATCGATCGAGATCGAGGGCGTCGTCATCACGAAACTGGACGGAACCGCGAAAGGTGGCGGTGCCCTGACGGCGGTCGACCAGACCGATTCGTCGATCGCCTTCCTCGGGACCGGCGAAGAGGTCCAGGACATCGAGCGGTTCGAGCCCAACGGGTTCATCTCCCGGCTGCTCGGGATGGGTGATCTCGGCCAACTCGCAGAGCGCGTCGAGCGCGCGATGGATCAGACCCAGATCGAGGAAGAGGACTGGGACCCCGAGGACATGCTCTCGGGACAGTTCACCCTGAACGACATGCAAAAGCAGATGGAGGCGATGAACAACATGGGGCCGCTCGATCAGGTGATGGACATGATCCCCGGCTTCGGCGGCGGGATCAAAGACCAGTTGCCCGACGACGCGATGGACGTCACACAGGAGCGGATGCACACGTTCAGCGTCATCATGGACTCGATGACCGACGCCGAAAAGGAGTACCCCAAAGCCATCGGCGCGAGCCAGATCGAACGCATCGCGCGCGGTTCCGGCACCAGCGAGGACGAAGTTCGCGAACTGCTTCAGCAGTACAAAATGATGGAAAAGACCATCAAGCAGTTCCAGGGTATGGGGTCGGACCAGGAGATGCAACGGATGATGCAACAGATGCAACAGCAAGGCGGCGGCGGTATGGGCGGGATGGGGCCGTTCTGAACTCCTCGAGTCGATGGCCACCGGCGACGGAAGGCGGCAAATAACTTGAAGCCCCTCGAGTCGCATCGTCGGATCGAATGCAACGGCGACAGTATCTCCTCGGTGGAACCGTCGCGATGGCGGCGGTCGTGGGGTGTCTCGACGACGAAGGGGGCGCGAGCAGTGATGTTGGTGCCGAGGACCGAACCGGTGAACGGGCGTTCAGTCGGGCGGTCGGCGGGTTGAACGACGCGGCGATCGCGCTGCGCGAAGCCGAAGACCTCGATGACCCCGAGTCCGTCGACTTCGATCCGGAGGTGCCGCGAAATCACCTCGAGACTGCACGCGGACACCTCGAGACGGCAGACGAGGAACTCGGCGACGAACGCGGGGCCGACCTCGAGGAACTGCGGACGTACGCGTCCGTCCTCGAGGCCGCGATCCACGTTGCGGCGACCGTCGCTGACGAGACGTTGTTCGACGACGTTGAGGCGGTCGAACGCGCACTGGACGACGATGGCGACCGGTCGGAGGCGACTCTCGTCATCGACGAACGGGAGAGCGACCTCGAGGCGGCCGACGTCCACCTCGATGATGGGAAGGCGGCGCTCGCGGAGATTGACGCGGATCGGTTCGCCGACCTCCCGACGGCCGATCTGGCGGATCTCGAGGCGGGTGTCTCGACGCTCGCGAACGTACTTCGGGCGCAGTCCGCGCTCGCTGCCGGCTACGCGTCGACGCTCGAGGGTGACGACCGTCTCGAGCGTGGGCGAGAGTACGCGGACGACGGGTCTCACGACGAGGCCACCGAGGAGTTTACGGCGGCCAAGGCGGCGTTCGACGAGGCAATTCACACGTTCGACGACGGAGTGGACGACGCCCCGGCCGATCTCGTGGCCGCTCTCGAGACGGGACGGTGTCGAAGCGAGAATCTACACGATGGAGCCGCACACCTGGCCGCGTCGTCGGCTGCTGCGGACGAGGGGAACGTCCGCACCGCACGAAACCGTCAGTCAGACGCCGAATCGGCTTTCGCGGCCGCCGAGGACTGTGGCGAGTAGCGTAGTTCGATCTCGAACGGAAGCCGGATTCGTACGGACTGCTGACAGTCGTTGTCGTAACAACTGAAACGATGTACACACCGATCGCCGATCCATTCCGCGATCGGGTGTGCAATGACGTTCAGTAGCTACTATGCCAGTACGATTGCGGTATCTGCAGTCGCTCCAGGAACGACGTACAGTAAACCGTCTCAGCCCTCGACCGGTCGGCCGTCCTCGGTTGGCGGAGCGACGTGGTCGACGTACTCCTCGAGGCTCGGTTCCTCGACGCGAACCCGCACGCTGATCTCACCGAGTTCGTCCGGTTCGCCGACCGAGAAGTTGACGCGATCCTCGAAAGCGGCCTGTTTTTTCAACGCGAACGAGAAGACGTTCCCCTCGCGATTCGCGAAGAACTCGCCGCGGGCCGTATCGAGGATCTCCTGGCGGTGAAGCAACTCCGAGAAGTGGTCCATCGAGTGTGCGTCGGCCCTGATCTCGCCGAAACTCTCCTCGAGATCGGCGTTCGGGAAGACGTTGACGATCGCGTCGGCGACGCGACTGGTTACCTCGGTGTCGTAGACCGGTGCGGTGATCTCGACGTCGACGCGGTAGACGTCGGTCATCGGTGAACCCCTCCTCCGGAATCGGTTTCGGTGGCCGCGTCGGATACGGTTTCGGTGGCTGGCTCGGACGCGTTCTCGCCGGCTGACTCGAGTGTCTCGGTTCCGCCCCGGACGATCGCTCGAATTCGCTCGTGAAACGCCTCGAGCGAGTCGGTGTTCTCGACGACGGCGTCCGCACGATCCATCGCGTCGTCCATCCCGAAGCCGCGCTCGCGCTCGTCGCGGGCGGCCAGTCCCTCGCCGCCGTTCGCTTCGCTCGCATCCCGGCCGCGGGCGTCGATGCGCTCGGCACGCACCTCGAAGGGAGCCTCGATGCTGACGAGCGTAAACGTCTCGCCGAAGCGCTCTTCGAAAACGTCGACCTCGACATCGGAGCGGAGGCCGTCGACCAGCACCGCCTCGTGATTCTCGAGGCGATCCTCGATCATCGGTAGCGAGCGCTCGGCGATCGCGGCCGGTCCGTTCTCTTCGCGAAGCGCTTGCGCGACGGTTCCGTGATCCGACGCGGGGTCGAGCCCGCGATCGGCGGTCTCCTGGCGGACGACGTCGCCCATCGTCACCACCGGGATACCTTCCTCGCGTGCGACGGTGGCGGCTTCGCCCTTGCCGCTGCCGGGCAGCCCCACCGTTCCGATGACGTGCATCGACTCGAGATTACAGTGAGAACTGCTTAAGGGCTGTGCCTCGAGTCGGCGCGGATGCCGGTCAGTCGATGCGGAAGTCCATCGAACGAATCGACGGGGTGCAAGCGGTCCCCCTTCTACTTTGGACCCACGGAGTGACAACCGCGTATGCGACCTTCCACGTACGTGATCGTCGCCGCCGTCCTCCTGATCGTGATTCCGATCCCGGTCCTGCCGCCACTGGTCGGGACGATTATCGGCATCCTTGCGCTCCTCGTCGGACTCTTCCTCCGATTTCTCGGAGTGTAGTCCTCGAGTGGAGTACTGGCCGGGGCGTCGTCGGATCGATCCGGTACGACGAGTCGGCATTCGGCGTGGTCATTTCGAGTCGATTTACCCGAATACGAATTTTTACTTCAATTCAAAATTAAATCCTATACTGGCTGGGAACAGAAGATATGAAAACTCTCTGCCCTCGAGAGCTGGTTTTCGACAGTCGTAAACGAAACCCGAAACCGCAAAACGGAAGCTAATTTTCCGCACAAAATCGAATGTATTATTTGTGGTTCGTTTCTCGGTACTGATGCCGCCCATGAAAGACAACTCGCTTACCAGGCGTCGATTCGCGACGATCGTCGGCGCAGGTACGATTGCTGCGATCGCCGGTTGTAGCGACGACGAAACCAGCGCCTCCGACGACCCCGACGAATCCGGAGACGACGGAACTGACGAACCGGACGATAGCTCCGACGACCAATCCGATGACCCTGATGCGGACGACGAAACTGACGAACCGGACGAAGACGGCGACGATACCGACGAAGAAAGCGACGACTCGGAAGACGAATCTGACACCGACGACGATTCGGACGAAGACACTGACGACGACACCGACGACGATTCGGACGACGACACTGACGACGATTCGGACGACGACGCCGACGATGGGGACGAAGACACCGACGCGGACGACTCCGACGACGAATCGGACGCGAGTTAACGCAGACCGCCGTCGGCTTCGACCCGGTAGATAGCCCGTCGGGCTCTCTCAGGCGGGTGTTTTTGCCCTCGAGAGTGGATCTCGTTCGAATTCAGATCTCGTTCGAGAGCCGATCGAACTGACTCGTCCGTCGATCGACGGTTTTCCCGTTCTCCCGGCCTGGATTTCAGTGACTACAACCGTGGCGGTGCCGTATCTCGTCGTATGACCCAGCACTCGCTGCTCGTGCGTGGCATCTGGTTCGTACTCGTCGGCTGGTGGCTGACGCCGATCGTGGTCAACATTGCGTGGGCGCTTACCGTCACGATCGTCCTTGCACCGATCGGAATCAAACTGCTCAATCTGGTGCCGACGGTCCTCACGCTCCAGGAATCGCGGTCGTTTACGAACCCCGAACTGGCTCGAGGCCAGCACTCGTTGCTCGTCCGGGCGGTGTATTTCGTCCTGGTCGGCTGGTGGCTGAGTTTCATCTGGGCGAATCTGGCGGCATTCCTCGCGATCACCGTGATCGGGCTTCCGATCGCCATCTGGATGGCAAACCGGTTGCCGTTCGTTACGTCACTGTATCGGTTCCACGGGTAGTACCCTCCCAAGCGCCGACTGATGGGCCAAAGCCTGTTGTGCGGGTCGGTTTGACCCATCGGTCGACGGCTGGAACGGTACCAGGCGACCGGAAATCCACACTGCTTATGCCGATCGGTCGGTGATACGTACTCGAGGGCACGTAGCTCAGTCTGGAAAGAGCGTCGGACTTCTATCCCCGTCGCTGTTGCGGTGGGGGAAGACATCCGACGGTCGTGGGTTCAAATCCCATCGTGCCCGTGCGAAAACTATCGGATCAGTACCTCTACCGCAGCGTTAGCGTTGGTTGGGTCACTCGCCGAAATTCGGCCGATAGTCTTCTCGAATCCCTCCCTGAGAATCTGGATTCCGTTCAACAGTTGAACACCCCCTTTCGCAGTCTGTCGATTTTCATTGTCGGGAATTGGGGGTGGTCGGCGTGAGTTCCAGCCCCCTGACGTCGGCCGAGACGTCCTCCTGTCGACACTGTGGAGCCCATGTTACCAACCAGTTCGAACGGGTCTTCGGTGACGATCGCGACCGCGCCCACCGCTGTGGCAAGTGCGACAGTTACGCCCGACTGAGCCGAGGCTCTGCCGCCGGACTCGAGGTCCCGATCCCCGATCCGGAGACCTCGAAGGGGCGTCACGGAGGTGAGCCAGATGCGTGAGGCGCTGTTCGTTCCAGCGAGTCAGCTGTACGACGTCTCGAGCGGGACGTCCGTCGTCCATCCTGCTCACCAGGCGACCGACGCCGACGTTCGCCGTGCCCTCGAGAATCGAGGTGAAGGCGCGTGAGCGGGGAATTCTCGAGCGGTACTGAACGGACCGAGTGTTGGAAATACGGGTACCAGCGTCTCATCTTCGAGGCCTGTCCCAAGTGCGGGGTCTATGGCGGGGGTTCGCGATGAGCCGCCTTGTCGAATCCGACGAGTGTGAGCGGTGTGATGCCGCCGTTCCAGCAACGCGCCGCCTTTGCCCTGAATGTGCTCGCGAGGTGCGTCGCGCTCGAGGTGGTCCGCTGTGAGTTCTCGTACGTCGGAACTCGAGAGTCCGAAAGCGAGCGGTGACGCGCTCGAGGCGGAGTTGATCCAGACGATCGACGCCCTGGAGTACGTCGGTGATCGGACGGCCACTTGGCACGATGCGCGAACGACCACGCTTCTCGAGCCGGCTTTGAGTCTCCCGTTCTACGGGATCGTCGTCGTCGAGGCGGACGTTCCGGTCGAAATCAAAGGGTGTCAGATAGAGACGAGCAACGGAGCCGGATCGACTCACGGCCGCTTCTACGTCAAACGCGAGGCTCACCAGCAGTTGCTCGAGGCGGCGGGAATGTACCTCTTCGTCGTCTACGTTCCGCGACCGGGGTTGCCCCAGGTGGCGCGGGCGGTTGTCCCGGCGACGATCGTCGACGAGTTGCTCTCCGATCGGTGGTACGACGTCGGCGGTTCGCGCTCGGAGAACGAAGTGGCGAAACTCGCCTGGTCGCACGTCATCGATCCGGGGACCGTCGATCCCGTCGGGGGTGGGCGGCCGTGACGGTCCATACGACGTACTTCGGCGGAGTCAGCCAGTACGGCCCGGGCGAGAGCGCCGACGTCTTCGGAGTCGTTCGCTACCCGAAGGACTTCGTCGAGCGGGTGACCGACCGGAACATCCCGGCGGTCGCACCACCGAAGGACCTGCTGAACGCTTACAAGACCGTTGAGGAAGCCGCCGAGGAAAACGGCGAGCCGAATCCCGCGGCGATCGCCTGGAACTCGGTCAGCTACGAACGTCGCTACTTCGATCACCTCGAGGGACCGGGACAGCAAGCAGTCCTCGCCGAACTGGCCGAGCGCGCTCGAGAGCGTGATATCTGGCTGGTCTGCTGGGAAAAAGACGCCCGCTGGTGTCACCGACGGTTACTCGCGAACGCGGTCGTCGCCCAGCTGGAAGACGTCGACGTCGTCCACCATCCCGATCCGACGACGATCGCCGTCGACGAAGATAGCGACGACGAGAGTGGCCCCACACTGGCCGACTTCGCGTCCGGAGGTGCCTGATGGTCGACCTGACCGCCTTCGGCCTCGAGCCGCGGGAGCCGTCGGACGTTGACAACGACGACGACCTCGAGGGCGAGTCCGACTCGGTCTGGTCGGAGTGCGTCGGCTGTTCGTACGCCGGCTACGAGGTGAAATGCCGTCGGCAGAGTGAGATCCCCCTCTGTCCGGACTGCTTCGCCGAGCGGGAAGGGTTGCAATGAGTCAGGTCGCGACGACGCCCCACGAGATCGAAGGCCGCTGGAAGTGGCCTGACTGGGGTCGTGGTCCGTACGACGCGCTCTCGTCGATCATGCTGGGGCCGCCGTTCGAGGGATACCTCGAGGTGACCGTCGACGTCGACGGCGAGCCGTGGCTGGTGAAAGTCTCGTACAGCAAGTCCGGGTTCGCTCCCCGACTGTCCGACGGGATCAACGCCGAACGGCTCTACGAGTGGGACATCGTGGGCCGTGGGCCGGGCGAGAAGAAGGCGTCGTACAACATTTCGCCACGGTTTCCGAACATGCGCCACTGGGAGACTGGCGAGCCGATTCAGCTTCCCTGGGAAAATCAGGTCGGCGAGGTCGACGGCATCGACGTCGAGTTCCACACCAGTAACATCGAAGCCGAGCGCGGCCTCGAGCTACTACCGGAGTTCTACGCCGCGGCCTTCGAAGAGGCCGGCGAGCGAGTTCACCGCGAGTACTTCCGAACGGACCCGCACGAAGCGAGCCGGATGTGGGCGTACGAGCGTTACGTCCGGATCACCCGCAACTGGGCGGAAAAGCTCTCGTCGGCCGGCGTTCTCCAGAAGGTGACGCACTTTCTCTCCGACCAGGAGGGAGTCAAAGCCGAGTTGCACATCAACAACAAGGAGGTGACGAACCACCAGAACCGGCTCATTCTCGACCCGGCATCGGCTGGCGAGTTGCTCTCCGGTCACACCTACGGCCGGAAGTTCGAAATTTACCAACTACGGGACCCGGATGCGGTGTCGAAGGATCACCCGTCGTACCATCCAAAAGTCGAGGTTCTGGTGAACAAGAAGATGAACGACGGCGAGGCATGGGCGTGGGCCGATCGTCACGAGGTCACCGAGGAGATCGACGAGATGCTCTTGAACGCGCTTCACTGGGAAGACATTCCGCTGGCTCCCGACGGAAACGGTGTCTACGTCCCTGACGATCACTTCGATGCCGTTTCTCGAGACGACCGAGTGGAACTCTACGAAGATCCGACGCCCCGCCTCGAGGCGAAGACGGACCACCTCTTGATGACGACGCTGCGAGACATGGGTGACACCGCTCGCGACGTGACCGAGACGGTCGCGACCGATGGCGGAGCGACGGTCGACGATCTCGCCGACGAGCTGGGGAAACATCCCGCGACGATCTACCGCGCGATCGAGGACCTCGACGAGATTCTCAAGCTGGATCGAGGCGACGTCTCGTTTCGCGTTCGAAAGTACCGCGAGGAATTACGTGCGCTCGTCGAGTCGGCCGAGTACGCTATCGAGAGCTTCGCCGACCGGATTCAGCACGTGATGGGACTCGCGGATCTCATCGCCGAGTCCTCGCCGTTCCAGCAGTGGCTCGCGGAGAACGGCGCAGAGATCGATTTCGACGAGAGCGGCGACCCGAAACACGTCCGAATCGATACGATCCTCTCGCAACTGAAGTACGGCAGTTTCGAGAACGTCCAGACGATCGCCGCCGAAGCCATAGAGAAGTGGCGGAAGTCGGGTAACGATCCGTCGGTACTCCGACGAGCGCAGATGACCTGGAAGGCTCCCGGCGGTGGAACCGAGGTCGGGTACGTGGGTTCGATCGCCGACCGCTGAACCGACCTCGGTAGTGGCAACGCTATTCCGACCCCTCTTTTCAGCAAGTTCGATTGTACTCCAGGCGTTACTGTTCAATTCTGGTTGCAGTTCTCCCCTCGAGGGGAGGGTCACCGGCGCGATCGCGCCGGGACGCCTGCGGGGTCGTTTCGCGCTGCGCGCGAACGCCCCCTTGGCGGGTGTCCCCAAGGGGACAGAGGCAAAAAATTACACCGCCCCCGCTCCGCCTCCGCCCGCGAATCTCCAGTTGAAGCACACGAAATGATGGTTCGATAATTCTACAACAGACTCTTGCAGTAGGTAAGATTTCATATGTGGTAACCTCAAACTTCGATTATGATCGAAACGCTTGCTATAGGCATAGTTGGTGGATTTCTCTCAGGTGTTGGTGTGTATGTGGTACGCCAGAAGCGGAGGGCAGACAGGCTACGACAAGCCATTGCTACGGAGATACGAAGATCCACCCCCGTTGGAAACTTCAAGGCGGCTGTGATGGGGCCTGATTCTCTGCAAACTCCGATTATCGATGCTAACCTTGACAAATTATACTTGCTGAATTCATATGAAATCGAACTCGTTGCGAAGTATCATCAGCACATGACACGGGTAAGGGAATACAATAAACGTAACAGCGATGATGATCTCGTATCCATCTCTCCGGAATTACAGAGATTAGGGGGAGAAATTGCAACGCATACAGCGGAGACCCTTGAAGGAAATGTCCTCACTTTCCCAAAACAATTTGAATTTGTAAAGTCACGGTATAGAGGAGAGAGAAACAACAAACCGCCTACGACGGAACAGGAGATTGAAGAAAAACGGAAGGAGTTAATTGAAAAAGCAAAGACGAAGCGAGAGAGTATAGATACGGCTGAAAATCAAGAATATTGAGTGTTTCATGTGGATCTCACAATGCCCCTAAGGGGGCAGGCAATTGCGCGACGCGCAGAGCGCGCGCCGCGCTAGCCCAAAGATGGAGCGGCCGATTCTGGACGGTAGAGTAGGTATGGCCCCACTGATAGGATGGTAGAGGACCTCGACAACCGGTGTTATCGAGTTCGCTTAGAAGGGAGAAGAGCCTCGAGTTACCGCCGTTGCCGGTAGTAGGCTCGGGGCTCACGGTGAGTCGGTCAAGTCGCTGTCGCTGCTGGTGGGCCATCTCCAGCGTCTCACGAGCGTCTTCACAGGCTCAGAGTGCGACAGCTGCGTTGTTCAGTTGGTTCTGCGCTCGTTTGAGTGTGGTGATGCGGTTGTGCATCATTGACATGTACTTGTTGGATGCTCAAATCTCATTGGACAAAAGAAGAATATTACGATATGTAGGAGTGTGAATATATCGCGTGCTATCCTTGAACATGCATCCCTCCCAGGGGTCGCACAGTTCTACGACTGCAACCGATCGAACGCTGTCGCGTTCGCTTGCGAAGACGTCAGCAAGCTCGTCCGAGCGGTCCGCCATGTCCTCGAGCGGGACGACCTGACTCGAGAGCAGCGCCGGGAGATCGCCGAGACGCTCTCGACTCGAGCCGTTACCTTCGACGGCGAAACGTCGGTGACTGTCACACGGAAAGGCGACGAGTAACGGCTTCCGTCAGAAAACGTCTGAAATCGCTACTTTCGCTTGCTCAGTCTCACGGTGTTTCCCCCCACCGTGCCACTTGAGTAGCGGCAGATTCTCGGCCTTGCACATCCGGTCTTTCAGAATTGTACATCCAGACCGGCCGTGTGGCCGATAAACGACGAAACAGTACCAGCCGTCGGCCCGCCGGAGACGATCGTGGTAGGCCCGATAGATTTTGAAGTTGCCGGGCTGGCCGTCGGAGTGCTCGAGCATGGTGCTCTTGATTTCGACGGGCGTTCCGTTCTGGAATCGGGCGTCGTGCCACGACGATCGCTCAAGAGTGAAGCGCCGCTTCTTCGCCATCCTCTTTTCGCAGATCGTCCCAAAATGGTTGGCTCGCTTCGAGCGATTCACGCAGACCACGCGCTACGCGCGCCGATATATATCAACTCCTCCGTGGAGATCGCCGTCCGCCCATCGGACGCCTCGCGACTGTCGGGAGCGAGCGATGGGCATGGGCGGATGGGCTGTACACTAACGGGGGGTGTGTAACCGTAACCAGCTAACCACCCCGTCGCTGTCATCCGATTACCTCTTCGACCTTGCCAAGCGTTTCAGTGTGCAGACCCTCGTTCCGGTACTCGTTCCAGCGGGAATTGACCCATCCGTGGCTGTACGGTACGAACCGAGCGGTTTCACGATCCGTCATGCCGTCCTCTTTGCACCGGATCACGGTCCAGATCGCCGTCATCTTCGCGGCCTCATCAGCCGCGAGATCGTCGGTTTCGTCGCCGTACGCAGACCACGACCAGTCCGACGCCTCTTTGGTGTTGTACCGGAAGTCCGTCGGCGGCACGCCTTCGACCTGTCCGTGAATGTCGGCCAGTTCCGCGTTCCGGATCGAATCGGCGATGACGGCTTTTTTCTTCGAGACCTTCTTGACGATCGTGCCGACGCGCCACAGCATCGGATGGATCGATCGTTCGCCGTGAGCGATGTAGATCAGTGCCCCACCGTACTTGCGGATCTTGTAGACGAGCGGAGCCATCTTCTGCCGGGTTTCGTAGCCCTGCTTGCCGGTTCCGCTGGCTGCACTCGAGAACTCGTCGCCGATGAACAGCTTCGGCCGCTGGCTGTGCTCGAGGGGATCGCCGTCCTGTTCGACCCACTCCATGAGGGTGCCGTAGTCGGGAATCCAGCCGTCTTGAACGTCGCCGTCGTCGTCTACCCAGCGGTCTTTCTCTTCGAGACTCTGGATATTGGTCCCGAGTATCGACTGTCCCGAGTGTAACGCGCGCCACCGCTGGGCGAGCAGACAGGCGAAATCGGTCTTTCCAGCCCCCATTTCGCCGAGTACGACCACGACGGGAGCGGGGCCATCGATGAGTTCGTCTACCTTCCCGATCGCTTTGAGTCCCGAGATGTCCGCCCGCTGTGACGAGTCACCGACCATGTGCTTGATTGTGGGTATATCGCCGTTCTCGAGCGCGTTGCGGAAGGTTTCAGTCCCTTCGACCAGCCGGATTTGGCGGTGCTTCTCGAGGTCTTTCGCCTGGCCGGGCATCTTGTCCGGCCGGTCGGCCTCGAGGGGATCGTAGTGAATCGATCGGATGGACATCGCCCGCGAGACGTGTTCATCCCGAACGATGCCACCGTGATCGTGAATCTCCCGGTTCTCCCGGTCGCTGTACCCTTCTTGGTGCTCGCGCGCCTGTGCGGTCGTGAACAGTGCTTGCTGGTCTGCTGTAGAATCGTCACTCATTGTGTCCTCCGTCGGTCGCCGCGGCCTGCTGGCCGGTGTCCATCGTGATCGGTTCCATCGGCTCGGTCGGATCGAAGTCGTGTTCGTAGTCGCCGACGTCTTTGATTTCGTCGCTGGACCACTCGTCGGCGTCGTCTTCGGCTGCCTCGAAGCGTTCCTTCACGCTGGTTTTCTGGGTCATCAAGCCGCGTTCGTCGGCTTCAGCCTGAGCGTTGATCGAATCCCGTTCGATCTCGACACCCATCTTCGAGATTCTCCCACGGAGCCGATTGTAGGCGATCGCCGTTCGAATGAGGTCGCCGTGAACGTCCTCGAGCATGGCCTTGACGGTGGTGAGCTTGCTGTCAGCGAGTCGGCTGAAGAAACAGCCGGTGACGACGAGCGTTTCCGTGTCTTCGTGCCAGTCGAACTCGCGGACTTCGAACGCTTCGTTATCGTTGCAGCGGTACGGAGACGGCCCCTCGACGGTCTTTTCGTCCCACACACCGGGTTCGACGTAGTACTTCTCTCGCTCGTCGGTGACGCCGTTGATGTGGTAGACTTCGACCATCCGCCGGTTGCGGAGCCAGCGCGCGCCGGTGACGAACAGGGCGAGCAGCGGCGGCCCCAGAAGCAAGAGCGCGGCCAGCCAGCCGTAGACGATCGGCGGAATGCCGGGAATCGACGGACGAATCCAGACCAACGCCGCACCGAGCGAGACGAGTACGCCGAGTACGACGAGCTGGCCCTCGGCAGCGATGTACGTCAGCCGGTCCGACCAGGAGCCGAACGTTCCACTCAGTCCGTCGCTCACGCTTGGACCACCCCGCTTTCCTCGCCACGAACGACGATGACAGCGCCGAGCGCGGCCAGCCCGGTGGTCATCACAACGCCGGAGAACAGCCCGCTCGTGCCGCCGAAGTGACGGAATGGATCTTGCTCACCCTGCGTACCGGTACTGATGTACGGTCCGCGCTGTTCTTCCATCGAGAGCGGGGTCGCGAACGACAGCGCCACACCGTCGTTTTCACCGGCGAAGGTGTTCACGTAGACCGTGTTATTCCCCTCATCGACGTCTTCGACCATCGTCCGATACTCACCGCTCCCTTCCTCCCAGTCAGCACTCTCGGCCATCGTGATCGTCGTCGGCTCGAGGGCGAAGATGTGGACGACGAACTGGCCGTCGGTGAACTCCCAGTCGGTGATGTACGTCTCGGAGTCGATCTCACGTACATAGTCGTCAGGAATCCGGTCGTCGGGATCGGGAGCGGCCGCTAACCACGCCTCGAGTTCCTCGCGTTCATCGTCGGTGAGTTCGTCGCGCTGGTCGTCAGTTGCCCAGCTTTCGACCGTCTCGACCTGCTGGTACGATGCATTCTCGGCGTCGGTCCGCTCGAGAATCGAGTGCAGGTTGCTCGAGTCGTTGGCGTTGTCTTCGTCACTTTCTGGATCGTCACGTCCCTCCTGGTCGTCCTCGAGCAGGCCGCGGATCTGGTCGACAACACCGGCGTCGGTTTCGTTCGTCTCGGTGCCATCGTCGGCGATCGCGGTTGCCGCGGCCATACTGCCCATGCCCATCGCGAGCACCACGGCTACGACCATCGAAACAAGAAAAATCCGTTTCATACGAATCAGGTCCACGGAAGGATGTCAGTCACGAACCCGACGACGAGGAACACAACTCCGACGACGATGACCAGTCCGACCATCACACCGCTGTACTCGCCGAGGGCGTCCTCGATGTCACCGACGCCCGGAAGCGTCACACCGTCGTTGCCGTCGTCACGGTCCTCGAGTTCGTCGTGTAGCTCCTGAATCTCCTCGATGAGTTCGACGTACTCACTCGAGTTGTAGGTGTCGTAGGACGGTCGATCCCAGGCGACGTCGTGGACGGGATCACCGGCCGCATCATACATTTCGTCGATCGTGAACTCGCCGTGTTCGAAGTAGATCGACTCACTCTCGGTCACCATCATGAGGGTGCCGTCGAGGTCGTCTGTGTGATACGATTCGTTCACCTCGAACCCGCCATCGGGGACATCGCCAGCGAACAACAGCCCGTCGTACGATTCCGAAACGTGGCCGGAATAATTCGCTTCGCGGGTTTCAGCCGATTCGTTCCACTCGTACTCGATGTCGGTGTAGCCGTCATACGAGACGACCATCGTGGTATCGAACTCAGTGTGTTCGAGGCCGAGAACCGACGAAAGGGCGATCTGGAACCGTTCTTCGGTGACGTCCGAATCACCGGACATGTAGCGGACGGTTCCTTCAGCGCCACGGACGTCTTCGGGATCGATTTCGCCCTCGTCAAGTGCGGTGTAGAGGTCGTCGACGAACTGTTCGTCGTAGTTCTCGACGGCGACCTGTGCCTGATCGTGGAGTTCGTCGAGTTTGTCATCGGGATCGGACAAGTCGTACATAACCCGACTCTCGAGATTATATTCGGGTTGATTCAGCGTGACTGTCTTGCCGTTCCATTCGACACTATTGGAGGTATGGACGATTTCGAACGAAGGCGAGTCGTAGTTCCCTCCAAGTTCGGGTGTCCACGTAATATCATCACTGTACGAGTTGTCACGTTCGTCGATATAGCCGTACATCACGGGCATCTCGTACTCGTGGACGGTCCCGTTGCGCAGGTCGTACGTTGCATTCCCCGATTCATGTGTGTAGTAGAACTCCTCGAGTGTCCCGTCGTAATACCCAAGCGAGCCTGCGGGATGGACCATATCACCGTTTACATCGTCTGTTTCGCGAGATTGGTTTTGCTGGTAGGCGAGTTCATGCTGGTGAGCAGACGCCTCTTCGATCACCTGGATCTGGAGCCGACTGTAGTAGTCGTTGATCGCCTCTTTCGCAGCAATATCGGCCTCGTCGACATCGTCGCCCTCTTCCCACGAGGTCGCAATCGCATCACGCGCCTCGAGGGAGGCGATCGTCGGCGTGTCCTCCATGTAGTTGCCGAGAAGGACTTCCGTCGACTCCCACGACTCGCCGGTCTGGCGAGCGTTCAACCAGATGTCCGCCTCGATTTTGTCGGTACTCTGGGAGCCGTCAACGTCATCGAGATCGGCGACCCCGCAGGCGTAGCCGTAGACGAACCGCGCCGGGGAGTCGCAGACTTCCTGTACGGTGTCGTCGGTGAGGCTCCCGTCGTCGGCCGCCGTAGGTGTCATCGCCGCTGGTGCGACGAGCGAACCGACCAGCAAGCAGACCAGCAACACCGTCCCGAGACGGTGGGCTGTGGGCAGTATGGGCCGCACTCAGATCACCCCCGCCGCACCCGCGAGAACCAGTGAAACGTAGCCAGCGCAGCCGCCAGCCGTTGCGATACCGAGTGCCGCAAACAGGTCGTAGGTCGCTCGCGAGAGACTGTCGGGCACTTCAGACCACCCCCGTCGCCATCAGTGCGGTCAGGCCGATCGAGACGGCCGAGGCGGTGACGATGTACCCCGTCATCACGGAACTGTACCACTCGACGCTCTTGCCGTGGAATAGTGGTGTTTGCATGATTCGATCCCTCTTACTTGTACGCGAGAATCCAGAAGCCGGCCCCGTTGAGCATCACCATGAAAACGCCGAAATACCACAGTTCGGCGATCGTCTCCGACACGGCGGGAACGAGAGCGATCAGGATATTCAGGATGAACATCAGCAACACGATGACGAACTCCATGTCGGTGAGTTCCGTGCGCGTCACCTGGCCGTTGGTGAGCCAGGCAGTGACGATGACGACCATCGTCACGATGAACGCCCAGGTGATTTCGGTGCCGTGCGCGCTCCAGAGAACGCCATCGAGCGACCAGTTCCACGGCAGCGTGCCCGTCTCGAGGACGAACAGGCCGGTCATCGAGATGGTGGCGATGACGAAAAGCGGCGCGAGCAGGCTGTCTGTCAGGTCGATTCCATCGTCTCGTCTGAGTCCGTTCGGGACCCACTTCGTTGGTATGCTAAGTGCCATAGCGCGCACAGCCGTCGCACCCGTCCACTCGAAAAGCTGAGTGAAACCTTGGCGAAACCTTGGTAAAGCTGATAGTCAGCAACCTTTATACCAAGGCGGGTTGCCCGCCGAATATGGCACTGAACAAGATACGCCGGTTGGACCGCAATTCGTACGGTATCACGCTCCCGAAAGGCGACCTCCGCGTTGAGGGGTTACTCGACGAAAACGGTGAACTCAGAGACGAACACCACCTTCACATTCGTCACGTCGGCGACGGCGAGTGGAGCCTCGAGCGCGTCGAGGAGATCGAAGCGTGAGCCAGAACTGTGAAAGGGGGTCCTCGAGGCCGACCCCACGGGGTTGCTCGAGGATGTATCGGGCATCCCGGATGTATGCACCTGCGAGCCGTGGGCGGTGGGCCGAGGTGCATCAAATTGAACCCGACCGACCTGGCTGCCGCCACGATCGACGCGACGGCCGACACCGACCACTTAAAGAAACGGTCCTTCAGTCACCCGAGATCGACGCGATTCGACCCCCCGTGCATACGCTCGCTTAAACCATGTCCCGACGAACCAGCCTCAAACTGACCGACGAACGTGAGCGCCTGCTCGAGCAAGCCAGCGAGATCGTTGCCGCCGACGAGTACGACGACCCACCCATGTCGGTCGTGATCGACGCCGCGCTCACACACCTGGTGGAATCGAAAGAGAACATCGACGACGCCCGTGGCGACGTCGACCCGGAGACGATTCAAATGGTCGCGAACACGTCCGTGATCGGCCTTCGCTACCGGACGAGTGTTGAGAGTAAATTCCGCTAATTCCGCTTTCCGAGGTAGTCGGACGGAAATCGCTGTTTTTGGTTCTCCTGATTGGGTTTCCCAACGACGAGACCCCGCTAACCGTCCGACTTTCACTCCTTAGCGGACGTGGTTTGACCGACTATTCGGTGTTAACGGGCTACTGATTTACCGATCAATATAGGTTCACAACTTTTCGAAGAAATATGCCGATTGGAAAAAGTCTCAGCGGTCGACAAGATCGTATCAGCCACGTTGGCCGGAAGACCTTAGTTTCACTAAAGCAACCTTTCCGCTACGACAGTTACTAAAGATGAAACTCCGTCAGCCAACAGACTTTCTCATCCTTGAGGAACTCGAAGACAAAGGTCGGAACGTTGCGACGAATTTAGCCTCTCACACGGGAAAGAGTCGCAAGAATATCAACACGCGATTGCCGATGCTTGAAGACTATGGCCTCGTTCAGAAAATTGGTCCGTCCGAACGATCAGGACTATATGAAATCACGTCTGGCGGGAAGGCAGTACTTCTCTATCAGGATCAGTACGATCAGGTGGACAACTTCGAGGAACTAATCAAGGGAACTAACACCACAATCGCCGACAACACCGACAATCCCCAAGCGAGTTTCGCTCGCGGGGAAGCTAAAAGCGAGGACACCTGAGCGACTCTATGGAAACCCTCACACGGTGAACCGTACTGCAGACAGAGCGTGAATGTGGCACAACGGCCAGGTGAATTTGAAAGGTATCATTCGGTCAGTCCAGGGTGCGTAGTTAACAAATCGGATGTCAAACTTCCAAACTATTCCCAAATCGTTTCTGGATTTAGGGGAAGGACTTGATTCGATGGGATGATTGCAGAATCAAAATCATACCGGACGTAGTTCAAAATAGTCTATTTCAAGTTCCTGCTCGCCTCTACTGCCTGTTTGCTCAAATATAACATATAGCTGTCTATCTTTGATCTGCCCTTCAGTGTACTGACTGATGTTTTCCCCAGGGTTTAAATCATCCAGTTGAGGTGGTAACCCACCTTCTGGCTCTCCCTCCTCGTCTACCAAATATGCCTCATAATTGTTTAACGCACCTCCACTGGTCCCCTCACCAATGACTAACTCAAATTCATAATCACCACTGGCAGATTGTACTGGTAGGCGAAATCCAACTCTTGTCTGTTCTCCGCCGGGAGAAATTGCAGTCGAAGAGTTCCCATCTCGGCTGGCGACATTCTCTGGGTTTTCGATAGTTCCACTGGGGTCTTCCGGTTGTACCGCGTCTCCACTCTGTCCATCTCTGTAATTTGTTTCATCACCTGGATCGTAGACCACCTCACACGTCACCTGAATTGAACGTGTTATTTCCACAGAAAGGCTACCGCTGCTCGCAATGATTTCAAATACTGCATCGGCGTCCGAAACGTCAGAATCGCACGAAAGTTCTCCCGTTACCGCCTCAGTGTCTCCTGCACCGAGGGAACTTGGCGATTCAATATTGACGACATCAAGGTCACCGTTCCCTGTACTTGCGTGTGTGACCGATATTGAATCGATGGTTTTATCGAATCGGTTTGTGACCGAGAATAATCCAACAGAATCACCACTCTCCCCATTGGGGCTTTTTTCCGAGAATCCCAATAATGCATTCGTATCGGCCGCTGTGCTAATATGTAGTGGCCTATTCGCAGATACTTGGTCAAACGCGCCGGTTGCATATGCACCACCCAAAGCGACGGAACCTAACCCTACAACCACAGCACGACGGCTCAAAGTGCCTCGAGGCCCCCCTCTGGATCGACGGCGACTTCGGCCCATATATAAACAATTCGACTTCAGTATATAAGAGCATTTGCAAAATAAGATGTGCGAACCTACCGAGGTATCGAGCCCCTTCTATAGTAACTTGCAGTCAGTGCAAACATCGAATCTGTAGTGCACGCTCAAGAGTAAGTAGTGATAAAGGGTTAGGCTGCAACGGCTGAATCTACTTCTACGTAAGAGTCCCCGTAGATGGCATAGACAGTGAATGAGTCGCCGAACTCCACGTCGTCAACATCCATCACACCATCATCGTCGAAATCAGCAATATCGTAGTTGCCATCTTCATTTACTGCTTTCACTTCTTCACCGTTGTATTCTATCGACATGGCACTTGCATCACCTAATTCCACAGAAACAGATACAGAATACCCTACTGGCCTGCGATCGCCTACAAAAATCGCTGCATCAGTTTCGTTTTCATCTTCTTCCTCACCGTCATCGTTCTCTCTGGTTGGTTCTGAATGGTTGGTTGATGGAGTTGCAAGATCATCAAGCGACTCATCGTCATCGCCAGAATTCTGCTCAAAACCGTCCAAGCACCCAGCAGAGGCCGTCACAAATACAGACGCACCGATCACTAATTTTCGTCTTGTTGGCATGATTAAACACTGACACCACCAATATATTAGTGTTGCTAAGAGCAGTTAGTGATACTTACTCAAGGTCACCTTTTTCCAGCTCACCCGCGAGGTAGGCTCGACCTCGGTCCGTTATTTCATAATAACCCCGTTTCTCGTCGACCTTCTCGAGAAGCCCATGTTCCACCAGTATTGGCAGGCGACGGTCGATTGTAGATCCAGATACACCTACAATATGATAATCTACAACTCCTGGAGGGATGGCTAAGCCAGCCTCCTCGAACACTTCGAGTATAGCCGGGTCGGATTTAGTCATCCACGACACCAGCGGGCGCATTGAGTCTGCGGACTCGCTTGCGTACCATAATTTGATGGGACACACTCCAACTCAATAGGGTATGGAACCATAATGGGGCTAAATAACCCCATTCTTTATTACAGGGCAGTGTCTTATGCTCGTCAATAGAGAATCCACGTGCACCTGACTGCCACTGAGATTAGAAGGAAGTGAAACCCGTGTTGGGGCACGGGTTCGGGTGGTTCTCTATTAGGCAAGAACCATGCAATCAAGCGACCTGCGGGGAGATAAGTCCCCCGCTCGAGCAGACGTACAGACTGCCAGCCACGTTTTCGGAAACAGTTTCGGAAATAGCCAATTCGAACGGTTCGAGAGCCAAGAGGTTGGATTTCTACACAATGGTGAGTTATCGGAAGAATCGGAAACAACCCCGTGGCGACTAAGTGTCGGTGGTGATGACAGTACAGATGACCAACGGACAGCGGCCGCACGCGCCTGGTGGTCCAACACAAGGGCGCGCGCGGTGAGTCCGTGGTCCCACAGAAGTGAGACCATGCAATACGAAACACGCATCCACGGTAAGAGTACCGGATTCTGTAACGGGAGTAATAGCTCCGAGGTGGGACGATGAGTTCCAAACCCGCCCGGATCGGCGGCTGTGATACGCCGACGTGCGACGGCGACGCCGAGACGATCACACCGGACGGATACGTCTGCGAATCCTGCGCGGCGAAGATCGCTGTCGAGTACGAACAGGTTCGCGAGCGAGATCTCGAGGCTGGCGGTGGTCAAGCATGAGACGATACGAGTTTCACACCCCGGAGGACCCGCCGGAGATCGTGATGGCTGAACGAGTCGAGGCCATCGCCGCCGACCTGGAACGAATCGCCGACGCGCTCGAGGAGGGAGAGTGATGAGCGGCGATCTCGAGCCGATCCCACCGGCTGAAGCTGTCGAGATGTACCACTACGCCATGCGTGACGAGCACGCAGCAGCGACAAGGAAAAGCGCCAAACACCGGTTACAGTCGTTCATCCAGTTCTGCGAGGAAAAGGAGATTGACAACCTGAACGACGTCTCTGGCCGAGACCTGTACCGATTCCGCATTTGGAGACGAGAAGGCCACGGAGATGGTCGTGAGCCGATTAAGCTGGTCACGTTGAAGGGGCAACTCGCGACCCTTCGTAGTTTCCTTCAGTTCGCCGCGAACATCGACGCCGTGCGACCGTCCCTGTACGAGCAGGTGACGCTACCGACGATGAAACACGGGGAGGATGTTTCCGATTCGACGCTCGAAGCAGATCGGGCGATCGCCATCCTCGAGTACCTTGAACTCGCGGAACCTGCCTCTCGAGAACACATAATTTTGCTACTGCTCTGGCGGACGGGAGCACGTACCGGAGCGATTCGGGGACTGGATCTCCGCGACTTAGATCTTGACGGATCGCACCCGAAAGTCAAAGGCCCGGCAATTCGGTTTGTACACCGACCTGATAGCGGCACACCGCTGAAAAATCAGGAGGACGGGACTCGGTGGAATCGAATCAGTGAGATGACGGCAAAGTATCTCGAGGACTACCTTGAGTATCACCGTCAAGACGTCACCGACGACCACGGACGAAAGCCGGTAATCACGACCCGGTACGGCCGTCCGGCAGGGAATACGATTCGAAAGACGCTGTACAAGATCACCCGCCCTTGCTGGCGCGGTGAATCCTGCCCACACAACCGAGACGTAGCAGAGTGCGAGGCAACGCACCTCGATCAGGCGAGTAAGTGCCCGTCGTCGAGGTCGCCACACGACGTGCGGAGTGGTCGGGTCACCTACTACCGAAGCGAGGACGTCCCCCGCCGAATCGTGCAGGATCGACTCAACGCCAGCGAGGACATTCTCGATCGACACTACGACCGACGCACAGACCGCGAACAGGCCGAACAGCGCAGCGACTACCTTCCAGACCTATGAAATCCATGAACGACAATCAGCAGGAAGAGCCATCCGCATCACTAATGCCCATCGTGCCCGTTATCTGCGAACAACGTGAGCAGTAACGGCACCGGGATTTGAATCAGGGAGCAGTTTGCTGCGACCGTGGTTCAAATCCCATCGTTCTCGTGCGAAAACTATTGGATCAGCACCTCTACCGCAACGTTAGCGTTGGTTGGCTCACTCACCGAAATTCGGCCGATAGTCTTCTCGAATCTCTCCCTGAGAATCCGGATTCCGTTCAACAGTTGAACACCCCCCTTCGCAGTCTGTCGATTTTCGTTGTCGGGAATTGGGGGTGGTCGGCGTGAGTTCCACGCCCCTGACGTCGGCCGAGACGTCCACCTGTCGTCACTGTGGAGCCCATGTTACCAACCAGTTCGAACGGGTCTTCGGTGACGATCGCGACCGTGCCCACCGCTGTGGCAAGTGCGACAGCTACGCCCGACTGAGCCGAGGGTCTGCCGCCGGGCTCGAGGTCCCGATCCCGGACCCAGAGACCTCGAAGGGACGTCATGGGGGTGAGCCGGATGCGTAAGCCGCTGTTCGTTCCTGCGAGCGAACTGTACGACGTCTCGAGCGGGACGTCCGTCGTCCACCCTGCTCACCAGGCGACCGACGCCGACGTTCGCCGTGCCCTCGAGAATCGAGGTGAAGGCGCGTGAGCGGGGAATCCTCGAGCGGTACTGAACGGACCGAGTGTTGGAAATGCGGGTACCAGCGTCTCATCTTCGAGGCCTGTCCCAAGTGCGAGGTCTATGGAGGGGGTTCGTGATGTCCTCAGACGGTCTTTATCGGTTCGAATATTCGTCCAGGCGTCGAATTGTTTCATTCACAACTACGCTAAGAAAGAGGAAAACGCTGACAAACACCAGTGGGAAATACAACAGAATTGCGAAAACGGATAGCTGGATTGCTATCCCGATCAGTAGAATATCTTTTTCTCGGTTAGGGGAATCTGCCATTTCTATAGATTCACGTCAACCAATCTATATTCTTTCTGTTCTGTTCGCCATCCACTGGTCACTACACGCGGCTACTGATCACTCGGTTGCACAATCTGAGAACTCGAGCGGAAACGGAGGGGGTTCGCGATGACCCGCCTTGTCGAATCCGACGAGTGTGAGCGGTGTGAGGCGTTCGTTCCACCAACGCGCCGTCTTTGTCCTGAGTGTGCTCGAGAGGTCCGACGCGCTCGAGGTGGTCCGCTGTGAGGTCTCGCACGTCGGAACTCGAGAGTCCGAAAGCGAGCGGTGACGCGCTCGAGGCGGAGTTGGTCCAGACGATCGACGCCGAGGCCATAGAGAAGTGGCGGAAGTCGGGTAACGATCCGTCGGTACTTCGACGAGCGCAGTTGACCTGGAAGGCTCCCGGCGGTGGAACCGAGGTCGGATACGTGGGTTCAATCGCCGACCGCTGAACCGACCTCGGTAGTGGCAACGCTATTCCGACCCCTCTTTTCAGCAAGTACGATTGCACTCGAGTCGTTACTGTCCAATTCTGGTTGTAGTTTGTGACTCGAGGGGAGGGTCACCGGCGCGATCGCGCCGGGACGCCTGCGGGGTCGTTTCGCGCTGCGCGCGAACGCCCCCTTGGCGGGTGTCCCCAAGGGGACAGCGCAAAAAATTACAACGCCCCCACCCCACCTCCACACGCGGATCTCCAGTTGAAACACACGAAATGCGGGTGTCCTGATTGTCTACAGGATCTGTTGGACAACACTTGCTCCCGGGAAGAAAATTGCAGCAATTATTTGGATTAGGAACCCCAGAGACAGCCATATAAGACCAATATTTGTTAAAACAGTATTTTCCGCTAATCTCTCGGCCTTTTGAACGTCTAAGCGTTTTCTCCCGCCGTATGTCGCACCAGTAGAGTATTCAGACTGGGTAGCAATTGAAAACCGATCTAAAAGATCGGTGTGAACCATTAGAAACCATGTGCCTGTCATACTTAGGACCAGTCCATAGACAACTGCAGGTATATGAAATACGACGTCAATCAACAAGACTGGTAGAACTGATTTCAGTATACCTGAAATAAAGGTCGTTCCTTCAGCCAAATACGCTTCTGCAAGTAGCTGTTCAACCTCTTCTAAATGCTGTTCCTTTGCATCACCTGTTGATCTCTGATCCAATCGTGGCAGTAGGTACGATTTCACGAACTCAACTTTCCGGTCTTCAGTCATAGATAGATGATAGTCATTCAATCGGAAATATCATACCCATACTGACCTGTCCGAGGTATGCCCCTAAGGGGGCTGGGTAATCTTGCGGCGCGCAGAACGCGCGCCGCGCTTGAGGAAAGTCAGGCCGGCCGGTATCGGATGTCAGAGTGGATCTACCTGCTGATAGAGTATTACAGGACCCCGATAACCGTGATTGTCGGATACGCTTACGAGGGTCTATCATTGAGGGTGCAGCCAAAGACGGGCGTATTGCGACATCCACAGGACGTCCTAGTGATCGTGTATGCACTCGCATCGATTGCTCAGGCGTACAAGAGTATTCAGAAAGAAGACTGTGCAGACTACTGTATACAGTGTATGGACGTGTTTAGAGTAGCTTTGTTGCCATCACTCGGTATACCGATTCACACTGGACACATTTGATATTTGAGCTCGATTCCTCTTCGTCGCTATTGTGGGTGATTTTGTTCCCGCATTCACAGTGAATTTCGTGTTTCATAGCTGTGACTGTACATTGAACGAGGATGAACACGAGCCCGACAAGCACATTGAGTGACCTGAAGGATCGGGCCAAATGAGTTGTCACAATTTAACTGTGATCACCCCCAAACCCCCTATGCCCTTATACAAGGGCGCGAGGAACGGGAGAGAGTAGCTTGATGGGTACGCTCTCCCGTATGCACTATTTCAAGTGCAGTGACATTGTAGCATATCTTGACTATTCAATTTTGGGTTTTTCCGCCAGCTATAACCCTGTTAAGGCCATAGGCTAATCCCAATATCTTCCAGCAATCACTATTAGATACTATACATAATTGTGGGAGTAATACGTATGAGTGAATTCAATAATATGACTAGAACAGAGCCATAAATATAATAAATAGACAAATTCAACCTGAAAGACAGTTTTAATATGATGAAGAGCCATGTAGGACTTGCGAGGGGGTGGGCGCTCTGTCGTTGCCAGACAAAGCGTTTCCGTTCGAGACATCAGCCCTTCCTCGCCACTACGTACCCCCGGTTTCTCCGAACCAACTATCAGTCAATGTGGATGGAATTCTACGATAGAGAAGAGCGGAACCCATTGCCAGGAAGCAGTTATCTACGGCAAGAGCGAGTACGACATTTCTTGTACCACCCTAGGACTCACACGTCGCGAAGACCTCACCCGAGAGCAGCCCGAGGAGATCGTCGAGGCACTCTCGACTCAAGCGGTGACCTGCGATGTCGAGACCTCGATGACCCTCACACGAAAAGGAGACGAATAGCCCGTTTCAATCCCGGCGACCGATACCCGACCCCCTCCCCCGCCACCCCTGGGGCTATGCGCGCGCACGAGAGACACGCGATGCCGGGGATGTTGTCAACGAGTTAGTCCGCCGCCGCGATCTTCTCGTCTGCAACGACTCGAGCGAAGTCCTGAGCGTCCGTGTACTGCTCGAGTTCCCGTACTTCGTCGTCACTCCTGCCCATTCGGCGTAGTTCCTCGCAGGCTTCCTCGTGGCCGTCATCGCAGGCTTCTCGAGCCCGGCGCGCTGGCTCTCCCTCGGCTCGTTCGACCTCGGCGATCAGCTCGTCCTCCGCCGCGTCGGTGTCGTACCTCGTCGAGGCGATCGCCCTGGATAGACTCCCGATTCGCGTCGGCCAGCGAGACGTGTTCCGTCGGCTCGAGGCGGTGGTCGTAGATCGCCGGCCAGTCGTCGATCCCTTCCGCCTGGAGCGTGGTTTTCGCGCTCCTGGCGTGCATTACGTTCGTCCGCGTGAAATCGAGCCGGTTGCGTTCGGACTTCGTGAGCGGGGTTTGTCCGGAACCAGAGGCAGACACCCTCGAGTCGGCTGCTTTCCCGGAGACGAGCGTTTCCGTTGACAAACTCGGCGTCTTCTGCGAGAACGATCACCGCGGATCGCCGATCGTCGCTCGGGGCCAGCTCGTGCCCGGTATCTGCGACCAGAGTGAGCAGTAACGCCACCGGGATATGAATTACCCCGAGTTCTGCGAGCCGGCGAGCGGGTTCTCGGTATAGTTCAACTCTCGTCGCACTTGCTGACCGGCCAGCCGGTTCGTGTACCTGCATATCCGGGTTCGGTCAGAGAACTTCCACGACGCATCGAACTATGTGAATCGATCGCGTGAGAACGGTGGTGAATCTCCTATGGAAGATACGAAACTCGAAGTTTCGCGGAGAGCGCTACTGAAATCCGGCGCAGTCGGCGGGGTGACACTGGGAACGATCTCGTCAGTCGCTTCCGACCGAGCCGAAGGCGTCGAGATCGACTCGTGTTCGACGATCACCGAACCGGGAACGTACGAACTGACCGCAGACGTTTCCGCGTCGAGATTCGATTGCATCCAGATTCGCTCCGATGACGTCGTGCTCGACGGGAACGGGTACGAACTGGCACTCGAGGAATCGGCCAGAGCACGCTTCGAGGCGATGGGGATCCCCTCCCGGGGGAACCGATTGTACGGAACCGGCGTCGGTGCCAGTGGGGGCATCGAGAACGTTACGGTGAGGAATCTCACCGTCTCGACGTGGGACACCGGCGTGTGGTTCGAAGACGTCACGGACGGCTCGATCGACACCGTGACCGCGACAGGAAACGCCGATGGAATAGCCGTCGACGACTCCACCGGAACTACTGTCAGTGGATCGGTCGCCACGAAAAACGTCGCGGAGGGAATCGTGTTTTACTCCACGAACGAAAGCACCGTCGTCGAGAGCGTCGCAGACGGAAACTCCCGCGCTGGAATCGCGCTTATCGATTCTGCACGAAACACTGTCCGTGACGTGGCCGTCGCCGGGAACGGGGGTGACGGCCTCGTACTCGAGGGTGCCGACCACAACGATCTTTCGGCGCTCACCGCCAGTGAGGACACCGCGGGAGTCACGCTCGTCCACTCCCGGGGAAATCGCGTCTCCGACGTCGGGATCGATCGGAGCGGGTTCGCAGGCATCGCGCTCGGATACGCGCCGGAGAACGAACTGACCGGGGTAACCGTTTCGGACACGGGTGGCGACGTTCGGTTGGAGGAAGCCCCCAGCGCGATCTGGTTGTACGCAGCCACCGGGAATCGCTTCGAGGAAATCCGGTCGGTGCGCAACGACGTATGGACGATCTACGCGAGGGACGAATCGGTCGCAAACCGGTTCGAGGACGTGACGATCGACGGTGGACAGCCGTTCTCGATCACTGTCTCGGACGAAGCCGTCGACCGACACGGAAACGTCTCGCCGGTTCTCGGGGAGGACGACGGGTCCGTCCCACTTTCGGTGTCCACCCGCCGGTCACTCGAGGGAACCGACCGAGAGACGTTGTCGGCCCCGAGACAGCGGGGGAACGTAAACCAAAACGGGGGACGAGGATTCTCTCACTCTGAAGCTAGTAGAAGCGTTTAACCTCCTATATTGCCGATATGGCGCACAGACGGGGCTGGAGGATGGACGAAGCAACCCAGGAAGAAGTCGAGAAGGCGATCCTGAAACTCGAACAGGACGAGGAGAGCGACATACTCATCGCGGACGAGTAGTGGCGCAGAGACGGTCGCGTGAGCGGTATTTTCCTCTCGTTTTGGTTCGCTCACCTGCCAGGAGTATAGTAGCCACTGGAAGTCAATGCACACCTGATCGCACGACAGCTGTGCGATCAGTGTGTAAATAGTTCCAGTTGTTACTATAGTAGCCACTGGAAGTCAATGCACACCTGATCGCGGGATGGATCGGCGATCGGTGTGGAAATCGTTTCATACGGTTTACTGTAACTGTTTACCGGCCCACCCGCCGCCTGGGTCCCGGGTGCGCCGGCAATGACTGACAGTAAACCGTATCAGTCGTTACTGTAGGGAGTCAGGGCTTGGACGTCACCGCCGGTTTTCCCACTCAGCAATACGGCGTGTCGTTTCGGTGTGAGGGCCCTTCCGCCTGACTCGTGGCGGGCCGATCGGCAGTGGCCTCGAGGTCAGTGATCGTTATCTCGGCGTCCGCGTCGACGCGGACGGTGTACTCGTCGTAGGTGAATTCGACCGCGGACGGCCGCCGGTCGGCGTCGTCCGGTGTGAAAAGCGCATCTAGCGCGTCGGTTTCGATCGCGTCGTGAAGCGGTGGATGCAGTTTTTCGGGGGTGGTGCCGTCGTGTTCGGCGATTGCCTCGACGATTTCGAGACAGATCGACTCCTCTCGACTCATAGTCACCGCTGCCATACTCGAGTATATAAAGATCGGTGTTTCTTCACTGACGCGGGCATGCCGCACGTCTGACACCTATGTGTTCCCTGATAGTAAATCGGTGGGGCGAACGCGAGTTCGACGGACGAAACGAGGTGGCGAACCCGTCACTCGTGGCCGTCGATCGGGACCGAATCGTAGGGTTCCTCGAGGTAGGCGAGGTCGCTGTCCGAGAGGTCGATCTCGAGCGCTTCGACCGCGTCCTCGAGGTGTTCGACGCTGGTCGTGCCGACGATGGGTGCGTCGACGGCGTCCTGGTGGAGGAGCCACGCGAGGGCGATCTGGGCCATCGTCACGCCGTTTTCGTCCGCTAACTCTTCGACCCGTTCGTTGATCGTCTCGCCGCCACCGGCGCGGTAGGTGTCGATCCGGTCGGCGAACGATCCGTCGCTCATGTACTCGCCCCGAACCGTCTCGAGGAACGCGTCGTGAGGACGTGCGAGGTAGCCGCGTGCGAGCGGACTCCACGGAATGACGCCGACTCCCTCCCGTTCGCACAGCGGGAGCATCTCGCGTTCCTCCTCGCGGTAGACGAGGTTGTAGTGATTTTGCATGGAGACGAACCGCTCGAGGCCGAGGCGGTCGCTCGCGTGCAACGCCTCGGCGAACTGGTGGGCCCACTGCGAGGAGGTGCCGACGTACCGGACCTTCTCGCGGCGAACGGCGTCGTCGAGCGCGCGAAGCGTCTCCTCGATGGGGGTGTCGTCGTCCCACCGGTGGGTCTGATAGAGGTCGATCGTGTCCATTCCCAGCCGGTCGAGACTGGCCTCGAGTTCCTGTTCGATCGTCTTGCGCGAGAGTCCGCCGGAGTTTGGATCGTCCTCGTCCATCGGGTGGTAGACTTTCGTCGCGACCACCTGCTCGTCGCGGTCGTAGTCCGCGAGGACGTTCCCGAGAACCCGTTCGGACTCGCCGTTCGAGTACATGTTCGCGGTGTCGAAGAAGTTGATTCCGAGGTCGATCGCCCGCTCGATGATCGGCCGACTCTCCGCTTCGTCTAACACCCACTCGCGCCAGTCGCTCGAGCCGAAGCTCATACAGCCCAGACAGATGCGACTCACCGTCATCCCCGTGTTCCCGAGGGTCGTATACTCCATGACCGATCGAATCGGTAACCGTCTACTAAAGGCTACCGTCCCGGAATCGGGCGATTTCGCTCGCACGGACCGCTGTTTCGATCTCCGGTTGGGGCCTCGACCCCGACCGCCGGCCAAACGGCTAAACGCGTCCCTCGAGTACCACACCGTCGATGACAGCAGTTCTGTTCGACATGGACGGCGTCCTCGTCGACAGCGAGGACTACTGGGTCGAGTTCCAGCGCGAGGAGATCTTTCCCGCCGCCGTTCCCGACGACGACGTCGACGTCGCCGCCGTCACCGGGATGAACTACCGCGAGACGTACGACTACCTCGAGGCCGAGTACGGGACCGAGATCTCTCGCGACCGGTTCGAAGAACTGTTCGAGGAAGCCGCACGCGATATTTACACCGAGCGCGTGACCGTCCTCGACGGTCTCGAGGATCTCCTCGAGCGACTCGACGATCGGGACGTGCCGACCGCGATCGTCTCCTCGTCCCCTCACGAGTGGATCAACTGGATGACGGGTCGGTTCGATCTCGAGGATGCGTTCGATCACGTGATCAGCGCCGAGGACGTCGACGCCGGGAGCAAACCGGAGCCCGACGTGTTCGAGTACGCTGCCGCCGAAGTCGGCGTGCCGGCCGAGGAGTGTCTCGTCGTCGAGGACTCCGAAAACGGGATCGAAGCGGCTGCCAGGGCCGGAACTCACGTCGTCGCCTACCGGATCGACGCCCACGACGACGTCGACTTCTCGCCGGCCGACGTGGTCGTGGATTCGCCGGCCGAGTTGCGCGAGACGGTCCTCGGGCGGGCGCTGTGACCGCGCTCGAGTGACCGTCGTGACTGCATCCGAGACTCCGTCGCTCGAGACGCGCTCGAGGCTCAATCGCGGCGGAACGCGTTGTAGAGCCAGCCGACGGTGACACCCGCCGCGAACCCGTCCAGTCCGCCCCAGGCAATTCCGGCTATCGTCCCGCCGTCGTCCGCTTCGAATCCCGGATACGCGTCGGCGAGCATGAGGCGCCAGCGTTCGGCCCATCCGAGTCGCGAGACGACGCCGACGAACCCGACGCTCGCCGCCATCGCGGTCCCGATCGCGAACCCGAGCGCGAGCGGATCGAGGCGGCTGCTTCGGTCGTTCGCCGATACCGCTGCCAGTTCCGGTTCTCGGTGTCGGTTCCGTGATTGCATCGACGGATCGTTCTACGGACTGACTGAAAACCGTTGGACGTGTGTGTGCGCGCCGAGTGGAGGACACGGAACGAAGAGGGTCGACGATTCGCACGGAAGCGATTCGGACGGCAGCGACTCGGTCGGATTCTGTAACCGCGTACCGGTGCGAACGAATTCCGTTCGCGCTCGCACGGCACCGACGGAGAATAGTCCGTATCATACGGTTTACTGTACGTCGTTACCGGAGACCGGGCGCATTCACGCGGTCTCGGTACACAGGTACAGCAATCCGTATCAGTTCACGTCGACGGTTCGACGTTCGACGACCGGCACCAGTGGCTCCTCCGGAAAGGCGACGCTGACGGCGAACTCGAGTTCCTCGGCGTCGGCTCCGAAAACCCCGACCGGCATCGTCTCGGTTCCGCGGAGGTACGTCGACGTGCTCGTCATCTCGACGCCGTTGACGGTCACGCGTATCCCCGCTCGAGCGGCTTCGCCGACGTTTCGGACGGTGACCTCGCAGACGTCGTTTTCGCCCGCGCCGATCGCGTCCGGAAAGGTCCCCCAGTCGATCTCGATCGCGGGAAGTGACTGGGAACCCTCGTAGACGCGCTTTGCGACCCCCTCCGAAAGGCCCGCGTCTTCGAGTTCGTCGATGCCGGCGCTTACGACGTCACCGGGCGTCGACAGCCCTTCTTTCGCCAGTTTGCTCGCCCGTCCCGGACCGACGCCGTCGATCGCCGTCAGGCCGACCGCGTCCTCGGCGACGCCGTTTTCGATGCGCGCTTCGGTTCGGCGGGCCAGATTTGCCGCGTGCGGTCCCGCAAATCGGTCGAGAAACGCTCCTAGCGCGGAGACGAGCCGCGTCGCGTTGCGCCGAATGACCCAGGCGTCGCTTCGCAACTCCGCGGGCGTCGTTGCGCTCGCTGCACTCCGGAGGATCGCGAGGACCTTCCGCTGGCCGGCCGAGAGGTCGCCCGTCTCCATCCCGACGAGCACCGCGTCGATGGCGTCGCGTTCGTCCTGGCGAGCCGACACCGAATCGAACTCCGTCGCGGTCGCGACCGCCTCGAGGACGTCGTCGGTCGTGAGATCGACAGTTCCCGCTTCGACCCGGTCACAGAGTTCGGCGAACGTCGCCGCGGTCTCGAGTCGAAGGTAGTACTTCGAGGTGAGTACGCCTCTCGCCGTCGCCTCGATCGAGAGGTCGTCACCGGTTTCGACGAAGCCGCGATCGACCAGTTCCTCGAGGCAGTCTCGTACCCGCTGGCGGAGGTTCGGGAAGTCGTACTCTTCGGGTTTCGACTGGCCGCGGACGTAGTAGAAGGTCGTCTCGAGCCAGTCCATCACGTCCTCTAAGTCGGTGATGGTCCCCATCGCAATCTCGGCGTTGAGGTGGGTCTCGAGGCTCTCTGCCAGTCGCGACTCGATCTCCTTTCCGTCCCGCAACAGCTGGCGGTACTTGTCGGCCTCCGCGGTGTCACAGACGACCCAGCCGTATCCGACGTCGTCGTATCCCGGTCGCCCCGCGCGGCCGAGCATCTGCAGGACGTCGAGCGGGCTCATGTCGACCTCGCCCTCGAGCGGATCGTGGAGTTTCGTATCCCGGATCACGACGCACCGGGCCGGGAGGTTGACCCCCCAGGCGAGCGTCGAGGTCGAAAAGAGGAGTTCGATCAAGCCCTCCTTGAACCACTCCTCGACGAGGTCGCGGTCGTTCTTCGAGAGGCCGGCGTGGTGGAAGGCCACCCCGTCGAGCACGGAGTTTCGAAGGGTGTCGTTCTCGAGTTCTTTCGACTCGGTGTGAAAGTCGTAGTCGCCGCGGGCTCCCATCGGGACGTCGCGTTCGGCGATCTCGTCTCTGGCCTTCTTGGCCGCCTGGACCGTGTCCTGTCTCGAGGCGACGAACACGAGCGCCTGTCCGTCCTCGCGGAGGTGGGGCTCGGCGAGGTCGAGCGCACGGTAGAGTCGGCGGTACTTGTCTGCGAAGGTGTTCTCGCCGTGGGTGTAGGTCTTGACGCCGGCGTTGAGGTCGACCGGTCGGTACTCCTCGTCGAACTCGAAGGTGGTTTCCTCCGGTGCGTCGAGCCACGCCGCCACATCGTCGACGTTCGGCATCGTCGCCGACAGCGCCACGACGCGCGGATCGCACAGCCGACGAAGACGCGATATCGTCACCTCGAGGACCGATCCCCGCCGGTCGGCGTCTAACAGGTGGACCTCGTCGATGACGCAGACGTCGACGTCGGTGACGAAGTCGTAGCGGCGCGAATCGTGTTTTCGAGTCGCCGAGTCCAGTTTCTCGGGCGTCATCACGAGGATGTCCGCCCGTCGCGCGCGCCGCGGGTTCAGGTCCCGCTCGCCCGTGACGACGTACACCGAGTAGTCGAGTTCCTCGAAGCGGTCCCAGTCGTCTTCTTTCTCGTTGGTCAGCGCGCGCAACGGGGCGATAAACAGGGCGGTGCCGCCGTCGGCGAGTGCCTTACAGATCGCCAGTTCGGCGAGTGCGGTCTTGCCGGAGGCAGTCGGCGCGCTCGCGACGACGTTCTCCTCGCGCTCTAACAGTGCGGGCAGGGCCTCGCGTTGCATCCGGTTGAACTCCTCGAAGCCAAACGCGTCGGCAAACTGTGGGAGAACCTCGGCGACCTCCATCACACGGAAACGAGGTGTGCCGGGTCAAAGGCGTTTCCTTCCGATCCCGTCTCGCGGGCCACGTTTCGTGTCACTGTCTCTCTACTGCGCGCTCTCGAGAGCGGCCGCTGACCGAATCGATGCCGGTGAAAAAGCGGAGTTCGCTGCTATAGTAGCCACTGGAAGTCAATGCACACCTGATCGCACGAAGGCTGTGCGATCAGTGTGTAAATAGTTCCAGTGGCTACTATAGTTCGTCGGCCGGTTCTAAACCGTCACTTCGCCGCTGTTGATTTTTCCAGCCTGGATATAGGCGTCCGCCGCGGCACCGATGTGGAACAGCGGTGAGAGGAACATCACGAGGAACCCGATGAACAGAAACATCAGGATGAACGTGAGGATCCAGAAGGCGATGTAGCCGCCGAGGAAGATCAGGCCTCGCTGGGTCTGTCCACTGTAAATCTGTCCGACACCGGGGATGAAAAACGAGATGATCGCCGCCAGTATCTCGTTGACTTCGTCGTTTCCTGTTGTAGCTGCTTCTGCCATATTGGATTTCCAGATTCGAATACCGATGCAAACTATTTATATTCTATGGGTTAGTGATATGTCTCTCGTACATACTGGTCCGCCTCAGGTGGGGCTGTGGAAACCCATCGACCTGATCTCAGGTTCTTGGCCGAGAAATTATCTCTCCGGTTACATTGCCAGTGGTAACGTCACTCCTCCTGGCGACGAGCGAGTACCGCCACGAGTATCGATCCTGCGGTCGCGAACACCAACGGATAGAGGATGCCGGCCAGAACGACCGACGGAACGAGTGCAGGCCCCATCGTCCCCGTCGCTTCGATACCGAAAAACGTGGCTTCGGTACTCGATTCGGTGACGACGGCACCGAGGCCCATCATCACGACGTAGCCAATAGCCACCGGCGCGCCGACGAGGACGGCCTCTCCGATATCGCGGACGTCGAGTCGGTGTGCGAGAATCGCACCGGCCCCGAGCAGGACCACCGGCGGGACGACGTAGAGAAGCGACGCGCTCGTACTCCCCGACTGGGCGATGAAGTCGACCGTTCTCGTCCCCCCGAACGAGCCGATCTCGCCGCTCGCGTGGACGTCGACCGCGTGGGCGTTGTAGTAGTACCAGCCGACGCCTTTCCACTCGGCGACGGATTCGCCGAGCCCCTCGCGGACTTCGCCCGCGACCAGCAGGTACGCAAGCAGGTACCCGATCGCGGCGGCGAGAACGCCGAGCCCCGCACTCGCCGCGACGCTCGTCGTATGTGATACCCGTCGTGTCGTGGAGACCCGTCGCTGTCGCGTCATTGTACGGAGTCAGTTTCCCGTTTATGTAATAGGCTTTGTGTTCGGACGAAGTGATTATCGCTCGAACTGACTCGATCCGTCTCAGACGGTTTACTGTACGTCGTTACCGAATACCGCGAGACGACGCCTGGTCGATCCGGTAACCAGTTACAGCAATCCGTATCAGACCGAGGATCCGCCGGCGTTCGCCTCGAGCCGATCGCTCAACACGCTCGAGGCGGCTTCTGGGCGGGGAACGCGTTCGAACGTCAGCTCGGGATCGCCGGAACCGGCCGTGAAGACGGTCAGGTCTCCGTACCCGAGGAGGCGTCCGACCATCGTCTGCTGGAGGCTCGTGTTCTGGACGCGATCGAGGCGAAACTGGGTAACGTCCCGGGAGACCATGCCGCGTTTCTTGTACAGTTCGCTCGAGGTGATCACGTAGCGAGTGTTCGTCCAGACGAGATACCGAGCGAGGACGACGGCAGTTCCTACGAGGACGAGTGTCGCTCCGATCAGCGTCAAGAGGCCGACCCCACCGGATGCGGTCCAGCCGGCGACGAACAGTCCGAGGAGCACGACGCCGATGCTGATGGGGACGCTCGACCCCATCGCGATCGGATGCGGTCGACTCTCCCAGACGACCTCTTCGTCGTCGCTGATGTGAAACCAGTCGGGGGTCGTACCGAACGCCATCGCTCGCCGCTATTCCACTGGCTCCCGTAAACCTATCGGGGGTATGTACTGGTTACCCGACCGAACCGCTTCCGCGTCGGCCAGGATCGGCCGGGTTCGCCGCTCGAGAACGTTGGATTCGGTGCTCGAAAACGGTAGATCCGCCGCTCGAGATTGGACAGATTCACCGCTCGAAACCGGTAGATTCGCCTCTGCAGGTCCGTCAGACCCGTTCGCTGGAGGACGTTGGATTCGCCGTCGAAACCCGTCAGACCCGTTCGCTCGTCGATGCCCGGACCTCGAGTCCCGGACTGTAGTAGTAGACCGGTTCCGCGGTCGGCACGTCGAATCCGTTCGCCGAAAGCACCGTGTTCGTCTCGACCTCGGCGGCCGCGGGGTAGAGCGTCCACGGCTCGTGTTCGACGTCAGTGTAGCGCACCGTCCCGTCCGGCGCTTCGGTGTAGAATCGGTACCGTTCGACGAGAAACCGCGCGAGCGGGTCTTCCGGTGCGGAAATCGGCTCACCGGTCGGCCAGTAAGTCGCCTCGTACTCCGCCGGCCGCGCGCCGGGGTGGAGCCGACGGCTCGAGAACTGCGTGCGGCCGGCTCGCCACTCGAGGGAGATGCGTGCGTAGTAGTACGGAAGGTGGTGGAAGAGTCGCGCGCCGAGGACGCTCGCCACTCCCTGTGCGTCGAGGCTGAAAAAATACACCGCGGGGTCGCCGTCGCGGGTGACGTACGTCCTGAGGTTGATCTCGGGGAGACGGATTCCGAACCGTTTCGGAACACCGTCCGGTCGGACGGCGACGTTGGTGAAGGGGACGACGGAGAGCCACGCCGCGCCGTCGTACTCGTCGACGCTCAATCCGTCCGGTACGTGCGCCGCGACCGTCTCCGGATCGACGGGCCAGTTCTCGAAGAGGAGCCGACGCCATCCCATCCGCAGGGGGACCACCATACTGGATTCACCGCAGGTCAGCCAGTTAACCGTATCGTCGACGTCCGGTACCGCTGCGTAACGGGGACGGAGGTGGGGTCCGTCCTCGATACACCCTATATCAACACAGGAACACGAACACACCGGCCGCCCTTCGAACTCACGTGCTCCGGAACTCCCGGCGACGTTCGCCGAATCCGTTCGTGACAGTCGGGTGATGTCATGGTCGGTCGATGATCACGGTTTTCACTGATGAGCGCTAGCGGTACCCTATGAGCAGCGCAGGCAAGCCCGACTGGTTGAAGATGCGGCCGCCGTCGGGACGGGAGTTTACGGACATCCGGGAGACGCTGCGGGAGCGAAACCTCAACACCGTCTGTGAGGAAGCGAACTGTCCGAACCTGGGCGAGTGCTGGTCCGGACGAAACCGACCCTCGAGCGACGGCGACGGGGGCGGCGGGACGGCGACGTTCATGCTGATGGGCCACCGGTGTTCTCGAGGCTGTAACTTCTGTGACGTCGAGACGGGCGGGATGGAGCCGCTCGATCCCGACGAACCGGAAAACGTCGCCGAGGCGGTCGCCGAAATCGGGCTGGACTACGTCGTCCTGACGAGCGTCGACCGCGACGACCTGCCCGACCAGGGTGCGGGCCACTTCGCGCGGACGATCCGCGAGATCAAAGAGCGCCACCCAGGCATCCTCGTCGAGGTCCTGATTCCCGACTTCCAGGGCGAGGAGCGTCTCGTCCGGAAGATCATCGACGCCGATCCGGACGTGATCGCACACAACGTCGAAACCGTCGAACGACTGCAGTTTCCCGTCCGCGACCGCCGGGCGGGCTACGAGCAGTCGCTGTCGGTCTTAGAGCAGGTCGATCGCGAGAGCGACACCTACACTAAGACCTCGATCATGCTCGGTCACGGCGAGTACGACCACGAAGTGTACCAGACCCTCGCCGACTGTCGCGAGCGCGGCGTCGACATCGTCACCCTCGGGCAGTACCTCCAGCCCTCGAGAAGCCACCTCGAGGTGAAACGCTACGATCACCCGGACAAGTACGAGACGTGGCGGCGGGTCGCAGAAGACGAGTTAGGCTATCTCTACTGTGCAAGCGGTCCGATGGTGCGCTCGTCGTACAAAGCCGGCGAACTGTTCGTCGACGCGGTGTTGCGGGACGGCCAGAGCGTCGAAGAAGCCCGCCAAAATGCTCGTAGTGGGGCCGGCGTGTCGGTCTCGGAGTGAAGGCTCACCGCCTCCCGCTCCACTGTTTTTCGTTTCACTCAGCGAACTATTTCGACCGGACGTGTAAAACCGACGTGTAAACCCGCTCGACGCTCTCCGTCGTCGTCGGTACCGTTCAGTCATCCCTAACGTGGCTGTATCGTACGTGATTTTTGATGATCGTAAAGATGCCTGTTCGAAACGGCCTGAATGATGGCCGAATGTTCATTTTGACCTCATATTAGAGAATTACCTTTTCTCAGAGCGTGAAAATGTCTTCGATAGTAAACCTTTTACGAAAATCCTTTAACGTGAGCGATATATCATTGGGGTATGTGCAGGTGGGTCTTCCCGTGAGCACGATACAGCGCGATCCTCGAGAGCGAGTACAGATCCTCGACGAGGCGGGTCGAGTCCTCGAGGGTGCAGACGTCCCCGACCTCTCCGAGGAGACGCTCGTGGAGATGTACGAGCAGATGCGCCTGGCTCGACGATTCGACGAGCGGGCGGTGAGCCTCCAGCGCCAGGGGCGGATGGGGACCTATCCTCCGCTGTCGGGTCAGGAGGGATCGCAGGTCGCCAGCGCACACGCCTTGGACCAGGAAGACTGGGTGTTTCCCAGCTACCGCGAACACGGTGCCGGACTCGTCCGCGGGCTCTCACTCGAGCGCACCTTGCTGTACTGGATGGGCCACGAGCGGGGCAACTACGTGCCCGAGGACGTCAATATCTTCTCGGTCGCGGTGCCGATCGCGACCCAGATCCCCCACGCGGTCGGCGCGGCGTGGGCCTCGAAACTGCGCGACGAGGAGAAGGCCTTCCTCTGTTACTTCGGTGACGGCGCGACCTCGGAGGGGGATTTCCACGAGGGACTCAACTTCGCCGGCGTCTTCGACACGCCGAACGTCTTCTTCTGTAACAACAACCAGTGGGCGATCTCGGTCCCCCGCGAGCGCCAGACGGCGAGTGCGACGCTCGCCCAGAAGGCCGAGGCCTACGGCTTCGAGGGCGTCCAGGTCGACGGCATGGATCCGCTCGCGGTCTACACGGTCACTCGAGACGCCGTCGAGAAGGCGAAACACCCCGAGGCGGTCGAGGACGAGTCGCCGGGACGGGCGACCCGCCCGACGCTGATCGAGGCCGTCCAGTACCGTTTCGGCGCGCACACGACCGCCGACGATCCGTCGGTGTACCGGGACGAAGCGGAGGTCGAGCGCTGGAAGCAGAAGGATCCGATCCCGCGTCTCGAGACGTACCTCCGGCACAACGGCATCCTCGACGACGAGCGCGTCGACGCGATCGAGAACCGGATCGAGCAGCAGGTCGCCGACGCGATCGACGCCGTCGAGGGGACCGAACGACCGGATCCCGAGGAGATTTTTGCACACGTCTACGAGGGAATGCCAAAACGATTACGGCGACAACTCGAGTACTTCGAATCGGTTCGCGAACGCCACGGCGACGACGCGTTACTGGAGGGATAACATGGCTGCAGAATCGGAAAATCTCACCCTGGTACAGGCGGTTCGAGACGGATTGCACGCGGAGATGGAACGCGACGAGGACGTCGTCGTCATGGGCGAGGACGTCGGCAAAAACGGCGGCGTCTTCCGCGCGACCGAGGGCTTATACGAGGAGTTCGGCGAGGACCGCGTCGTCGACACGCCGCTTGCGGAGTCGGGCATCGTCGGGACGGCGATCGGGATGGCGGCCTACGGGATGCGTCCCGTTCCGGAGATCCAGTTTCTGGGTTTCATCTATCCCGCCTTCGACCAGATCGTCTCTCACGCGGCGCGCCTGCGAACGCGCTCGCGCGGCCGATTTACGTGCCCGATGGTCGTTCGAGCACCGTACGGCGGCGGCATCCGCGCGCCCGAACACCACTCCGAGTCGACCGAGGCGATGTTCGTCCACCAGCCCGGGCTCAAGGTCGTCGTCCCTTCGACCCCCTACGACACGAAGGGGTTGTTGACCAGCGCGATTCGGGACCCCGACCCCGTGATCTTCCTCGAGCCGAAACTCATCTACCGGGCGTTCCGCGAGGAGGTTCCCGACGACTCCTACGAGGTGGCCCTCGGCGAGGCTGCCGTCCGCCGCGAGGGCTCGGACATCTCGGTGTACACGTGGGGTGCGATGACCCGGCCGACCCTCGAGGCCGCCGACAACCTCGAGGGCGAAATCGACGTCGAGGTGATCGACCTGCGGACGCTGTCACCGTTAGACGAGGAAACGATCGTCGACTCCTTCGAGAAGACCGGCCGCGCCGCCGTCGTCCACGAGGCACCGAAAACGGGCGGGCTCGGGGCCGAGTTGATCGCGACCCTCCAGGAGGAGTCGCTGCTCTATCAGGAAGCGCCGATCGAGCGCATCACCGGCTTCGACACGCCGTTCCCGCTGTACGCACTCGAGGACTACTACTTGCCGGAGGCCGCTCGTATCGAAGACGGCATTCGGGACGCAGTGGAGTTCTAACATGGTTCGCGAGTTCGAACTTCCGGACGTCGGCGAGGGGGTCGCAGAGGGCGAACTAATCTCCTGGGTCGTCGAGGAAGGCGACGAGGTGAGCGAGGATCAGCCGGTCGCCGAAGTCGAGACGGACAAGGCCCTCGTCGACGTGCCAGCGCCGGTCGACGGCACGGTGCGAGAGCTGCGCTACGAGGAAGGCGACGTCATCCCCGTCGGCGAGGTGTTCGTCACGTTCGACGTCGCAGGCGAGACCGAACCGGAACCCGGCGTGGCGGACGCGCCCGACACCGGGGAGACGTCGACGGAGGCGGCCCACGAACCCGCAGACGCTGCGGGCAGCCCCGGCGCGACAGGCGGCGAGATCGACGAGGTCGCCACGCCCGAAGACCGCGTTTTCGCACCACCACGCGTGCGCAGACTCGCGCGAGAAGCGGGAATCGACCTCTCGAGACTCGAGGGGAGCGGTCCCGGCGGCCGGATCACCGCGGGAGACGTCCGGGCCGCCGCCGACGACGGTCCGACTGCGGTCGAACAGGACGTCCAGGCGGAGACCGAAGCGACCGACTCCGGCGAGACCGACGCGCCGGACGCGGCGGTCGACTCGAGCGGGACGGAACCGTCGGCCACAGCCGCGGGGTCCGTCGGCGGGGCCTCGAGTTCCGACGCGGCGGACGATCGGCCCGTACAGGTCGACGCCGCCGACCGCGACCGGACGCTCGCCGCCCCGGCGACCCGCCGGATCGCACGCGAGGAGGGGATCGAGATCGACGCCGTTCCTGCAACGGAAGAACGCGACGGAGAGGCGTTCGTCACCCCCGAGGCCGTCCGCGAGTACGCCGACACACAGCGGCGTGCCCAGGACGCCGACCGCGAGGCCCTCGAGGCGGGCGAGCCGGTCAGCACGGGAACGGCGTTCGCCGAGGGCGAACGCGAGCGCCGCGAGCCGTTCCGCGGGGTCCGCAAGCGTATCTCGGAGGCGATGGTCGAGTCGAAGTCCTCGGCACCGCACGTCACCCACCACGACGAGGTCGACGTCACGGAACTCGTCGAGACCCGCGAGCGGCTCAAACCGCGCGCCGAGGAGCAGGGGATCCGGTTGACGTACCTGCCGTTTATCATGAAGGCGGTCGCCGCCGCGCTGTCGGAGTTCCCCGAGATGAACGCGGTGATCGACGAGGCGAACGAGGAGATCGTCTACCGCGACTACTACAACGTCGGCGTCGCGACCGCAACCGACGTCGGGCTGATGGTGCCGGTCGTCGAGGATGTCGACCGGAAGGGACTCCTCCAGCTCTCTTCGGAGATGAACGAGCTGGTCGAGAAGGCCAGAGAGCGCTCGATCGCCCCCGGCGAACTGCAGGGCTCGACGTTTACGGTCACCAACGTCGGCGGTATCGGCGGCGAGTACGCCACGCCGATCCTGAACTACCCCGAATCGGGGATCCTCGCGATCGGCGAGATCAAACGCAAGCCACGCGTCGTCGAGCGCGACGGCGAGGAGTCGATCGAGCCCCGCTCGGTGATGACGCTCTCGCTGTCGTTCGACCACCGACTGATCGACGGCGCGATCGGTGCACGGTTTACGAACGCGGTCATGGAGTATCTCGAGAACCCCGATCTGCTGTTGCTCGAGTGAACGCCGCGACCACGACTTGTCGGCTCCTCGAGGCGGTGGCATCGATGGACACGCGTTTCGGTCACTCCGCTCACGAATTATAACTATACTGACTGATTGCAACAGCTACACCGTCTTCGACGGCAAAGAGCGACTATGGTCGTTGGAGACGTCACCACCGGAACGGACGTACTGGTCGTCGGCGCTGGGCCCGCAGGCTACGTCGCGGCGATTCGTGCAGGACAGTTAGATCTGGACGTTACGCTCGTCGAGAAGGACGCCTACGGCGGGACCTGTCTGAACCACGGCTGCATTCCCTCGAAGGCGCTGATCACCGCGACGGACGTCGCCCACGACGCTCGCCACGCCGAGGAGATGGGAATCCACGCCGATCCCGCGATCGACCTCGCGGGAATGATCGGCTGGAAGGACGACGTCGTTTCCCAGCTTACCGGCGGCGTCGAGAAACTCTGCAAGGCAAACGGCGTCAACTTACTCGAGGGAACGGCTCGTTTCGCCGACGATCACACCGTTCGCGTCTCCCACGGCGGCGACGGTCAGGGATCGGAGAGCCTCGAGTTCGAACACGCGATCGTCGCCACGGGTTCGCGCCCGATCGAGATTCCCAACTTCTCGTACGCCGACGACCCCGTCCTGAACTCGAAGCAGGCGCTCGCCCTCGAGTCGGTCCCCGACTCGCTGGTCGTCGTCGGCGCGGGCTACATCGGAATGGAACTCGCGAGCGTCTTCGCCAAACTCGGAACCGACGTGACGGTGATCGAGATGCTCGAGTCGATCCTGCCGGGGTACGACGACGACCTCAAGCGCCCGGTCGAACAGCGCGCCGGGGATCTCGGCATCGAGTTCGAGTTCGGCTACACCGCGTCGGAGTGGCACGAACGCGACGGCGACCGGATTCGCGTCGTCGCCGAACCGGCCGGCGAGGCCGCGGCCGACGGCGGAACCGCGACCGGCGACGCCGAGGCCGAATCCGGGGGCGCGGACGACCCGCTCGAGCTAGACGCCGAGAAGGTCCTCGTCGCCGTCGGTCGCGAACCCGTCTCGGATACGCTCGACCTCGAGGAGGTCGGCGTCGAGACGAACGAGCGCGGCTTCATCGAAACCGATTCGCGCGCACGAACGAACGTCGAGCACGTCTTCGCCGTCGGCGACGTCGCCGGCGAACCGATGCTCGCTCACAAGGGCAGTATGGAGGGACAGGTCGCCGCCGAGGTGATCGCGGGCGAACCGGCCGCGATCGACTATCAGGCGATGCCCGCGGTCGTCTTCACCGACCCCGAAATCGCGACGGTCGGGATGACCGAAACGGAGGCCGAAGAGGCCGGCTTCGACCCCGTCGTCGGCCAGTTCCCGTTTCGGGCCAGCGGCCGCGCGCTGACGACCGGCGACGCCGAAGGGTTCGTCAAGGTCGTCGCCGACGAGTCGGAGGGGTACGTCCTCGGCGCTGGCATCGTCGGCCCCGAAGCGTCCGAACTGATCGCCGAACTCGGCCTGGCTATCGAACTCGGCGCGACCCTCGAGGACGTCGCCTCGACGGTCCACGCCCACCCGACGCTATCCGAATCGGTGATGGAAGCCGCCGAAAACGCACTCGGCCACGCGATTCACACCTTGAACCGGTAAATCGCTCGAGCCGGTACCGCTGAATCTCCCTCCAGCCGAGCGAACGCAGGTATTTTCATCGGCTGGGAAAACCCGATCATGTTCACTCGAGTTCTCGGTCGCCGGGAACAGACTTGATAACCCTTCATCCGTCGGCTCCGAGTGTCGGATAGCACGATGACATCCAACACGTCTTCCGGCGTTCGCCGCCGAACCGTCCTCTCGATTGCCGGTGCCGGTACGCTCGGATCGCTCGCCGGCTGTCTGTCTACGCTCTCCGGCGACGATGGCAGCAGTACGCCGGAACCGGAGGAGACCGACGACGGCGACGAAACTGACGACTCGGGACCGCTGACGGACTACCAGTACACGGAACCGCCCCAGATCGTCGACCTCTCCGAACAGGGGTACGAGTCGACGCTCCGGACCGTTCCGGCCCGCCACCAGCTCGTCACCGACGACGCGCCCTCTGGGCCCGTCGAACTCCCCGAAGTGTGGGCCTGGCAGGCCGACGACTTCGGCCCCTCCGTTCCCGGGCCGATCTATCGACTGAGAGAAGGTGAGACGTTCGAACTCACCTACGACAACAGCGACCACGACCGGCCCCACACCGTCCACGTTCACGCCCTCGGAAAGTCCTGGGCTGACGACGGTGCCCCAGTCACCAACCGCGAATTCGTCGGCCCCGGCGAGAGCCACACGTACTCGCTCGAGGCCGACGTCCCCGGCACCCACGTCTATCACTGTCACTACCAGACGCACAACCACCTCGATATGGGGATGTACGGGATGATCCGGGTCGACCCCGCCGACTACGAACCGCCGGACCGCGAGTACTTCTTCACGCTCCGGGACTGGGACACCCGTCTCCACGAACGCGAGGCGGGCGGCGACGCCGACTACGATCCGCTCGAGCGCTCCTCGGACACCTACACGATAAACGGCCGGTGTGCGCCGACGACGTTCCACCCCGAACTCGGCACGCCGCTGATCGTCTCGAAAGGCGACACCGTCCGCCTCAACGTCGCGAACAACGGCTACGAGTCACACCCCTTCCACACGCACGGCCACCGGTTTACCGTCGTCGCAAAGGACGGCTCGCCGGTTCCCGAGTCGGCCCGCTACGACGAGGACGTGATCAACATCGCGCCGGCCGAACGCTACACCCTCGAGTTCGAAGCCGACGCCGATCCGGGCATCTACCCCGCTCACTGTCACAAGGTTCACCACGTCACGACCGAGGGCAGCTACCCCGGCGGGATGGCGACTGCGATCGTCTACGAGGAGGCGATGGGAACCGAGGAATTCGCAGAGATCATGGAAGACGCCGGCTACGAAGGGTAACAGTACAGACCCCTCTCGGGTGGCTGTCGAATCGATTTGCTGCCCGTCGTCGCCGTCGGCCGCGAACCGGTTTCGACTCTATAGTAACAACTGAAACGGTTGACACACCGATCGCCGATCCGTCCCTCGATCGGGTGTGCAATGAATTTCAGTGGCTACTATATTGAGACAGCGACGACGATCCGTCTCACTGCACGTACAGCGAGTACGCGATCACGAGAAAGCCCGCGAGGACGAGGAGGCTCTCGAGTAAGATTCCCATCGCCAGCGGGACGTTGATGATCTCATAGAGCATTCCCGCAAGAACGAGGCCGAGCGTGACGAGGCCGAACCCGGCTGCGAGAAAGCCCAGAGCCCGCTGTCTGGTACGTCGATACGCCTTGTACGCGAAGTAGGTGATCACGCTGCCGACGACCAGCACGAGCGTCTTCACGACCGCAAGCGCCATCGCGAGTTCGGTTTCTCCGAGGAGTGTCATGTTTCCTTTCGCACCTCCGACCACAACTCGGCCAGTCGCTCGTCGGCCGTCCGTGTCGGTCGTTCGATCTGGACTGCGAGGTTCCGTTCGTCGTCGAGGACGAGCGTAATCTCGTCGAACGCGACCGAGTACTTGCTCGCGTGGTGGCCGTCGCGGCGGATGTCGGTCGACTCCTCGAGCAGCGTCGAGTCGGTCAACAACTCGAGTTTTCGATACAGCGTCGACTGTGGAATGTCACACCGGCTGGTTAGCTCAGAAGCCGTCATAGGTTCCTCGAGATTCCGGATAATCTCTCGGCAGTCGGGATCGTCGAGCGCAGCACAGATCTCCTCCGCCGACGGGGTCGACTCCGAGGCGATCGGGTCCCGAACCATTCGTTCGTCCCTTACGACCCACGTGGTTTATTCGCATCGATGCGTTCTGGCCCGAAACGGGACTCTCCCGTCTCGAACGGGCCGTCGGACTCGGCCACTCTCGTCGCTGACCCCCGGATACGAAGGGTTCTTGCGCGTGCGTACTCGATGTCCGACTACGCGGGCATCATCCGGTCCGACCGCGTCTACAAGGGCGGGATGACCGACCGACCTCCTCCCGCGTGATATCTCGCCGACGAGCACCGGCGCTCTCGAGTGATGATCCGGGTCGGTCCGGCACGCGTTCCGTGCCGACCAGACGCATGGTACTGGTTTCCGATGCACCGCTCGTTCGACGGCCTTATGTATGGACCCGGTCCTCGAATTGAATGCAACAGACGCGGCGTACTTCGCCGCGCCTCCGGCCGAACTCCGGCACGGAGGACAGTACATCCACGTCACTCGAGACTGGGAACAGCGACCGACGCTCACCCCATCAACGGCCGACGATTTCGGCGCACTGGGTACGATGCCCTTATATAGACAGGGCGCGTCTTCTACGTTGCGCACAATCCCCCGCCGGATGCGGTTTTCGGCGCGGGATCGATCCGACGCCCTTAAGTACTCGAGGCGTTTCGGATGTGAATGCAATCGACGGCTCGCGGGCATCGCCGGCGAGCCGGACTGGACCGTCGGCGTCCGAAGGGGTTTTATACCCCGGATGGCGTACGATTTGGTCCGAAGGAAATGAGGATCCTACCCCTGCGGTCTTCCGTACAGATGGGATCTGATGTGAGCCTTGGTAGTTCGGTGACGCCAGATCGGTCGGCGATCGGCTGTCATCGAACGTGGACCCATATTTGTGTGAGTGCATAGCATTCACCGCCAGACCCCCCGAGCTCTGCTCGGGGACCATTCCGGTTGATCCTGCCGGAGGTCATTGCTAGTGGAGTCCGATTTAGCCATGCTAGTTGTACGAGTTTAGACTCGTAGCAGATAGCTCAGTAACACGTGGCCAAACTACCCTATAGATCCAGATAACCTCGGGAAACTGAGGCTAATCCGGAATAGTACTCTCAGGCTGGAACTGCAGAGAGTGTGAAACGCTCCGGCGCTATAGGATGTGGCTGCGGCCGATTAGGTAGACGGTGGGGTAACGGCCCACCGTGCCAGTAATCGGTACGGGTTGTGAGAGCAAGAGCCCGGAGACGGTATCTGAGACAAGATACCGGGCCCTACGGGGCGCAGCAGGCGCGAAACCTTTACACTGCACGCCAGTGCGATAAGGGGACTCCACGTGCGAGGGCATATCGTCCTCGCTTTTCTGTACCGTAAGGAGGTACAGGA
>NZ_REGA01000012.1 GCF_003841505.1 Natrarchaeobius chitinivorans
GGTGAGCCAGCGGTCTCCCCGACGAACAACGCAGCTGAGAATGCACTTCGTGAACCAGTCGTTCTCCGGAAAATCATCGGGACACTCCGGAACGATCGAGGTATGTTCGTTCACGAGACGATCTTGTCCCTGCTGGCGACATGGCGCCAGCAGGGACGCAATCCCTACGAAGAACTTCGCCGAGTCGTCAGCAACAATGAGATGATCTCACGGGCTCACGCTGTACCGGCTGTCGAGACTTCGGGGTAAACTCATACCACGAAGGTAACCTACGTGAATACTTCCCAGTCACATAATTGTTAACTTCAACCCCGGTAGTGGATATGGTACGGGCTAACACCGGCCCAAGATTACAGGGACTAGCGGCAAGACGCCCGATTATCGGCACGCGACGGGGGACTATCCGGCCGATTTTCTGTCGACGACCGACACTCGAGTGTGGATTTCATACTGCCGGAGAAAACGCCTCACACAATCGCCCTCGAGGGTGATCCGTACGAAGGCGACGCGAATCGAGAGACGATCGTTATCCACCGAGGAAGTCCTGGCGAACCTGCTCGTCGGCGAGCAACTCGTCGCCGCTTTCCTCGTATCGGTTCTGGCCCTGAACGAGGACGTATCCGCGGTCACAGCGTCGCAACGCCTCTTTCGCGTTCTGTTCGACGAGCAACACGGCCGTTCCGTCGGCGTTGATCTCGTCGATCCGGTCGAACATGTCGTCGACCAGATCCGGGGCCAACCCGGCACTCGGCTCGTCGAGCATGAGCAACTCCGGTTCGAGCATGAGCGCCCGACCCATCGCGAGCATCTGCTGTTGGCCGCCGCTCATGGTCCCCGCCTTCTGTTCTTTGCGCTCACGGAGGATCGGGAATCGATCGAAGACGTCCTCGAGTCGGTCTTCGGGAACCTCGTCGAGGATGTACGCGCCCATCTCGAGGTTTTCCATGACCGACAGCGACGGGAACACGTTGTCGTTCTGTGGAACGTAGCCGACGCCGGTCTGGATGATGTCCTCGGGTCGGTAGCCGTGGATCTCCCTGCTGTCGAAGACGATGGATCCGCCCATGTACTCCGTCAAACCGAAGATCGACTTCATCACCGTCGACTTGCCGGCCCCGTTGGGGCCGACGATCGTCACGTACTCGCCGTCCGCGACGTCGAGGTCGACGCCCTCGAGAATCTGGAGGTCGCCGTAGCCAGCATCGAGGTCGGAGACTTCGAGCAACACCATCAGATCTCACCTCCGAGGTAGGCCTCGATCACTTCTTCGTTGGATTTGATGTCCGCCGGATCCCCTTCGGCGAGAACCGTTCCCTGGTGCATGACGATGACGTGTTCGCAGTGGTTCATGATGACGTCCATATCGTGCTCGACGAGCAGGAACGTGTAGCCCCGTTCCTGTAGTTCGTGGACGTGCGAGAGGAGTTTCTTCTCGAGCGACGGGTTCACTCCCGCCATCGGCTCGTCCAGTAACAACATCTCGGGATCGGTCAACAGCGCCCGTGCGAGTTCGAGCAGTTTTCGCTGGCCACCCGAGAGATTTCCGGCGTACTCACCCGCGAGATGATCGATCTCGAAGAACTCGAGCATCTCCCACGCGCGCTCTCGAAGCTGTTCTTCCTGATCGACGACCTCCCGGCGGGCGATCGGCACGACGGATCGCCACAGCGACTCCCCGAGCTGGTTTTTCGGCGCGAGCATCATGTTCTCGAGAACGGTCATCTCGGGAAGTTCGCGGGCGATCTGGAAGGTCCGGACGAGCCCCTGGTTTGCGACCCAGTGTGGGTCCCGACCGGTGATGTCGGTTCCGTCGAAGACGACGGCCCCGTCGTTCGGGTCGTAGACGCCGGTGATGCAGTTGAACGTCGTCGATTTGCCGGCGCCGTTGGGACCGATGAGTCCCGTTATGCTCCCTCGTTCGACCTGGAAGTTCGCGCCGTCGACGGCGGTGATGCCGCCGAAGTGTTTGACGAGGTTTTCGACCCGGAGAATCGGATCGTCGACGGGACCACGACCCGTCCGTTCGGTCGCAGATTCGGCTGATTCCGCCGCCTGGTGAGGAGTCGCGGCGGCCTCGGATTCTGCTGTCTGTTCCGAGTCACTCATCGGTGTCACCTCCGTCGGTCGCCGTCGGTCGACGGGAGAGATCCGTGGCGGCGGCGAGTTCCTTTCGGTGACCCAGGAGTCCGTCGGGTTTCCAGATCATGAGCACGATCAAAACGACGCCGACGAGGACGAACCTGAGTTCGTCGAGCGTTCCGATCACGTAGCCCAAAAGCGGGAGTGGATCGCCAGCGGCGAGTTCGACCCCGGCGTCGTAGATCGTCTGCGGGGCTCGAACGTCGACGTTGGCCCGAACGATGCTCCTGATGAACCGCGGCCCCTGCCAGAGGAACGCGGCGAACACGAACGCACCGACGATGCTACCAGTGTTCGATCCGGATCCACCGACGATGAGCGCGACGAAGATGTAAAACGTCACGATCGGCATGAAGCTATCGGGGTTGACCCGACTCTGACTTCCCATCCAGAGGATTCCGGCGAGTCCCATCAACGCACAGCCGACGACGAAGACCGTGATCTTCACGCGGTCGGTGTTTTTCCCGAGCGATCGGGCCGCGAGTTCGTCCTCGCGGATCGCTTTCAGCACGCGACCGAACGGCGAGTACGCGATCCGGGTGAGAAACAGGTAAAACGCGACGACGAAGAGGAGCAACACGCCCGTGTACAGACCGCTCTGGATGATCGACGACTCGATGCCGACCATGTCCCCGAGTGCGAACAACTGATCGCCGGCGAAACCGATAATCGGTCGCTCGAGCAGCCACGGAATCACGCTGTCGACAGGCGTGTAACTGATACCGCTTCCGCCGCCGGTGCCGTACTCGGTGTCCCCGACTTCGACGGAGCGAAGCGATCCGGAGAGCAACGCGAGTCGGATGATTTCGGAGAGACCGAGCGTGACGATCGCGAAGTAATCGGCTCTGACCCTGAGGGCGGGAAGCGCCGCGACGAGTCCGACGAGACCGGCGGCGATCATTCCGCCGACGACGCCGATCGGGATCGGCAGTCCGAGGCCAGCGGGCGACCCGTCCGGCGACGCGGTCAGAAACGCCATCGTGTACACCCCGACGGCCATGAACCCGGCGACGCCGATGTTGAACATCCCGGTGTATCCCCAGTGTAAGTTCAACGCGAGGACGACTAGGGCGTAGACGGCGGCGAAAAACGTGACCAGACGCATGAAGCCGACGGTCTCGTTCAGGCCGACACCGGTCAGCAGACCGATAATGGCGAACATGGCGTACGTCGCGACGACGATGCCCGCGATCAACACCAGGTCCGAGGCCCACTGTGGCAGGTCGGTTTCCTCGAGCGGGTTGAGAGAGTTCCCCGCGTTTTCGCCGTCCAGTTTCGACGATCCGCTCATGCCGTTTCCACCCCGCTGAACAGGCCGTCAGGCCGGAAGATCAACACGATGATCATCAACGTGAACGCGGCGATCTCGTTCAGGTCCGAGGGGATCCAGATCAACGAGAGGTTGATCGTCAACCCGATGACGAGCGATCCCGCGAGCGCGCCGTAGATGGATCCGATCCCGCCGAGGATAACCGCTGCGAAGATCAACAGCAGCAGGAACCAGCCGAGGTTGATCGTGATCTGGCCGCGGTCGAGGACGATCAGGTAGCCGGCAACCCCGGCCAGACCGGATCCGATCACCCACGTCGCGAAGATAACTCGCTCGGTCGGAATACCGGTGATGAGCGCGAGGTCTTTGTTGTCGGACATCGCCCGCATCGATTTCCCGAGTTTCGTATACTGCAACAGGAGGTGAACGCCCAGAATCAGTGCGAGCGCGGCGATCACGAGCGTAGCCTCGTGGAGATTGATCGTCCGTTCGGCGAGAAACGCCGGCAACTCGAGCCAGACGAGCTCCGACAGCTCCGGCTGTGGCGGCGACGCGACGACGATTCGCGTGTCGGTCGTGTAGACGAACGCGATCAGATACCGAAGCGCGAGCGCGACGCCGACGCTGGCGATCAACAGCGGAATGCCGCCCGCATCCCGGAGTTGGCGGTAGACGAGTCGGTCGATCGCGAGCGCGACCAGAATCGTGACGATCGCAGCGACGACGAGTCCGAGAATAATCGCAACGGGCGCGGCCAGCACGTCCATTCCGACGCTTCCGGGCTGTGCACCGCCGTCCGCTCGAAGCAACAGTCGACTGCTCAGATCCGCGATCCCGATCCCACCGACGAGATACGCGACCGTCCACCCGGAGAACGCACCGGTCGTCACCAGATCACCGTGTGAGAAGTTCGCGAATCGCAGGATGCTGTAGGTCATCGAGAGGCCGATCGCGGCCAGCCCGATGTACAGCGAATCGACGATCCCGTTCCACGTGAACGACCACAGTCGACTGAGCGGAAGTTCGCCAGTGACGAGCAACCGGACCAGATCGAGAATAAGAATCCCGATCAGAGCCAGCAAGAGACCTCCCACGACCTCTTGTGCTGTGACGTTCGAAAGACGCCCCCTTCCGTACCCTGTACTCATACGTGCGAGTGTTACACCGCGAGTTGAAATAGTTCACGCCGCGCCTCCCCCGATTTCGGCCGGGAGCGTCCGAACAGTTCACGGGCGGTTCCCCGTCGGCGGGAACCGGTGAACGGCTCCGACAATCCCGATCAGACGTCGCCGTAGGTGCCGAGACGGGTTCCGTCGAGCAGGTACGCCTCGGCGTCTGCGATCCCTCGAGGAAGAAACGGCGAGAGAAACGACCGGTCGGAGACGTTGACCCACGTTCCGCCGACGAGGTCGTTAAACGCCGGGACGACGACGAGCTGTGGTGGCGTTCCGTCCTCGAGCCAGGCCACGTCCTCGTACTCGGGGCGTGCGCGAAACGGCTCCGGATCGGCACGTCCCCGCAGCCACGCTCGTTCGACCCGACTGCCGCCGATTTCGTCCTCGAGACGGACGCGAGGGTGTTCGTGTCCGAGACAGATCACGTCGCTCTCGAGGACCGACGGCGCCGGCCAGGTGTGTCCGTGACAGATGCCGAGTCCGTCGAGCGCGACGCCCTCGCCCGGAACGACGGTCACGGTGTTATCCTCGTCGTTCGATACGTCATCACCGAGCCAGGTTTCGATGAGCCCGTCGTGGTTTCCCTTGACGATCGTCACATCGAGTGTGGCCGGAACGGACTCGAATAGCACCTCGAGCTCGCCGCGCTCGGCACCGCCCGGATCGCCGATCGAGTGCATCAGATCGCCGAGAACGACCAGCCGATCCGGTTCGGTGCGCGCGACGAGTTCGAGCAATCGGCGCCGTCGGTCGGGACCGCGGCTGGGAACGTCGACGCCACGTTCGTATCGGAGAGCGTGTTCGTAGCCGGCGTGATAATCCGCCACGAGCAGCGCTCGCTCGGCGCCGTCGGTTGCGATCGCCGCGGGCTCGCCGGGGACGGGCTCGATCCGCGTACCCGATCCGGGTCGGTCGTCCGGTTTCACGTCGAATTCAGATCGGTTTCAACGTGCCGTCGTCGGGTTCGTAACACCGCCCGCCCATCAGCGCATCCTGGATGGCGTCTTCGACGTCGGCCGACGGTGCGCCGGTTTCCGACTCGACTTTTTCGACGACCGAGTCCCGATCCGCGCCGTCGCCGTCGTCCAGTTCCGTCATCGCTTCGACGACGTACTCCTGCAGATCGACGTCCTCGGCCGGCTCGTCGTCTTCGGGCTCGTCGGCGATTTCCCCGGCTTCGTCCTCCTCGTCGGTGGCATCGGTTTCGTCCTCGGTAGCGGCGATTTCGGCCTCGTCGTCCGTCTCGGCGGTTGCCCCGGCTTCGTCCTCGGTAGCGGCGATTTCGGCCTCGTCGTCCGTCTCGAGGTCGGTTGTCTCCTCGACGGGTGAGCTCACCGACTCTTCGTCGAGCGCCTCGTCGCCGGAGGATCCCACCGACTCCGCGTCGGCCGTCGATTCGTCCCCGAGCCGCGACGCCGGCGGGGCCCCGAGTTCGTCCTCGTCGTCGGATTCGGGCGTCGCGGTTCCGGTTTCCGATTTAGCGACGTCATCGGTCACGTCGGCACCCGACGCGCTCGAGGCGGATTCCGCGTCGTCGGCTCCGGAAGCGTCGTCGGCGTCCGGAACGTCGATGTCCGCCTCGCCGGGGTCGTCGACTTCGCTTCCCGTCGTAAACTCGGTGCCGAACTCCGACTCGAGCCGTTCGCGCTCGTCGTCGTCCATTTCGTACATCCCTGCGTCGGAATCGAGGTCGTCCTCGGTCTCTTCGCCTGCTGGTTCGGCCACGTCGTCTCCGTCCTCGAGAGAGGGGCCTGTCGTCGCGTCGGCCTTTTCGGCGGCGGAATCACTCGCCGAATCGGTGTCCGTTTCGGGCGCTGTAGCGGCAGGTTCCGTTAGATCCGCGCTATCACCGTCGGAACTCGATTCTACCGAAGTCGGTTCGTCCCTCGACCCGCCGTCCGGATCCGATTCGTCGACGGTACCGCCGCCGGCCGTTCCCGCGACCTGTCCCGCCTCCGCCGGGGTCGTTTCGGCGGGAGCGTTCGCAACCGGCTCTGCCGGCGCTTCGCTCGTCTCGAGGGCGTCGAAGCGAACGCTGGCGAGATTCGAAAGCGATTCGAACGTCGAATCTCCGGAGACGGAGTCGGACGGACCGACGTCGAGGGCGCTCACCTGGTCGCGCTCGTCGGCGACGACCTCGACCGCCTCGAGCGCACAGTCCCGGAGCGAAGCGAGGTAGGCGGGTGTCGTCCCGTAATGGTTCTGTGCGAGCGGGATGCCGGCCGCGAGGCCGTGCTCGACGTCCGACGCGAGCAGCGCCTCGGTGAGCGCCTCTCCGCCCGCCTCGAGGTTTGCAGCGCCGGCGTACGTGCCGATGCGGTCGAGGGTTTGCTCGGCGGCGCTGACGACCCAGCGATCTCGGGTGTCCGCGTCGACGGTCGCGATGCTCTCCGGGCGTACCGACGTGTAGATCCGATCGGAGTCGTCGGGCTGGAAGGTGCGTGCCTTGCCAGTCACCGCGACGAACGCCGGCGGCTCGAGCCCTTCGAGGACGGCCAGTTCGTCCGGCTGGTACTGGCCGGCGTAGACGACGAACGCGCCGGTCGGGTCGACGATTCGTGCCCGAACCATCTCGTCGTTGACCGACGTCACTTCGGTGAGCGTCCCGACGACGAACAGGCGGTTCACCCGAGCGCCAGTCGGCGTGACGACGTAGTTGGGCGCTCGCTCCTCGTCGCTTTCGGTGTGTGAAAGCGTCGCGTCGTCGTACTCGGCCGCAAAGAGGCGATAGGCGAGTTCGCGTCCCTGGAACTCGTCGTCGTCACCGTTCGCGCTCATGCGTCTACCCCCTCGAGGAAGGCGGTCGCACGCGCCTCGGGATCGTCGCTACTCTCCTCGAAGGTTTCGGCGTCGAGGTTCGCCCCGTACTCGTCGACCGAGAGGTGACCGCGTACGCGGTACTCCCGCCCGACGATCCGCTCGCGGATCCGGTCGGCGACGACCTCCTGATCCATCGCTTCGCGGGCCTGTTCGAGGGCGTCCTCGAGCGTTCCGCCGTAGACGTCCTGGGTGAGTTCGTCGTCGAGGACGACGGTGACGGCTCCGGTTCCGTCGTCGAGGATCGCTTTCACGCGCATGTCGTCGACCCCGTCGACCTCGCCGTGGGTTCGGCACTGTCCTTTCTGGATGACGCGGTGACACTCCGGACAGCGCTGGATGAGCCCGGAGCCGTCCCGGACCGCGATGAGGTTGCCGACGACCTCGACGTCGTAGATGCCGCCGGTTGCGACCGCTTCGCCGACGCCCATCTTCGTCGTGTCTGCACCGACGTCGATCTCCTCGTCGAGCGTCGTGACCGTCGAGAACTCCGAGACGTTGACCTCGGGGACGCCACGAAACTCCTGGACGTAAGCGTTTTCGATACGAACCGGGCCGCCGTTTTCGATTTCGGGTGCTGGTTCCCAGTTCGTAAACGGGAGACGCCCGCTCTCGTCGCCGAAGACACCGCTCAGGATCTCGGTCTCGCCGTCGCGTCCGTCGATCGTCCGTCGCTCACACTCGAGGACGGCCACGTCGACGGTCATCGCACGGTCGCCCGTCTCGAGGTCTGCGAGCCGCGCGTTGCCGCCGATCTCGTGTTGGATTTCGGGGGCGTCGTCGGTAAACGAGAGCGACGTGCTCTCGCCGAGGTTGAGTTCGGGTTCGCCGTCCCACTCGCGGACGCCGGCGTTGCCCGCTGTGATCGCGTCCCCGGGCGAGAGTCCGAAGTCCTCCCACGCGGTGTAATCGATGACACCCGTTTCGTCGCCGAGTCTCCCCTCGACGATGACGTGGTCGTCACCCTGGTACCGGATCGACCGCTTGCCGGCCGTCAGCACGACGCCGGAGACCGTGACGTTTCCGTCGTCGGGGTCGATGTCGGCGACGTCTTTCGTCGACGGCGCTGTGGCCCCGCCGCTCGAGCCGTCGCCGTACTTTCGTCGGAGACTCCCTTTGGCCTCGTCGATCGGGACACTGTACTCTACCAGGTTCTGCAGGTCGGATTTGACCTCCTCTTTGTCGACACCGAGGTCGGAGGCGAGATCCTCGGCATGATCGTCGAGTTCCATCACTCGGTTTTTCGGGCGGGGGCGTAAAAAGCGTTCCCGCACGCGTGACCGTCGTCGATCCCGATACCGTCTGCGGTGGTGCCCGAAAGAATCGCCTCGGAAGCGGCCGGCCCGCGACCCTCGGTCCGCGATCAGGGCACGTCGTACGTCCGCTCGAGGTGATCGATCAACTCGATTACTCGTTCGGACTCGTACGTCCAGAACCCGTAGTATCGTCCCTCCGATCGTTCCTCTGCGAGTAACGCACAGCACTGACGTTCGTCGTTACCGCCGTCGAAGACGACGAACCAGAAGTCGCCGAGTTCGCTGCCAGGTTCCGAGACGACGGCGACGTCTTCGACGGTCTCGTCCCAGTCGTCGTCGATGAACACCGTGATGGACAGGGTTCCGCGGCCGGCGAGCCGTTCGTAGACGTCTCGCTGTTCGAGAAACGGCGTCTTCCGCTGGAAACCGGTGTACAGCCGTCCGTCTCCCACCCGCCACGCTCGGTCTTCGATCTCTCGAGTCGTCGCCAGCATCTGTCGGCGATCGTACGCGGCAAACAGCGTATTCTCGAGGAAATCGAACAGGTCCTCCGTCTCGATTCCCGTGTCTCTCAACTCCCACGGCGGGTGTATCTCCGGAGAGAGAACGGCACCGAACTGGTCGAGTCCGAGCGCCCCCCGGAACGCTCCGTCCGGACCCCGTACGACGACGAACCCCGGCTCGCGCAGGCCGGTCACCGGGTTGTGAACGACGTCGACGTTGACCGTCGAAAACTGCTCTCGAAGCTCGCCCGCCACGTGGTCATCGGTCGTGTACACCGTCAGGTTCGATCGGCGTCGTTCGACGGCGTCGATAGCGTCGCAGAGGCTATTCATCGGTATCGACCCCGAGGAAGGTGTAGATCGGTTCGGGAACGTTCCGTTTTGCAACCGTCCCCGCCTTCGGGTCGAACTCGAGGAAGCCGTGATCCTCGAGGCGAGGAAGCGTCGAATGATAGAGGTGAGTCCGGGCGCGGTCGTACTCGGATTCGGTCGCCATAGACGCTTCGGAAACGGCGTCGTTCGCCGCGATAATCGCTGCGAGTTGATCGGCCGTCGTATCCGGATGGTCGTAGAGATAGATGATCGTAAGACGCGTCGCTGGCACCGAGAGCAAACGCAGCAGTTCGTCGACGGAGAGGTGGGTATCCGCCTCCTCGAGAACGCCGACTGGTCCGAGATCGTCGTCCATTTCGGTTCCCCTTCGTTGTTGGTAGCTTCGTTATCAACGGACAAGTACTCACTGCCATAACTGTTCATATAGGCTGTCAAGACGCCAGATATTTGCATTACATGTGTATAAGAGGATAAATAAGCCACAATCGAGTTAACATTCCCACAGCAGCCGAACGCATAGCGGTCCGACGAACCGATACTCTAGTCTGCGTCTTTTGTGGCACGTGCAGGCAACAGGATATCGTTCTGACTCGATGAATCGTTCGTATGGTCGTCGCCACAGCAGTCGTCTTCCTCGTCAGCCTCCTGCTCGGAGCAGTGGGTATCTACGCAGGCGCACGAATCATCGTCGGCGCGAACGACTTCGATCACGCGATCGTCACCGCCCTGCTCGGTGCGATCGTCTGGACCGTCGTCGGCTACCTCGTCGGCTGGATTCCCCTACTCGGTCCGGTCGTCGCGCTCGTCGCTTACGTCGGCGTGATCAACTGGCGGTACTCCACCGACTGGACCGCGGCCGCGATGATCGGTCTCCTCGCGTGGATCACGGTTCTCGCCGTGTTGTACGTCCTCGCGTTGGTCGGGGTCACCGGGTTCGAGGCGGTCGGCGTCCCCGGCGTCTAGTGGCGGTCCAAGACTGAACTTCACGGGGAGTGGCGGTTCAAGCATGGACTGACGGGCAAAATCATGTGGTGGGGCTCGATTCCGCTCATCAGTCGATGGTCGGAACGGATGATTCGTCACGTCTGGGCGAGCGAACGACCCGAGAGCGGTTACCCGGCTCCACTCAGACGGTGAATTCATTTGAGTGGCCGATCCGGTGTATCTATGGAACGAATCGGCGCGGCGCTGGGCGGACTCGCGTTCGTCGCGGCGATCTTCGGCGGCATCGTCGTCATCAGAATCCTCACGCGGGCACTGTACGCCGCTATCTGGTTCGCCGAGACGGTCGCGACGCTCGGGTTCGCCCTCCTGATCGGCTACGTCGTCTACCGCATCCTGCTCGGCTCGAGCGACGATCCCCGCCGGATCGATTGAGCTCTGTCGGACACTCGACCACGGATCGCTCGAGCGCGGCCGTCTCCGCCAGTAACGGCCGCCGCGGTTACGTAGTACGCTCGAGTTGGTACTCGGTCCAACTGCGACTAACGAACAATATCCTAACGTTCTTTACGTTGGTTGAATAACGTACAGACGCGCACTTAAGATGCGCAGGAGCCGGAGTTCTAGCTTGGAGGCTCAGACTCCGGCTCGTACGACTCCCGCGGAGCGGGAGCAATCCACCATAGAAAGCGGCGAAATAAAGACCTACCGACGTGTCGTCGACTCACGGTCGTCGTCGGTCCCCGAACCAGCAGCGACTGCTTTGGGTCTCTGGCTGGATCGTTCCCCGCTCCGTCGGGTCTCATCACTACACATGAGCACACAACTCACGATCCACTGCGACTGTGGTACCGACGTCCGGACGGAGACGACCGACGATGCGGTCGCCGGCGAGAGCGCGATCGTTTGTCCCGACTGCGAATCGGTGTTCGCGACGACGATCGTCGAACTCACTACCGATCAGGAGAGGCCCCGCACTCGCCACGGCATTCGCTCGTGTCGCGGCCCGTGAGGGCCTCGACCGGCCGGCTGCCACCGCTGTAAGAGTACGGAGACACCGAGGCGCGAACGTCGCTGCTCGAGTTTCCCGGCGGCGTCTCGGTTTGGTTCGAGTACGAGGACTACCGCGTCGTGTTCGGGCTCGAGTTCACTGGGGCCTACATCTTCGTTCAGATATCTCTCGCCGGTATTCGTCGGGGGATCATATCCGTCATCGGTACGGTCGAGAAATCCACTGCATCGGCAGTCGGTTCGAACCTGCTATAGTAACAACTGGAACTTTTTTACACTGATCGCACAGCTCACGGCTCACTTCGTTCCCCGCTCGCAATTCCGCGGTTCTCGCTCGTTCCACTCGCTCCGAACCGCGCACGCTCCGAACCGCGCACGCTCCGAACCGCGCTCTCGTCGTGCGATCAGGTGTGCAGTGACTTCCAGTGGCTACTATAGGTATACTTGCGTGTTGACCGCCGGCGGTTCTGGAAATTCTGACACCCATTTACAAGATTTTTAATACTTGTGTCATCTTGTATGGATATGCTGTCTGCCCTCCACTCACGTAGCATTTCTCAGGTATGGCAGATTGCGATATCCGGTATGCTGGTCGCACTATAGTAACAACTGAAACGATTGACACACCGATCGCCGATCTGTCTGGCGATCGGGTGTGCAATGACTTTCAGTGGCTACTATAGTTGTCAGTGTTATTCTCGGCTGGGTGCTGGAATTTGAAACGGACGGGTTGATAACGGTAATCGGTGCAGTCATTGCAGGAGGGATCGCAGGTACTCGGTCGGTTGACCCGAGCGCTGCTGGACTCCGCACCGGGCTTTTCGGTGCTAGTATCGGAATTTTGTTCTCCCTTTCCGACGTACTGATGATTGTTACGGAGTCAGCGGGCGTCATACCTGTGTTTATTTATACTAGTGGGTTCGCGCTGGTCGTAATGTCCCTGTTGGGGTGGGTCTTTGGTCGTCTTGGCGGGTGGGTGACGAATACGTTGAGTACACGCTGACCTGTACTGACCGGCAAATCAGTAGTCCACTGATCGGGGATAGTCGGTCAAACTACGTGGTAATCGGGAAATCACGGACGTACACTACATTTGCTTAGTGACCGCTTGGGTTCCTACCAATCAGCGTACCTCTTCGAAAAGTCGTGATGGATACAGGGCGCGAATGTGGCACAGACTAAGGGGCAATCTGCGAGGGGAGTGACCGATCAGCACAGACTATCAAAGTAAGTCTCTGAACTCAATCTACAGTAAGATCGTTCACTCGTTCGTATGCTGTTTCGAGACGTTCATTTTCGTGATAACGGATCGTTTGGCTCCGAATATCGTAGTCAATAACGCCTGCATCGGCCATTTTCGGGAGATGATGGTGCTGGAGATCAACCTGAATGTCGTCGTGATTCGGTTGTACACCTCGTCTCTTTCCTATTTTCAGTATTGTATGCTCGGTCGCTTCTTCAAACGATCCGCTATTCTCGGGTTTGTCCCACAGGTATTCTAATAGAAAGCGACGACGGTGATTTGCCAAAATGTCGAGAACGGCATCAAGAGATAACGGGATTTCGTGAAGCGACTGCTCCCCTGACTCGTCCGATGACTCGTTATTGGGTGTCATTCTCACTCACAGCCACTATCGTGTATAATATCCGAACAGATAGAGTTACGCCCGTAGGTTCGTGACGTTCCGTTCACAGGTTTCTACACCGGATGGTTCGAGGACAAATATCAAAGGCTAGCTGCACTCCTTCTCTGGATTCAGCAGGCATTTTCTGACAGAATCCGAGTAGGACTTCAGTCTTTGTTGAATGCATAGCGGGTCTGCATCAAAGAGATTCGACGAAGTCGCTCACCACATCATTAAACCGTTCTGGTTCCTCGACAGTTAGACAATGCCCGCTTTCCTCGAAGAGTTCGACTTTGGCGTCAGGGATCAGTTCCGCCGCGTGCTCAACCGCCGGGACACTTCGCCACTTCTCGTCTGCTCCGGCGCACACGAGTGTCGGGACGTCGATGGCAGGTAAGACGTCGCGGTAATCGCAGAGCAACTCGAGAAGCATCGCACTCTTGATCGATGGAGGCGTTCGAGACATTTCGTCGAACATCATCGTTCGCAGTTCCCGGGAGGACGCGTCTTTGAGCAGCAGGTCAATCGTCCGTTCGATGACTTCTGCCGGCTCCGACTGAATACGCCGGTGTAACTCTGTGAGTCCATCGACGTTGTATGACCCGTGCTCGTTGTCGTCGCGCTCCATCGGTGATGGCTCCATGTCCACATCAACGAGTGCTCGCACGCATTCGGTACCGAACCGGTCGATATACTCCCACGAGACGATTGCGCCCAGCGACCAGCCGACGATGACGACATCATCAAGATCGAGGTGATCGAGAATGGCGTGAACATCTTGGGCATATTGTGCGAGGGTATGACCGACTTCTGTCTTCGTCGACCGACCGTGGCCTCGAAAATCGAACGCGATGGTGCGGTACTCGGGGGAAAGGCCGGTTAGCTGGGCCTCGAAATATCGGCACCCTGCCCACGCGCCATGGAGGAAGAGAATCGGTTTCCCTGTTCCGTGATCCTCATAATAGATCTCTGCATCGTTGCAGCGCACGAGTGGCATAACAGTGATTACAGGCTGTACAAGTACATAATCATATCACGTACAACCGTAATGAAATGTTGCATCCACCCTCTGTATCTTGCAAGGACTCTTTGCCTGCTTCAGGATAGAGTGAGCGAGGCATGCGAGATACACGGTGCGAATGTCGCACGAGATATGGCCAAGAAATAGTTGAGCATAGTGTTTCCTAAAACAAGCAGTCCAAGGGACGTACGGTTTCTACGTCTGGATCTGAGTAGACATCAAGCCATGTACTAGCCGATAGAAGTCACTCAGAAGGCGTAACAGTCACAGCATCATCGTCGATTGTGATGCTACATCCCTCATATTGAAATGGCATCAAGCAGTTGGTCTGCTCTCCCGGTTCAGGGGTGAGAAGTGTATTAAGCGCGTCAGGATCGATGGCTTCGTAAAGCGGGGATAACGCGGCCACCTCATCCTCATCGCTACCAATTTCTGGAGTGATGGATTTTCCTGTTACGTTAGATACTGCAATTACAACCGACTCACTTGGCGATTCATCGAAATCACGTTCGTATCGAATCGGACTCGTACTGCCGATCTCCGAGTCCTTCTCGTTCATATTGGAAAGGCCCATTATAGAAATTGTCGAACGAAAATTGACCGGGAGTTAGTCAGTTACCCTGAAGATTCACCAGATGGCCGTCCGAAGGGTACACTGGTAACGAAGTATCAGAAGAACAGATAACGCTCACCCATACCGTTCCGTGGAAATGACGTCCAACTGGTTATCGTACGTGAGGTTGAGTTCCTCATCCTCCAGGTGGATCGTCATCCGGATACGAAGGGGATCCTCCGAAAGGAGCTCTTTCTCTACGTCAAGGAGGAGACCGAATTGTTCGGGCGTCCCAAAGTCGAATTCAACCCCGTGATCGTAGTAAAATGCAGCCACCGCCGGTTCTCTCGTCAGATAATTGGATATCGGCATCGACCAGCGGTACTCACACTGCTTACAGACGTGAGTCACGAGTATCCAGAAAATCGACTCGCAGTGCTCACAGAACTGGTATTCCTCCCAATCGGGCTGGTGATCATCACAGATATAGATCGAAGTGATGGGCATGTCACCCGCACACTCCGGACACACGCCATCAATGACCGATACCCGACGGTGGGCAGCCCAGATCCAATCAGCGTGGCCAATCTCGTTCGGGGTCCGGTTCCGCACTCCCGACGGCGGGAACTCGCTCATGCTGATGACGCCCGGGGGAAAGCTCGGGACACACCGCACGTCACAGTCGGTGCATTCTAGATAGCGCCATCCATCCCGGTAGCTGCACAGCGTCTGTCCACCACAATACGGACACGAGACGTCGATCTCGACCGGTTCGATCTCTGGATGCTCCAGGGCGATACCGGAGAGGAGCATTCGGACGATCCGTTTGCCCGATTCCCTGAGTTCGTAGCCCTCCTCGGAGTTGCGAACGAAGTGGGCCGTGAGTTTATCCAGGTGATAGTGGATTTGACCGGGGTCGTCGACGGTGACTCGCTCCCGGAGATCGGCGAACCGCATCGGCGACGAATCCGTCGGATCGTCGCCCTCCCAGAGGGCTTCCAATAATTCGAGCCGGGTTTCGTCGGATAGCAGCTTGAAGGCCTCGGTTGTGGCGGCCGTATCCGGTTGGCTCGTATCCTTCCGGGGCGATCCCTCCATACGTGTTGTTGACTAGCACGGCACAAAAACCCCCACCGCACGTCACTACGATCAAGTGCCGCGTTGGGTTCGGGCTCAGACCCCAGTAGATCGTCAGCCCAAACCTCAACAGCTAGTATACCTTATTGAAGATTCGTTCTATCGAAATTCCGATTGAAACCTCATTCAAATAACATTTATTTCGGAGTCCGTCGAATGGTAGTTGAGGATTGACGATGAGGGGTATGGAGACCCGAGCTGACCCCAACCAAGTCCGCGATAACCGAGGGCTCACTGAGCGAGCACTTGGTAGTCCGGTCAATCTTCAGCCCTCGAGGAGGCAATACATGTCACAGACACAAAAACAACGAGAAGCGAATAAACGAGCCGCACACCAGGTCTACGACGTTTGGGACGGTGGCGATATTGAGTCGCTTGACGACATCATCGCCGAGGACGTTGTACTCCATGGTCCCGAGCCGGTCGGGACCGTTCACGGGCGGGAGGCGTACACGGACAATCTCCGGATGATCCGGGCGGGATTTCCGGACTTGTCCTTCGAAGCCCACGATGTCGTCGCCGAAGGCGACACGGTGATGGCGAATTGCACGTTCGGGGGCACTCATAAGGGCGAACTGATGGGAATCGAACCGACCGGAACCTCGGTCGAGGTAAGGTGGTTCGGAAGCTACCGGTTCGACGACGGAGAGTTGGTCGAAGTGACCGGCCTCCCCGACCTGTTCGGCGCCTTCCTGCAAGTCGGCGCCGTCGACCCGCCTGGAAGCCCGTCAACAACGGAAGCCGAAAACAAGGAGATCGCCCGTACCTACGCACACGAAGTCATTAGTGAGGGTAACCTAGACCTTATTGATGAACTCTTTGCAGACGATTACGTCGAGTACAATTCTGCCCTCCCCGAGCCAATTCACGGCCCGGAGGGGGTCGAGGAATACGTTACGAAGCTTCGATCCGCGGTTCCGGATATCAATTGTGGGGTCGAGGATCTGATCGCCGAGGGCGACATGGTGGTCAGACGAGACCGGGCTACCGGGACCCACGAAGGCGGGTTCATGGGGGTCGAAGCGACGGGGGAGGCCGTGGTAGAGGGCCACCACATCCACCGAATCGAGGACGGGCAGTTCGTCGAGTCGTGGGCTCAAAACGACGTGATGGGGCTCCTGATGCAACTCGGTGTCGTCGAGCCACCCGGAAAATAACGCGACCCACCGTTCAATATTTTCTTCCTCGACGAATCGAAAACTCGAGGGGTGACAACGTGATAGATATATGCTCTGTGCTCTAAGTCGGTCACGCAGGTTCTGACAGTGATCAGAAGGATTGTTCGGGGGCTGCTGCAGAGAGAGCGCGAATGCAGCACAAGCTTCCTGTTCCGCTTGATGTTCGGTAGTCCTTATCATGGTGTGTGTCATAGAGCACATTAGTCCTTACTCGGAGTCCCCATTGGAGGCAGATTCCTTGTTTTGGGCACCTGGGGAAAACAATGGCAACAACAGCAGATACAGCGGAGAACAAACGAATTTCACGACGGTTTCCAGAAGAAGTCGCAACCGAGCGTAACCTAGACCTCATCGATGAGATCTGTGCCGAAGGTGTGATCGATCACAGCCCGCTTGGAGAGATGAAAAGCCGCGAGGAACTCAAGGAACAAATCGAGTACCTTCACACAGCGTTTGAGGACTTCTCCGCGACCGTCGAGGACATCGTCGCCGAAGGAGATACCGTCGCTATGCGTGTACTCCTTCGAGGGAGGCACAATGGAGAGTTCATGGGTGTTGCGCCTACTGGAGAAGAATTTGAGGTCGAAAATATGGTCTTCACCCGTATTGAAGAACGCAAAATCGTCGAACGATGGGTCCAGCCTGACATGCTCGGATTGTTTGTACAGCTAGGGATCATCGAACCACCCGGAGAATAATCCGGCCACCCCAATATTTCACTCCACACGAGTAAGTTATCTCAGTCACTGTCGATACTGCTTTGCCAAATTTAGGTCTGTATCGCGTCCGCTATTCCCCCAACTCCCGAATAGGTTGGCCGTCTAGTTCAATGACAAAATCGCGTATTCAGCAGCGGCGTTTTAGGCCGTCCCGTCTTCCAGTCTCTCGGCAAGCCGCGGCCTCGGTTCAGTCCGGAGAGCGGTGCCAACGCCAAGTAGTACGAGTCCCCATAGCACCATCATCACGAGAGCAACCACTTCGAGTTCCCAGAGAATCGTATTAGCGATGTAAACAAGAAGGAACACCCCTCCCGCCACCAATAATCCCCCAGTAATGCGTTTGACGGCCTCAGTCTTCCAGATGGCGGCCCCGAATGCCAGAAACCCGAGGGCGAGGGCAGCTAACGTCCCCATCCAAATGACGAGTTCGAGAATCCCGGGGTTCCAGCCGGTAACCGAAACGACTGCAAGCATGACCAACGCAAGGAGAGCACCGACGATAGCAATCGCTGCTCCGAGGGTACCGACATCGGTTAATCGAGCGGCACGATGCTGCAATTTCGGACGGAGTCCACCCATTCCAACCGCGACGAGCACGAATACGGCCACCAATGCCAGTTCGAGACCGATCTCTGGCACGGTCTCTCCGAGGGCGATGAGGCTTACTACGACGAGCGTGAATAACACGCCTCCGAGGAGGAATGCCAGGGCACTCGACTGTTCGAATGTCTCCCACTGTGGCTTGGTAACAATTCTCGTAGACATATGGTTGGTACGCGACTCAAGAAGATCAGCGTATATATTGGTCTGAAAACCAGATTGAAGGGATCACCGTAGGTATCTGCCTCACGTAATCGTTGGAAATATACGAAATTGACGCGACCACCTTGAGGAATACACGCTCTATATTCAGCAGCCGACTTTTAGCACATTTCGGATAGGCCAATATAGTAGCCACTGAAAGTCATTGCACACCCGATCGCCAGACAGATCGGCGATCGGTGTGTCAATCGTTTCAGTTGTTACTATAGCTGCTTCGGTAATTGCTTACCCTGTACTTACCGTCGTTGATGGATCGTTGATCCCTCCGGGTTCCAAATCTTCGGTGTCCGCGCCCAGATCTCGAGTCAGGACGCGGGTGTTCTTTAGGATGGGCGACGAGCACCACCTATGCACGTCGTCGTCAACGCGGCAATGAGCGCGGACGGCAAACTCTCTTCGAGACGCCGCGAGCAGATCGCGATCAGCGGCGAGGAGGACTTCGCCCGGGTCGATCGACTCCGAGCCGACAGCGACGCAGTCGTCGTCGGCGTCGGCACCGTCCTGGCGGACGACCCGAGTCTCACCGTCAAGGACGAACGGCTGTGTGAACGCCGACTCGCGAACGGCCGGTCGAAACACCCTGCGCGAGTCGTCGTCGACTCGAAGGCGCGAACGCCCTCGGACGCCGTAGTCCTCGACGACGCGGCGTCGACGTTCGTCTGCGTCGGCGAGGTCGCCCCCGTCGACGAACGCATGGATCTGGCCGCACACGCAGAGCTCGTGACGGCGGGCGAGGAACGCGTCGACCTCCTACGCGCGTTCGCGGCCCTCGAGTCGGCCGGACTCGAACGGATCATGGTCGAGGGCGGGGGCGAACTCATCTTCTCGCTTTTCGAAGTCGGGCTGGTCGACGAACTCAAGGTGTTCGTCGGCCCGAAACTGATCGGTGGCCGGGAGGCTCCGACGCTCGCCGACGGCGACGGTTTCGTCGCCGAGTTCCCGACGCTGACCCTCGAGTCCCTCGAACGGCTCGACGACGGGGCGTTGCTCACGTGGTCTGCCGGCGGTTCGTCGACGGACACGTGATCCGGATAGATTTCGAACCGTGTGACACCGGCCCGTATAAACCGACCGTCGACGACAGGCACTAACCTCGTTTCCCGTCACACCTTTCCTCGAGCGGGGCCTACGACCGGCTATGAAACGAGCGACGTTCGGCGGCGGCTGTTTCTGGTGTGTCGAAGCGGCTTTCGAGGAACTCGGTGGCGTGGAATCCGTGACCTCGGGCTACGCGGGTGGCGATACCGAGGAACCGACCTACGAGGCCGTCTGTTCGGGGAAAACCGGACACGCGGAGGTCGTCCAGATCGAGTACGATCCCGACCGGATCGCTTACGAGGACCTCCTCGAGGTGTTCTTTACGATCCACGACCCGACGACGCTGAACCGGGAAGGCCCCGACGTGGGCAGCCAGTATCGGTCCGCGATCTACGCCCACGGCGACGACCAGCTCGAGACGGCCGAGGCGTTCGCCGAGGAACTCGAGGCCGAAGGAGTGTACGACGGGATCGTTACCGAAATCGAACCGCTCGACACCTTCTACGAGGCCGAGGAGTACCACCAGAACTACTTCGAGAAGAATCCGACCGACGCGTACTGCCGGATGCACGCCGCGCCGAAAGTCGAGAAGGTTCGCGAGACGTTCGCGTCGAAGACGACGGGCGGCGACTGACGGGGGCCGTGAGCGGAGATCCGGTGTCCGGAGACGACCAGGCCACCGCGAATCGGACAGCTACATGTACGGTCGGCGCCAGATCATCCGTATGAACGACGATCGGCAGTCCGAGGCGACGCTCGAGAACACGCCGGGGCAGGGGCGGTCACCGGAGGCCAGCCGAATCGAAGCCGACGCGCCGGAGGAGTTCGGCCTCGTCCAGGTCTGGTGGGGTGACGGCAAGGGAAAGACGACGGCCACCCTCGGAATGGGGATGCGGGCCGCGGGCCACGGCTACCGGGTCCACGTCCTCCAGTTCATGAAAGGCGGTGCCTCGAGCGTCGAGGCGGTTCGGGGCGAGTACAACGCCATCGAGGCCCTGCCGGGGATCAGCTACGAGAACCTCGGCCACTACGGCTGGCACGGGATGGCCGACGGGAGCGACGAAGCAGACCACGAGCGCCAGGCCCAGGCGGGCCTCGACCGGGCGGAAACGCTGCTCGAGTGCGGCACAAATGCGGACCTCGATGCGCCGATCGCACTCGGTGCGCCGCCGGAAGACGGCGTTCACATGCTGATTCTCGACGAAGTGCTGTACGCCGCCGATCGGGGGCTGATCGAGACGGACGACGTTCTCGCGTTGATCGACGCGAAACCGGACTCGCTCGAACTCGTGCTCTCGGGAAGTCACGAACCGCCGACGTATCTCGAGGATCGGGCCGACCTGATCACGAACGTTCGCAAGGAGAAACACCCGATCGAGGACGGACAGCGAGCGAGACGAGGAACGGAGTACTGAGACGGTTTGCTGTCGGTCAGTGTCGGCGTAGCGGCCGTCCGAGTCACTGATGTGCCGGTACATCGGTCGATGCGCGGTACATCGGTACAGTAATTCGTAGTTACAGAAATTCGTAGGAGGCGGTCTGTTGAGGCGGTCGGCGACGGCGAACTCGCTCGAGCCGGCGCGCTGTCTGTCGACGAGTCCAGCCCACTCGAGGCGTCACCAAGGGCGCAACGCCGGTACGGTTATTATCTATCTCTGATAACAACATCGCCCGATGGACGCAATCCGCGTCGACGAGTTGTGCAAGTCCTACGGCAGCGTGCGTGCGGTCGACGGCATGAGTTTCGGCGTCGAACGCGGCGAACTCTTCGGTTTTCTCGGGCCGAACGGAGCCGGAAAGACCACGACGATACGTTCGCTGACTGGGCAGATACGTCCCGATAGCGGCGAGATAACCGTTCTCGGAACCGACCCGATTACGGATCCCCTCGAGACGCGACGGCGGGTCGGCATCCTGCCGGAACAGGGATCACCGCCGAGCTTTCTGACCCCGCGTGAGTACCTCGAGTTCGTCGGGACCGTCCGGGACCTCGAACCGGACCGTATCCGCGAGAACACCGAGCGCTGGGCTGATCGACTCGGCTTTCAGAACAAACTCGAGACGCTTCACACGGACCTCTCACGGGGCCAACAGCAGAAGGTGATGATCGCGCAGGCGTTCGTCCACGACCCCGAGGTCGTCCTCATCGACGAACCCCTGGCGAATCTCGACCCGCTGGTTCAAGAACAGGTCAAGCGGTTCCTCGTCGACTACGCGGCAAAGGGCAACGCCGTCTTCGTCTCGACGCACAACATCGACGTCGCGGAGTCGATCTGTACCCGCGTCGGCATCGTCGCCGACGGTGCGATCGTCGCCGAGCGATCGCTCGAGGACGGGGTCGACGACGCGTCGCTGCTCGAGGTATTTCTCGAACACGTCGGGGACGCGGACGCCCGGGACCTCCCGGCGACGGGATCGATCCGTCCATGACGTCCGGTTCCCCCCGGACCGATCCGTCCGCGACGCCCGATTCCGCCCGCTCGTCGAACACCGGACGGACGTCGAACTGGTTGTTGTTCGTGACGCTCCTCCGCGAGGAGTGGCGACTCCACACGAGACTGTTCGGAGGGTGGCGGTTCGCGCTCTTTCCGGTCGTGATCGCTGGCCTCTCGGTCGCCGCGTCGGTCGCACTCCTCGAAACCGGAACGCCGGCCGAGCGAATCGGCCGGTGGGGCCACGTTCTGGCGCTCGGCTTCGGCCTCTACAGCGGAACGGCCGCCTTCGCCGGATCGGACATGCTCGAGAACGTGTTCGGTCGGCTCTCGCTCGTGCTCTCGACGTCGTCGACGTTGCCGCTGTCCCGAAAACGACTCCTGAGCGTGTTTCTGGTCAAAGACGGGCTCTTCTACGCGCTCGTCGTCGTGCTTCCGATGGCGATGGCTGCCGTTCCGTTCGGCGAGCTATCCGGGTCGACGCCCGTGACGGTGCTCGGGTACTGGCTCTCGCTCTCGCTCGTCTTCGCGTTCGGGATGGCGGTAACCGTCGCGCTGGTCGCCGTTCGAAGCCGCGGCGTCCCGACGGTGGCCGTCCTCGGCGGGCTCGGAACCGGTGCGGTCGCCGCGATAGCGACTGGCTCCGCCGGAACGGTTCGACGCCTGCTCGTTCCGCTGGAGGCGGCGACGGTCGACGCGCTGGTTCTCGGACTCGTCACGGTGATCGTCGCCGTCGGGGCGCTCGCGACGTACGATCCGACGTACGGCACACCGACGCGGACGGCGAGCGATCGGTTCGCCCGACTGAGCGACACCCTTCCCGTCGGTGACGACGCGCTGGTCGCGAAGACGTTGCTCGACCTCGCGCGGTCGTCGGGAGGGGTCTGGAAGCCGTTCGTCTCGGCTGGAATCTTGCTCGCGCTCGTCGCAGCGCTCGTCGGCGTCGTCGACGCGATCACCGGAATCGAGCCCGCGCCGGGGGTCTTCTTCGGCGGCGTCCTCGGCCTGTCGGCGTTTACGACCTACAACTGGCTCACCCAGTTCGACTCGCTCGAGGCGTACCTCGTCTACCCCGTCTCCGTCGAAGCGGTGTTTCGTGCGAAACGAACCGCGTTCGTCCTCGTCGGCGTTCCGACCGTCGGCGTCCCGTATCTCGTGGCGGTCGTCTGGTTCGACGCGACGGCGGTCGACGCCGGCGCAGGCGCGATGATACTCGCAGGGTACGCCCTGTATTACTACGGCCTCACCGTCTATCTCGCCGGCTTCTCGCCCAACGAGTTCCTCTTCGACGCCGTCCGGTTCGCGACGTTTACCGCCGGCGTCGCCCTTCCGCTCGTCCCCACGCTGGTCGCCGGCTTCGTCGTCGTGCCGCCGTCGACGACCGTCGCCGTCGGTCTCGCACTCGCCGGCATCGGGTTCGCCATCGTTGGATACGCCCTCTCGAGTCGCGCGGGGCCTCGGTGGGAACGGCGACTCCTCGAGCGCTAGCGCGACTTTCCTCACGGAGGTCGAGAGTCGTCGACGAGACGATCGCACCGAATCGAGGGCCACAACCCACAGTCGATCCTGAAACTCCCTTTCGCTTGCAAGGCGGATCGGGAACAGCCAGTACGTCGATACGAATCGTATGAAAGTCGTCTTCAAACCCGGAAACGCGTACGAGGAGATCAACTGCTTCGACTTCCGCGAGTACGACCACGGAATCGTTCTCCACGACGAACAGGGGTACAACATCGGCTACGTCCCACACGAAATTCTGAGCCACATCGAGCCACACTCCGGGGAAGAAGTGGCGTTCGAAGGCGGTGAGCCACCCGAACGAGCGGACGAAGAGGACTGATTCGGATCGCCGTCACTGTGGACCTGAGACCGCGGGACGGCTCTCGGTCGCTTCGGACATGACGTACAGTAACCCGTCTGATACGGTTTCGCGCGACGGAGTCTGAGAATCGACAGGTCGATAGCCCCGCCCGGTCGAGTCGGTACCACGCAGATGACCCGGACGCTCCTCGTCGCCGGGACGGCGAGTCACGTCGGCAAGTCGACCGTCGCCGCCGGCCTCTGTCGACTGCTCGCCGACCGCGGCGTCTCCGTCGCCCCGTTTAAAGCACAGAACATGAGTAACAACGCTCGAGTCGTCGTTCGCCCTGACGGGGCGCCAGACAACGGAGCGAGGGACGACGTCGCCGGGAACGCCAGCGGGGCGGAGCGAAACGATCGACTGGATGCGGGAAACTGGGGGGAGATCGGCGTCTCACAGTTCGTACAGGCTCGAGCGGCGCGAACGACGCCGACGACCGACTGCAATCCCGTGCTGTTGAAACCGCGCGGCGATGGCGAGAGCCAGCTCGTAATCGACGGGGTGGCACGCGGGCACATGGCAGCGGGGAGCTACTACGAAGATCACTGGGAACGCGCTCGTACCGTCGCCGAGGCCGCGTATCGGCGGCTCGCGGCCGACCACGACGTGATCGTCGCCGAAGGGGCGGGCAGTATCGCGGAGATCAACCTCCACGACCGGGATCTGGCGAACGTCGAGACCGCTCGCTTCGCCGACGCCGACATCGTTCTGCTCGTAGATATCGAACGCGGCGGCGCGTTCGCGAGCCTCTACGGGACGCTCGAACTCGTGCCCGAGGCTCTGAACGAACGGGTCGTCGGCGCGGCGATCACGAAGTTTCGCGGTGATCCATCGTTGCTCGAGCCGGGTATCCGGGAGATCGAAGCCCGAACCGGCGTTCCGATCGTCGGCGTCATCCCGTACGACGACCCCGGGCTCCCCGAGGAGGATAGCGTCTCGCTCCCCGATTCCGAAAGCGGGGGCGTTCTCGGGGATGACGACGGCGTCCCGGACGACCGGCGCGTCACCGTCGCAGTCCCCCGGCTCCCGCGACTCTCGAACGCCACCGATATCGAGGCGCTGGCGGACGAATCGGGCGTCTCCGTGGCCTTCGTTCCGGTCGATCCCAACGGAATCGACGCGTCGTCCGAGACGTCGGGAAATCCGTTCCGTGGGGTCGACGCGGACGCGGTCCTGATTCCGGGAACCAAAAACACCGTCGACGACCTGCTCGCGCTCCGGAAGGCCGGATTCGAGGAGTTCTTGCGGGACTTCGACGGACCGATCGTCGGCATCTGTGGCGGCTACCAGATACTCGGCGAACGGATCACCAACGCTTCCCTCGAGGGGGTCGGCACGGCGGAGACTGTCGAGGGACTGGGTCTGTTACCGGTCGAGACCAGATTCGAGTCGGAGAAACACCTCGAGCGGACGTCGGTTCCGGTCGACGGATCTGTGACGCCGGTGCTCGCCGGTGCCGACGGGACCGCGTCGGGATACGAGATTCACGCCGGTCGGACGCGCGTCCTCGAGGGTGCGGACGTCGGCCGTCCGCTCGGTGACTCGAGTGCCGCGTCTGGCCTGGTTCTGGGGACGTATCTCCACGGATTGTTCGACAACGACGCCGTTCGGAAGGCGTTTATCGCGTCCGCTGCGGACGACGCGAGCCCCGAGGGACCGACTCGAGGCGAGCGTCCGGTCACGCCGTCCCCTGCTGGTCGGGAACGCGGACGGACGCCGTACGATCGAGCGGCGACACTCGTCGGCGACCACCTCGATCTGGACGCACTCGGCGGCCTCGCTGACGTGTGGACGGACGGTCGTTGACACTATCGGACAGGCGTCAGTAAGAGCTGGTCGCGAATTTTCGGCCGCCGCCACCTGAGTCGGTCGCAGGAGGGCGACCGATCTTCACAGATAGTAACAACTGCAACTATCGTTCTGTGCGATAGTGTGAGAATCCGCTATTCGGTTCCGTTTCGATAGGTTCCGAGCAGTTCCTCGAGGACGATACACTCCTGATCGGTCGCCTCGTAGTGGGTATCGATGAATCGTTCCGCTGCCTCGTAGTTACCACGAAGCCCCTGCTTTCGGACCGTGATTACGGCGTCGAGAAAGAACGTCCCGCCGTCGGTTCCGAGCGCCCGTGCGTGATCCGATTCCGAGATGTCGAGTTCCGATTTGATCTCCTCGAAGTTGAACGTCCTGACGTCGTGTTCCGGGTTGATGAGCGAGAGAACGTACTCCGCGGAGAACCGATAGAACTCGGATTTGCTCTCGAACATACCGTCGTCGACGAGCGTATCGATCTCCTCGACCACCTCGTCTGGGTACCTGACGGTATCTTTCGCCATGAGAAGAAATTCCACACCGCTCATTAATTATTGTTTCGGAGAACGCTCCAGACCGATCCTGTCCGGAAGATAGTAGGTTCACGCGCCTCGCCGGCGGTTCAACTACCTACAAATTTATTATTTATCGGGCGTAAGTGGATCACGCGATGACAGATGAAGACGAAATCCGCGAGCAGATGATCGACGCGTTCGAAGGCGCCGATTACCCGATCTCGAGTCCGATGGATCTCGTTCCGGCGCTCCCGGACGGACCCGGAACGAAATTCGAGTCCGGGGAGTTCTCGATGACGGCGATGGAACTGAATACGAAGACCTCCGGCGGTGAGTTCCCATACGACGACGTCGAGACGTTCGTCGACGACGTCATCGAGGATCTCAAAGAGCAAGGCGAATTGTAGCTCCCAGTTCGAAACGAATCCCCGGAAATCAGTTCCGTCACACCTTGACTCGTCTGTGTCTGTGCCGACAAATCGTCACGACACACCGCCGGAGTGATCCGGCCTCTGTTATGGAAACCGGGAGACGACAAACGGAAGAATCGCGCTCCCAGGGTACCGACGGAGTCCGTGTGGATTCGGCGAGCGAAACACCTCTCATACGGTTTACTGTCAGTCCTTACCGGCGCACCCGCCGCCCGAGTGGTCTGCATAAGTTCTGAACAAGCACCAAAGCTCGCTCAGGATCTTCTCTTTTCGGACGTGGTTTGCTCTCTCACTCAAGGGGTTCAGCTGTTGCGCTGATCACTCTGGTCGCGGGTGCGCCGGTAAACAGTGACAGTAATCCGTATCACGTGACGACCGCCGGAACGCGACGACGACAGCTCAACACCGGACCATCGGGTTTTTTATCCTACAACATTATTTTGAGTAGAAGGGAGAGGTGCGCTTGGAGAGTGAGATCCGGCGCGACCCTCCGAAACGCATGGTGTCTATCGACGGTATGAACGGTGACAGTGGTACCGGATTGATCGTCCTCGTAACCGACTCTCGAGGGGGAGAGTGCCGTACTGTCGAGGATCTGCGAGGTCGAACGGAGTACCGAGTTCGTCGTATTTCGGTCGACGCTCTCGGGAGCGTACTCGACGAGCGATGCCCGGACGGCATCGTACTGGCACTCGACGATCCCGAAACCGTTCGGGAACAGGGCGAACTGATCAACGGCCGGACGATAGACGTTCCGGTGGTCGTCGCACCCAGCGCCGGAGGGGAAGCACTCGCGATCGCTGCACTCCGTATCCGGGCAGCCGAGTACGTTCGGTCGACCGCCGACCGGCGCGTCGATCGGATCGTCGAGGCCATCGAAGCCGACTCACACGCGGATCGAGTTCGGGACGACGAATTTCGTCGGATCCTGGCCACCGAACTTCCCGACGAGGCCTTCGTCATCGGCGAAGACGGCACGTATCTCGAGGCGAGAGTTCGGCCGGAGTCGGAGGATCTGTACGAGATGGACGCTGCGGACCTCGTCGGCATGGAACTCGAGGGCGTTTTCCCGAACGACACCGCAGAGACGCTCCAGGATTGTATCGACACCGCGATACGAACGGACGAAATCCAGTCGGTGGAGTACGACGCCCAGACGAACGACGACTGGCTTCGGTTCGAGGCCCGCGTCGTCCCGATCGACGGCTGGATCGACGGCCAACGCGCCGTCGTCTGGCTCGCACGGGAGATCACCGAACGAGTGAAACGCGAACTCGAACTCCGGGCTCGTCAGGCGGAACTCGAGACGTTGAACCGGATCAACGCGATCGTGCGACAGGTGATCGAGACGCTGGTCGACGCCCCGAGCCGGAACGCGATCGAACGCGACGTCTGTCGACAGCTCGTCGATTCGGAACTGTACTGTGGCTCGTGGATCGCCGAGTGGACCGGTGACGGCCAGCTCAGATACCGGACCGGTGCCGGCGAAGCGACGGCCTACCTCGAGTACGTTCGCGAACGGACTCCCGACGGCAACCGCCCGTTCAGGCGGGCAGCGAGAACCGGTGAGATTCAGACGGAAAATTACGGTGTCGAGCGAGAATCGGTCCCCGAACCGCTTCGGGATGCCGTCCGCGAAGACGACGTGCGAGGCGTCGTCGCGGTTCCGATCACTCACGAGGGCACGGACTTCGGCGTCCTCACGGTCCTCGCCAGTCGCGACGATGCGTTCAGCGAGAGCGAGCGGGCCGGATTCAGACTGCTCGGCGAAACGATCGGATTTACGATCATGGCCGTCAAGAACCGCCAGCTGTTGTTCGCCGATACGGTCGTGGAACTCGAGTTTCGGATCGACGGCGGCGACACGTTCTCGTTCGACCTCTCCCGGGAGTACGATTGTACGTGTTCGCTCGAGTGGGCCGGGACGACCGCGAACGGACGTGCGTTCCAGTTCGTCACTATCGACGGTCTCGACGGGGAGACGGTGATCACGGAAGCCGCCGACCACGACTCGGTCGAGGAGTGTCGGCTCGTCCACGACGGTACCACCGGCTGTACGATCGAAATCCGCCTCTGTGAATCGGGCGTTCGGACGCTTACGAACCACGGCGTGACGATCCGCGACGTGACGGTCGAAGACGACGTCGGCACCTGTCTGATCGAAGTCCCACAGAACGCAAACGTCAGGGAGGTCGCGGACGCGCTGTCCGCTGTCTACGAGAACACGGAACTGGCCGCCCGCCGCGAAGTCGACCGGGAAGTCCAGACCGCGGCCGAACGTCGCAACCGAATTCTCGACGAACTCACCGACCGACAGCTCACGACCCTCCGACTCGCGTACTACGGCGGCTTTTTCGACTGGCCTCGCGAGAGTACCGGCGAAGAGGTCGCGGAGGCCATGGACGTCTCACCGCCGACGATGCACCAGCACCTTCGAAAGGGACTCAAAACGATTCTCGGCGAGTTCTTCGAGGCGGGTGCCGGGACGGTCGATTGACCGGAATGGACTGGCGTGCGTCAGTACCGCTATAAGACCGTATGTCCCGTCGGCGGGCGTTTCGCCGGCGTTCGGCCGACACTACCCCCCTCGTACAGATCGCCGTACTGATGTACCGCTACACCCGCCACCCGGTGATGTACCGCCACATCCGTCGCCCGGCTCGCAGATGCGCCGAAACTGACGGACAGTAAACCGTATCAGTCGGTCGCCTGTTCGAGTTCGTCGGCGACCACTCCGTCGGAGACGAGGTCGGCAACCCGCTGTACGTCGTCGGCCGGGGACCGATCGCCGGAAAGCGGTGGGACGACGTCCCGGATCAGGTCGTAGAGCGCCCCCGTTCCCATGCCGAGCGAGAGGCGGTCGGTCGTATCGAAGGCGTCCTGGACGTACTCCGCGGCCTCGGCGGCACAGACCAGTTCGGCGGCGACGACCCAGGTCGCGTCCTCGAGTGCCCGCCGGACGTGAAAGGCGGACTGGGCACTCATGCTGACGTGATCTTCCTGCCCGCCGCTGACGGGCGTGTTGTCCGTCGACGCCGGCCCGAGCGAGCGCAACTCGTTGACGAGCGACGCAGCCGTGTACTGGACGATCATGTACCCCGATTCGACGCCGCCGTCCGCTGCGAGAAACGGAGGGAGATGGGGCTCTTGCAGGTTCGGATTCAACAGCCGGTCGATCCGCCGTTCGGCGATCGCCGCGAGGTCGACCAGCGCGAGACGGACGTACTCGAGGCGCGTTGCCAGCGGTGCGCCGTGGAAGTTCCCACCGGAGAGGACCGATGCGTTGTCGGTCCCCGACGCGCGCTCGTCGACGCGGTCGGCCGCGAAGACCAGCGGGTTGTCGGTCGCGCTGTTGAGTTCGATCTCGACGGCCTCCCAAAGGTGGGAAACGGCGTCCCTGACCGCCCCGTGGACCTGGGGAAGACAGCGAAGCGAGTAGGCGTCCTGGACGCGATCGCAGTTGCGGTGGGCCTCGACGATATCGCTGCCCGCCGTGAACCGCCGGACGTTCGCCGCGGTCGTGCGCTGTCCCGAGTGCGGACGGACGTCCTGGATGGCGCGGTCTGACGTCGCGGTCGTCGCGAGCGTCGTCTCGGTGGTCAACGAACCGGCCCCGTCTGCGGCGAGGAGGAGACGTCGGCTGTCGACGACTGCCAACGCCGCCAGCCCGGTGGTCAACTGCGTGCCGTTGATCAGCGCCAGCCCCTCCTTCGGCGCGAGCGAGAGGGGCTCGAATCCGATCTCCTCGAGCGCTCGGTCACCGGCGAGGCGTTGTGCCGGCTCCGACCGGTCTGCGGTCGATTCGCCGGCCGCGGATTCCGCCCCCGCGGGCGGTTCGACGAACGCCTCGCCGTCGCCGATGAGGACGAGAGACAGGTGGGCAAGCGGCGCGAGGTCGCCGCTCGCGCCGAGGCTGCCTCGCGATCTGACGACCGGATGGACCCCGCCGTTACACATCGCGACGAGGTGATCGACGACGGCCTCGCGGATGCCGGAGTGGCCCGTCACGAGTGCGTTGATCCGAGCGACCATCATCGCCCGTACCTCCTCGCGGGTGAGCGTCCGACCCGCGCCGGCCGCGTGGCTGCGAAGGAGGTTGTGCTGGAGCGCCTCGAGTTTCTCCGGCGGTATCCGCTCGTCGACCAGTTCGCCAAAGCCGGTGTTGAGTCCGTACACCGGTTCGCCGCTCTCGACGACGTCCTCGACTCGCCGCCGCGACTCCCGAACGCGCTCGCGAGCGGCCTCCGAGACCTCGATTCGAACTCCGTCTCTTGCGACCGCGGCGACGGCTTCGGGCGTGAGGGTGTTTCCGTCCAGTTCGACGGTCATCGACGATCAACTCGGTAACTGATTCGTCTCGCGTGAGTTCCGATACCGGCCTCGGTCGAAGGGACCATATCCGACCCGTACGCTCGGGACGCTCAAGGAAATTCGGGTGATCCGAGAACACCGTCGGCCATTTCCCCAGGGGGCAGATCGGGTACAGTAATCCGTATGAAACGATTTCCACACCGGTCGCCGAGCCACCTGGCGATCGGGTGTGCAGTGACGTTCAGTGGCTACAGTACGCAGCTTCGTTCGGACTCCCGGACAGTCTCGATAGTATAAAAGTCTCCATTGTGAACCCGAGCGCCGATGTGGTCCAGACCGTATCGTCCGAACGAACATGACCGGCCGTCGCAGATGGGGAGCGCCTGTGGTGACCGATCCGTGAACGTCGTCGAGTCCGTGTACGAGGCATCGAACGGTCGGTACTACACCGACTGGCAACTCCACCGGCGACTCGAGAGCGGGCGCTGGCGGCGCTGTCTCTCCCAGCGCGATCCCGATCGGCGACTGGTCGAGGCGGACGGCGGGGAACTGCTCTTTCTCACTCCCGTCGACCCGGAGGAGTTGCCGAACTGGACCGAAATCCGTATCGAACGGCGAGCCGCCCACGTCGTCGAGACGCGCCAACCACTGTGCGGGCCGCGGTGACTCGAGTCCCCTCTCTCCCTTTCGGTCATAAAACGTGAATATGGTAACCGATACATAGAGTGTGCTCCACTCGCTACCGAACCCCGTGAATCGGCGGCACGTGCTGGGAGCGCTCGGTTCGTTCGCCTCGGTCGGGACGCTCGCGTACGCGACCCGCGACCCCGTCGAAACGCTCGAGTGTCGGATCTGGCTCTCCGAGCGCGCCGCCGAGTACGACCGCGTCGCAGACAGGGCACTCGAGTACGTCCAACGGCTCCTCGAGTTCGAGTTCTGGTCTCTCGAGGCCTCGATCGGCGGGACCGTTTCGGTCTCCACCGAAGACGGGGCTCGCGTGACGAGCGGCGGGGAGTGGCCGCTTGCCGTCACGATGGGAGCAGTCGGCTCCAGCGACCTCGACCCCGTCGCGGACGTCAACCTCCTCGTTACGGACGGCCAGATGAAGCGGGCACCGACGGGGTACGGGCTGCCACACATTGCCTCCGTCGGCGGTGCGCGGTACATCGACCGACTCCCTCCTTTCGACGAACTCGTCGGTTCGGGCCCCGAGGGAGACGTCGACCGACGACTCGTTGCGCTGACGACGCCGACGCGGACGATGCAGGTGCTCCTCCACGAGGTGGGTCACGCGCTGGGGTTGCACCACGACCACGGCGTCGCATTTCGCTACGGGGACGCCGTCGTGGCGACGCCGATGCTCAGCACCTACGCGTTCGATCCGGAGTATCGAGGCGATCGCTCACGGTGTGGAACGAACTACCCCGATCCGAACGGGCTAGAGCGACAGCTCAGTCTGGCGTTTTCCACCTGCGCACGTCGCGAACTCTCGACGTACAGCGGTGGAGTTCGGGTTCGAGACCAGTGTTGTGACGGTCTGTAAGGGTGACACCCGCACAATCCCGGTCGCCCGCTACGATCCCGGCCGTTTCGGGCAGATCGACTCGTGCCGTTCTAACCGTCGACTGACGAGCGATATCGGCTCCCTCCGCACGAGTTCGCTCACCAGTCCAGGGTCAAAACGCCACTCGAGGGACTGCAGACGAAGCGCCCTCACGAGATGCCGGTACGACCCCGATCGGTCTTCGATCGTATCGTCACCGAGTTACAACGCACCGACTCATACCGATTGCTGTCCCCGTCTACCGGAGCGCCCAGGACCGTCCCGCGGTCTTCGGAACCGACGTACAGCAGTCCGTATCACTCGCCGTCGCCGTTCCCGTCGGAGTCGTCGCCGCGGGCGAAACTCGCCTGGGCGTCGACAGTTTCGTCGACGTCTGCCGCGGACGGACCTTCGATGAGCGACTCGAAGTCGTCTGCGTCGTCGTACTGGTCCCGGTAAACGAGTGCCGCTTTGCCGAGGGTCGTAATCTCGTACAGTCCCGATCGTTCGGCGGGACCGATTTTCTCTACGAGCCCGTAATCCTCGAGCACAGGCAGTCTCGTGTTGATGTTCTTTCGGCTTTTGCCCGTGTGGGCGGCGAGGTTCGTCGCGACGTTCCGGCCCTTGTCCTCCAGCGCATCGAGGATCAAGAAATCAGTTGGTTGTCGTAATTTCACGGTCGTTCACTCTCTAGACACACTATATTTCCAGTGGTAACTAATACTTTCGGCTCGTTCCGGTTAATTACCAATGGGGGTGGCTAACACTTTCCGGAATGGAGCGGCTCATCCATCACGACTTTTCGGGAAGTACTCGAGATCGATCTGTCCCCGTGACGGGTACGCTCTCGGGGGGTCCACAGGGGTTTCGTCGCGTCGTCCGGACTGCTCGATCAGATCGACGCCGGCCGACCCGAGCCACTGTAAAAACGACACGACGTCGGTGGGCGAGCGAACTCGACAGGATGCGGCGGACGGATCGTCGGCGCCGACGCGAACGCCGATCCCGGCTGGTTCGACGACGCGAAATGCCGACTCGTCGGTCACGTCGTCGCCGACGTACACCGTTGCCGCGTCGTCCGGCAGTCCGGATGCGATCAGTTCGACTGCGTTGCCTTTCCCCCACGGAATCGCAGGACCGATCTCGAGGACGCGTTTCCCCCGTGATAACTCGAGTTCGTCATCGCCGAACCGATCGAGGATCGTCGTCGTTCGTCGATGAACGATCGGCCGAAGGGGCTCCGGGACGTTTCTGGTGTGGACCGTCGCGGTCAAGCGCTTGTTTTCGATGCGACTACCGGGGACCGGGGAGAGAACGGGCTCGAGTGCCGAGCAAACCTCGTCGATCGAGGCGGCTCGTTTGCGAGCGATCGGGTGAACCGAAACCGCTCCGGAACGGGCGAGTTCGAGGCCGTGATTGCCGGCGTAGGCGTCCGCCTCGTCGATACGGTTCCGAACGTCCGGCAGGGACCGACCGCTGACGATGGCCGTCGAAACGGTCGGTTCCGCTACGAGTTCCGAGAGGGCCCGCTCGTTCGCCTCGAGGGGTGTCGCCTCGTCCGGTTCGTCGACGATCGGGGCGAGCGTTCCGTCGAAGTCGAGACAGACGAGCAGGTCCGATGCTCTGGCGAGGCGTGATCGAATCTGTGGCAGTTGCTCGTCGAGTCGTGGTGGCGGTTCCTCAGACATGACTCACACCCGTGGCGTATACTCGGGAGAGTCGGGGTCAGTGTCGGGATCCTGATCGATCGCTTCCGAACTCGAGCCCTCGTGTATGCTTTGAATCCAGTCGAACTGGCTATCCATCCACGATCCGATGTCGTTTTCGAAGACGCGGTGTCGAAGCGTGTTCATCCGTCGCCGTCGCTCGTGGCGTGGCATCGACAGTGATTCGGCTATCCGTCGAGCGAAGGCGTCGGTGTCGGTCGGGTCGATACCGAGTGCGTGTGAGCCGAGTCGTTCGTATGCGCCGGTTCGATCGCTCAACAGCAACGCTCCGTCACAGTCGACACTCGCCGCCAGGTACTCCTGTGCGACGAGGTTCATTCCGTCGATGATCGGGCTTACGATCATCACGTCCGCCTGCCGGTACAGCGCACAGAGGTCGTCGGGTTCGACGTACTCCTCGGTGTAGACGATCGGTTTCCAGTCGCCGGATTCGAACCGTCCGTTGATTCGTTCGACTTCGTTTCGGACGAACTCCCCGTAGCGCTCGTACGTCGGGATTTCCGTGCGCGAGGGAGTCGCTTTCTGAACGAACGTGAACTCGCCACACCAGTCGGGGTTGCGTTCGAAAAACCGCTCGAGCGCGGCCAGCCGTTCCGGAATACCTTTCGTGTAATCGAGGCGGTCGACGCCGAGCCCGACGACGGTTTCCTCCGAGACCGCGTCCGTCAAAAGCGCCGACGGATTCCGTCGATCGGCTGCACGTGCGCGCCGGTCGAAAGACGCGGCGTCGACACCCATCGGCGTTGCGACGACCGTCGTCGGCTCGCCCTCGTAGCGGACGAGTCGCTGGTCCCGGTCGACTGTCGCGTTCGGAACGTATCTCTGTACGCACTCGAGGAAGTTCTCCACGTATCGATCCACGTGAAAGCCGAGCAGATCGTTTCCGAGCACCCCCTCCAGCACATCGACGCCGGCGGGGCAATCCCGGAAGGTTTCGGGCGCCGGCCACGGGATGTGCCAGAACTGTGCGACGGTTGCCGAAGGCGGGATCGAATCACGGACGAGTCGCGGTGCGAGCGCGAAGTGATAGTCCTGAATCCAGACGACCGAGTCGTCGGTCGCGTGGTCCGCGACGGCAGACGCGAAGCGTTCGTTGACGGTTCGGTACCACTCGAAATCGGTCGGTCGATCCTCGAGGAGATCCGAGAAACCGTGGCAGATCGGCCAGAGAACGCGGTTGCTGAACCCGCGATAGTACGAGTCGACGGCCGCTTCCGAGAGGTCGAGTCGGTGGAGCGTGTACCCCTCCGAATCCGGCGGAACCGACACGCAGTTTCGGTCGTCGGTGACGTCGAAGTCGGCGCTGCCGTCACCCCAGGCGATCCAGGTTCCGTCGGTTCGCTTACAGACTGGGTCGAGACCTGCGGTCAGTCCGCCCGTCGGTTCGTCGACCGTCACCGATCGTTCGGTGTCGTCCTCCGCGTCGGCATCGTCGTACTCGTGGCGATACGGTTGCCGATTCGAGACGACGATGAGCGGGCCGGGACAGGCCGCTTCGTCGGAGGCGTCGTCGCTCGTTCGCCCTCGTCCGTCGCACCGCAACTGTCGGCTATACGGGTTCGTCAACGACAAACGCTCGTCGGGAAAGCGCATTCGCTGGAACAACACAGCGTCCCCACGGGTTGATTCGCGGCCTGCACCCGCATGGAAGTCTAATACGCACCCCATACCGTTCAGCTTCGATGGACTGTCCGGTCAGACGGTCTGTTGGAACCGATTACTGGTAGGGAGTCTCGGAGGAGTTCCCGTACGAAGAACGCGACCCACTGTGGAAGGCCGGGCTTTGGAATCTCCGATCGGCTATGCGACTCCCTATGACTTCACCGATACGTCGTTCCGACAGACCCGTCACTCCCGACGAATGAGGCGGATAACAGCCCGCCCCATACGAATCGCTGTACCGATGTACCGGCGCACCCGCGACCCTGGGGCGGGTGTGCCGACAATGACGGACAGCAGTACAGCAAACCGTCTCAGTAGTAGTAGAGCTCGAGTTCGTGCCCGCAGTCTCGACAGACGGTTTCGCGTCCTTGCAATCGGTTCGAGTCGCTCTCTTCGTCGATTCCGGGCCCAGGCGGAACCGACGCGTTCACGATTCCACCACAGGCGGGGCACCCGACGTGCATCGCCGCACGGTTCGACTTCGACATGTCCGTAAGATAGACGACACCGTTCGATAGTTATACCAGCCGTACTATCCGGTTGCAGATCGTTTCGAATCGTTCGTCCTTCGTACGGTCGGATTTACCGATCGGACGAGCGGCGGTTTCGAGGCGGCGAGTTCGCTCGAGCGGCCGAACGGTTCGAAACGCGAACCAACGAACCTTTGATCGTCCCAGCCGAGACGTCGAGTATGGAACGACGGACGTATCTTCACTCGCTGGGGGCCGCGGGAATCGCGGGGATCGCAGGCTGTCTCGACGACGTCCCCCTCGTCGGCGGTGACAGCCGAACCGTCCTCGGGCCGCCGGACGAAAGGCGGGGGGACCCGATTCATCCGACCCACGGCGACGAGTTCCCCTCGTTTACGCTCCCGGATCCGCTGGCGGACGAGACCGTCTCGCTCGAGGACGTCACCGGCGACCGGGCGTTTCTGATGACGTACTTCTTTACCGCCTGTCCGGACGGTGCCTGTCCCGCATTGCTGTTGCGACTCCGTCGGACGCAAGCAGACGCGATCGAACGGGGATACGACGACGACATCGCGTTGCTCGCGATGACCTTCGATCCCGAGCGGGACACGCCGGAGGTCATAGAGGAGTACGCCGGCCAGCAAGGGGTCGACCACGAGGCGGACAACTGGCACTTCCTTCGCCCGGAAAGCTACGAGGAGGGGAAGCAACTGCTCGACGACACGTTCGGGATGCCGATCCAGCGTATCGAAGACTCTGACGACCACGACCACGACGATTCCGAAGACGACCACGACCACGGCGAGTACACGTTCGAACATTTCAACCTGGTGATGCTCGTCAACCACGACGGGGTCGTCGAGCGGGCCTACCCCAACGCAGTCGATCAACGGGAGGCGGTCAGCATCGAAACGATCGTCGAGGACGCCAGAACGGTCGCACAACGATAATCATGCGCCGACGGGAGATCATCGCCGGCATCGGAAGTGCGGGTGTCGTCGTCGGAGCCGGTGCACTCGCCGTCGTCGGCGTCCCGTCCGGTGACGATCTGTTCGGCACGGACCGGGAGTACGATCCGCTCGAGATCGAAACGGTCGACGCGCCGGGAAGCGAGGCTGGTGAGGTTCTCGTTCCGCCGGGCGATCGGGTTGCGTTCGTCGACATCTTCGGCACCTGGTGTCCACCCTGTATCGAACAGATGCCGGCACTGGCCGAGGCGAACGAGCGCGTCAGCGACGACGTGCTCTTTCTGTCGGTGACCAACGAATCGGTCGGCGAGAACGGCGCGATCACCGAGGACGAACTCGTCGAGTGGTGGAACGACCACGACGGGAACTGGACGCTGGGACTCGATCCGACGGCAGAGCTGACCGAACGGTATCTGGCCGGCGGCTATCCGACCGCCGTCGTCATCGACGCCTCCGGTCGAGTACACTGGTCGGACGACGGGGTCAAGACGGCGGACGAACTCGTCAGTCGAATAACGGACGCCCAGGAGGAGTAAGATGCTCGACGCACCGCTCGTACTGACGCTCGCGTTCGCGTTACAGGCCGGTTTCATCACGTTCTTCTCGCCGTGTGCCTATCCGCTGTTGCCCGGTTACGTCGGCTTTTACGTCAGTCAGACCGAGGGGAAAGAGCCGTCGCTCGGCGGAGCGCTGGGTCGAGGGATGATCGCCGGTGCCGGCGTTCTCCTCACGCTCGCCGTCCTCTTCGGGGCGGCGTTCTGGGTCGGTCACTCGACGATTACGAACGTCACCCTGTTCGAGCCCATCGTCGGCGCGCTTCTCGTGATCTTCGGTGTCCTCGTGGTGTTCGACCGCGCTCCCTCGGTGTCGATCGCGCTCCCGAAACGGCGTTCGGGCCTCCTCGGGTTCGGGATATTCGGCGTCGGCTACGCGCTGGCCGCCGCAGGCTGCGTCGCACCGCTTTTCGGCACGGTGGTCGCGAGCGCCCTCTCGTACCCGACGGTGCCGGCGATGTTGATCGTCGGAACCTACGTCGGCAGCGTCGTCGCGTTGATGGTCTCACTGACCGTCGCGACGGGAATGGGGCTCGTCGCCAGCACCGGGACGCTTATGGCCTACAGTCACCACCTCAAACGAATCGCAGGGGGAGTCATGATCGTCGCCGGGCTCGGTCAGTTGTACCTCGCGATCTTCGTCCTCGACGTGATCTGACGATCCGTCGTGCGTCCAAATCCCGTTAGCCCCGCTTTCTTCGGCCGACGGTGAACCCCACAGGGCGTGACTGCCGTCCGGTGTCCCAGTTGTCTCGAGGACGAACGCACGGAACTCGAGCGTATCGTGACGGATTCGGGACTCAAGCGAACGTTCGAGTGTCGAAACTGCGGTCATCGCTGGGCGGTCTTTTTCTATAGTAACAACTGCAACGATGTACACACCCATCGCCGAACAGTCTGGCGATCCGGTGTGCAATGACGTGCAGTGGCTACTATAGGTAGCTCGATTTCAAGACCCAGCATCGGCAAGTCAGGTGTGTATCCGGCCGGCGGACGAACGGTAACCGAGTGATGTATCACGACCTCTTGCTCGCGACCGACGGGAGTGACGGCGCTCGGCGTGCGACTCAACACGCGGTATCACTCGCGAACCGTCTCGACGCGACCGTCCACGTCCTCTCGGTCGTCGAGGAGGGCCCTCACAGTTCCGAAAAGCGCGACGAACTCCGATCCGACCCCGAACAGGAAGCGACCGAAGCCGTCGAAGCGGCCGAACGGGTCGCGACCGCCGAAGGCGTCGACGTGACGACGGCGATCCGAAGCGGTGTCCCACAGGAGGAGATACTCGACGCTGCAGACGCCACCGGCGCCGATCTGATCGTCGTCGGAACGGTCGGTCGGACAGGTCTCGATCAGTTGATCGTCGGGAGCGTCGCGGAGGAGGTCGTGCGTCACGCCACGGTTCCCGTCGTGACGGTCAGGGAAAATCCCTGACGGTTCTCGCCGGTTTCGACCCCTCGTAGGTCTGGTGTGACGGGTTTCCGATGGAATCGAAAACGGGTCCCAACCTCACCGGAGCTGATACGGATTACTGTACCGATGTCTCGGCACACCCGCGATCCGGACGGCGGGTGCGCCGGCAATGACGGACAGCAAACCGTATGGGACACCGATCGCTGAACTCGAGGGCCGACCCCAATCGAAATCGAGTACTACCCGTGAGTATCGAACCGATAATTTTCCCACTCGACGGAAAATCGGAACCCACCGTGGCCGCCCGTCTCGAGTCAGTTCTCGCGGAATCAGGGGTGAGCATCCGGTGAGCGACAGCGCTACGGCCGCCGTTTCCGACGTGTACAACGTCCTCGCCGTCGGCGAATCGGTGGCGATCGAAGACACCGTCGACGTCCTCGAGTCGGCGTTCGGTCACGAATCGCTGTGGCACGAACGGACGACAGTTGAGGCGCGGGAACGCCTGCGTTCGACCGAGATCCACTGTGTCGTCTGCGAGTTCGATCCGTCAAAAATCGACTCGACGTTCGAGGACCTCGCGGCGTACGCGGGCGAGGTTCCGATCGTGGCCGTTACGGATGGAACGTCGTCGGGGGCGGCGATCGAAGCGGGCGCAACGGACGTCATCGAGTCGACCGACGCCCGGCCGGTCGTCGCCGCTCGCGTCGAGAACGCGGCCAGCGGATACCGCCGCGTCGACGAGCGACCTGATCGGCGATACCGATCGATCCTCGAGAACGCCGACGCGGTCGTCGTGGTCCTCGAGACAGACGGAACGGTGACGTACGCCAGTTCGGCCGCCGAAAGTCGAACTGGATACACCCCCGACGAACTCGAGCGAACGCCAGTTACGCGACTCGTCCACGCCGACGACCGCGAGCGCGTTCGCGAGACGCTCGCCCGGGTCAGCGAATCTCCCCTCGGCTCGAGCGAGAGGGTCGACGTCCGGGTTCGGGCGGACGACGGGACGTGGCCGCTTTCCGAACTGACCGTCGTCAACCGCCTCGACGATCCCCTCATCGAGGGCCTCGTCGGAACCGTCTCGGAAGCGGTGGCAACGAACGACGCACTCGAGACGGCGATCGACCGGCTTCGCGATCCGGTGTGTACACTGGGGACGGAGTTCGAAGTGGTGTACGCAAACGAGGCTGCAGGGCAGTTGTTCGACGCGGAGCCACAGCGAGGAACTGCCGTCTGGAACGCCGTTCCGGACGCGGTCCGTTCGGTCTTTCGAGAGCGGCTTCGAGAGGCGAACGCGAGCGGGGAACCCCTCGAGTTCGAAACCACGCATCCCCAGTTCGCAGGTCGAATCGTGGTTTCGGTCTTCCCGGGAGAAGACGGAGTCTCGATACACGCGCGGGAATCGACTGGCGACGACGTTCCGGACGAATCTCACCGCGAGGCAGACCGTCTCGACCTCCTCGAGTCGACGATCGACGCTCTCGGTGACGGCGTGGCTGTCCTCGAGGGTGCGTCGATCCACCTGGCGAACGGGGCCCTGTTCGAACTGACCGGGGCCGAGCGGCTGATCGGCCGGGAGATCGACGAGGTGTTCGACGACGAACTCGCCGCGGCGGTACGCGACCGACTGGAATCGCCCGCCGTCAGGTGGATGGAACCGGTGTCTGGGACGCTCACGACCGGCGACGATCGGCCGGTCGACGTGTTCGTGACGCCGTTTTCCGACCGCGACGGGGCGGTCTGCGTGGTCCGGGATCGACGGCGCTCGGGAGCAACGCTGCGTTCGGCCGTCACCGACGTGCTCGGAGAACTCCGCCACGTCGAGACTATCTCCGGGATCCACCGGTCGGTCGTCGACGCCGTTCTCACCGCCACGGGTGGTGTGTTCGTCGGCTGGTACCGACTCGCTGGCGACCGACTCGAACCCGTTGCGGTTTCGACGGCCGACTCGAGGCCGAGACCCGACCCGCCGCCGGTGTCGGTAGACGGCACGCGGATCGAGGGCGTTCTCGAGGACGATGGCGCAGTCGTCACCGATCCATCGATTTCGGAACCACTCCTCGCAAGCGCGGGCGTTCGTGCCGACCGCGTCCTCGCCCTCCCGATAGACGACGAGAACCTGATCCTCGCAACCAGCACGGAACCGCTGGCGTTCGAATCCCTCGATCTCGGCCCGATCGAGGCCCTCGCGGACGCGGCGTCGATCGCACTCCACTCGCTCGAGAGCCGTCTGCAGATCCGGGAGTTCGACTACGAACGGGAGCGATTCGAAACGCTCGTCGACCGGTACGATCGCCTTCGAGCCGACGAGCGAGCGATGCTGACTGCGGAGACGAAAGCCGACGTCGACCGATTGCTGTGTGAAGCGGTTGCCTCGTTGACGTCCGCCGAATCCACCGGATCGATCGCGCTGGCGACGGTCGGACGGGTCGACACGGGAGGCGATGCGATCACGCCGTCTACCTGGGCCGGCGACGACGCCGAGTTCCTCACCTCGGTGACGATTCCGGCCGACGTGGGCGGAGACGACGAAACCGACGCGCCTTCGAACCGGCCCGAGCCAACCGTGATCGCGGACCTCGAACGCGTTCGAGACGAGCCACCCGACGAACGGTCGGAGTGGAAACGCGAGGCCCTCAGACGCGGGCTCCGATCCGTGCTGTGGGTGCCGATCGAGTACGAGGGATTTCGGTACGGAACGCTGATCGCATTCGCGGATCGCCCGTCGTCGTTCGACGATCGGACGCGAGAGATCTGCCGACACCTGACGACGGTCGCCGCCTGTGCGATCGTCGCGATCGAACGGAAACGCGCGTTGCTCTCCGAGGCCACCGTCGAACTCGAGGTGGTCCTCCGCGACCCCGAGGAACCGCTGTCGACGATCGCACACCACCTGGGCGGCCCCGTCGAGGTCCGAGCAGCCGTCCCTCGGTCGTCGGGCGGATCGACCGTCTACTGTACGGTCCCCGGCGACGGCCCGCTCCAGTCGGCGACCGAAGCGATCGACGCCGTCGAATCGACGCGCCGACTCGACGCCGACTCGATCGACGCTCCGGTCGAGTTCGTCCTCAATACGCCGACGATAGCCGAGAAAATCGCGGATTACGGGGGCACGATTCGGTCGATCACCCCCGTCGACGACCGAACGAGAATCGTCCTCGAACTACCGAACGCCGTTGCGGTTCGCCCGTTCGTTCGGATGCTCGATCGAACGTATCGAGGGGCGGAACTGCTCGCTCGGCGGGAACGGGACCGATCCGGCCCCCAGGCCCGGACGTTCGACGCCGAATTGCGGGATCGACTCTCCGAACGACAACTGCGAACGCTCGAGGCGGCGTACTACGGCGGATTCTTCGAGTGGCCGCGGGAAAGCACGGGCGAGGAGATCGCACAGTCCCTCGGCGTCTCCCAGCCGACGTTTAGCCGCCACTCGCGTCTGGCACAGCGAAAACTGTTCGAATTGCTGTTCGACCGACGAGTGAGCGAGGAGTGATACGGTTTACTGTACGTCATTACCGGAGCGACCGCGGGACGGCGCCCGGTCGCTCCGGTAAACAGTTACAGCAATCCGTATGAGACGGTCTGCGATCCGTCATCGCCGGCCGGGGGCGACCCACCAGTAAATCGGTACACACGGACTCTCCGGTACAGACACGATTGTACTGGGCCATCGCTGACGGTTGTGCCTACGAGTCGATCGACCGGTTGTATTCAGCCTGACTTTCAGGTCAGTCGCCCCGTTTATCAGGCTATTACTGACTGGTCGAGAGGGATTTCAACGAGTAACTGGGTGTTTCTTTCTCGGACGAACGGTCTCGATTTCGGACGGATGAATCAGTATTGAGCGACGATCACCGACGACTTTGCTGTATAGCCCCTCCGACCATGTGGCTACGCTCTAATCAACCGTTTAATGAGTGAATCCACGGTAACGACCGATTACGCAGCGTTCTCGTCACGCGGAGAGGTGATTCGGTGAGCATCGAACTCGCCGAGACGAACGGCGATCGAACGACGTTGCAATCCCAGGCGGACGGCGGGATCGTCGCACAGGTCCGCCTCGACCACAGCGACCTCGTCTTGCGACCGACACTCGAACGCGCCCCCGACGTCACCGTCAAACCGGAGTACTGGACGACCCTCGAGACCGGGCGGACGCTCCTGTTCGTGACTGCGCACGCTGACGAATTCGGCGGCCTCGAGGCCGCACTCGAAACCGATCCGACGGTCCGGGAGCCGATACTGGTCGACCGATATCCGGACAGACGCGTCTACCGGGTTACGCTGACCGACCGCGCGCTGACGTTCACCGCGAGCGCCGCCGAAGTCGGCGGTCGACTGCTCGAGGTCACGAGTTCTCGAGACGGGTGGCTCGCCCAGTTTCGGTTCCCGAGTCGTGACGCGCTCGTGGCGTTCAACGAGATCTGTCGCGACGACGGCATCTCCGTGTCGGTCGAGCACTTGCGCGTCTCCGACGACGGCGACGACGGCGTCGTTACGCTGACCGAAAAGCAACAGACCCTCCTCGCGGTCGCTTACGAAGAGGGGTACTTCGACGTTCCGCGGGGGATCTCACAGGACGAACTCGCGGATCGACTCGGCGTCTCCAAGTCGGCGATCTCCCAGCGACTTCGGCGAGCGATTCGCGAACTCTGTACGGCTTCGCTCACGTGATGCGGATTGCTGTCTGATACGGGCCACTGTGATACGGTTTACTGTAAATCAGTACCGGCGCACCCGCGACCCGGGCGGCGGGTGCGCCGGGAGATCGGTACAGCAATCCGTATGAGAGGGATCGTCGTCCCCGAGCGGTGATCTCTCCGACGGATCGATGAACGATATGCGGCCGTGGCCCTCCGCACTCGAGGGTTCGGCCGAGCAGGTCGATAGTAAGCGGTGGAAAGTTTATACGTACGACACGTATTCGTGCAGGTATGGTAAGCAGAGAAAACCAGATCCTGGGGGGTTTCATCCTGATCGCTGCCGTCGTCTTCCTCCTGCTGACTGGCTTTACCGAACTGAGTTCGGTCGCGATCATCGGTATCGTCCTCGTAATCGGCGTTATCGTTCCACAACTGCTGTTTCAGCTGACCGACGTCGGCTCCGACCGGTGACGGGGAGCATCTCCACGTTGGTTCGACACAACGACGTATTACCCGCGTTCGGAGGGTGACTGCCAGCAGTTCGCCGGTTACGACGCGCTCGAGTCGAGGCAGAATCGAGCCTACTCCGCGAGCCCCTCGATGAGAAACGCCGCCGAGGCGAGGTTCGTCGCGAGCGCGGTGTCGTGAACGTCGCAGATGCGCAACAGCGCCGAGATGTCGGGCTCGTGGGGCTGGGCGCGAAGCGGATCCCTGAGAAAGACGATGCCGTCCAGTTTCCCCGCTGCGACCTCGGCACCGATCATCAGGTCGCCCCCGAGCGGCCCTGATTCCTTGCGTTCGACCTCGAGATCCGTCTCCTCGGTCAGCCGTTTACCGGTCGTCCCGGTGGCGATCAACTCGTAGCGACGCAACTGATCCTCGTGCGTTCGAGCGAAGTCAATGAGATCAGGCTTCTTTTCGTCGTGAGCGATGAGCGCGACGCGCGTCATACCCCACGGTTCGTTCGAACCGAAAATAGGTGTGGTGCTACGCGAGCGAACGACCAGGCACAAACCGCGATCCATCTGCACGTCGTCATCCCGCCGCGGCTCGAGTACGGCGCCACCTCGCCGGGACTCGAGTACGACGCCACCCCGTCACAGCCCACCCGAACGGAACCATTTACCTCGGTGGTCGCGCGAGAGGTGGGTATGTCCGAGACAGATCTTAGCGCGCACCACGTCGGAATCACCGTCAGCGACCTCGAGTCCACGCTTCCGTTCTACCGGGACGTCCTGGGCCTCTCGGTCGTCGATCGGTTCACCGTCTCCGGAGACGCCTTCTCCGACGCCGTCGACGTCGACGGCGCGAGTGCGGATTTCGTTCACCTCGAGGCCGACGGAATACGGATCGAACTCGTCGAGTACGAACCCGAGGGTCGTCGCTCCCCGGCGACGGGACTCAACCAGCCCGGGGCGGCACACCTCGGGCTCACCGTCCCCGATCTCGACTCGTTTGTCGACGGACTGCCCGAGGACGTCCCCGCGCTCAGCGAGCCGCGAACGACCGAAAGCGGGAGTTCCATCGTGTTCGTCCGAGACCCCGAGGACAACCTCGTCGAACTGCTCGAGCGCTGACCGAACGGGTGGAATCGTTTGGTTTCTCGTGCTCCCGGCTGTAAGTCAGTCGCTGAAATCCGCCAGCCGTGACCGGTCCCGTCACTCGAGGACGGCGTCCGGACGAACGACGAAGACGTCGGCTGGCGCTTCGTTGACGACGTACTTGGCGACCGTCCCGAGCAGTTTCTCGGTCACGTCGGACGCTCGTCGTCGGCGGATCGCGAATGAATCGCGGCGAAATACGGCACGGAAGACAACGCATAAAGTCGGGATACACAAAGGGGGAGGTGAACTGACACTCGATGAGTGAAATTGCTCTCGCTGCCGATTTCGCGATCATCGTCGTCGTCGCGACGACTGTCGGCCTCGTCGCCCGACAGACGGGACAGCCGACGATCATCGCCTACATTCTGACCGGATTGATTCTCGGCCCGGTGATGTTCGGAATCGTCACCGAAGAGGGCCTCGTCGAGAGCATGGCCGAACTCGGACTCGGCTTTTTGTTGTTTCTGCTCGGAATGAAGATGCGGTTCGAGGACATCAGGGAAATCCTTCGACCGATCGTCAATATCGCCGTCTGGCAGACGATTCTCCAAACGGCGCTCGCGCTCGCGGTCGCGTGGGCGCTTGGATTCGATCCAACCGAGATCGTCGTGATCGCCCTGGCGACGGTCTTCGGCGCGACGCCGATCATCGTCAAAATACTCACCGACAAAGACGAGATCACGTCCCTTCCCGGAAAGATCGACGTCGGCGTCCTCATCGTCCAGGACATCTATCTCGTGGTCGTCCTCGCCCTGCTCGGAGCCGACGAACTCGGCAGCGCGAGTGAGATTGCCACGACGCTCGCGGTCATCGCCGTTATGATGGCGTTCATCGGACTGTTCTCGATCGCTTCCTCGCGGTACCTCCTGCCGGGACTGTTTCGCCGGATCGCGGACGACAAGGACGTCTTCCTCGTCGTCGCCATCGCGTGGGCGTTCCTGTTCATCGCCGTCTCCGAACAGTTCGATCTCTCCCTCGAGGTCGGTGCCTTCCTCGCCGGCATCAGCATCGCCCAGTTGCCCTACAGCACGGAACTCGAGGATCGAATCACGCCGATCACCGACTTCTTCATCCTCGTCTTCTTCGCGAGCATCGGTCTGCGCCTCGAAGCCGGCGACCTGCTCGCGTACTGGCTCGAGGCGATCGTCGCCTCGGTCGTCCTCATGATCGGAAACTTCTGGATCATGTTCTACCTGATCGACCGGGAGGAGTTCAGCGTCGAAACGTCGTTTCTCGGCGCGGTGAACATGGTCCAGGTGAGCGAGTTCTCGCTCGTCGTCGGCGCACTCGCCGTCAGCCGTGAGTTCATCGGCACGGAAGTTCTCGGCTATCTCAGCCTGATGGCACTGCTAACGATGAGCGTCTCGACGTACATCATCAACTACAATCACGCGATCTACGATCGTGTGAAACCGTGGTTCAGCCGATTCGAGTCCGAGGAGAAAGGGGACGTCGACCTCGAGAAGTATTCGAATCACGCGATCGCGATCGGGTACGACGAGATCACCGAGCGCGCGCTCCCGATTCTGGAAGACGAGTACGGCGAGGTCGTGATCATCGACCGACGAACCGACCACATCGACGCGCTGGCGGAAGCCGATCGGTACGAGTACATTTACGGCGACTTCCGTCACGGCGAAATACGCAAGGAGGCGAACTTGAAGGGTGCATCCTTCGTTCTAAGTTCGACCGTCCAGCCCGACGTCAATCGCGCGTTGTTGGACGAAGTCTCCGACGAGACGACCGTGTTCGTCGAAGCAGAACGGATCGACGACGCGCGCGATCTCTACGATCGCGGTGCCGCGTACGTCGTGATGAGTACACACCTGACCGGCGAAAAGTTGAGCGAGTACGTAGAACAGTACTTTACCGACCGCGACGCGTTTCGGAGCTCGATCGAGGCTGACATCGATCGAATACAGCAGCGCGTCAACGGTGAGACGCCGCGTCGTCTCTCACGAACACAGTCGGGGGGTGACGACGATGACTGAACTGATTACGACGCTCGCGGTCGTCTTCATCACCGCCGGTCTCTTCTTGCTGATCGCGAACCAGCTCTCGCTGTCACCGATTCCCTTCTTCCTCGTCGCGGGACTGGTGACGGGACGGTTCATCGAAGATCCGGAGCTCGTCGAACTCGCTCAATGGGGCATCGCGTTTCTGGTATTTACGTTCGGCTTCCGGACGGACTTCGGGTCGGTCGAAGGAGTTATTCGAGACGCCGAAACCGCCGCGGTGACGCAACTCGTCGTCGTCGGCCCGATCGCGTTCGCCGTCGCGACCCTGTTCGGGTACGGCGTAGAGAACGCCGTCTACTTCGCGGTCGCTGCGACGTTGAGTTCGACCATCGTCGGCGCGCGGGAACTCGAACAGGAGATTCGGAACAACCTGGTGTACGGACGACTCGCATCGTCCGTCCACCTCTTCGACGACCTGCTCGCGATCGGGCTGATCGTCGTACTCTCAGCCGATCAGTACACGACGACGATCGTAACCTCGAAGATCGGCTTCGGCGTCATCTTCCTGCTCGCGGCGTTGCTCGTCTATCGTCACGGATTTCCGCTGTTGGTCCGCCTCGCGGGCGGCTCCGACGAACTCGTCATGATGGGGAGTATCTCGATCCTCATCGCCTTTATCGCGGGTGCCGAATTCGCCGACGTCTCGATCGTCGTCGGCGCGTTCGCCGCAGGCATCGCGGTCCGCGGCGACGACGTCTCGTCGATCGGCGTCCGCAACGGAATCGCCTCGATTCGGGACTTCTTCGTGGCGATCTTCTTCGTCACCCTGGGGGCGCTCGTCTCGATTCCGAGCGTCGAGGTGCTCGTCGTCGCCGCCACGCTCGCTGTACTCGTCCTCTTCGTCAATCCGCTCGTTCTCATGATCGCGTTCGTCTTCGAGGGGTACGACGCCCGAACGGCCTTTTTCGCCAGTACGAGCCTCAATCAGGTGAGCGAACTCTCGCTCGTCGTCGCGATACAGGCGTGGTTGCTCGGGACCATCACGGAGGCGCTGTTCGACGCGATCATCCTCGCGGCGGCGGCAACGATGATCCTGACGTCGGTCGCGCGAAGATACGAGGAACCGGTCTACCGATCGATAGTCGGACGGATTCTCGAGGAACGTCAGACGCAAAAGATCGACGATCGGAGTTATGTCGAATCCGACCTGACCGACCACATCGTGATCGTCGGCTACGGCCGTCAAGGCCGTCGCCTCGTGGAGACGTGCGAACGACTCGATCCCGAGTACGTCGTCGTCGAGAACGACCCGGTCCTCTGGGACGACATGCGCGCCGAGTGCGAAAACTACGTGTTCGGCGACGCCATGTCGCGGTATCCCCTCGAGAAAGCCAGGATCGGTGCAGCCGCGTTGGTCGTCTCGACGGTCGATCACCGTCCCCTTTCGGAGGCGCTTCTCGAGATCGAAACCGACGCGGATCTCGTCCTCCGAACGGAAACGTCCGTCGAGGCCCACGAACTGCTCGATTCGGACGTGACGTACGTCAGCGTCCCGAACGTGCTCGCCTCAGATCAGCTGTCGGATACGGTCGAAGCCGTGGTACGTGGGGAACTCGACGAAGCTGACGCGAGAGCCGAACACCTCGAGACGCTAGAGACCCTCGAACGGTACAAGCTCGATGCACGGTTCGGTAACCGATAATTCGAGGAGACGACCCTTACCAGGAGATACCGCTGAGAGCGATCGTCCCGCGTCGAAGTCGACTCGATGACGGCGAAACGTCCATCGTCATCCAAAACACCGGTCGAGTAACCGCTGGACCGTTCGACTTACCGGAGGTGAAGCGGCACGTGATCGGCGCGTCGCTCGAGTTCGGCTCGCTGGTTCTCCCGGAGTTCCTCGCGCGTCAGGTCGCCGTCGAACAGGTCGCGAATCTGCTGGGCCAACTGCTGGCCCGCGAGCAGATCCGGGTGGCCGACGTACAACGCGCCCTCGTCGACGAGTTCCAAAGCGGTCTTTCGATCGCCGGCCCGCAGCGTCACGTCGGCATCGAGGCCGAGCGAGAGGATACGTCGTGAGACTGGTCGCGAATCAACCGTCGAGACGACGAGTCGTGCGTCGACTGCGTTCGCCTTCTCCCAGGTGTAGCTCTCCATCGCATCCCCGACGACGACGGCGTCGCACTCCCTGTTGACGATCTCCCTGCGGGCAGGGTCGTTTTCGATGACGACGTAGGGTTGATTTAGCTCTTCAAAGGTTTCGACCACTTTCTGTCCCTGCCGACCGTAGCCGACGATCACGACGTGGTCGGCGATGTCGTCCGGCACGTCGCTCCACTCGTCGACCCGGTCGTGTCGGCCCGAAACCACGCCGCGGTTCGCGAGGGCGCGGTAGATCTCCTCGTCGTACCGCTGGCTCAGACTCGAGGTCACCATCGTTACCGCCGCAGCCAGGATGATCGCGTCGAAGACGGCCGAACTCAGCGCCTCGAGCAGGAACGCCTGAATGGCGATGATCAGGGCGAACTCGCTGATCTGGTCGATACTGAGGCTGGCGAGCGTCGCCGACCGGGCCTCGTACCCGCGGTAGATCAGTATCGCCGTGGTGACGGCCGGTTTCACCACCGCGGTCAGGACGACGAGCCCGGCGACGAGCACCAACTTATCGACGGATTCGGCCCATCCGATGTCGCCGATGAACGGGAAGACGACGAGTGCGCCGATCGTGACGAAGAAGATGGCGACGAAGAAGTCCCTGATCGACTGGAGACCGTTGAATAGCCCGAGATACTCGACCGGGTCGTGACGCACGGCGAGACCGGCCGCGAACGCGCCGACGACGATGGAGATACCTGCGAACTCGGCCGCGCCGACGAACACGGCGAGCAACGAGACGACCGCAAGAATCATGAGTTCGTCAGAGCTGCCGGCGAACCGTCCGATGGCGTCGAACAGGTATCGGTTGACGAGGACGGCCGCGAGAAGCAACGCGAGGCCGCCGGCGATCGCCGTCGCCACGTAGCCGGACTCGAGGGTACCGGCACCAAGGAGGAGTATCGCGAGGATTGCGATCAGGTCCTGTACGAACTGGATCGACGAGGCCAATCGACCGCGAACGAGTCCCTGATTTATTTCCGTTTGTAACAGCGCTGTTCCGACGATCGTCGACGAGAGCGCGGCCGCAATACCGACGTAAATCGCCTCGGTCGGAGAAATTCCGAGGGCTACGCCGATCCCGACGCCGAGCGAGCCAACGACGAGAATCTGGCCGATCGCTGCCAGTTCGCCGTCGAGGAGCACCGACCGAATCGCAGCGAGATCGATCCGGGTTCCGAACGTGAACACGAGCAGCGCAATCCCGTAGTACGCGAGTTCGAGCAGTATGTCCGGGTCGATGACCGAGCCACCGACGACCCCGGCCACGACGAAAACCGGCACCGTCGGCAGATCGAATCGATTCGCGACGACCAGGAGGGGTCCAGTTACGATGAAGAGGATCGAGACTGCGGTGAGTAGCTCACTCATCGCCACCACCCCCGAGCCGTCCGTTGACGTCCGGGAAGAGTTCCGGCGTCGCCAGCAGTTCGATGTCACCGTCGATCGCCGCTTCCAGGACGTCCACATCGTCCTCGAGGTACGCCCGGAGATACTCGGAGAGTCTGTCTGCCGCGAGGTAGGGAGTCATGACGACGCAGTGAGCACCGGCGTCGTAGAGGTCACGGGCGTGTTCGATTCGGTTGGCCTCGACGAACACCGTCGCGTCCTCGCTCACTTCTCGGAGCAGCGCCTTGTTCACTTCCGGCTGGACCGACGAGGAGAGGACGAAATCGGCCTTTTTGACCGCCACGTCCTTCCGGATCGTGGAGTTCCGGAAGTCCCCGTAAATCGCGTCGTACCCCTCTTCCTCGAGGGCTTCGATGTGACTGACCGTACGATCGACGACGACGACGTCCTCGTAGCGATCCGCGAGCAGCGGGAGGGCGTTTTTCGTCACCTCGTCGTAGCCGATGACGACGGCGTGGTCACGGTACTCCCGTTTCCCGCCCTCGAACTCTCCGTCGCCGGTCCACCTGTTGATCGTCGGCTCGAACCGTTCGAACAGCGCGTGGTTGAACTCGATGAAATACACCGAGACGCCCATCGTGAAGATGGCGAGCAGCGTCATGAACCCGAGCACTTCCGGCTCGATGAACCCGCCTTCGAACGCGACGGCGGCGACGATGATGCCGAACTCGCTGACCTGGATCATGTTGATCGAGCCGAGGAACGTCGTCTCGTGATCGAAGCCCTGCCAGTCGATCAGATAGAAGAAGACGAGGAACTTCACGGGCATCAACACCAGCGCGGCGACGATCGCCTCCTGCCAGTGTGCCAGCAACTGGGCCGCCTCGAGGTCGAGTGCGACCGAGACGAAAAACACCATGACGAACAGGTCGGTCAGTGGATTGACCCGATCCTGTAGTTCCTTGCTGTAGGGAAGCTGTGCGATGGCCAATCCTGCCATAAATGCCCCCATCTCGATCGAGAGGTACGCCTCGATACCGAGCGGCGCGAGAAAGAGGTTGACGTTGTCGGAGACGAACACGAAGAGGAACGCCCACGAGACTGCGACGAGGAAAAACACCTCCTTGTTGTCGGCGATCCGCCGGAAGACGATCGGCAGCAGGGTCCGGGACGCGAGGATTGCGGCGACGGTGATCAACGCGACCAAAACGAGCACGATGGCGAGCGTCGTCGCGACTTCTGCCAGATCGTCGGGTCGTCCGGCCGCGAGTACCGCCAGAATGATGACCACGACGATGTCCTGGACGAGCAAGACGCCGACGTCGATCTTGCCGTGCAGCGAGGTCGCTTCGTCCTTGTCCGTGAGCATCTTGATCACGACCGCCGTGGAGCTGTACATCACCGCGAGTCCGATCAAAAACGCCTCGAGGGGGTCGAAGCCGAGCGCGAGGGACAGGCCCGCGCCCGCGATGAAAACCGCTGCCATCTGCGGGATCGAGATCTTGACGATCGGCTTGAGGACGTGTTGGACCTCGTCGAGGCGCATCTTGATCCCGAGCAGAAACAGGAGGAACGCGAGTCCGAGTTCGGACAGCAACTCGGTGAGTTCGCTCACTTGGACGATGCCGAGGGCAGCCGGACCCAGCACCACTCCCGCGAGGATGTAGGCGATGATCGTCGGCTGGCCCGTCTTCTTCGCGAGGAAGCCGACGAACGTCGCACTCAGTAGAATGATTGCGAAATCGGCGGTGAGTGCCGGCTCGGCGACCATGTCGTACGGACGAATCAGGTCTGGCGAATTAACGGTGTCGATACCTACTGTGCGAGAGACTCGAGTCGGACTCGAGCGCCGACCCCGGACGCGGTAGGTTCGGACTACTGGACGTCATTGTCGGTGGGGCCGAAGACGGATTATGGCTCCACCGGGAAGTCGCTACGAGAGGCCGTACCCGTTACCGTCGCGAGCCACCATCACACGGTTAGCCGATTTCCGCCCGGAACCGTTCGAGAGATCCCCCGTCGTGGCGTTCGAGCCGGTCGGATCGAAGGGATAGCTTCAACTCCCTCGAGTCCTCTCTGACACCCATGCCACGGGCGATCGTCTTCGATCTCGATTACACGCTTGCAGTGCCGCGCCGGGACAGGGAGACGATCCTCCAGGAGGCGGTCGACGCGACCGACGCGCCCCACCTGAGTCGGGCCGAGTACGTCGAGGCCCACCGCGAGAACCTCACCCGCGAGACGCGCGAGCCGATCTTCGCCGACCTGCTCGACGGCCGCGAGAGCGACGCGGACCCGGCGGCACTCGCGACGGCCTACCGGGAGACGATCGCCGACGCGATCGAACCCCTGCCGGGGGTCGAGGGGATGCTCGAGGAGCTACGAGCGGAGTACCGCGTCGGATTGCTCACCAACGGTCCCGTCCGCGCCCAGCGGGACAAACTCGCGACCCTCGGCTGGGAGCGGTCGTTCGACGCCGCGCTGGTCACGGGCGAACTCGAGGCGGGCAAACCCGATCCGCGCGCGTTCGAGGCGATCGCGGACGAACTCGGCGTCGACCCCGCGGACGCCGTCTACGTCGGCGACGACGTCGACGCCGACGTCGCGGGCGCGACGAACGTCGGCATGCGGGCGATCCAGGTCCTCCTCGAGGACGGGCCGGACCCCGACCCTCGAGCCGTCGCCCACGTCGAACAGGCGGAAGTCACGACGGCGGTACCGACGATCGTCGCGGACCTCGAGCGGACGTGAACCGGTAAATCGGTACAATAGATCGTCTTTGGCTCGGACCGTTCTTCCGCTCTGCTGTACCACTACTCGAAATTTCTTCACATATAAGTTTCGTACTGTGTGACACTGTGCTCCGACGCGTCGAACTCGAGGTGCTCTCACATGGATCAGCCACGAACCGTTACCGACGTCGCCGAACGGATCGGCAACTGTTAATCCACACCAGCTATCAATATAAAATTTTTATAGGAGTGAGCCGTTTGGTGGCATATGAGCCATCAGACGAATTCTGACGGCGGCAATGGAACTTCGATATCCTTGTCTATACCCGTACTGGACCCCGATTTGTTCAAGAGAAAGGCAACAGATGATGCTCTTCTCTTTTTAACTAACCACCGGTTCAGGCAGTTCTCACTCAGGGAGGTTGCAAACCAAATAGGACATTCTCAGCAGACCGTTCGCAGAGCCATCGACACCCTAATCGAGAACGACCTAGTGGTCGAATCCCCGGACGGAAATCAGCGACTCGTCCAGATCAATCGGCAACGGCTATCAATTCCAGACGATCCGCTTCTCCGAATCCCACAGGCCGATTTTCAAGAACCGGTGAAAGCCGCCGTGGATAGTCTCGCTACTGCCCTCGATGATCTCTTGGCGGTTGTCCTGTACGGAAGTGTCGCACGTGGCGAGGCCGACCGGCGCAGCGATATCGACCTGTGGGTGCTCACCCGGAAGAACCGAGCCGCAAACCAACGCGAGGCAAATGCAGTCGCTCGAGACCTCGAAGAGGAAGAATTTGATGGGGACAGGTACGCCTACGATATCGATGTCGAAACAGTACAAGCGATCCCCACGTACACAGAAGATATCCGTGAAATTGTCGTCTCTGGCATTCCAGTTTACAGGACTGATGACTTCGCGACCGTCGAAAACCTGCTCCTTACGGAGTGTGGTGAGGGTGAGTAATGGATCTGACCCGGCTGCTATCCGTGACGCGCTCACCCGCGCTCAAGATGCCTTCGAGATGGCCGGTCGTGGACACGTAGAGTTCGAGGCCGGGATCAGTGGGGACGATGATTGGGAAACTCAACTGACGAAAGCGTGCCGGCTCCTCGAGGTCGTCGATGCGTTCCAGTCCCAGGGCGATTGCAGCCGTTATCTAAATACAGCTGCCTTTCTTCACAAATACCAGTAGTTATATTATTGTGTAGTACAAACGTCACGATGGAAGCTGCCCGCCGAAAATGCGTAGCAGGGGCGTGCACGCGAAAACGCCCCGGGTGTTGCACCACCCGAGGCGGGTGGCTTCCAAGCTCACACCTGGTTGCCATGCTTTCGTTACCGCTACCGAGACAAAAAGCTCTCGCACGACGGTCACGTATCGCGTTCGAACAGCGGCCGCTTCGATCGGAGCGCCCGTTCGTCCGGAGCCACGGCGAACGACGCCGCCCGAATCGCCGCCGCCCACGCCTCGAGGGGCGATCCCGATGAGTTCCGGTCGCGAAGCCGCCGACGCGGGACGCGTCGAGGCTCCGCCCGACCCCGTCTGCGATCGCTGCGGCGATCCGATTCCGGCCGAACGGGTGATTTTCCTCTCGAGTGAGCCCTGTGCCGCGCTTGCCGACCGGTACGATCCGGTCACGGCGACGTACTGTCCCGACTGCATCGCCGGCATCGGTATGCTCGCGCTCGGAGCCGAGACTCGAGCGCCCGCATCGATGGAAGCGGAGTGACGGCCCCTCGAGCGACCGACTGATCAGTTGTTGGGGGAAGTTGCGGTCGGAAGCGTAAACGAGAACGTCGACCCCCGTTCAGATTCGGATTCGACCCAGATCTCCCCGCCGTGTCGGTCGACGATCCGGTCGCACAGCGCGAGACCGATCCCCGTCCCGGGGTGTTCGTCCCGGCTGTGCAACCGGTTGAAGATCTCGAATATTTCGTCCTGTTTCTCCGGCTCGATACCGATTCCGCTGTCGCGGACCGAGACGACCGACTCGGACCCGTTTCTCTCCGCGGAGACGTGGATCCGGGGCGGATCGTCGGTGTACTCGAGCGCGTTACTCACCACGTTCAGAAGCAGCTGGTACAGCTGGTCCTCGTCGCCTTCGACGTGGGAGAGGTCGTCCACGGTGACTTCGGCGTCGGCCTCGTCGATCCGCACCTGCAGGTCGGTGACGACGTCCGCCGCGACGTCGTCCAGATCGACCGCGGCAAACGACTGCCCCTCCGAATCGATTCGCGAGTAGACGAGCAGGCTCTCGACCATCTCGTGCATCCGGTCGGCACCGTCGACGGCGAACTCGAGGAACTCCTGGTTCTCCTCCGAGAGGTCGTCCGACCGTTTTTCGATGAGCCGCAGGTACGCCGACACCATCCGAAGCGGCTCCTGGAGGTCGTGTGAGGCCGCGTACGCGAACTGCTCGAGGCGCTGGTTCGACTCCTCGAGGCGTGCGATCGTGTTTTCGACTTCCCGTTTGCTCGTCTCCGTTCGTCCCTCGCGTATCCCCAACCAGAATCCCGCGAGTGAACTGAAGGCGGGTAGAATCGTAAACGCCCTGTCAGGGTTGGTGATTCCGCCCTCCACGATGAAATCGTACACGATCAGGAACAGTACCATAGAGACGAACCCGCCGAGGGTCCACTTCGTCACCGTCGAGTGAAAGTCGGGGTGGATGTCGGTTTTCGGGAGACGATAGCCGCCGTAGACCAGCACCACGCCCGGGATGGTGACGAAGACCGAGACGAAAACCGCACTCGACAGGGGCGTACCCAGGTCGACCCGGAGGTATCCCCGTATCAACGCAGCCGTGATGAACACGGTCCCGAGGAGGATGATGATACGTCTCCCTCCGACTCGTTCGATGAGACGCCCCTCAAAATTCATTGGTAGGTATGACGCGACCTCGAACTTGTACCTTTTCATCAACCACGAGTCATTATGTGAAAATAGACGAGGGCAGTCCGATTCCGGTTCACATTCGGCGTGCTCCTGTTCACATTCGGCATGCTCCTGCCACCCTCGACGCGTTCCCCGTGAGCGCCCGGCGGGCGGGATTGCGGTGGGTGACGGATCACACCGAACAGGCACCGTCGTCGAGTTCGTCGTGCACGGCCTCTCCGGCTACACGTACTCTCTGGCACAACTCCCGAGAGAAAGACCGAGTCTCTCCGCGACGACTTCGCTCTACTCGTGCGTTCGAACCACTGCCTGGACGACGTCCGTCGCCCGCTTGACCGCCGCGCCGGACTCGAGCAATACGCTCGTCCGCGACGTCTCACCCTCGTTCGACCGAACGCGCAGGTCGACGTCCGCGGCCGCCTCGGCCGCGACGGCCGGTTCGACCGAAAACTCGAGTCTGGCGTGATCCTCGTGGACGAAGACGCGGGCGATCCGTTCGTCAGATCCGGACGGTGTGCCTCGAGTGACGTCGTACGCGCGAGCGCCGCCGGCCGTCGGCTCGACGTCCCGGTCGGCGTTCGCCACCGCGACCGACTCGAGTTCGCCGTCGTCGCGGCCTTCGAGTTCGGACGCGAGCAACTGGGCGATCCGTTTGCCGTCGGTGATCCGTTTTTCGACCATGAGGGCCGTCGGACCGGCAGGGATTAACCAGCTTCGTCTGCGGCCAGCGCGTCTTTCGCGACCGGGACGAGTTCGCTGACGTCGATTCCCTCTCGTCGGGCGTACACCACGGCGGCGGCTTCGATCGTCACCTCGAGTTCGCTCTGCAGAGCGTTGATCGCACCCACCGCCTCGTGTTTTTCCATCCCCTCGGCGACGAGGTCGCCGAGGACGCGCTCGAAGGCGGATCGCTCGCGGAGCAGGTCCTCGTCGGGGACGAACTCCTCGGGGACGGTTATCTCGCCCGGGTCGAACGCGGCGACGAGTTCGTCGCCCTCGTGTTCGAGTAACCCTTCGCCGGCGGCGACGTCGATCAGTCGCTTCGATTGATCGGGGGAAAACCAGTCGCGCTCGAGCGAGAGGGAGACGACGAACTCGCTCTCCTCGAGTCGTGACGTGCCGTTCTGGATGAACGGTGCGGCGACCGCGACGCGAAGGCTCATCGACGACGACTCTCTCGACACACGAGAAAACGATGACGGTTCACGGTGGTCGACCTCGCTCGTACACTCAATCGGACGCGCGCCCGCTCCCGCCGTTGCGGTCGGCCCGGGACGGCGGCGGGAACTCCGTCGCCGTGTGTTCGATCGGGTCCGGAAGCACGCAGCGGTCGGGCTCGCTGTTGACGTGTTCGTAGCGGTCAGGCGTGTTCGCGAGCGGGTGTGCCGGGTTCTGATCGCTGTCGATTCGGGCGGCACGGACGGCACCGAACCCGCTGAGACGGGCCTGAATGCCTCGCCAGTGGTAGCCGGTCGCCGCCGGGACCGACAGCGGTCGCGGCGATTTTCCCTCCGGATGGTTCGTCGCGAGAACGGCGTTGTTGACGTTGCTCGCGAGCGCGTCGTGGTCGACGAGGACGCCGACACTCACGTCTCGAGGAGCCCGTGCCGCGAGGACGTCGAGCCCCAGATGCAACGCCCGATACTCGGCGACGTTGTTGTCCGGGGGCGTATCCGCCGTCGCGATTCGGGCGACGCGAGTCCCATCGCGCGTCTCGATGACGGCACCCAGCCCACCACCGGACGTCCGGAACGACCCGTCGGTCGCGACGTAGAAGTCTCGGTGGTGGGTTCGCGGGGGATGGGCGATGTGAGGGGTGGGCGACTCGTCGAACAGGTCCCGCAGTGCGGGCCGGCCGTGAGCGGCCATAGTAGCGTGTAAGTTCCTACTCCACTTAACTATTCTGTCTGCGTTAACATCAACCACGGCATCAGTCTGTGCTTTCGGTCGCTGCCCACCGCAACACAGTCAGTCGGCGGGAGGTACCACTCTCAGCGCCGGATCGGTACCGTTTCACACCCCCGGCGAGTGGTCATCGCATGGACGACGATATCTCGCTCGACGGACGGACGTTCGTCGGCGTCGAAAACAGCGATAGCGGGGACGTCGGGTCGGACACCCGGTTTCGCTACGAACAGGACGGAAACCGCGTCTACGCGAACTACGCTGGCGACGGAATCGTCGACGGACATCTGGTCGGGACGTTCGACGGCGAACGACTGGACATCCGGTACGCCCAGCTAACCGAAGACGGCGAAACGGCGACCGGACACTCCGTCGGCCGGGTCGAACGCCTCGAGGACGGCCGACTCAGGATCGAAGACGAGTGGGAGTGGGAGTCCAAACCCGGATCTGGTGTGTCAGTACTCGAGGAGATCCACGACTGAGACGGATTTCTGTCCCGATATATCCGCGCAACCGCCGCCCGGGTCGCAGGTGTGCGGGAACCGCCGACAGCAGGATGTCAGTGCCGACCAGCAGGATATCAGTGCCAACCAGCAGGATGTCAGTGGTGAGCCGTGCCGTCTTCGCCGTCGATTCCGGCGTCCGTGATCCGGAACGTGGTAGACTCCCCGACCGGTTTCGATCGGTGTTTCTCGAGGGTTGCCCGTCGGTTGCCACCCCGAAAGCGCTCGAGGCGAACGACGACGCCGGTCCAGTGTTCTAAGGTGTTCCCGCCGAGCGCTCGAGTTCGATCGGAGTCGGGATCGGCGAACACCTGGTTCGTGAGGACGACCGCGAGGTCGTGTTTGCGAGCCAGCGAGAGGAGATGGGTCACCTGCCGGGCGACGCGGCGCAGCGATTCACCGCCGTCGTCGTCTTCGGTTCGCTCGAGGCGGTAAAATCCGGTCGCACTGTCGAGAACGACCAGATCCGCCCGTTCGGCGAACTCCTCGACGTCCCTGACGGCCTCTGCTTGCTCCTCGAAATCCAGCGCGTCCTCGACGACGATCCGGGAGGCGACCGACTGGACGGTCTCGTCTTCGTCGCCTCCCGTTCGATCCGGATCGGCCTCGAGTTCGCCGGTCACACCCGCGGTCTTCGATGGGGTGGCATCGACTCGAGCCGACAGCAGTTGCTCGAAGCGATCGATCGAGATCCCCTCCGTATCGATGTAGACGACGGTCCCGCCGTCTGCAGCGGTTTCGACCGCGGCCGAAAGCACCACGTTGGTCTTGCCCGCGGCCGGCGGTCCGTACACCTGCGTGACGGTTCCGCGCTCGAATCCCCCGCCGAGTAACTCGTCGACCGGGTCACAGCCGGTCGAAATCGGCTCGTCGTTCACGGGTTCCGTTCGGATCGTTCGCGCAAAAACCCCCCGGAACGCGTCTGCCCCGTGTGCCGCGGAATCCGAGCGAAGACGAGCAGACCGAAACATCCGAGGGAAGACGAGCAGATCGGAACTTCCGGCTCGAAGACGAGTAGACCGCCGACCGCCCCGGGCGGTCGAACACGTTTATTCGCTCTCGAGACGAACGCCGATACGTGATCGTCGTCGCCACGTCGGATTTCGAGGTGTACCACGGCGTCGTCAACGAGCTGCGCGACCGCGGTGCGACGTTTACGACCGTCGAACCCGACGAGGAGCTACCGGAGCGAGCGACCGTCGTCGTGACGGACGGGAGTCACGCCGACGCCTTCGGCGGGGTACCGACGATCGTCGCCGACCCCGACGACCCCCGTCGAGGCGTCGATCGAGCGTTGTCGTCGGTCAGAGGCGACGCCGGTCGAACGGTCATCGGCGTCGATCCGGGGCGCAAGCCAGGTATCGCCGTACTCAACGTTGGAACGGTCGTCGCAGTCTTTCAGGTTCCGCTCGCCGACGCCGTCGGCGTCATCGAACGCGAGGTGAGAGAGGCGACCGACCCCGTCGTCCGAATCGGCGACGGCTCGCGGCTCCAGAGCGCGACGCTCGTCAACGACCTCGAGGACGTCCGCGTCGAACTCGTCGACGAAACCGGAACGACGCCGTATCTCGGGACCGGCGCACGCGGAATGGAGGACGTCCTCGCCGCGGTGAACATCGCCCGCCTCGAGGGCGAAGTCGTCGAGAGCCGGGAGATCGAACCGACGAAGGGAGAACTCCAGCTCATCAAGGATCGATCGCGCGAACGCAGCGACGAGAACCGGGCGATCGACGAACTACTGGCGCGTCGGGTCGCCGCCGGGGAGCTAACGGTCGACGAAGCGCTCGCCGAACACCGGGGGCGTGAGGACGGTGACGATCGACGTGACGAACCCGACGGCGCGGACGGGTCGTGAGCTACCGCGTCGCCGTCAGCCAGATCTCTCGAGCGATCGGTCGGTTTATCGCCCACCATCCCGCTGCGCCGCCGACGCAACCGACGAACGCCAGCCAGCCGTCGGTCGTTCCCCCCGTCACGAGGAGCGCGCCGGTGCCGAGAACCGTCGCCAGTCCGAACGCCCGGATCGGCTCCTCCCCGACCAGATGCTCCGCGAGCAACAGGTAGCCGACGCCGAAGCCGACCGAGGCGAGCACGTCGACGAGGTAGTGGACGCCGAGAGCGAGCCGCGAGAACCCGACGAGTCCGATCACGCCGACTGCGACGAGGAGTCGAAGGCGAGTTGTCCCCCGGTCGCTCCAGCGGACGAGCGAGAGCCAGAGCACCGTCGCCGCCATGGTGTGCCCGCTCGGAAATCCGCCGCTCTCTCGAGGGACGGCCTGCAGCGACGACGGCGGTCTCGAGAAGCCAAACGCCGTCTTCAGGGCGAGCGTGAGCGCGAGTCCGCCGAGGACGATTCCGAGAAGCATTGCCGTTTCACTCGAGAGCGCGCGGTCGGAATCGCGGTGCATCGACCGGGTGACTTCGACGGCGACGACGACGCCGAGGACGCCGACGGCAACCAGTTCGTCGCCGAGCAACGCGGTCGTCTCGAACACCGGGACGATCCACTCGGGGAGGATCGATCGTATCAGCTCCGTGACGCCGACGTCTCGGTTCATACTGGCAACGCGGGGCGACTCGAGGTCGTAATCGTCGGCTCGAGTCGAGTCGTCGGTTCGCTACACCGGCCCGGTAGTTAACTCTTGAGCGAATTCGTCACTGCCCGTTCCATCTCAAGCAGGGCCTCTATTTATGCTGTGGTCGTACTGGCGGCGACGAGCGGGTACGGTCGACTCGACGGCCGCCACGGAACCCACAAACCGGCGGGCGGCCGGCCACGCAATCCGCAAGCTGCCGGACGGTCGGCCACGGAATCCACAATCCGGCGGGTGGCCGTGAAAAACCCGCGAACAGGGACAGCCGAGGTATACGCTCGTCCCGACAGACATCGAACCAACCGACATCCATGGCCCCAGCAATCGTCCACTTTCTCGTCGGTGCGTCGCTCGTCGTCCTGCTGGCGATGCCACTGGCGCTGCGGGACGGTCACCACGGTCGTCACCTGTGGCTCGTCGCGATCGGCGGTCTGTGGGGGCTCTTTCCCGACGTTCACTACGTGACGCCGGTTCTCGAAAGCGAACTGACCGCGCTGCACGACTCCCAGTGGGCCAACCTGTTCGCGTTTCACTACGCGCTCGACCAGCCTCCCATCGCGACGCGACCGCTCGAGGCCACCGCGGCGTCGATTTTGCTCTTTCTCGTGGCGATCGGCATATTCACGGGCGCGAGTGTCGTGACCGGGCGGATACGCTCGAGCGCCGACCGACGAGCACCCGTTCCGACGGCGACGCGAATCGTCGCCACGGGCTACGCGATCGCCGTCGCCGGGATCGTGGCTGGTGTCGCCGCAGGCCTCGTGTTCATCTCGGTCGATGGGATCGAACCGATGTCGACGCTGGTCGGTGCCGAGAGCGCTCGCGTCGGCTGGCTGGTCCTGTTTGCGCTCTGTCTCGCTGGGAGCGCTGCGTTTGCCGCCCTCGTTTTCGCCGTCACCGCCGTCACCGGATCGCGTCCCCTCCCCTCGAGTCTCCTCTCGGGATTGCTGTTCGGAACCGTCGTCTGGGTCGGCGCGACGGTCGCGGTTCCGATCTGGATGCACGTCGTCCTGGGCGATGCCCGGCCGATTCCGTACGTTCACCGGACGGGGCTGGTGGCGCTCGGGACAGTCGTCGTCCTCCTCGCCATCGTTTACCCGCTCGGCTATCGGATGGCAGCCGGATCGACAGTCGGATGAGAATCGCGATAGAAGGTGGTTCGGGTTCTGACCGCGGAATCGCCACTGACCGACAGTCGACTGTCTTCTCCCGACGGACGTTCAGGCCAGCAGGTCTGTTCACTCCGGATGAAAAAAATATAACACATTGGTTGGGGACGTGTGACACGAATGGGTGCCTTGCAGTGAGAATCGTATGAGCGACTCGAGTCTATCACCCGGTCGAACGCAAAGCCACGTGAACGCCCCTCGAGCCGTGATCCACAAGAAGATCCTCGACGCCGCAGAATCACGGCCGGAGGTGTCGATGGAAGAACTCGCGGAGACGGTCAGCGGCGCAACCACCGAAATGGTCGAAAACGTCCTCGACGAGTACGGCGATCCGGCAGAGTCGGGGGACGACTCCAGTGGGGAGAACCCGGAGGTCAATTCCAGTAGCGAGAGCCCGGACGACGCCATGGAAGCAGACCAGCCAACCCTGGCAACCACCGACTCGACGGACGAACCGACGTCTGCGACAGACGACTCGACTGACGAACAGACACCAGCAACTGGCGATTCGACGGACGAACAGCCGTCCGGACCTCGGTCCAGGCCGACGCTCGAGCCGGACGACGTCACGGAAAAACAACTGGAAACGCTCAGGGAGATTCGCGAGTATCCGACCGCAACGCAAGCGAAACTCGCCGAAAACCTCGGCGTCACCAGTGCGACGATCAGTCAGCGGGTAAACGGAATCGACGGGTTCGACTGGTCGAACCGACAGCAACTCGTCGCAGAACTGTTCGACCTCGAGGGGAGTTTCGATGGCGAAGACGCCCCCACCGAGGGCGGCGATTCGGACGCAGAACTCGCCGGCGAGGCAGTTCGCGATGGAGGCGAAGCCGATGAATCGGAGGCACGAATACGGCGACAGAAAGCGTCACCGACCGATTCGGATCCACCAGCCCCCACCGATTCAGATGGTGCCCCGGGACGAGAAGGCGAACGCGGAGACGAAACTGCCGATTTCAGCGAGATCGAAACCCAGATCGACGAGTCGCTGGCTGGACTGTCCGAACAGATCACACAGCTCAGCCACCGTCTCGAGACGCTGGAAGCGACCGTGACGGACAACACCTCGAGGGGAGCCGGTATTCCGTCCGACCCCGAACTGGTCCACAAGATGCTTCACGCGTGTCTCACGTCCGAGCAGATCACCGAGGACGAAGAGTTGCGAATCGTCGAAGAGATGCTGGCGACCGACGTCGAACCGACGTAGCTTCGACTGGCCGTCTCGCGTCCCGATCCGGCGGCTCGAGCGAAAAACCGACGACGGTTACTGAACGTTTCTGATCAGCAGTAGCCACTAAACGGCCATGCGGGTCCGATCGCACGAGGTGAGCGCGACTCGAGCGAGTGAACCGAGCGTGAACCGTGGAATGGTGAACGGCGACCGACGGCAGCCGTAGCGAACCGACGTGAGCGAGAACCGCCCCAACCCGAACGGAAACCGAGTGATCCGTGGGTGAGATTGTCTGGAGGGTATGTAACTCCGTTCAGTTGGGACGATACTAGTATCCTCGCTCTAGTACCCTCGCCGCACGATTTCGCTCGTCGATTCAGGGTTGGAACGGCTCAGGTTTGAAACGTCACTAGAGCCGTCGCTAGTACCGTTCCAAACGTCGGCTGGCAGGTCAAATCGACCCGCACAACAGGAGTTGACCCACCAGTTCAGGTTGGAACGCCACTAGTACCCCAGCAGAGCCCTAGTACTCCTTCGAAGTGGACAGCAGCCGAGAAAGCCGACGTTTCGCCAGTTTTCCGGCGTTCGAGCGCTCTCTCCTGCGTGCCGGCCACCGACCGGAGTTCGAGGGGGAGTCAAAAAGGGGCGGGATTAGCTCGCCGTTGAGGTGAAAATCCGTGAGTTTCGAGGGAGTAACGACGGAATCACCCGCTGAACGAACAGTATCGGGGGATCCGGTGTGGAGTCACGTCCGGCGGCTCGAGTCGGTATGACGATGGTCCGACTCGCGTATCGAGTGGGTGTGCCGGCGGGATCGAACCCGGGATGGTAACCTGAAACTACGGGGACCAGCTATTTACCCGGGTTTGGAGTGGTGGTCGCACATGCAAGCAGTCGTTCTGGCGGCAGGAAAGGGGACTCGCCTCCAGCCGCTCACCGATGACAAACCGAAAGCCCTCGTCGAAGTCGACGGCCAGCCGATCGTCGAAGACGTCTTCGACAACTTGCTCGAGATCGGGGTCTCGGAACTGATCGTCGTCGTCGGCCACCTCAAAGAGCAGATCATCGACCGCTACGGCGATAGCTACGAGGACGTACCGATCACGTACGCACACCAGCGCGAACAACTGGGACTGGCTCACGCCATCCGGCAGGTCGAACACCTCGTCGACGACGACTTCGCACTGATGCTCGGGGACAACGTCTTTCGGGCGAACCTGGCGGACGTCGTCAACCGCCAGCGCGAGGACCGGGCCGACGCCGCCTTCCTCGTCGAACAGGTTCCCTACGAGGAGGCCTCGCGCTACGGCGTCCTCGATACGAACGAGTACGGCGAGATCGTCGAAGTAGTCGAAAAGCCGGACGAGCCGCCGTCGAACCTCGTGATGACCGGCTTCTATACCTTTACGCCGGCGATCTTCCACGCCTGCCAGCTGGTTCAACAGAGCGACCGCGGCGAGTACGAACTCCCGGACGCGATCGACCTGCTGATCCAGTCCGGGCGAACCATCGACGCCATCCGGATGGAAGGGTGGCGCGTCGACGTCGGCTATCCCGAGGATCGCGATCGGGCCGAAGAGCGTCTCGGAGGGAAACCCGGGCAGTTCGTCGAGGCGAGCACCGAGACGGAACAGACCGCGGAAGGAGGGACGGACTAACCGCCATGACACACGCTCTCGTCACCGGCGGTGCGGGGTTCATCGGCTCGCACGTCGCGGCCGGACTCCTCGAGCGGGGACATACGGTCACCGTGCTCGACGTGTTAGATCCCTACTACGATCTTCGGATCAAAGAGCAAAACCTCGAGCGCTGTCGCGAAATCGGCGGCGATCGCTTCCGGTTCGTCGAGGGATCGGTCACCGACGAGGAACTCGTTCGCTCGCTGCTCTCGTCTCACGACGTCGAGATCGTCTACCACCAGGCCGCCCAGGCGGGCGTTCGAACGAGCGTCGAAAATCCGAAAAAACCCCACCGGATCAACACGACGGGGTTGCTGACGCTGTTGATGGCGGCCGACGAGTTCGGCGTCCGTCGGTTCGTCAACGCCTCGTCGTCGTCGGTGTACGGCGAAGTCGAGTACCTCCCCTACGACGAAGACCACCAGACCGTTCCACAGAGCCCCTACGGCGTCACCAAACTCGCCGGCGAACACTACTGTCGGCTCTGGGACGAGATCTACGACCTCCCGACCGTCTCGCTTCGGTACTTCACCGTCTACGGGCCGCGGATGCGGCCGAACATGGCGATCACGAACTTCACCTCGCGGTGTGTAAACGGCGACCCGCCGGTAATCTACGGCGACGGAAAACAGACGCGGGATTTCACCTACATCGACGACGTCGTCGACGCCAACCTCACGCTGCTCGACACCGACGACTGCGACGGCGAGGTCGTCAACGTCGGCTCGACGCGGACGATAACGATCGAAGAACTCGCGACCCACGTGATCGACGAGACGGGCGCGGACGTCGGCCTCGAGTACGCCGACCCGAAAGAAGCCGACGCGCGACACACCCACGCCGACGTGTCGAAAGCCTGTGATCTGATCGATTACGAGCCGTCGACCGGCATCCGCGAGGGCGTCTCGCAGTTCGTCGACTGGTACCGCGACAACCGCGACTGGTACGAGCCGATGGTTCTCGAGTCACAGACAGTTCGGTCGTCGGCGTAACGACACCGAACCACAGTTTCGATCATCGATGGCCGACGAACCGACCCCCGCAGACGTCGCCGACGCATCGATCGCGTTTCGAGACGAGTACGACGACGGACGAGAGGCCCTCGAGTCGATCCTCGCCGTCGACGCCGACCACGATACGTGGACGTTCGAGGACGTTCCGCTCGATTCGGGCACGTTCGGCGAACTCGTCTCGCGCGGGATCGTGACGAACGTCGACGGCGAGTACCGCGTCTCGAGCCGAACGGGGGTTCGGGCGGGACTCGACGGAACCGAGCTTTCAGACGGTCCCTCGAGGCCGTCGATCTCGCTCTCGAGTCCGGTTTCGATCGACGTCCGCGCGGTCGGGGCGTTGCTCGCGTCGCTCGCACTCCTGTTCGGGATGCGGGTGCTGAACTACCGGTCGGTGATGCGCGGCGATCACGTCGTCTCGCCGGCGAACGACCCGTACTACTACCGGTACTGGATGGAGGAACTGCTCGCGGAGTCGGACGGCGTTACGGACGCGAGCGTCCTCGCCAGCATGCCCGACGGGACGCAGATACGGCCGCTCACCCACGCGACGAACTGGTTTTTCGCCGAGTTGCTCGGAGGCGACGCAGCGGCGGCAGATCTGGTCGCGGCGTGGCTCCCCGTCGTCGCGACGCTCGCGCTCGGCGTCGTCGTCTACTGGCTCGCCGTCGTCCTCACCGACGACGTCCGCGTCGGCGTCGCGTCCGTGGTCTTCCTCGCGCTCACCCCCGCACACGCCGTCTACACGGGGATCGGCTTCCTCGAGCACCGGGCCCATCAGTACCTCTGGCTCGGCGTGACGATGCTGGCGCTCGCCTGGCTCGCTGTCGACCTCGAGCGCCGACGAGCGCGCCACATTTCGACGCTGGCGACGGAGGGCGTCTCGGCTCGGTCGGCGGACCGCGTTTCGACCGACTCGTCGAAGATCGCTCGCGGTCACCTCCTGACCCCGTGGACCTGGATCGCCGCCGCGGCGTTCGGCGTGGCGCTCGCGTTCTTCGTCCACGCCTGGGGCGGCTCCGTGCTGTTACTCATTCCGGTCGCGGCGTACGTCGGGCTGAAGGTCGCACTCGACGTGCGCGCCGGACTGTCTCCCGTTCCGGCGAACCTTCCCGTGCTCGTCGGACTCGGCCTCGGCTCGGCACTCGCGGCGGGGCTGCACCTTCGTCTCGGGTGGCACGAATCGTTCGTCGCCGCCGTTCCCGCACTCGTCGTCGCCGGCGCGGTGGCCGTGACGGCACTCGGCGCGCTGTGGCATCGCCTCGAGTGGCCGGCCGGCGGGCTCGTCGGCCTCCAGGTGATCCTCGCCGGCGGCGGACTCTACGGCTTTCGCCAGGTGCGCCCAGTGGAGTGGAGTCGGCTGCTCGAGCGGGCGGACGACCTGTTCTTCCGAGAGAGCGCCGTCGAGACGAAGTCACTGTTCGCGGCGGAGAACGCGGTCATCTTCGAGCCGATCATCCAGATGGGGCTGAGCTTCTACCTCGGGCTGTTGGTCCTCGGCTGGGCCTGCTGGCGCGCGCTCCGAGGGTACCGGCCGGGCTGGTTGCTGGTGTCGACGGTCGCACTCTTCTGGCTCGCGCTGGCGACGGTCCAGGGCCGGTTCGCGGGACAGCTTTCCGTTCCGCTGTCCGTACTCAGCGGCCTGGGCTTCGTCTACTTGCTCGGCCGGCTCGAGCTCGCCCGGCTTCCCGCCCAGTTTCGGTCGGACGGCGACGACGTCAGGAAGCGACGGTTTGCCGATGAGCGTAGTACCGCGACCGACGGGGGCGGACGCGCCACCGCGACGACCGAGAGCGAACGCGGACCCAGCATCGTCTTTCCCCGGAGTCCGCGGACGATCGTCGCCCTGTTCTGGATCGCGCTGTTGATCTGCGGGATGGGCCTGATCTATGCCCCCTCGTTGAGCGCACAGACTGCCCACGACGACGCCCAGTTCGACGCCGCGATGGCCATCGACGAACACGCCACGGAGGCGGATCGGGAGTACCCGGCGAACTTCGTCCTGAGCTCGTGGGGGGACAACCGAATGTACAACTACTTCGTCAGCGGCGAGTCGGCGAGCTACTCGTACGCGAGGGCGACGTTCGACGAGTTCCGGACCGACGGCGATCCCGACGGCTGGTACGAGGAGTTCGACGGCGAGGTCGGCTACGTGGTCCTGACCGACGCGGCCGGCGACGAGGACAGCGCACAGGCGCAACTCCACGGCGATCTCGGCGCGGGCGGCGACGAAACCGAGCCCCTCGAGCACTACCAGCTGCTCCACCGCGGCGACGGCGTGACGGCGTTCGCCGTCGTGCCCGGCGCGACGATCGAGACGTCCGGCGACCCCGGCGAGACGGTGACCGTCGCGACGGACGTGACCGTCTCGGGCGAGCAACTCGCGTACGAGCGGGACGCGACCGTCGACGACGACGGCACGCTCGCGGTGACGGTTCCCTACCCCGGCGAGTACGAGGTCGGCGATCGGACCGTCGAGGTGACGCCGGAGGCCGTCGAAACCGGTTCGAGCGTCGAACTCGAGTGATGGCTCTCGATAGCGCTAGCGGTGGACCGCGTCGATCGTCCGTCGGTAGCTCATACTACCGGCTGTAAGTCATTCTAGATTCTCGCCGCTCCGGGGTGGCGAGAATCTTGACACAGTTACAGCCGGCAGTATCACTCTCCCCGAAGATCGTCGCTTCACCACCCCTCCGGCCGGTGGCCGTCGAACGCGTCGCCCGGGTGCCGTCCGCAGTGTAGTTCGGTGATTGCAGGGCTGTGGAATCCGATCAGCCGGTAATGACGTCGAACGCCGAATAATTCCTGGTTTAGACGGGAATACGCCGTGATTTAACCCGCGAAACGAAACGCAATCCTCCGTAGTAAACGCGAACGCTGCCATCGCATGCGGTTCACGTCTCACTCCCTGAAACGGAGCATATCGTTACCGTGCGTCCGATCGCGGGTTTCCGCCGAACCCGGTTACCGATGGTCATACGGTTTCGACGACTGAATAAGCAATTGTTCCGCACTGATAAACTTACGAGGGGGAAACCCTCTCGAGAAAACATCAAATGCGTTATACGATCGGTGGAAGTGACAAGCGATGAATGTTGACTGGGTGGCGGTATCGGACGGTGAGTACGCTCGGCGTCATCGGTCTAGCCGTCGGTGCCGTCGCGGTGGCGAACCACCCCACCGCCCAGCTGTTGTTTACGAGCCACGTGCCGCTGTTCGATCGCCTCGAGGCAACCGTCCTCTCCGGTCGGTCGCTGTACCTGGCGCTCGTGCTGACGGTCATCGCCGTCTCGTGTAGCCTGGTTCCGCTCTACAAGCCACAGCCGCGGCGCGTCCTCGACACCGTCGTGCTCGCCCAGAAGCGCGTCCTCGTCGCCGGCCTCGCGCTCGCCACGCTCGGCTACTTCAAGTGGTCCCACCGGCTGCCCCGGGCGACGCTCGTGATGACGTTCGGACTCCTGGGAATCGCCGTTCCGCTCTGGTTCGTCTGGATCCGAAGACGCCCGTCCGAGGGCTCTGACCGGACGCTCGTCGTCGGCGACGACCTCGAACAGATCGAACGCATCTCGCCGGCGGTTTCGGTCCCCGTGCTGGGCTACCTCTGTCCGTCCGTCGTGAGCGTCTACGGCGAACCCACGTCCGCCGAAACCGCAGCCGACGGCGGTGTCACCGTCGGCGACGGCGGCGAGCGGGACCGACTCGAGACCCTGAACCGACTCGGCGGCCTCTCTCGACTCGAGAACGTCCTCCGCGAGTACGACGTCGACACCGTCGTGCTCGCGTTCCGCCACGCCGACCGCGCGGAGTTCTTCGGCGCGCTCGACACCTGCCACGACCACGGCGTGTCCGTGAAGATCCACCGCGAGTACGCCGACAGCGTACTCGTCTCCGAAGGCGACGTCGGCGAGGTCGTCGACGTCGACCTCGAGCCGTGGGATCCGCTCGATCACCTCTACAAGCGCGTCTTCGACGTCGCGTTCGCGACCGTGGGGCTCGTAACGTTCGCCCCGCTGTTCGCCGTGATCGCGCTCGCGATCAAACTCGACAGTCCCGGTCCGGTGCTGTACAGTCAGGACCGAACCGCCGGCTTCGGGGACACGTTCCCCGTCTACAAGTTCCGAACCATGATCCCGGAGGGCGAGTCGGCCACGCCCTCCGAGGACGAGGAGAACGACCGGATTACGCGCGTGGGGCGGGTGCTGCGTCGGACGCACCTCGACGAGTTGCCCCAACTGTGGTCGATCCTGGCGGGCAACATGAGCGTCGTCGGCCCGCGAGCCGCCTGGACCGAAGAGGAGGTCCTCCTCGAGGAAGACGCACCGGCGTGGCGAAAGCGCTGGTTCGTCAAACCCGGACTGACCGGGCTGGCCCAGGTGAACGACGCGTCCAGTACCGATCCCGAAACGAAACTGCGCTACGACCTCGAGTACATCCGACGCCAGTCGTTCTGGCTCGACCTGAAGATCGTCGTGCAACAGGTGTGGGGCGTGCTCGAGGACGTGCTCGAGATGCTCGACCGATGAATTCGATCGATAGCACGCAGGCGAACGTGTTCACTCCGTTACCGGGTAGCTGGTGGGGCCGCTCGATGGTTTCGTCGCGGGCGTTCAGCTTCCGACGGACAGACGGACGAAACGACGCCGACTTCAACGAGGCTCGATACGGATGACAGCGAACCTGCCTCGCTTCTCCGTACTGATGTCCGTCTATCACGACGAAACGGCCGACCACGTCCGGGTAGCGCTCGAAAGCGTGTTCGACCAGACGACACCGCCGGACGAGGTCCTGATCGTCGAGGACGGACCGTTATCGCCCGATCTCGAGGCGCTGATCTCGACGTTCGAAACGCGGTATCCGGAGACGGTACGAACGATCTCGCTGCCGACGAACCGCGGACTGGGCGTCGCGCTTCGCACGGGCGTCGAGGCGTGCTCGAACGAGCTGATCGCTCGAATGGATGCGGACGACGTCGCCGTCGAAACTCGTTTCCAGGACCAGTTAGCGTACCTCTCCGACAATCCCGAGGTCGACGTCCTCGGCGGATACGTGATGGAGTTCGACAGCAATCCCAACGAATCGGGACGCGTTCGGGACGTGCCTAGCGACGCCGAACAGGTTCGGTCCGTCGCTCGTTTCCGGTGTCCTGTGAACCACCCGACCGTGATGTTCCGTCGAGAGGCGGTGCTCGAGGTCGGAAACTACCGATCGTTTCGCTCGATGCAGGACTACGAACTCTGGATGCGCATGCTGTCCGAGGGGTACACGATTGAGAACCTTCCCACCGTTCTGGTGAAATGCCGGACGGGGAACGATCTGTTCGACAGGCGGGGCGGGCTGGGATATGCTCGGACCGAGTTTCGGATTCAACGGGAGTTCCTGGAACGCGGTTCGGTTTCGCCCCTCGTGTTCCTGCTCAACGTAGCGATTCGAACACCCCTCCGATTGACGCCCAACGCGGTTCGTAAGCGGGTTTACCAGGCGTTCTTACGGAGCTAAACCGCCGCTCTCTACGACGACTCTCACAGCACTCCCCGTTGAACCTACTCCGTCTCGATCAGCTCGAGATACTGCGACACGATGGTTTCTACGCTAAAGTCCCGAGCGTGTTCACGAAGCAGTTCTGGAGCGGGCGGATCGGATACGGTTTCCAGCATCGCGTCCGCCATCCGAGACGCGTCCCCTACGGGAACCAGTGGCCCGTACGTCCCGTCCTCGAGAATCGTCACGGGACCGCTTCCACAGTTCGTTGCGACGACCGGCGTCCCACACGACATGGCTTCGACCAGCACGTTTCCGAACCCCTCGGACCGAGACGAAAGCACGAACAGATCGGCCGCCTTCATGTAGGGGTACGGATCGTCGACGAATCCGTACAGACATACTCGGTCCTCGAGAGACAGTTCCCGCGACTGTGCTTCCAACTCGTCCCGTAACTTTCCGTCACCCAAAACGATCAGATATCCGCCGACGGTCTCTCGAACCTCGTCGAACGCTCGGAGTAGCGTCGAGAAATCCTTTTCAGGCGTGTACCTCCCGGCAGCGACGATCACCGGTTCGTCGGAGCCGAACCATCGATGCGGAGGCTCGTCATCGCTGTCTGCCGATGCAAGCTCTACCGGATTGTGGATAACCGAAAGATCCTCCCGAGGAACGTTCGCCCACGACGCAACGTCGCGAGCGACGGAACTCGAGGCGGCGACGATTTCGTCGGCTTGCCGGTAAAAAACCCTCCCGAGTAGAAAATCGCCTTTGAACGCGACGCTCTTCCACGGTCGATCATCTCGAACCGAGTGTTCAGTCGCGATTACTTTCGGCTGATATCTGGCCAGTCTAGCGGCTAGTATCGTCAACGCATTTTCGACGGTCATCACGGAGATCACTGCCGATGGCTGTCTTTCGTTCAGATACCGGACGATAGCGGGAAGACTCCACCGTACCCTCGAAGCGTTGAGCGTCTCGAGGGTAACGTCCGAAGAAACGTGGGGTTCCAACTCGAGGTCGTCTCTGAGTACGACTAAATCGGTCTCGTGTCCACGGTCGGCTAACCCGTTAGCGAGGTTAACAGCGACTCTTTCAGCGCCGCCGATGGTTAAGGTGCCTACCAGAACAGCTATATTACTCATAGCTATATTTGACCTGCTAATTGTGGCGATTCAAGCACGTCGATATAGTATAATACTTGCTGCCTAGCTACTTCCAGCTTATCACGCAGATGCCAATTAGATTTCTACGTTGTCGAGAAACATCATGGAGTATCCTAACACGCTGTTATTCCAGAAATATCGTCGCAACTCTTTTATCCAGCTTTGTTGTGACGATGTTCCGTGAGTTCGTTCCAGCAGAATAGGCGAATAGCTGATCGACATCTCGAGTCGTTGCTCCGAGGCTTAGTCATACTCGCAATTATTTCAGCTTTTGTCGAAGGCCCGATGGTCGAGTTTGGATATATAGGTCTCTTCCTTTTTGATTTAATAATACTGTTTCTTGCTTGTACACTCTTACTGTATTTACCAGCGATTGATGAACTAAGTCTACCTTCCGACCGGCTCTTTTTACACCTTACGACAATATACTTACTCTTAGTGGTTACACTCCCATTTTTAGGAATCATTGTTTATGGACACCCCCTTGAGTACGTCGTTGGCGATATTCGATGGCTTCAAGTGTATTTGGTTGGGGTAATTGCGTTAACAGTATACTCAAAACACAGGCTTTGTTTCAAATCCGATGTTGTTTATGTGTTTAAATGGGTAGTCGGAATATATTTTTCCATTTTCCTATTTCAGCTTTCATTGTTTCTTGAATTATACGATACATCTCCTTTATTGGAGTTTTGGTTTCTAAATCAATCAACATACGGTGAGTTAGGATATCATATCGGACGTTTTTCTGGAGCAGGCTCTTCTCCATCGCTAATCGGACTTGTTGCATTAATTGGCATCTTATTATTTTTCCATACATATTTTGAAAACAGAGAAAATATTACATTCGGATTGTTGTCTCTCGTATTATTGATAGCATCTGGACAACGGACCGCTTTTGTAGCCACCGTTATACTTATAACAGTACTGTTCACTTTCCACACTAATGCACTAGATGTTGCGTTAAATCCAAAGGCTGCGGTACCAAGTATTGGTGGTATTTCTGCAGGGTTCCTAATTGCATATAGGTTAAATATTGGCCGGTTGCAAAGCGATAGTCGATTTGATGAATTGCTAGTGGTCATTCTTAACCCACATAAATTACCCCAAGTGTCTGGACGTGGTCCCCGGTGGGAAGCTGCTATTAGTGATATGAGTGTATACTATCCCATTGGCACGCTAGCTAACCCTGCACATGTATTAGACACAAAAACTATAGATTCATATTATGTAATTGCTTTCACACAAGGTCACTTCCTATTGCTATTAGTGTTCCTTTCGTTTATCATAGTGGCCTGGCGAACAATTGTGAAATACCGTTATCAGGGTCGCCAATATGCTATTTTTGCTATTATATTCTTTGGTCCCGTAACAATTCTGTCCTCTATGCAGAACTTTTTAACTTCAATAACTGGGAAAATGACACTTGTATTAGCAATAACCTTCATGACCATGATGTGTCATAAGAGCATAGGAAACAAAGAGATTAATCACTAATTGTAACAATGATCTGATTGGCAAGTCCAAGAAAGCATCGCAGATGGAGGCAAACACCTTCTATTCCATGTGACATATCAAAAGGATTGGGAATGGCACGTCATACGGACATACTCGCATTAGAAAGCAGACAAAACGATGAGCAATCCAGCCTACGACACTCTCAGCTTGAACGAGGAGTATTTTGATGACGGGACGGTTCCAATTATACGTACATACAGCGGGGGTCAACCTACTAAACCCCACCTTTTTGTAATAAAGTATTTGACGAAACAGAGTCGTCGGATGAAACGGGTCTCGTCCGCCTTCTGGGCCACCTCAATTGCCGGGTCCAATTCCACGTTCGACAGATGCTCAACGACCGCAAACCAACGTGCTCCCACCATCACGAAGAATACGCTGGCTACGTATCCATCCGGTACCCTAATCACTCGGCGGTGATCACTTTTTCGCTCGATTCGAGGAGTACGTAACCGCCGAACACGCTAAACATTTCATTCTTGAATCATGAAAAGAGTTCGAAGGTGATTTACTCATTGTGCTGGATGGAGCGCCGTATTTTCAGCGTCGGCCGTCACGCACCTAGCGGCCCGTGACGACCTCGCATTCATCACGTTATCGGCAACTCGCCAGAGCTGAATTCTGTCAAGGAGTGCTGGATACAGCTCCAATCCGCTCTCAGCAACAGCTTCCTTGAGCCACTAGACGATCTTACAACGGGATTGTTACAGCTCTTGACCAGCTTTCTATACCTGAAGTGAGTAACTACTTCTAATGTTTGCTATAGATTGACCGATCTAAGCGCTACGACTCAAGAATCTAACTGCTAATATTGGAGAACGAAACCAGCTGATTACCGCATGGGTCGGGTAAATTTAAGAGGCCTCTTTGTGGGATAACTGTCTGCCTACTCTGTTTGTTTGGTCACAACTCAGTAAGTGGAATTCTCAACCAATGAGCTTGTGAAGCACTGATTGTCGCGCATTCCAGAGGGCGTAAATTTATTAGTCACTCTCATCACCATTCTTAGTACACAGATATTTGACAAGGGATTTGATCAAGGTTTTATTACCAGCGTAAATATTGTCTATTGTAACCGATTAGGACGAAGATTCCATTTTAACAGAACTAGTCATTCATGTACAACTATCAGCATCTGTCTTTTATACAATGAAGGCTACTCGCCTAGATCAAGTTTTTGATGAAGACAGTAGACAAATACATTCAAACTATTCACATATCGGCCATATGTATACCGGTGCATTCTCAGAGTACTATTATAAACGATTTGACCAAGCGTTAAGATGTTCTAACGTGGACGGGTCTGATCGAGTTCTTATTGTAGGTGGAGGGACAGGCGTCTTTGCACTCACACTTGTTGATCTCGTCGATGAGCTCGTATTTAATGACCTCGCTCGAGAGGATCCCCTCTTCGCAACTGTCCGATCGATATTCGATTTGGCTTCTGTCGATGACGAAAACCTGAGATACGTTGCTGCGGACGTGGAAGATCTTCCCTTCAAATCAAATACTTTTGACGTGGTGTTTGCGTTGGACGTGCTTGAACACGTGCCCGACGAGAATAGCGGAATCAAGGAGATCTATAGAGTGACGAAAGATGGCGGTAGTACCATAATCTCTGCCCCAATCGAAATTGGCCCTGCTATGGCCGTACGCGAGGGATACAGATTTATTGACGGCAGAAGGCACAATGTCGAATCGATATCTGAGTTTTTTGAGTCACTAATTGGAAACCCTCCACTTGAAAAAAATCAGCATCATCGAGGGTACGATTATAGACAGACCACTGCTCTACTTCGAAGCTATTTTTCCGATGTTTTCGTTGAGTACTGTCCTTATCCCAATCTCCGTTGGCTAAATCCCACTGCAATTATTTCTGCCGAACTAGACCCATAGTCTCGAGAATTTCGCCGATGACACAAGACCCCATGAGACGGATGTTGTTCGTCGTACTCAGCCTGCTGATTCAGAACGTCAGGCGGTACTTGCACTGGGCACTGGTCTTTAGCTAAGCCTCAGCAGTCGGTTTGATGGTAGTAGTGAGCTGTTCTTGGAGGATCGGTCGTTGCTTATGTATTTTCTGAGCGTCAGTGATCAGTCGATGTAGCAGTGACGGGAGTGAGTAAGCGAGGTACTCCCTCAGTCCGCAGAAGATGAGCTGGGCGTGCGACCGGAGGGTCGCCGCCCAGCGTCCGGCGGGAATACGACCCCATCATCAGCGTGCTCAATAACCAGACCAAGCAAATCACGACTCACCACCAAGGGTAACAACGCTGCATACAGCAGAATCTCTACGACGTGCTTCTCCGTCGCGTCGAACTTGTCCAATTCGTACTATAGTGACAACTGAAACGATTACTATAGGTCAGCCGGGCGAAACTCATCCCGAGACAGGTTCGTGATGTACAGATGGTAGTCGGCGGCGTCCTCGTTGCGGATGCCGACGGCGCGGAATCGTTTCGTATCTCGTAACTACTTACCCGCGTACTCTCGTCAGTCGAACTCGATCTCGATTTCCACATCGATGTACTTACGAGAGAAATTGTCCACGCAATCGAAGATCTTCTCGCCTTCCAGGGGAATGGTGCGGCCGCGCCATTCGCGTAACTCGAAGGAGACGGCGATGCGCGTCACCCGTGACGCGCTCGACGTCAAACAGCCAATCTGGATGTTCAGAGACAGTGCCTACGATATCCTTGACTGGCACGACTTCCTGCTTCAAGCAGGAGTTGTGCCGATCGCCCCGTACAGTCCACGAAACACCACTGATACGCTCGATATCGAATACCGCGTCGAAGACAGAATCAGCGAATTTACCGAGGATGTGACGCTCAAGCGTTCGATCCTTAATGAGACCTACAAGCGTCGAACGCAAGTTGAGCGAACGTTCGGAGCGTGTTCAGACTGCGGCCTCGGGCGCGAAGCGTCCCGAGGCCGCGTCCGTGCGCGGGTACAAGCGTATCTTGGACTGTGTCTCCGAGTGATCGTCGCCATCACGAACTACGAACAGGGTGAAATCCAGGCAGAACCAAGCTCGTGGCATGAGATGAATTGTTTGACACCCTCTTCGCTGAGCTACCTTGTATCAATATCGAATCAAAAAATAATAAATAGCTGTCCAATGCTTTTTCGACAGTCAGATATGGCTACGTACTACGCTGAGAGGGCTCTTAATATACTTCGGGAGGAAGGCATTATTGAATTATATAGGAAGTTTTCGAGATTTATTTTTAGACACCCGATGGGGCTATTAGACCCTCAATGTCGCCGTCGTTTCAAGTTTCACACTTGGAAAAATCATTTGCAAAATCGTATCCGCTATGATGCGCCACCTGACCCATACAACACCATTCAGATACGACCAAGCAACATAGATTATAGAGTGGGTTATACTCACAGGATGAGGACAGTTCAACGAGTTAGGTATAAGGGAATAGCTCAGACAAAATCAGGAAACTGGGATAAGAACAGAGTAGCTGTTAATGACTCGTTTATTATTAAAGGGATTCAAGAACGCTTTGGAGAAGGTAAAAACTGGGAGAATACCAAATATTACAACTATGTCCGGGAGAAATTTGCCAAAGATAACACAAAATACACAGAAATAGGGTTCAATTGTTTAGATGGTTATTTACAAGAGAATTTCAATTCTGTGGAAGAACTTTTTAATAAAATAAAATATGGAGGGTATAAGTCGAACCATGATGGTCAACACGTTAGACCAGGGTCTACTCAACCTATACGGGACAAATTGGAAGTATTAGTCACAATTGATAGAAATGGCGAAATAAATTTTTTTGAGGGAAATCACCGATTTGGGATAGCCCGGGTATTAGATATAGAAATCCCGGTTCACGTGGTTTGTAGACACAATCAATGGCAAGAACTCCGGGACGACATCTACAACAATGGCCTCACTGAGGGGCATGAAGAGTTACATGATCATCCCGACCTTCAAGACGTACTCAACTGAGTGCAGAGAGTTCTGGGAAAGGAAAAAATGTTTCTCTTCTCGGTCGAGAGGAGATTGAGATCCCATCGTTTGGGACTTTCTCCGTGGGGCTGCATTTGCTGAGTCATTTTGTATCAATCCTGGATCAAAAAGTAATAAATAGCTGCTCAATGCTTTTTGGACAGTCAGGTATGACCATTCATTATCCTAAGAGGGCTCTTGAGATACTCCAGAATGGGGGGTCTCTTGAACTATTTAAAAGGTCAATCAGATTTCTTAATAAAAATATTAGGAGAAAGATACAATATACTAAATACGATGCTGTACCTGATTTTGGAAGAGTTTATTCAGTGCCAGTTTCTGGAGTAAATTACACACTGTGGGATGACGATCTAAAACATTATTTTGGGGGAGAGATACCACCTGAGCGGATATGGACTGGAGAGTGGCACAAATTAAAAAAGGATTTTTCCACAACATACATTCACCGTAGCTTCAGACGAAGATTTTGTAAAGGAAAAGAATGGGAGCAGACACCATATTATGAAATATTAAGAGATGGTGGAAAGTATAACGAATATCAGACGGCGATTGAATATTTGAATAAGTACGAGAATATATACCACAATATCAAACAAAATGGATATTGTCAGGATGGGTATATTTCGGTCTATATTGGTCCTGCTGGAGAGTATATCCGAAAGGATGGTGCTCACAGGTTATCTATTGCAAAAATAATTGATAGTATTGATATGATTCCGGTAAAAGTCCATTCAATACACAAAGAATGGCAAGAACTACGGGATAGAATTTACAACAATGGTATCCCTAAGGAGCATGAGGAGCTACGTGATCATCCCGGCCTTCAAGACGTTCTCAACTGAGCTTTAAGTTCCTCCAAGACAACGCCAATAGTGGAAGTAATAGGTGGTAACCACGGGTTTGTGGCCACAATATAAATCTTGATCACACGGCAGCTACAGGTATAGACTCCAGATGGACTCTTCCTCTGGCCACACCAATCTCGATCTGAGAGTTTGAGTTTACGCTCATATACCTACTTCTACAAAGCCCTCTGACATACAGAGATGGACGCGCCGTTTTTCGACCGCGGAACGTCAGTAAACACTACTTTAGGCGAACGAATTGACGAGTTTAGACTCTCAAAACAACTACTCTCGTCTCTCCAGAGACAACAGCTGTCCTCAACATTCATTGTACGAACGAGAATTGGCAGGACCCTCAACTCGGCTGGTAACTCGCCGCTGCAACGCGGGCGAGTTGTACAGCCCCGCTGCCGACCAAGACTACGATTGGCAGCAATTACCGATAAACGGAGAGAAAGGGACACGAGGCCGCTGATCAAGCATCGTGAGTCCGCACCATTGGTCAGGCGCGCTATCTACGTAGTAGATGAGCCCCTCTACGGACAGAGAGCGCTGTCTAAGACCGTTACTTCGCTGACCAAGGTACGGTCGGCGACGCCGTACATGAGTATCCCTAGCATCAAGAGCCTCATGACATCCTCTATCTCATATTATTTGAAGCATCTTTAGCAGTGGAAAGTATGTGGATCCGCCGGAATATGGCGATCCAGCATAAACCCATAGGGTAAGTAAGGTTAAACAAGGGAATATTAATATCTGAATCCAATACATTCATCACTCATATATAAAATTGTTGGCGAGAATATTTATACATATGGCTGGTGTTCTTTAGACCACCATGTATAGTATTGTCGACATTAAAAGCGCAATTGAGCAACCATATCTCTTTGTTAGAGAATTTAATACATTATGGAGTCAGCGACTTGGATTACGTGAACACAATCCAAATGGGACGGGAATTTTTGACATGGACTGGGATAATCTCATAATTTTGGATGCATGTCGTTACGACATTTTTTCCGAGGTCGCGAACCTCCCGGGTGAACTTGAGCAACGCGAAACAGCGGGCGCTGCAACCAGAGAATTCATCGATGCAAATTTTGCCGGAGAGGAGCACCATGACACTGTCTACGTGACCGGAAATTCGTGGATATTGAAACTTGATGCAGTGTCAAGTGTTCACACTGTTTATGATGTAATCGCGGATCCTGACGATGGCAACAAACCTACGCGCATCACCGACTGTGCAATTGATGTAGCCGAGAAACATCCGAACAAACGCCTGATCGTTCATTTTATCCGTCCACACCATCCGTTTATCGGTCCATTGGCGAGCAGCCACTTTGCGGACATTGAGCAACCCCCAGATCTTTATAATCGAATTCAACGTGGTGAGGTGGACATATCTGATTCCATGTTGAGGCAGCTTTATATCGAAAATTTAGAATATGTTCTCCCATACGTTGAAAAGTTGATGGCTGAACTTAAGGGAAAGACCATTGTGACATCCGATCACGGGGAATTGCTGGGTGAGCGAACTGGTCTCCTCCCGATAAAGACATATGGACATATTCCTGGCCTCTATACGGATAAGCTAGTTACTGTTCCGTGTCAGACCTATCAAAATGGATCAAGACGAGAAATATTTGCCGGTGAACCACGCGGTGAACCAGACTATTCATATGCTGTATCGGGAAAACCAATTGACAAACGTCTCCGGGAGTTGGGTTATAAACTCTAATATTATATAGACATACATTATAACTTTATTTATCACTTGGGAGATATATGGTGCCGATGCTTCCCACTAGCAACATGTCTGGACTTTGTCCCAATAAGAAGTTAAGAAAGTAAAACACTGATTACCAATCTAAAGCATGGACATATTTATCAGCCGTATCAGAAATCCTGAACATTTGGTCCCATTTGTCACTAGCCGTATCCGCTGTATTTCCATCTAAGCAGTTAGCGATCTCTTTCGCCATCGAATCGACATCATCGACTGGGACAAGTGAGCCAACACTGCTGTCATTTAAAATCTCTCGTGGACCGTTTGGACAGTCAGTCGCCACAACCGGTGCGCCGCAGGCCAACGCTTCGATAAGTACATTGGGGCATCCCTCCCATCTCGAAGAAAGTACGAACGCATCACACTTTGCCATATACGCGTACGGGTTTGCGACAAATCCCGGTAAGTCGATTCTTTCCGCGATTCCAAGACCCTCTGCGAGTTGAAGAAGTGAATCTCGTTCGTCTCCCTGACCTAAGATGATCAACCGAGATTCAGGATATGTGTCAATTTTGTTGAACGCTCTAACCAGTGTATCGAAGCCTTTTTGATCAGATAGTTCGCCCACGCCAAGGATAACGGGTCCTACTTCAGTTCCAAGCCATGGATGATCGACGGGTTCTTCACGAGCTGTCAACAGCGATTCGTCCACTACTGGATTATAAATCGTCGTCGCCTGACTAGGATCAACCCCAAAATGTGTGACGACATCTTGTGTCACCCCTTCTGAAACTCCGATAACGTGATCGGAATGTGGGTACGTGAGCTTCGCTGCCAGATGTACAATCTGGTGTTTTGGATGGGACAACTCCTCTGTTTTTGCGCTCATAGTATTGGATATCCGAATTATGAGGCGGCTATCTACGCTGGAGAGTTTCTCGGCGACGATTGCCGTGACGTTGGCAGTATCGATCGTCGACATCATCACGTCCGGGCTTGACGACGACATGTACTGTACGAGCGAGGGGACTGCTGCAAGAAACCGACGAGTGTCGAGGTCAAATACATTAACGTTGTCGGAGACATCATCCAGATACTCTCCTTTCCTTTGGACGAGAACGATGTCTACCGTGTATCCTCTGTCCGCAAATTCGTTCGCGAGTCGGACCATGACCCTTTCAGCGCCGCCACCCCTAAGCGATGGAAGATACAGACAAATGTGGTTCACAGAGCGATCTTCCGTGTGTGTTTGCGATTCGTTCATCTGTTTATACCATATGGAATTTCGTCAAATGTGTGTGGACTGCCTTGCCACTTCTCGGATCTAAATCAGGATGGTTCTTGGTCCATATCTCATCTTGTTCGCTTCCTTCGTAAACTCGATCGCGAAGCTCCTTCCATTTTTCATAACGAACCCGAATGCGGACCGGGATCGATTCGAGCTCTAGAATTTTTGCGATCGACAATCGATGAGCACCGGCACACCACAGAAGTTCCCCGTCACGAGCGACGTACACTGTAATTTGCTTTTGTTCTAGCGGAAAGTATGGCTCATAATCTAATCCTTGTATTTTTCGTTTCGACAAGCGTCGTTGGGTTGTATATCCATCCCGTTTGATCATTGTATACAGTTTCTCTATCTGGGAACAACATCGATCCAAATCAGTGGTGTCAGTCATTCCTTTGTACGAGCCGTACTTAGCAATCCACTCTTTCATACGGCTGTAGTACGGTGTCTGATTCCATCCGACACCCTCGTTGAAGCGCTTCTCGAACGACCGAAAAACCACATCGTCCTGAAACGCCCGTAACTCTCGATCCCAGTTTCCACCGACGACGACCGAGGGGATCACTGGAGAAACCGTGGGCGATTCGGCGGGACACCGATCGATCGAAGCTGGTGACACCCATACAAGGTCGTACGATTTTAGTGGTGCTCGATATCTACGGCCTGAATGGAGCCAGGTCATCAGATAGCCACTATATCGCCGAAACTTTCGCTCAAGGCGGTTCTTCAGACCTAAACCGGTCGATTCTGAGTTAAACTGTGTAATCATTGCGATTGCAGCGCATATAATGATGAATACGTACTCGAGTTCGATACCAACTCTTCGTGGGGGCCTGCCTCAACGATCCTGCCGTCTTCCATCGTGTAAATCCGATCCGCGTTGGTGACCGTCGAGAGCCGATGCGCGATTACTAACATCGCGTAATCCCGATTCATCGATTCGATCCCTTCGTGTACCCGCTGCTCGAGCGACGTGTCCAGATCGCTCGTCGCTTCGTCCAGTATCAGCAGATCGGCGTCCTTCAACAGGGCGCGAGCGATCGCGACGCGCTGGCGCTGACCGCCGGAGAGTTTGACTCCTTGATCGCCGAGCACTGTGTCGTAGCCGTCCGGCAGCTCGTCGAGGAACTCGGTCACCTGGGCGATCTCGCACGCCCGTTCGACCGCCGATCGCGTGGCACCGCGGTTTCCGACGGTGACGTTCTGTCGCAGGGTGTCGTTGAACACGTGCGGGTCCTGCCTGACGACGGTGACTCGAGAGCGCCACTCCTGGATATCGAACGCGTCGATCGGTCGATCGTCGGCTCGAATCACACCGCTGTCCGGCTCGTACATCCGCGCGAGTAACGAGGCGATCGTGGATTTGCCGGCACCCGAGGGGCCGACGAACGCGACGAAGTCGTCGCGGTGGAACTCGAACGAGACCTCGTGGAGGACAGTCTCGTCGTTCGAGTCGTAGCTGAACGAGACGTCGTCGAACTCGAGACGATCGATCGAACCCGGGACGCTCCGCGACGTCCCGGTTCGTTCTCGGTTTCCTTCGAGTTCGTCGATGAACTCCTGTGTCCGAACGAGGTGGGGAAGTTCGCTATCCACGCGATAGACGTATTTGTTGAGGTTGCTGATCTTCGGCCCGAGCTGGAACATCGCGAACAGAAAGACACCGAGTTGCCCGAGGTTCATCCCCGAAAACGTCAATGCCAGGTAAATGAGCACGAAGACGGCGATAGCGGTCATCAACTGGTAGTAGTTCGTGATGGCGGCGTCGTTCCGCTCGACTTTGATCCGGTTGGTCTCGAACTTCGCCGCCGATTCCGAGAATCCCGATCGGAGTTCGTCGATCATCCCGAACAGCTTCACATCTCTGATTCCCTGCGTTCCGGCCTGCGCTCGAGACTGAATGCCCTCTTTCGCGTCGGCCACCTCGTCGCCGAGGGAGTAGCCTGTGGTGAGGACGTTTCTGAACAGGAGCGTCATTCCGCCGAGAAATACCGCCGTGAGGAGCGTCAGTACCGGGGAGAGAATTAGCGCGATCGTGAGGTACATCAGGGCGAGGAGTCCCTGTTCGACGGACCGCAATGCGTACTTGATCACTTTCCCAGCGTACTCCGCCTGCGTGACGATGGCGTTCAGGATGTCGTCCGAGCCCTCCTGATCGAAGTACGAAATCTCCGCCTCGAGCGCACGATCGAACGATTCCTCCTGCAGGTGGCGGACGTACTTCGTCTCGATTGCGGCCCGGAACCAGCCGACCAGAAACGACGTGGTGTATCGAACCGTCATCACGCCCGCGACCCCGGCGACGAGGTAGCCGAGCGTGAACGGAATGCCGAGCGTCTGGTAGGCCAGCAGAAACATCCCGAGGAGTCCGTCGGCGTCTTCGGGCGGCGTATCGGCCTGTGCGACGTCGACGATCGGCATGATGAAGCTCAGGCCGACTCCCTCGAGGAGGGCGGCGACGACGCTCAGTACGATCACCGCCGCGGCGAACCGCGGCTGGAACTTGGCGACGCGATAGAGGGCGTGACCCTTCTCGCGCCACGTCAGGTCTAGGTCGACGTCATCAGTATCGGACATGTATAGGGAAGAGCGACGGAACGATTCGTCACTGCCCGTATCAGAACCAGGTATATAGTACCCGTCTCCGTTTTCGCGGGGTAATCCGCCCTATCGCTGCAATCGGAACCCGTCCCGACGGTCGGAAATCTCTCAATAGTCTCTTACTGCGACCGTTGAGATGCGGACGAAAGCGCTCGCGGACGTTTTCGGGCGGTTCGAGTGTGAGAAATACCGTCCTACGCGCGGTGAACTGAGCGGTGGATTATCGAGAGTCTATCTACACGGCGTGGCGATTTACTTTGGCGGTACAGCGGTGTTGCACCGAACCGAAACGGATGAACAGCTTATTCGTTCTCCAAATCCTCTCGCTCGAGTTCCCCGGCCAGATACGCCTCTCCTTTCCGGCTGATTTGGTAGTATCCCGCTTCGTCGACCCGTTCGATCAAATCGTGCGTTTCGAGTTCTCCAAGACGCTGTCTGACGGTCGAATATCCGATCTCGTGACCGTGGCGGTTCAGGTTCCGATAGAGGGGCTTCGCCGGGAGCTCGAGGTCGTGCTCGTAGAGGAACTCGAGGATGAGTCCGTCTTTCAACGACATCCACTCCGGGCGAGGGCGCATTCGACAGTGTTGTCCCACTGATAGCCATTAACTTGATTCGGTTTTGTGAATTAGTAGCGCATATAGTATTCGATAATAGCATAAATACGCTAAAAGTTAAGTACGATAGGGGCAGTACTGAAATGTACGGGGCGCGGCCTGGACAGAACGATTGAACGGCTGAACAAGCGGATCGGTGAAGGAGCACCGGTCCGCGATAGGCCCCGTAACCACACTACGGAAGCCATGTCGAACGACAAATCGCGGGGACGTAAACTCCCCGACCGACAAGAGAACAGAAATCGTGCCGATGACCACCCAGCGAAACCGGGTGACTGTCTCAGTCACGCCGGCCGTCTCGAGGCGATCGAGCGGTTGGCCGACGACTGTCTCGCGGACGTCCGGACGGACGAGGATCTCGAGAGCGGTGACGTAGAGCGCCACCTGCGAGAGATTCGTGCGGAAGTCGAGTGCGCCCGCCGGGCGCTGTCCGGACACGATTTCGATGCGGACGTGCCGGCGGTGATACACCGGGGCAACGGATTGACGTCCTGTCTCGGCCCGGATCCGGTCGCGTTCGAGCGTGAGTTCGGTTCTCACAACAGGGCAAACGAGAATCGTGACGAGGAACGACGAAAGGAATGAGCAACACCAGATCGAACGACGCGAACAATCCGCTGTCGAGCAGAACGTTAATACAACTATAGCACCTACGACTAGGTACGATGAGGGACGCTCGTGATGCGCCAACTGCCGAAGAAGTCGCAGCCGTCGCCCACGCTGATCGACAAACCGCCGAGGAAGCACTGGCTGCGGTTCGGTTCGACGACGAGGAGTGAGTCCGGTAACTGTCGATGTCGTCGTACGAATACGAGATTCAGGCGATATATGGGGATTCGATCGAACCAGCCAGTAGACTCTCGGAAAGCGAGAGGACGCGTCTCACCGCCTCCAAGCGGGTAGTCGACCAGAACTATTTCGAACTGGACCAGTATATCGACGGGACACTCGCAACGAACCCGATTTATCTGTGTTCGCGGGATCGTCGTCAAGAGGCTGGATTCGAAGTGCTCCGGCTCCTTCACAACTATCTCGCGTCACTGTACTCGTTCAACGAGACGGTTCGGGTTCTGTGTAACCGCCGGACGAGGGACGGAACTTCACTTTCCAGTGGTGCGTTTTCTCCCAGTAGTTCCGACGATTCGTACTACGGACGAAAGCTCGAGTTTTTACGAGGATTGCGAACCGATTTCCAACACGGCGGATTTTCCTGTCTCACGTTCGAGACCAGCGGCACGCTCGGTGAGTTCGCGGGGTATCACGTCGTCTTTGACAGACAGGCGTTCCTCGAGGAGAGCGGCCTCCGTGAACCACAGCGATTCCTTACGAGTACGAACGAATCGGAACGACAGTACCCGCTTTGCTTCGTCGCCCGGTTTCACACGGAGCGGTTACAATCGTTCTATACGGAGCTCGAGGCGTGGTTCAAATCTGCCTCTCACGAGTAAACACTATCCTGTACCGTGTGAGGACACGGGCTTCGAATGGGCATCGAACTCCGCAAAGTGAACAGTCCCTCATCGACGCTGCTGCCTCCAGATCGGGCCAGAATCGACCGTACGATCCGTAACGAGGCCCGCTCGGATCCCCTACGAATCAGTCGACTCACATCCCGAATCCCACTGCGAGACTGGCATAAGCTCGAGCCGCGGCCGAATCGCGAACCAGAACAGGACGAGCGTCGCACCGAGTGCGTTCGCGACGACATCGCCGGGGTCGAACCCTCGGTCGGGAACGACGGACTGGCCGAGCTCGATCCCGGCACCGTACAGGGACGTCAGTACGACCACCAGCACGAACGCCCGCCACCGACGCCCGTCCCAGATAGTGCTGGTCGCGTACGCGGGCGCGTATCCGAGCGTCGCGTAGGCCACGAAGTGACGCCACTTATCCAGCGGGAGGAACCCCGGTTGTGCGGTGTCGACGACCGTCTCCGGCGGCGGTGAGAGGATCGAGGCGTAGAAGATGAACGCCGCGACGCCGGCGACGAGCGCCCAGCGAACGAGGGGAGGAAGGAGCGGAACCCGGACTGTCATGGCAGTAATGGGTTCAGGGGGTTTCACTACGGACGGAGTCGGGTCTCGGGCCCGATTCGTTCCGGCGGTCGCTCCGATTGGCCGGTCGATCCCGTGCCGATTCCGGCGGCTCCGGCGGTCCGAGTGCCGCCCCGAGCGCCCGTCCGATCCTCGTCTCGAGCAACTCGTCCAGACTCTTTCGCGAACGAAGGCCGACGCTGGCGAGGCCGGCCGCGAGCAGGTGTGCGAGCACGAGGTCGCTCGAGAGCGGAGCCGCCGACAAGGTAGCCGCCAGCGAGCCGATTGCCGCAACGAGGACGAACAGACTCGCGGCCCGAATCGGGCGGTCGCGAACGCTCGAGGCGAACCGACGAGCGCCGGCGACGAACAGCGACGTCCTCGCGGCGACCGACGCCTCGCGTTCGATTCGGTCGACGACCCGAATCGCGGGGCCGACGGTCCACGTCTCCCGGAGGTCGACGACGATCACGTCCGGCTCGGGTTCGGCGGTGAGCCAGCCGTAGATGGACGACAATTCGACGGCACGTTTTGTCGCCCGCCAGACGCTCGCCAGCGTCGATGTCGATCCGATCCGGACGAGCGCATCCCCGGAACGCGAGACGGCCGAGACGCCGGCCACGAGCCGGGAGCCGGCGAAGGGGAACTCGCGATTCCGACGCGGCTTCGTCGTCCCCCGAGACGGACGCGACGACGACCGGCCGACGAGCAAGGATCGAACTCGAGTGCGGACGCCGCTCATCGCCTGTACCAGGATCGATCCGTCGCGCGCACGGTGGAGCACAGTTTGCACGGACGATCACCGACTCGAGTCGCTCGCCGGATCGCCGCCGATCCGGGTAATCTCGCCCTCGAGGTCGATCGTCTCGAGCGCGAGTTCGATGGTGGTTCCGATCCCGATCCGTTCGTCCCGGAACGTGAGTCCCGTCTCCGACTCGACCGTCTGCAGCGTGACGGAAAGCGTCACGTCCTCGTGTCGCGGATGCTCGCGCTCGTGGACGGTTCCGTCGTCGCTCTCGAGGACGACCGTCGCCGGCTTCCGCTCGATCGCCTCGACCGTGGCGATCGTCTCACCGCGCACCGTCTCGGTCATCCCGACCTCGAGTCCCTCGGCGACGGCGGGAGAGACGCCTCGTGCCTCGAGTTCGACGGTGGTCGTCCTCGCGTCGAGCGGGAGCGTCGGTTCGGCTCCGACGTCGGTGATCGCCCCCGAAACCGCGTACGCGCCGAAGTCGAGACGCAGTTCGCGACCGAGTCTGAGCGGAACGTCCGCGAAGCGTTCCGTCGATCGGCCTCGATCGTTCGCTATCGTCACGCCGTCGAGTTCCACCTCGATCGTTACGCGCGGGTGGTCCGTGACGGGTGTGGCGTAGACGTCCGTCACCGTGATCTCTTCGTCGGCGTCCTCGAGCGCGGCGACGTCGCCCGCCTCGAGGCGATCCACGACGTACGCCGGCTGCTCGCCGAGGTCGACAGTCGCGTATCTGGTCTCGAACTGCGGGCCGTCGTTCGAGACGACCGCGACGCCGGCGAACAGCACGACGAGCACCAATCCGACGGCGAGTGCACCGACGGCACCGAGGTTCGTTCCCGCGCCATCGCCGCCCGAGACGACTGCGATTCCCGCGGCCGCGACGGAAGCAACCAGGACGATCGCGATCGCATCGATGACGTTGACGGTCCCGAAGAGGTCGCCGTTCTCGTTTATCACCGACATGGCTCACCCCGCCGGTGATCCGTCCGTCGTCCGCCAGGAAAGCGCTGGTTACAGTCTCGCTGTTCGGGCTCTCGCCGTTCGGTTCGCAGGATTTGCGCGTTCTGGATACCGGCTGGTCGTGGTCGACTGGTAGCGACCCTCGCCCCGTTCGACGAGGCGATGAGAGCCGATGGTGACCGCGGGAACGCGGGATTTCGAGTCGCAACGACGACGCTGTGCATAGCCCCTTGCACCATACTCGCCACCAAATAGCTTACCCGATAGTCCGTGATTTCGACGAATCGTGACCTGACCGACGCGATACTGTTACCGGTCGTGGACACCGAAAACGGCACACACTGCGAGTGGGGTCGTCAACGTCGGAGTGCCACAACCAATGTCGGTACGGATTCAGCGGAGAAGCGGAAAATCGAAATCGCGAATACGGCGGTTGAACGTGAACGGAGATGTCGTGCAGTTTACGATGCGGCCCAGACGTTCGTCGAGGAGACGGACGCGAACTGGACGTTCTCGTTCTCCTGCATGCTCACCTGAGCTGCGCTCGCGGTGTCACCGTCTTCGGCGATCGCGACCGCGCCCTGCTGCTCGAGGACGTTCTCCTGCGTGATGAACTGGCTCTGGGCGATCTGCGAGGTGGCGTACTGCTCACCGTCGTGGGTCTGGATCGCGTTGCCAGCGTAGTCGAAGGCGACGCCCGGAGCGTCTTCGACGTCTTCGCCGCCGAGGATTACGCTCGAGGTCTCGCTGTGGACGACACCTTCGTGGACGTAGCCGGGTGCGGCGTAGACGTTCATGGCGTCGGCGTAGCCGACCTGTGCGTTGATGTTTTGCTGCGTGGCCAGCTGGACGGCGGTGGCGTCGCTACCGTTGGTGGCGATCGCCATCGCGGTGTTCTGGAGGTTGACGTTCATCTGTTCGGCGCGCTGATCTTGCTCGACGGCGGACGTCGCGGATTGGACCTTGTCGCCTTTCTTGTGGTGGTCGTCTTCCTTGTCGTCGTAGAGCTTCTCGACGTCCTGTTCGATGTCGACGACCGAACTCTCCCCGGAGGTTGCGACGTGCATGCCGGCGAGGGAGCTGATGACGTTTTCGGCGTCCGCAGCGCCGATCTGCTGGTTGAGGTTGGTCTGTTCGGTGATCTGGATGGCCGTTGCGGAGCTGCCTTCACCGACGGAGATCGCGACGGCACCGTCTTGCTGGTTGATGTTCGTCTGTTCGACCGACTGCCCCTGCGCGACGGACGCGCTCGCGGACTGGTCTTCGAACTCGCCGTCGCCGACGTAGACGTTGGTCGCGTTCGCAACGCCTTGCTGGAGGTTCTGGTTCGACTGCTGGGACTGCTGGAGCGCGATCGCTTCGCTTCCGTCTTCCGCGATCGCGAACGCGGTGTTCTGTTCGTTGTAGTTCAGCTGCCCGACTTCCTGGGCCTGGGTCACTTCGGCGGTTGCAGCCTGGTCGGGGTCGACCTCTCCTTTGTCGCCTTTCTTGTCGGCGACGCCCCAGCCGTCGAAGTGCTTTCCGTCGCCGTTACCGATAACGACGTTGACGGTGCCGACGTTTTCGAACTGGGTCGACTGTTCGTTGACCGCAGACGCCTGCGCGATCTGATCGTTACTGTTGTACTGGGTCGCCTCCTGGATCGCGTTGGCCTCGCCACCGTCGATCGAGATCGAGGTCGCGTTCGCCTGCTGGTTGATGTTAACCTGTTCGACGTCCTGATACTGCGTGACTTCGGCATCCGCGATCTGATCACCGGCCTCGAGTTCCTCGATGTACTCCTCGAGGGTCTGATCGCCGAGATCAGCGCCGAAAACCAGATACAGTTCTTCGCCATTATCGAGCGCGTGGACCGCGCCATTCGAAGTGTCGTCGCCCGCAGCGGCCATCGGAGCTCCGACAGCCAGCATCGATAAGGCGACGATACACGCCATAAGAGCCGTCGTACACTGTGAACGTGTCGTCGTCGTGGTAGTCATGATTCGTTTGACTTGAGCCGTGAGAGTCTTTTGTTTCTGCATCTCCACGGCGCAAACCTTCATATCCGGATGACAGACTTTGTTATCTGTCAGTTGAATCGCGTCCGAAACGGCCTACCGTATCGAAGCGAACTACTTATCGAGAGAAACCACGCCCTTCACGGCGGTAGCTGATGCGAACTGTCGTGACGAATCCCCGTCACAGCTGTGGCCTGCCCCGGTTGTTCGATACCGACCTACGGCAATCCATACGAGGTCACTCAGAGTGGTTATCGTTGTCAGCCGAAAATCCCGAGGCCCGGCCGTCGGCGTCGTATCTCGACCCGTCGCACGAAAACCCTACTTTCCGGCGATCCCCAGTCCACGAGACGCGTTCGACGCGTCGAAGCGTCGGAGACGAACGAGTGATGTGGACTGTCGTACCGATCTACCGGTGAGACTGTGATCCGTTCGCGGCCACACCGGAAATGACGGGGGTAGGCCCTACGAGACAACAGCGAACCTGTAACTCTCGTTTGCAGACTGTTTCGGCGGTCAAACCTGACGGTTACTGGAAATCAGATCGCGAAACGATGGCAATAGCCTTTCCGTAAGTGAGACAGATCGCAGTTTCACAATTTTGATGTGACCGAGACGACACAACGAATCGCGGTAGGACACTCACGTTTGCCAACCGTTTCACGTTCGACTATCTACGGTTTCAGCGCTTCTAACCCTATTATTCGCCACGAAACCGTTGTTCGGATTCAAGAGGCAGTCCGTCCCCAGTGTCACCTGGGCAACGCGTCACATCGGGGCATATCTGGGTGGTTTCGGCGTTCGATCCGGTACGAACGATCGAGCCAGGAAATCACCCTGCTCCGTTTCGGTGATGCGTTCCTTATAAACGTCAAATGATAGATTCACTATGAAGCGCACACTCGCAATTACACTGACGGTAGCGATGATCGGCAGCCTCGCGGTAATGGGGCTCGCTGGAACGGCAGCGGCAGGAGAGTACCCGAAGGACAACGGCGTCGATCCGGTTATCGTCGAAGACGACGGCGTAACGGTCAATCAGGAAGCGTTCGCGGGCGTGATCCAGGGCCAGAACGTTGAACAGTCGAACGTTGGCGTGCAATCCGCAACACAGAGCGCCAGCCAGGATGCAACCGGTATCGACGGTGACGCCAACGTCAACGTGAACGTCAACGTCGACGACGGTGACAACGGCGCTAGCACGAACGTCGAAGTCGGCACCACCGGAGACCAGTCGATCAGCCAGAGCATCAGCCAGAGCCAGAGCCAGTCCAACGTGAACAACCAGGTCGGTGGAGCGATTGCGGCCAACGTTCTCGGATAACGTCCCTACTCGAGCACTCGATCTGTACCCTTTTTTGAACGCGAGCGCGATCGATAAAGCGCGATAGTCGTTGATATCGGCCCGATGGTCGTTGATATCGTTCGAGTGACGGTCAACTGTACGAGGACATATCCAGCAGTAGGACACTCACTCGAGAAAACGATCAGAATTACGGACCGTTTCGTGGGGCCTCAGTCCAGAATTAGCCTCGTAACTGTGGTCCGGATTAATACCATCCCCTGTAATGACTCTCTCCCGGGCAACGGGTCACGATGCGGGGACTGGTAGCGTCTACCTGCGAAGAGCCGCCGCTCTGCGACACCCCGTGTTGCCCGTAGATCAACAATGAAACGTGCACTCGCGATCACACTGACGGTAGCGATGATCGGCAGCCTCGCAGTTGTAGGGCTCGCCGGAACGGCAGCGGCTGGAGAGTATCCGAAAGACAAGAACGGGGACGTCGATCCGATCGTCGTCGAAGAAGGACCGACGATCACGCAGACGTCCTCCGCGGAAGTCGTCCAGGGACAGGACGTAACGCAGCAGAACGTCGGTGAACAGACCGCCGTGCAGGAAGCCGACCAGGATGCGACGGGTATCGACGGTGACGCTAACGTCAACGTGAACGTCAACGTCGGCGACGACACCGACGACAACAACGACAACAACAACCCGGACAGTGACAGCGTGAGCGTCGACGTCGGCACCACTGGCGATCAGTCGATCGAACAGAACATCGTCCAGGAACAGACCCAGGTGAACGAGAACAACCAGATCGGCGGCGCTGAGGCCTTCAACTTCATCGGATAGGTAAACCGGTGACAACCCCGTTCGCACCGAACTCTCTCGGTTTTTTGTGACTTCGACCACTCGGAACAGCCCGTTTATTTTTCCGATGGAGACGAACGGTCCCTGCGAGAGTAACCTACGGAGAAGACGTGGCGGCGAGCGGAAAGACGTGGTGGCGAGCGAATCGACTCGAGAGCCTGGCAGAAAAGAGGATAACCGCATTAGCGAGCCGGTCGAGCGCCACAACCCGGAGATCGGTTCTCCAGCGGTCGTGACGCATCGAGGGCGATCGGAACGTCGCAGGTGACGGGTTCCACCACACACCCTGAACGTATCGAGCCGATCTCGAGTTCCGTGTTCGAACGAGTGGCGGGACGTGCGGTTCACCTCGGCTCACTTCTTCGAGCGGGTCCGGTGGCGACGGGTCGCTTAGGCACCGACTGTCGAACGGAAGGAGGTCGTTACGCACGAGCAGGTGGGAAGAAAGCCGTCCGTTCGGGGGTCGGAAAAGGCCCCTAAATCGACCGAAGCCGACACTCCTATGTACCGTCCAGTCGAACTTAGATGTGATAGCATCTAGCACAAGTTGGGCTAGCAAAAAACCTATCCGATCACGTATCGGAGTGACTGACATCCCCGTTCAACCCGAATCATGAACGAAGTTCAACTGGAGGTTGCCAAGGCGTACCCGAACGACTCGGGTCGCGGTATCGCCCGACTCGACCCGGACACACTGTTGCATCTGAAGCTGAGTCCGGGCGATATCATCGAAATCGAAGGCGCAGACACGACTGCGGCGAAAGTGTGGCGTGCGGATCGCCAGGACTGGAACACGGACACCGTCCGAATCGACGGTTTCACCCGACAGAACGCCGACGTGGGGATCGGCGAGCGGGTGACGATCCGGAAGGCGGAAGCGACCAAAGCGGATTCGCTCGTCCTCGCACCCCCGGAGGAGGCGTCGGTCCAGTTCGGTTCCGACGCGGCGGGAATGGTGAAACGCCAGATCCTCAAACGACCGGTCGTCGGTCGCGACATCGTCCCCGTGATGAGTTCGACGAACCACCCGTTCATGCGCTCGCCAGGGCAGGCGATCCCCTTGATCGCCGTCGAGACCGAACCCGAGGGGGTCGTCCTCATCACCGAGGACACCGACGTCGAACTTCGCGAAGAGCCGATCTCCGGCTTCGAGAAGACCGGAGGCGGGATCACCTACGAGGACATCGGCGGCCTACAGAGTGAGATTCAACGGGTTCGGGAGATGGTCGAACTCCCGATGAAACACCCGCAGATCTTCAAAAAGCTCGGGATCGAACCGCCCCAAGGCGTCTTGCTCCACGGACCGCCGGGTACCGGCAAGACGCTGCTTGCGAAGGCCGTCGCCAATGAGACCTCCGCCAGTTTCTTCTCTATCGCCGGCCCGGAGATAATCTCGAAGTACTACGGCGAGTCCGAACAACAGCTCAGAGAGATATTCGAAGACGCGAGCGAGGAGTCGCCCGCGATCATCTTCATCGACGAACTCGACTCCATCGCACCCAAACGCGAGGACGTCACCGGCGAGGTCGAACGCCGCGTCGTCGCCCAGTTGCTGACGATGATGGACGGCTTAGAGGCCCGCGGGCAGGTGATCGTCATCGCTGCGACGAACCGCGTCGACAGCGTCGATCCAGCGCTTCGCCGACCCGGCCGATTCGACCGCGAGATCGAGATCGGCGTCCCGGACGAAACCGGTCGCGAGGAGATTCTGCAGATTCACACCCGCGGGATGCCGCTGTCGGATGACGTCAACCTCCCCCACCTCGCGGACGAAACCCACGGCTTCGTCGGTGCGGACATCGAATCGCTGACCAAGGAGGCGGCGATGAAGGCGCTTCGCCGGTACCTCCCGGAGATCGATCTCGACGAGGAGGACATCCCGCCGAGTTTGATCGACCGGATGATCGTCAAACGCGAGGACTTCCGCGGCGCGTTGAACGAGGTCGAGCCCTCGGCGATGCGGGAAGTGCTCGTCGAGTTGCCGAAGATATCCTGGGACGACGTCGGCGGACTCCACGAGGCCAAAGACCAGGTCAAAGAGTCCGTCGAGTGGCCGCTGAACAACTCCGAACGGTTCGATCGACTCGGCATCGATCCGCCGGCCGGGGTCTTGCTGTACGGTCCACCCGGCACCGGAAAGACGCTGATGGCGAAAGCCGTCGCCAACGAGACCAACGCGAACTTCATCTCCGTCCGGGGCCCGCAGTTGCTCTCGAAGTGGGTCGGCGAGAGCGAGAAGGCGATTCGACAGACCTTCCGCAAAGCCCGACAGGTCTCGCCGACGGTGATCTTCTTCGACGAACTCGACGCCCTCGCACCAGGCAGGGGCGGCGAAGTCGGCTCGAACGTCTCCGAGCGGGTCGTCAACCAGCTCCTGACCGAACTCGACGGACTCGAGGAGATGGAGAACGTGATGGTGATCGGTGCGACCAACCGGCCGGATATGATCGATCCCGCGCTCTTGCGCTCGGGTCGATTCGACCGGCTCGTCATGATCGGCCAGCCGGACGTCGACGGTCGGGAACGCATTCTCGACATTCACACGCAGGAGATGCCGCTCGCGGCCGACGTTACGCTTCGCGAGGTCGCCGAAATCACCGACGGCTACGTCGGCAGCGATCTCGAGTCGATCGCTCGAGAGGCGGCGATCGAAGCGCTGCGCGAGGACCACGACGCCGACGTCGTCGAGATGCGCCACTTCCGCCAGGCGATGGAGAACGTCAGGCCGACGATCACCGACGACATCCTCGACTACTACGAACAGATCGAAGAGGAGTTCAAAGGCGGCTCGAGCGGACCGGACCCGACCGGCCGGCGTGGCAGCCGAATCGGCTTCCAGTAACGACCGATTACTGGACGATAAAACCCCGAATTTCGGGTACGACTGGCGCGACTCGTTTTTGTGATACGGTTTACTGTCCGTCAGTGCCGGCGCACCCACGATCCGGGCGGCGGGTGCGCCGATACACAGGTACAGTAATCCGTATGAGTTCGGGTACCCACCAGACCGATTCTACGGTGCGGTCGGATTAGAACGCCCGTACTCGAGTGAATCTGTTACAAGCGTTCGAAACGTTCGCGTCGGTATATGTCTATCTGCGTCCGATCAGGGGGGTATCAGATGTCGGATTCCTCGACGGCACGCGACCGACCGAACTCCACGGTAAGCGACCCCAAAACGGAGGGCGAGTCCGGAACCGAGCGAAAGACGTTAGAGCGCGTCGTTCCCCCGCTTGCGGAGCCGATCCGCCGGGCCGGCTTCTGGACCGCTATCGTGATCCCGTTTCTGTACGTTCCCGTGTTGGCGAACGGACTGACCACCTGGCTCGAGTCGAGTTTGTTCCTCTGTCTGTTGGTGATAAACGTCCTGGCGCTGTACGTGGGGCACGCGTATCGGCGGTGAATCCGGCTCTAGTCTAGGGGGTTGCGTTCACTCGCTCGTTCTCCACCGGTCGAGGTGAACGAACTCGTCACGAATTGCTCGTCGCTTGACGAGGAGGAAACCGACGGCGATGAATCCGAATCCGACGAGCGTCGCCGCGTCGACGATTTCGCCGAGGTAGAGCCATCCGACGAGCGCCGTAAAGATCGGTGCGACGTACGAGACCATGTTGATCTCGACCGCACCGAGGCGCTCGAGCAGATCGAAGTAGAGCAGAAAGCCGACGGCGCTTGCGACGATCGCCAGGTAGGCGAGCGAACCGAGCGCTTCGGGGTGGGTCCACGCCGATGGTTCGATCGGCTCTCTCAGTGCGAGACTGACGACGTGCATGATCGCCGCTCCGCCGAGCATCGACCAGGCTTCCATCGTCTCGATCGGGAGGTCGGCATCGATCCGCCTCGTGAGGACGCTGCCGAGCGCGAACGACGCGGCCGCACAGAAGACGAGCAACTTCGCGACGACGTCGGTCGTAAACAGGTTCGCCGGATCGGGTTGTGCGATGATTGCAACCCCAACGACGCCGAGGAGGACCCCGACGACGCCGACGACCGACAGCGCGTCCGATGGCATCAGCGCGCGTGCGAATCCGGTCGTCAGAACCGGCGAGAGACTCACCAGAACCGCGGCCGCGGCGGCCGTCGTGTTCTGCTGGCCGACGAACAGGAACGCGTGGTACGCCGCGATCAACAGCACGGAGCCGACGAGGACGATTCCCCACTCGTTGTGCCCTCGAGGACGCCACCGATCGACGGCGTAGACGGCGTAAACGAGCATGAGGACGCCGGCGACGTCGTACCGGAACGCGGCGAACAACACCGGTGGAAAGTGCCGGAGACCCGCACTGATCGCGACGAACGCTGATCCCCAGACGGCCGCGAGCGCGAGAAACAGTGCCGCGTTTCGGTACCGGGTCACACCGGTCATCGACCCGGTTTCGTCGTATACATTTCGGTTCGAAACTCACGACTGGGCGTACTCGACGCCAAACACAACAGAAATCGACGAATTTGGCGGTAAACCGGTTTGGTGACCCTCGAGTGGTGGTATCGTATTGTCGACTTTCGAGTGGTAGTGGTATCGTATTGTCACCCTCGAGTGGTGATCTCGTACCGCCGACTGTCTCGGTCAACTCGAGCGTCGGCCCATCGGGTGGCCGGTAGAAGAAGTAAAAGCCGGCAGTACCGGTCCGTTACCGGGAAGCGAGCGACAGCCGGAAGGCGCTCTGCCTGTTTTACAGAGTCGGACGCTGTCGGATCTCGGGCAGTTCTTCGGTCTGTCGGAACTGCTCGAGAAGCGGCTTGATGTCGTCGAACCCTTCGGCCAACACGACGTCCCCGCTGCGAAGGTCGTAGTCGATGATGTCGTAATCGGCGAGACGTGGAAGGTGGTTGTGGACCAGAGAAACGTAGATACGCTGTCTGGTTTCCTTGTCGACCTCCGTCCCAGGCGCTTCGGTCTCCCAGGTTGTGATCTGGGGGACGAGATCCTCGATGTTGGCGTCTCGGTCTTCTGCGAGCAGGTACAGTAGATACCGGCGTTCTGACTCGGCTAACAGTGAGCAGGCGTCTTCCATACGAGTTGCACTCGTCCGGTCCATACAGTCACCAGGCACTTCGGGGTATTACACCTGCTGCCAACATGGATAGGTTGGAACGTCGAGAGTGTCACGGATCAGTGACCGGTATCTCGGCTACTGGACGGCGATCGTTTCCGCCGGAACGACCGACGTGTCGGGCTATCGTAGACCCCGATAGATTCGGACCCCGGCTCCCGAAGAGGCCCCACGCCCGAGTTCACCGACGAATCGACTCCTCGGCGTCGTCGTGGAGGTGGCACGCGGCCGGGTGGGACTCCTCGCCGAGTTCCGGCCGGCGGCGCTCGCAGACGCTTTCGTACCGCGAGGACAGCACGTCAGCGGCCCGTTCCCAGTTCGAGGACGCCAGTTCGGCCAGCGCTTCCTCGACGACCTCGTCGTGTTCCGGGGCCAGCGTCCGGTCGATTACCCGCGTTTTCAGTGCCGTGACGAACGCCGGGAGGTCAGTTTCGGAGACGGCTCCGTCGACGAACTCGAACCCGCCGTCCTCGCCGACCGACTCGAGGGAGATGTCGCGACGTTCGATTCGCTCCCGGAGGTCCATGATCGCCCGGTACTCCTCCTGATCGATTTCGACGTCGTCAGGCGGGATGACCTTCGGACACCGGGTTCGAAACCGACAGCCGCTCGGTGGGTCGCGAGGGGACGGAACGTCACCGGAGATCGTTTCTCGATCACGCTCGCGTTCGTCGGTCGTCGCCCGCGGAACGCTCTCGAGCAGTGCCTCGGTGTAGGGATGTTTCGGTTCCTCGAAAATCGCCTCGACCGGCCCGATCTCGACGATTTCGCCGAGATACATCACGGCGACGCGGTCGCAGATGTGGCGGATGACCGAGAGGTCGTGGCTGATCAACAGGTACGTCAGATCGAACTCCGCCTGGAGTTCGTCGAGTAAGTTCAACACCTGCGCCTGGACCGAGACGTCGAGGGCCGACGTCGGTTCGTCGAGGACGAGAAACTCGGGCTCGAGGGCGAGCGCTCTGGCGATGCCGATTCGCTGGCGCTGGCCGCCGGAGAACTCGTGGGGGTATCGATCGAGTTGATCGGCAGAGAGGCCGACGCGCTCGAGTAACTCCCGCACTCGTTCACGCCGCTTCTCTACTGTGTCGACGTTGTGGACGTCCAGCGGTTGTCGGACGATTTCGCCGATCGTCATCCGCGGATCGAGACTCGAGAAGGGGTCCTGGAAGACGACCTGGGCGTCCCGGCGGAACTCGGTGAGTTCGCTCCCGGCGAGTTCGTACACGTCGTGTTCGTCGAACTCGACGTGGCCGTCGGTCGGCTCCTGGAGTCGGAGCAGCGTCTCACCGGCCGTCGACTTTCCACAGCCGGATTCGCCGACGAGACCGAGCGTCTCGCCCCGATAGATGTCGAAGCTCACGCCGTCGACCGCACGGACCGGAACCGGCTCCGCGCCGAGCAGGCGGTCGAGAATCGAGTCTTGTTCCCAGAAGTACTTCTGGAGTTCTTCGACGCGAACGAGGGGCTGGCCGGAGCTCATCGCCGATCACCTCCGGAGTCGTCGACTACCGACCGGGTTCGTTCGGGTTCGACGTCGTCTTCGGTCCGGTCCGGATCGGCGTGTTTGTCTCCGGCGGGGCGTTCCGTGTCGCCGAAGTAGTCCGCCGGAAGCGCTCGTCCCTCCTCGTAGTCGATTTCGGCGAGTACACACCGGGCCTGGTGGCGATCGCTTCCGCCGGCGTCGTACTCCGGCGGGTGCTCGAGGCAGGTCTCCATGGCCTTCGGACAGCGATCGGCGAAGTAACACCGGTCGTCCATCTCCGCGTCGATGAGGCTGGGGACGTTTCCAGGGATCGGCTGGAGACGATCGCCCGCGCGCTCGAGGTCGGGAACCGAGCCGAGCAGGCCCTCGGTGTAGGGGTGGACGTGCTCGTCGAAGACGTCCTCGAGTCGCCCGCGTTCGACGATTTCGCCGGCGTACATCACGCCGACGCGATCGCACATTCGGGCGATGACGCCGAGGTTGTGGGTGATCAGCAAAATGGTCATTCCGGTCCGTTCTTGCAGGTCGTCGAGCAGATCGAGCACCTGCGCCTGAATCGTCACGTCGAGGGCCGTCGTCGGCTCGTCGGCGACCAGAACGTCGGGTTCGCCGGCCAGCGCCTGGGCGATCATCGCCCGCTGGAGCATTCCGCCGGAGTACTCGTGTGGGTACTCGTCGGCTCGTTCGACCGGGTCGGGGATGCCGACCATCTCGAGCAGTTCGATCGCTCGCTCGCGACTGGCCTCGGAGACGTACCGCTGGGACGGAAGAACCGACGACAGGAGGTAGTTGCCGAGCGAGTACTCCCGCGTTCGCGCCCGCGTCGATCGCGGGTTCGCGCTGGCCCGGCGCTGGACCTCGACGGCTTCCGCGAGTTGCTCGCCGACGGTCAGCGTCGAGTTGAAGCTACTCTCCGGATCCTGAAAGATCATGCTGAACGACGTCCCGCGAAGCGACCGCCTGAGGTCGTCCGGAAGCTCGAGCAAGTCGACGAACTCGCCGTCGACCGCGTCCGGATAGTCGTCTTCGACCTCCGCGACGAGATCACGGTTTCGATACCAGATCTCGCCGCTCGTGATCTCTCCCGGCGATTCGATCAGGTTCATGACCGAACGGGCGGTGACGCTTTTGCCGCTCCCGCTCTCGCCGACGATCCCGAATATCTCGCCGCGTTCGATCCGAAGATCGAGACTCGAGACCGCGTTTATCTGTCCCTCCGTCGTGAAAAACCGCGTCGAAAGATCGTTTACTCGAAGTACATCTTCTGTCATCGTCCTTCACCCTCGATGTTCGGGTCGAGTGCGTCCCGGAACCAGTCGCCCAGCAGGTTGACGCTGATCACTGCCAGGACGATGCCGATCCCCGGAAGCATCGAAACCCACGGCCTGGTTCTGAGGACGTCCTGTCCCCGTTCGATCTCGTACCCCCAGGAGAGCGTCGTGCCGGAGAAGCCGAGATACGCGAGCGACGCTTCCAGCAGGATGATCACCGCGACCTGAATCGTCGCGAGCACGATGATCGGCGTCAGGCTGTTCGGGAGGACGTGTTTCGACAAGATCGTCCAGTTGCTCGCTCCGAAACTGCGTGCCGCCTTGACGTACTCTTCGTTCCGGATCGACAGCGCCTCGCCGCGGGCGACCCGCGCGAACCACACCCAGGTGACGAGTCCGACGACGATCGTGACGGTTCCGGGGATCGGTATCGATTCGGGCATCCCCTCTGCCAACCCCGCCAGTACGATCGGATCGGGAACCTGGACCGGTGACTCCCCGAACACGCCGATGAGCGCCAGTGCGAGCACGAGCGCCGGGAACGCCAGCATGACGTCTGCGATACGCATCAGACCGTCGTCGACCCGGCCGCCGTAGTATCCTGCGACGAGTCCGACCGGGACGCCGATCGCGACTGCCATGCTCGTTCCGAGGAGTCCAACGAGCAACGAAATTCGCGCCCCGTAGAGGAACCGCGAGTAGACGTCCTGTCCGACGTTGTTCGTTCCGAGGACGTGTTCGCTCGAGCCCCGTACGGTTACTTCACCGATTTCGCCGTCCGCTGCGACCTGCGTCGTGTACTCGTGACCGAGCGGCGGATACTCCGCTCCTTCCTCCGTGTAGTGGCCCGTCCGAGTCGGATCGTGAGTAGCCAGAATCGGTGCGAACATCGCCATAAAGAGAATCGAGATCAACAACAGCAGTCCGATTTTCGGGAGTAGACTCTCGGAGAACGTCTGTTTGAGGTTCGATTTGACTCTCTCGGAGATCATTCGTCGCTCACCCGTGGGTCGAGAGAGGCGTACAGCGCGTCGACGACGATGTTAATCGAGACGAACGCGATGGCGATGAAGACGACGATCCCCTGCATGAGCGGCCAGTCTCGCGCATCCAGTGCGTCGATGAGTCGGAGCCCGAGACCGGGCCAGTTGAACACCGTTTCGGTGATGACAGCACCACCCATCAGCGTCCCGATCTGGAGGCCGAGGACAGTGAGGATCGGAATCATCGTGTTTCGAAGCACGTGTTTGTACCGGACGAGGACCGCGGGCAGTCCCTTCGCCTGACTCGCCGTTACGTAGGGTTTTCCGAGCTCGTCGACCATCCCGCTCCGGGTGAGACGGGTGATCAGAGCCGTAAAGTAGGTTCCGAGCGTGATGGCCGGAAGCGCGATGTATTTCAGCCACGTGAAGATATCGCTCGGAGAACCGGTCTGGGCGAGCGTCAGGACGGCTGTCCCGAACCCGACCGGTCGCCGACCTGTCGGAAAGAGACCGGCCCACACGCCCAGAATGAGAATCAACATGAGTCCGAGCCAGAAGTTCGGCGTGGAGATCCCCAACAACGAAAACAGCGTCGCTCCGTAGTCCGAGGGCTGGTTCCGTCGCGTCGCCGAAACGACGCCTAGTGGAATCGCGATGACGATCGCGACGATCGTTGCGGCCACCGCGAGTTCGACCGTCGCCGGAATGCGTTCGATGACCATCGCCTCGACCTCTCTGTTCGATTGCCAGGAGTAGCCGAAATCACCGACGACCATCCCCTGAAGGTAATCGAAGTACTGCACGTAGATCGGTTCGTTCAATCCCTCCTCTTCTCTGACTTGCTCGACGAGTGCCTGTGTCGCTCCCTCGGCAAGCATCAGGTTCGCCGGGTCGCCGGGCGATACCGCCCGGAGACCGAACATGATCGTGATGACTCCCCAGATGACGAACACACCCTGAAGTATCCGCCGTACGAGGAACTTCCCCAGCGTCATTTGAATGTAGTACCCATAGACCGTATCGAGTGAATCGAGGGCCTGATAATCACGCTTTCGTTTCACCGGGAGACAGGCCGCGAGACCTGTCGTTACCGCTCCATTTCCCAGATGTAGACGGTCTCGTCTTCGCGTGGGTCCCACTGGATGTCGTCTCTGACACCGTAGATGCTCTCCTGGGTGTGCAGGAAGACGAACGGAGCCTTCTCGTGGGCGAGCTGATTGACCTCCTCGAGTTGCTCTCGTCGCTCGTCGGGATCCTCGATCTGCTGGCTCTCGAGGATCGCGTCGCTGAGTTCTTCGTCGTGGAACGTCCGGTTCGGGTTGTCAGGGATCGTAAAGAAGCCCTGGACGCCGTAGTCGGTGTCACCGGTGATAGTCCCCCAGCCGATCAGGTAGAACGGAATTTCCCAGGTGTCTTCGTACTCGTCGGGATCGACGCCGGCCTGGTTTGCGTCCGAGACGACACCGAAGTCGACGATGTTCGCCGAGCAGTCGACGTTGTCGAGTTGGTCGATCTGGTCGGCGACCGTCTCGCCGACGTCGGCGTCGTTGAGGTATCGGCCGGACGGTGCGACGAGTTCGATCTCCACGCCGCCGTAGCCGCTCTCCTCGACGAGGCTCTCGGCCGTCCCGATGTCCTGTTCGTAGGGTTCGATACTGTCGTTGAAGCCGTTGATTCCGGGTGCAACTGGCTGCCCTCGCGCCTCGCCGAACCCGCTGAGGATCGTATCGACGATCTCCCCGTTGTCGACGGCGTAGTTCATCGCCTGGCGGAACTCCTGGCTGTCGAACGGTTCGACCGTGTTTTTCATCGGGCAGAAGATGTTCCGGAAGCTCGTCACCTGCCGAATCTCGACTCCGTCGGCGTTCTGGACGGTCGTCACGTCCTCCGGAAGGATGTTGATCGTGAGATCCGTCTCTTCCGTCTCGAGTGAGGCCACCCGACCACTGGATTCGCCGTCGGCGTTGAACCTGACCGTCTCGAACGGTGGCTCGTCGCCCCAGTAATCGTCGAACCGCTCGAGGACGATCTCTTCGCCCGAGGTAAAGTCGACGACCTCGTACGGGCCGGTTCCGTTGAAGTCCTCCGGATCGGCACCGGAGATCGCCTCGTTTTCGGCGTCGTGGTTGTCGATCGCCCACTCCATGTTTATCGCGCGAGCGTAGTTGCCGAACTCGAACTCGGCCAGACCGGGCGCGGCTCCGTAGTGGACCTCGAGGGTCGTATCGTCGATTGCCTCTGCCCCCTCGATCGAACCGAGACCGAAGGTCCCGATCGGGCTCGGGACGCCCATCTCCGGATCGACCGTTCGCTCGATCGTCCAGGCGACGTCCTCCGCGGTCAGGTCGTCGCCGTTGTGGAAGACGACGCCGTCCCGGAGGGAAAGCTCAGTCGTCCCTTCGCCCTCCTGGATCTCCCAGTCTTCGACGACGCGCCCGAAGATCCCCTCGCCCGGCTCGAAGTCGAAAAGCGGTTCGTAGATGTGATCGTACACGTCGAAGTAGTCCCCGGTAATGTGATCGAGCGGATCGATCGTGTCCGGAAACTGCGACAGCGTGATCGTGAGTTCGTCGGCGTCGCCGTTTACCCCACCATCGCCGTTGCCATTGCCGTTGCCGTCATCACCGTTCCCGTTTCCGTCGTCCACACAGCCCGCGAACGCGCCGATGCCGGTCGCTGCTCCGGCGGCCCCGGTGAGTTTCAATAGCGTTCGTCGATCGATACTGCGTCTATTAGCACCCTTCATACCAGATGGAAAAACACGCAGGTTTTTCATAAATGTTACTGATGTCGAAATCCATTAGTAGCCGTTTTCGCATGTTCGGAAAACTGAATAGACATCCATTTCACACTTTGTAAGTTTCATAAGTTCTGAAAGTGCGGCGAACCTGAGAGTCGAAACCTGACGATCACCAAGTGGCCGCCGTATTCCAACGGGCTACTCGGCCGGTCTGCCATCCGTCGGTATCGTGCGAACGCGACCGTCTCGTCTCCGGGACGACGGTACAGTAATCCGTATCACTCACCGGAAACTTCCTATTCGCGCTCTACTACCCGTGTCCGGGTACGATAACTCGCACTGTCCGGTCGGGAAATCGACACCTTCCGCTTGGGTCCGGTTCGACCTCCCCTCGAGAGACAGTCGACAGGCGTATGTGGCCGCTCGCGGCCGGTAGAAAACGAACTGCGAACGCGTTACAGTTCGTTCAACTTTCGCAGCAACTGGCCGCGATACTCCTCGTCACTCGTGACGCCTTTCACCTCGAGTACGTTGCGCTCGAGTTTATCGAGGGCGACGCGGAAGGCATTCTCTGCGCCGTAACCCTCGCCGGTGCCGGCGACCTGTCCCTTGTTGGTACGGAGGCGGATCTGACAGTGGATCAGCGGCGTACCGCGCAGTTTCTCCTTGTGCTCTTTGAACCGGACGTGAGCGTGGAGGACCTGCATCTCGGCGTACTTGTCGGAGACGTCCGTGATGCTCTCGACGATCGATTCACGGGTGATCGTATCGAGAAGCGAGATATTTGTAATCTGGACGTCCATGTGTTCTTCCTCGGTGAACGTCAGCGCACGCAGGACGTCGGTTTTCGTGATAACGCCGGTTACGACGCGATCGTCGTCTTCGGGCGTGACCATCAGCCCGCCGTAATCGAGGTCGAGCATCATCTCGACGGCGTCCTCGGCGGTGGCGTCGAGCGTCGTCGTCTCGACGGGGCTGTTCATGATGTCGTAGACGGGAACGTCGAGCATTCGCTCGTTGTCACCGACACGGTCGCCGGTGGTCATGCGTTCGTTCTCTCGGATGACGAAGTCGGCGATGTCGTGGGTCGTCACGACGCCGGTGAGATAGCCGTTCTCGTTGAGAACCGGGATCCGGGAGATACCGTGTTCGCGAAGGTTGTTGATCGCCTTTCCGATCCCGTCGTCTTCGCGAATAGTCACCGGATCGTCCGTGTAGACGTCTTCGACCGTGAGCGCGTCGAGGTTCTCGAGAACTGCCTCGAGAAGCGCATCGCTGCTGATCACCCCCCAGAGTTCACCGTCCTCGAAGACGGGTGCCATCTTCGCGTTGCTTTCGATCAGTACCCGTGCCGTTTCCCGGACGTCTTCGTCGCGGCCGACCCGTGGGGCCGGGGCGCTCCGACTCGGCTTGATCAGCGCTGCAACCTTCGCATCGTCTTCGACGTGGGACTGGAGGACCTCCCGCTCGCTGATGACGCCCTCGTACTCCCCGTCGTTAGTGACGATAATTCCCTTTGGGTTGCCGTTCTCGAACGTCGAACGGACCTTCCCCATACGCGTCCCGACGTCGACTTCGATGTAGTCCTGCGTGGCGATATCAGCGATATTCATCGTTACGGTGGGTTATACTGCTGCGGGGGTTTTGAAGATACTGCCTGTTCCCACACCGTCGTGGGAACGCTCTTGGGTCCGGGTACGAAAACGGATGGATATGAGAGCGGATATCAGCGTCCTCGGTCGGTACACGTACCTCGCAACCGAACTGTTCTGGGGAACCGTCGCATTGCTGTTGCTCAAGCGGGCAGGTGCGCTCAGAAAGGCCGCCGTGACGATCGTCGTCCTCTATCCGATCGCGTACGTCTGGGACCGGTACACCCTCGCAGTCGGCGTCTTCGACATCCCGCTTCGGACTGGGATCGACGTCGCCGGCATCCCGCTCGAGGAACACCTGTTCATGGCGGTCGTCCCCGGACTCGTGATCGGCGTCCACGAGACGATCTTCGGCGGCGAAACCGAGTAACACTGTCAGACAGAAAGGGTATCGGGCGCGCCACTGCTGCCCTCACCCACGGAGAGCACCTCGAATTCGCAGACCAGTCGGGGCCTGCTACGACGAAAAGAACCGTTTGAGCCGTCCGAACACTCCGCCCGACCCGTCTGACTCGTCCCCGGCGTCGTCCCGTGAGTCGGTCGCGCGGGTGGTCGACTCGGTATCCGTCGTCCCCTCACGTCGGCCCGCGTCGTCCTCGTACCGACCCCCTCCACTCCCGTGCGTGTCGTCTGCCTCGCGGTTCGGGACGCCCACAGCGGGCTCCGAGGCCTCGAGGTCGTCCATCGAGAGTTCTATTTCGCCGATGTCGGACGTCGGCTCGCGTCCCTCGCCAGCTTCGGCCGCCCGGACGTCCGCGCCGGTGACGTCGCCGCGTTCGATACGCGCCTGGAGTGCATCGGACGCAGCGTCGACGGACGCCGACTCAGTGATCTCCGTCGTACCCGCCCTCCCGGACGCAGGGTTCGATCCCGTGTCACCGGGATCGATTTCCGTCCGCTCGTCGGGATCGGTTTCCGTCCGTCCGTCGGGTTCGGCCGTTGGCGTGCTGTCGGACTCCGCGTCCTCGTCGGGTTCGGCCGTTGGCGTGCTGTCGGACTCCGCGTCGGACGGATCCACTCGATCGAGCGAGTCGAGGATGTCGTCGACGCTTCGCTCCGAGACGACCCGCCGCGGACCGCCCCCGGGCTCGAGACCGTCACTCGACCCATCGTCGGCCGGTTCGTCCCCCTCGTTTCTCGAGCGGTGTGGTCGCTCGTCGGTCATCGTGGAGTTCTGTCTACGCAGCGCCCATAGCCTTTTCCCACGGCACCACTTGGCGGAAACAGTTTTCGCGCTCTCGTGGTCGTCGGGACGGCCACGGCGCTGCCTCACCACTCGTGACAGAAGTTGTGTGACGCGTACACCTCGCCGTCGTCGGCGATGTAAACTCCGACTCCGCCGCGGTCCCACTGCGGTCCACCGTGATTTTCGAGGATCGCATCCCGGTGGGCACTCGAGTTCATCCACTGGTCGACCAGCCCCGTCGCGAGCCCTTCGGCCGTGTGGTACTCGACGATGTCGTCGTCACCCGGCCGCTCGACCGGCCTGTCGACCCACGTCAGTGCGATGTTTTCGCCGTATCCCCGACAGTAGTCGTCGACGGCCGAGAACCGATCGTACGGTCCCTCGTCGTCCGGGTTGACGTGTGCGAAGTACTCGCGATCGGCCATGTCGTGACTGTGTGCCCGAGAGACGGAGGCGACCGTTCCGTCCCACTCGAGCGCCTCGAGGCCGTGGTCGGCCCGGCGGTCGTTTACTTCGGCGTGAACGAACCGCTCGACGTCGTCCGAGGTGATCGTCTCGACGTCGGTTTCGTATTCCGAGACTCCCGGATCGTCGGGATCGGTAACGGCCGGCGTGTGTTCGTCCACCGGCGGCGGATCCGAACTCGGATCAGGCGGCTCCCGGACGTCGACGACGTCGACGTCACTCACGGTCTCGAGCGTCGATGGGGCGAGCGTGACGACGCCGAATGCCAGTACCGAGATGAGCGCAACCGTACCGAGTAGTCGAATCGCCGATCGAAACACGGCCCGCTCGTTCCGATCCCCGTCTCCGTCCGGCGACCGACGTTCCATTGTCCGTCGATCACCGGCCCGAGATAAGACCCTCCGGGTCCGTTGCAGTCGCTGATACTCGCCGACGAACCGAGACACGACGTCGACGACCGGGCCTCGAGTCGCGGGTGCGCCGGCAACGACGGACAGGAAACCGTATCAGCCGACCAGCGTGATAAGAACGAACAACGTCCCGATGGACGCGACCGTCGTCACGAAGACGTTCAGCGAGGCGAACTTCCTGTCCCCACCTAACTCCGCTGCGAACACGTACGTCGAGACCGCAGTCGGTGTTCCGAGCATCACGATGGCCGCGGTGAACGTCGCTGTCCCCACCTCGAGTGCCGAGAAGACGAGCCACGCGAGCAGGGGCATACAGGCGATCTTGAGCGCGACGACCGAACTGACTGCACCGACGTCGAGCGTCGACGCTTCGATCTGGAGTGCAGCGCCGACACAGAGTAACGCGAGCGGCAACGCGAGCGATCCGACGACGTTCAGTCCACTCCCAATTGCGGGTGGAATCGACACTCCGATCGTTCCCACGGAAAGACCGGCTATCAACGAGACGAACACGGGGTTTTTCGCGAGGCCGAGCAGTTTGTCGCCGATCGCGACGTCGGTCCCGTTGAACGTCGACAATACGATAATCGTCAACGGAACCTGTGTCAGCGTCACGACGCCGAGGACCACGCTCGCGATCGCCGTCACCCTGGCGTCGAACGTCGCGGCGACGAGCGGGAGACCGAGGTAGCCGAGGTTCGAGTGATACGACTGAACGATCGCGACGCTCGAGCGGGCGCTCGACGACCGGTTCCGGTGAATCAGCCAGGCGATCCCAGCCGTCAGAAACACCACGAACAACAGGCCACCGATCAACGCGGGCGAGAGCAACTCGGCGATCGCCTGGTCGTACGTCGAGACGAATATCAGCGCCGGAAGCGCGACGTAGTACGCGAGCGCGTTCAGTTTCGCCGTTCGACCCGCGTCGAGAACGCCCGTCGTCCGGAGTGCCGTGCCGACGAGTAACACGGCGAGCAACGCCAGCAGCCGACCGAGCACCTCCATATCCGCCTCGAGTCGACTCGAAGGTTTGACCGTTCGGTTTCCGACGCGGCCGTGACGGCGTACCCGGTGGACGTGTAGAAGCCGCTGCCCGCTGGGTTGGGCCGGTCTGAACACAGTAAAAACGAGTTATGGAAGCGGTTTTCGCGCGGATTGACGCGCCGCTCGAGCCTCGTCCGACGCCTGACGAATCTCCCGACGGTGATCATCCCACGAGGCGTACGGTGAAACGGGGGTGTTCCCGACCGGTACTCTGGCCGAACTGTGCTTTTGACTACCACGCATAGCAATAGTAGATACGCCGCGGACAATACTGTACTTTTGCAACGATTCACCGGAAAATCACGCCCCTGGGAGATATTTCTGGACATATGGTGCTTTCACTCGAGAGGTACACCGTCAACGCCGTCGATCAGTGTCGGCCGGAAAACGAATCAGGACGGAACCCGCGGCCCGTCGACGATGCCTCGAGCGCGCTCGGCCACCTTCTGGGTCCTGCCGAAATTCGAGAGAGTCGCCTCGAGGTAGTCGGAATTTCGTCCGTCGAATCGACGTCGGGAAAAGTGGGTTGGGGCAGATTTGAACGACGCCGAGACGTGCTCGCTTGCGCTGCGCGCGCCTCGTCTAGTTCAAATCTCCCGTAACGATTTCTGACGACACGGACTCCTCGCTTCGCTCGTCGTCGTTGTGTCGTCAGAAATGGGTTGGGGCAGATTTGAACTGCCGGCCTCCTCCATGTCAAGGAGGTGTCATAACCAGACTAGACCACCAACCCGCCTGGTATCAGTCCGTGGCACCGACGCCACGTCGTCTGCATTCCATCGTTGCCCGCCACCGTAATTGAAGGTTTCGATTGACAGCCTCCAGAGCGACTCCGTCATGGTATTCCATCTCGGGATTTCGGTCCCCCAACGGGTCCGTTGCATATCCGTCGGCTCACGAACAAGCATCGAACCGACTGCATCCCACCCGGGCAAATACGAACCCCCGTTCGACGAACTCGAGGGTCACTGATGGACGAACGTCGATCTGACCTGCTCGAGGTCATCGTCACACGTCGAGCAGACTTCTTTCTCGGTGGCGATGTAGACGACGCCACACGTCTCGCAGTGAAAGAGATTCCCGGTGTCGTCGTCCGTACTCGAGGATCCGTTCGACCGCCGATCCGAGGCTTTCAGAGATTCGGTTTCGCTCGAGCGTTCATCGAAGGGGAGACTCGCGCGGACGCGGTCCCGGAGGCGACCCAGTCGCGAAGATGACGACCGTTCGTATTGACTATCCATACAGTGGTCGTCCATTATATAATAGAAGAACGTACCGTCTAAACGATTTGGTGGTCACGGGTTCGAACGGGTGTAGCGGTCCCGGAGTTTCGGGGACTGAGAGACGTCGACGGGTATAGTAGCCACTGGAAGTCAATGCACACCTGATCGCACGACAGCTGTGCGATCAGTGTGTAAATAGTTCCAGTTGTTACTATATGCGGTCGGATGTGCAGTGACTGCGATAGCAACCTTTTCGACCGTCCCACCGCCACTCGAGTACATGAACTTCTTCGATCGACTGCACGACCGTATTCGGACGGTCGACAGCGTCGTCAGCGTCGGCCTCGACCCGGACCGCTCGCGTCTTCCTGACCACCTGACCGATCACGACCTCCCGCGGTGGGCGTTCAACCGGCGGATCATCGACGCGACCCACGAACACGCGGCCGTCTTCAAACCGAACGCGGCCTTCTACGAGGATCCGGACGGGTGGCGTGCGCTCGAGGAGACGATCGCCTACGCCCACGGGAAGGACGTTCCCGTCCTGCTCGACGCCAAACGGGCAGACATCGGCAACACGACCAGACAGTACGCGAAGGTCCTCGAAACCGTCGACGCGATCACGGTCAACCCCTACATGGGACGGGACTCGCTCCAGCCGTTTCTGTCCGACGAGGAAGCCGGCGTTTTCGTCCTCTGTCGAACCTCGAACCCCGGTGGGGCCGACCTGCAGGACCTCGAACTCGAGACCGGTGAACCGGTCTACGAGCGCGTCGCCGCGCTGGCCGACCTGTGGAACGAAAACGACAACGTCGGCCTCGTCGTCGGCGCGACCACTCCGGAGGAACTCGAGGACGTTCGGGATATCGTTCCCGACCTCCCCTTCCTCGTTCCCGGCGTGGGAGCGCAGGGGGGTGACGCCGAGGCGGCGATCGAACACGGCCTGGCCGACGGCGTCGGACTGATCAACTCCTCGCGAGGGATCATTTTCGCCGGAGAGGATCACGGCGAGGAGTTCGCGAAGGCGAGCGGGCAAGCCGCAAAACGGCTCAAAAAGCGGCTGAATCGGTACCGCGACTGATCGCGTCTCGAGCGAGCGATCGCCCCTCGAGTCGGCCCGTCCGGCAGTATCATACGGATTACTGTCACTGTGTACCGGCGCACTCACCGCCCGGGTCGCGGGTGCGCCGTCAACGACTGCCAGTAAACCGTATCAGAACCGATGGATGTCGACGTCGTCTTGCCGACCGGGGTCCGCGCGAGCGGCACAGTCGGCACACAGCCCCTTCCCTCGTTCGTAGTGTTGCTCGCACGCGAGCGTCCCGCAGTTGTCACACCGTTCCTGGGCCGGCCGACTCTCACAGATCTGACAGAGTCCGCTGACGCTCATACTGCCCTTACGCGCTCGAGTCTCTTGAAACCGGGCCCGGCGTCGGGACGGACGTAGCGACCGAAATCGTGATACGCCGAGGAAATCCGCCCATAACGCACACCCGGAGTATGTCCATTGTCAGCAGGTGACGAGAAGGCTTTTGTCGTGGGGGTCGCTACCGGTTCGTATGAGCCGTGACCGGGCTCTCCTCGAGCGAGCCCTGGACCGTGGCGAACAGGACGGTGGCAGCGTCGAATTCAAAGAACGGTTGTCACGCGACGTCCACCTCGAGGGTGGACGCCGAGAGAGTCTGGCCGCACAGCTCCGACACCGCATTCTTTCCGGCGATGGCGAGGCGACGTACGTCGTCGGCGTCACGGACGACGGCGGACTCGCTGGCGTCGATCCGAACACGTTCTCCGAGACGATGGACGTCCTCTCGTTGCTCGCCGAGGAGGCCGATGCCCACATCGACGACGTACAGACGTGGGGCGTCGGAGCCGACCGGAACGAGGGGCTCGTCGGCGTGGCCACGATTCGCGAGGGTGGCGTCCTCGAGACCGACGACGAACACGTCGTGGTCGGAACTGCGGGTCACGTCGACCACGGAAAGAGTACCCTGGTCGGCTCGCTCGTCACCGGAAAAGCGGACGACGGCGATGGTGCCACGCGCGCCTTCCTCGACGTCCAGCCCCACGAAGTCGAACGAGGGCTCTCGGCCGACCTCTCCTACGCCGTCTACGGCTTCGACGACGAGGGCCCCGTCAGGGTTCGAAATCCGAACCGGAAAGGCGACCGCGCGGAGGTCGTCGAAAACGCGGATCGGCTGGTCTCGTTCGTCGACACCGTCGGTCACGAGCCGTGGCTCCGGACCACGATCCGCGGGCTCGTCGGGCAGAAACTCGACTACGGACTGCTCGTGGTCGCCGCCGACGACGGGCCGACGCGCACGACGCGCGAACACCTCGGCGTCTTGCTCGCGACGGATCTGCCGACCATCGTCGCGATCACGAAAACCGACGCCGTCGACGACGACCGGGTCGAAGAGGTCGAACGCGAGGTCGAACGACTCCTCCGGGAAGTGGACAAATCTCCGCTGCGAGTGGCTCGCCACGGCGTCGACGCCGCCGTCGAGGAAATAAACGAGCGGGTCGTTCCGATCGTCGAGACGAGCGCGATCACGATGGACGGGCTCGAGACGCTCGACGAACTGTTCGATCGGCTTCCGAAGACCTCCCAGGATGCCGGCGAGTTTCGGATGTACGTCGATCGAAGTTACTCGGTCACCGGTGTCGGCGCGGTTGCGTCGGGAACCGTCATGTCCGGCGAGGTCGAGGCCGGCGACGAACTCCTGATCGGTCCGATGTCGGACGGCCGGTTCCAGGAAGTCGAGGTCCGATCGATCGAGATGCACTACCACCGCGTCGACAGGGCCCGGGCCGGCAGGATCGTCGGGATCGCCCTCAAGGGAATCAAAGAGAGCGCTATCGAACGGGGGATGACGCTCCTCCCCCGCGACGCCGACCCCAACCCCGTCCGGGAGTTCGAGGCCGAAGTCATGGTGCTCAACCACCCGACCAGGATCGGCGACGGCTACGAACCCGTCGTCCACCTCGAGACGATCGGAGAGGCCGCCGCCTTCTATCCCGACGACGGCCGGCTCCTGCCAGGAGATACGGGCGAAACGACCGTCCGCTTCAAGTTCCGCCCGTACCTCGTCGAGGAAGGACAGAAGTTCGTCTTCCGCGAGGGCCGGAGCAAGGGCGTCGGAACCGTAACCGACGTTCACCCGGCCGACTGACGTCGCTCGACCGGACTATCCTCACGCCCGTTCGGACCACCGTGTCCCGATCGACGAGCGTCGACGTTCGCGTTTCCGACTCCAAACGGTATTTACTGTCGCAGCCGAAAGCCGGAGACGATGGAACGCGGGTCGCCGGAATCGTTTACGCGTATGGGCACGCTGGGGATCGAAGAGGAGTGTTTCGTCGTCGACGAGCGGGGTCGTCCCACGAGCGGAACCGACGAACTCGTCTACGAACACGACCCACCGAGGATCCTCGAGGAGCGGCTCGATCACGAACTGTTCAAGTTCGTCATCGAAACCCAGACCCCGCTAATCGAATCGCCTGCCGACGCTCGCGACTCGCTTCTCGAGATCCGTCGAGCACTGCGCGACCACGCACGTGCCCACGGCTATCGAATTGCCGCCGCCGGACTCCACCCGCTCGCGAAGTGGCGGGAACTCGAGCACGCCGAAAAGCCCCGGTACCGATCGCAACTCGATCGAATCCAGTACCCACAACACCGGAACACGACCGCGGGCGTCCACGTCCACGTCGGGGTCGACGACGCGGACAAGGCCGTCTGGATCGCCAACGAACTGCGCTGGTACGTCCCGATCATCCTCGCTCTGTCCGCGAACTCGCCGTTCTGGAACGGGTTCGACACCGGGTTGCAGTCCGCACGCGCCAAGATATTCGAGGCCCTTCCGAACACCGGAATGCCGACCTACTTCGAGGATTTCGACGCGTTCGACCGGTTCGAACGCCGGATGCTCGAGACCGAATCGATCGAGGACCGCGGCGAACTCTGGTACGACGTCCGCCCGCATACGGCCCACGGGACCGTCGAACTCCGAACGCCGGACGGGCAGGCCGACCCCGACATCGTCCTCGCGTTCGTCGAGTACGCCCACGCGCTGGTCGAGGCCCTGAGCGAGGAGTACGACGACGGCGCGGAGGGGATGGCCAGAGAACACCGGCGCGAACTGTTAGACGAGAACAAGTGGCGCGCGATCCGCCACGGCCACGACGCCTCGTTTATTTCCCGCAATCTCGAGGGGACGATCGAGCTTGGCGAACTCGTCGACCGCGAGTGCGAGCGGTTGGGCGTCGACGGGATCAGACGCGTCTACGAGCGAGAGAGCGGCGCACGTCGCCAGCGACGACTGCTCGAGGAAGAGGGGCCGGACTCGCTTTGCGAATCGCTGTCGCTCCAGGTCGAGTGACGAGGGGGAAAGGGGTACGTCGGCAGGGGTCCGTGCGTGTATGGCGCAGGTGATGATGTGGCGCCCTGCCGTATTTCTTCGTAGCACTGGGAGGGTGATATCGGTGATGCCAAACTATGTTGGTGTCGATCGGCTGTCGATACCATCGGTTCCGGTCTCGACGAGGGCGACGCGACGAACGACGTTCCCTCGGACGATCGAGATCGCCTCGGGGACCAGCGGCCACGATCCGTAGTATACGGTCTGCGATGACTCGGTACCGGGTGATCGGAGATCCGGAGCGACCGGTCGCCGTACCGCAGTCGCTCCGGTAAACAGTTACAGTAATCCGTATCAGGCGATATCTCGGCTCGTGTCGATCGCGACCTCCTCGGTGAGTTCGAGTTTGATCGTCTCCGTCGGCTGGTTGCCGTGACGGAGCTTCGGTATCGTGAGGTGGTTCTCGAGTTCGGTCCCGGCCACCGTGGTCCGAAGGTCGAACACCGCGTCTGCTGCGTGATGCGTACGGGTACGGTTTGCCGGTTGAGACGGCTCTTTGAGGCAGTGGAGTACCGCGATACTGCTCGTCTCCAGCATTCGGTCTTTCAACCCGTTGAGAAACGAAACGTAGTCGTCGGTGTCGGTCCGCTCGAGGACGTTCATCGTGTCGACGATGAGATTCGCGCCGTCGGGAAGCGCGTCGACGAACTGTCTCGCTTCCTCGAGCGGTTCCTCGCCGGTAATTCGTCTCACCGTCGGATTTCCGACGGAGGACGGAGAGCTTTCGATAGCGGTGGTAATCGCCCCATCGGAGCGTTCGGTCGAGAGATACAGCGTGCCGCGTGCAGCGGTGAGTTCGTACAGTAGCAACTCGGACTGGCTGGCCGGGCTGGCGTCGTAGGCGACGACACAGCCCGGCGGTAACCCCCCACCCAGTTTCCGATCCAGTACGTCGATCCCGGTCTCGAGCCGCTCCTCCATTCGATTGTGCTCACTTGCGTCACCGACCGCATAATTCTTTGCCTTTGACTCCCTTTCAAAAGGAACGCCAGTAGTGTCGAACGAGGGATTGAAGAGGGACGCAAGAGCGTACACGAACGAATGCGTCACGATCACCTCATCACGAGCAAACAACTCTCACGATCGGACGTCGAAACGGTTCTCGACCGGGCAGCCGAGATCGACGCCGACCCTGTCGCGGTCGCGGACCGCCACGCGGGAACGCTCCTCGGACTCCTCTTTTTCGAGCCGAGCACCCGGACGAAGATGAGCTTCGAGACGGCGATGAAACGCCTCGGTGGCGACGTCGTCGACATGGGAGCGGTCGAATCCTCGAGCGTCACGAAAGGCGAGACGCTCGCGGACACCGTCCGCGTCATCGAGGGGTACGCCGACGCACTCGTGCTCCGTCACCCGAAACAGGGATCGGCGACGATGGCGAGTGAGTTCGTCGACGTCCCGCTCTTGAACGCGGGCGACGGCGCGGGCCACCATCCGACCCAGACGCTGCTCGATCTCTATACGATCAGGAAAAACGCCGGGCTGGACGATCTGACGATCGGGATCATGGGAGATCTGAAGTACGGACGGACCGTTCACTCGCTGGCGTACGCGCTGACGAACTTCGACGCGCGTCAACACTTCATCAGTCCCGAGAGCCTGCAGTTACCGCGGGAAGTCGTCTACGATCTCCACCAGGCGGGCAACGGATCGGGTGTCCGCGAGCACGAGTCCCTCGAGGACGTCCTGCCGTCGCTCGACGTCCTTTACGTCACTCGCATCCAGCGCGAGCGGTTCCCGGACGAAAGCGAGTACCAGAAGGTCGCCGGCGAGTACCAGATCGACCTCGAGACGCTCGAGCGGGCGAGTGACGATTTGACGGTGATGCATCCGCTTCCACGCGTCGACGAAATCGCACCGGAGATCGACGACACGGAGTACGCGGCGTACTTCGAGCAGGCTCACAACGGAGTTCCGGTGAGGATGGCGTTGCTCGATTTATTCCTCTCGGCGAACGGAGGTGGGGCCGATGAGTGAGGACCACCAACTGCGAGTCAGCAAGATTCGAAACGGAACGGTCATCGATCACGTCAACGGCGGACAGGCGCTCAACGTCCTCGCGATCCTCGGAATCGACGGAAGCGAGGGTGAGGAGCTCTCGGTCGGAATGAACGTCCCCTCGGATCGACTGGCACGCAAAGACATCGTCAAAGTCGAAGGCCGGGAACTCAGCCAGGACGAAGTCGACGTCCTCTCGTTGATCGCTCCCGACGCAACGATCAACATCGTTCGCGAGTACGAGGTCGTCGAAAAGCACCGCGTCGAGCGCCCCGACGTCGTCGAAGCCGTCCTCTCCTGTCCCAACCCCGGGTGCATCACGACCGAGGGAGAGCCCGTGACCTCGCGATTCGAGGTGCTCGAGGACGGCGTGCGCTGTTCGTACTGCGGGACGATCGTTCGAGAATCGATCGCGTCGATGATCGACACCTGATACGGATTACTGTCCCTGTGTACCGGCGCACCCGCCGCCCGGTCGCGGCTGGGCCGGCATCGACGTACAGTAAACCGTATGACATCTCGAGGGACGCTTTCGTCGGATCGACAGCGGTCGACCGCTCCTCGTTTCTAGAACGATATCCAGAATATCTAAGTGGTAACCCCTCAATAGTGAGATCGTATATGTCCCGTATTGTGAAAATACTGGTCGCCCTGGTCGTTATCGCAGTCCTCGTGAAGGTCGCTATGAGCCTGACCTCGGACGTCGAGGAGATCGAGTACGAACCGACCCAGTAGCATCGAGTCACAACCGAACGCCTTAGGGCGGCGGCGTCGTATCCGGAAGTATGTACGGCGTCGTCACCCGAAACGAGGACGAACTCCGCTGGCCGGAGTTCGACACCGGATTCTACGAGGTGAAAGACGTTACCGGTCGGTCCGCCGAACCGGTCGCGGACGCGGTGAACATGGTCTCCTGTTTCGGGGACAACGCCGCGTCGGACGCCGATCCGTCGCTCGTTCCCGTCGACGAGATGGGACGACCCGCGACGCGCGACCGGACGTACTTCGACTGGGACTACGTCTGTCCGACCCGACGGGACTACCGCGAGGGACTGCTCGACGTGATCGACGACTGCGTCAGCGCGAACGGCGACGTCAGACTCGACGACGTGGGTTTCCCTCGAGCCGAATACTGTCGCTGTGGCTTCTGTGAGCAGGGATTCGAGGAAAGCGAGTACGAGGATCGCTTCGCGTGGCGAGCAAGCGTCATCACCGAGTTTGTCGCGGACGCGACGGCGCGGATCCCCGGTCAGGTGTACCTGACATTGTATCCCGACCCGTATCCGGGCCACCTCTACGAGCGGGCCGGTATCGACCTCGACGCACTCTCCGAACACGTCGACGAGTTCGTCGTTCCGCTGTACGATACGGCCTACGAGACGACCTACTGGCTCGAGACGATCGCCAGCGGGTTCGAGAGCGCACTCGACACGCCGTTCAGTATCGAACTGTACGCGGTCGATGTCGATATCGACAATCTGATTCACGCCCTCGAGGTGGCCGATGCCTACGGGGACGACGTCTTCTTCGGGTACGATGCGTCCACTGCCCGGGCCGCGTTGCGTCGAAAACGGGCCGACGAACGCGACGGTGTCTCACACGGCGACCCGAGTTCCGGATCGTAATCGTCCCTTATTCAGTCGGCAGTCGTTTCATCGCGAAATTACCACGTTTCAGTTTCCCGGGAGAGACACCTCGTCGAATCGAATTTCGACCGATCGAACCGTTTCGATCGGTTGGGACAGTGCTTCCAGGCGGAACCGACTGCGGTCTTTATTGCGGTCTCGGTTCCGGACCGTCACGGCGGCAGACCGTACCGGCGGACGTCTTACGTCGACTTGTAATCGATGGCGGGAGGCCGAACTCGAAATCTCGAACCTACCCATGACAGAGCAACACTCAAACGCGGATTCGACCGACCGGCCGCATCAGGCGACGATGTGGCAGGGACAGGAAGCGATGGAACAGATGTTGAACGTACAGCGGAATATGGCCGAGATGACACTGAGCGCGTTGAAGTGGCAGGATACTGCCCAGAAGCAGAGCATGGAGATGACGCGGTCTATGATGGGGACCGTTCCAGGACAGCAGTTTACTCAGTCGATGCTCGAGAGCTACCTGCAGGGGATGGAGGCGATCGTTCCCGAGATGAAACGCGCCGTCGAGCAGGGAATGCAGGCGGCAGACCAACCCGAACAACGGATGACCGGTCGATCCGGCCAGCACGCGAAAACACACCAGTCAACACCGGACACGCAACGGCGAGAGCAACGCCCGCACCAACGAGCGTCCGGTGAACGTGAGACGACGCGACAGCGCCGGCGGATGGACGAACGGAGGACGCCCCAGCAGTCCGGTTCGGAACAGACGCCCGCTCGAGGCGAGACGCCGATACCGCAGTCGGGCCAGCGGAGAGAGGGCCGCCGGTCGAGTGAGCCGACACAACACCCTCGAGAGCCGGTCGAACAGCAGGCTCGAGCACCGACCGAACGACCCGTGGGACAGTCGAGCGAACAGCCGCCACGACAGTCGACGGAACGCTCTCCACAGCGGTCAGGCGAACAGTATCCCCAGACCGGCGAGTGGGTTTCACAACAGGAGTACGCCGGCGACTCGAGCGGGGAGAGAGAGCGCCGGTCGGCCCCTCGAGGGCAAAGCGGCCGGGCCCCGCAGTCGGGACGGCAAGACCGGCAGCCCCCGGAACCGCGACAACGCCGAACGCCGGAACAGGACCGACGCCCGGTCCAGAATCCGCCGGCGCCACAACGAACTGAGCGGGCCGAGCCGAGCCACGACCGCGAGGAGTCGTCCGCTGAACGGTCCGGTCAACCGGAACGACGAAGCGACGAAGACGACGACCACGAGCAACAGTGACGTCTCCCCGGGCGAACACCGGGGATTCCCGTACTACGGAGTCATTCGTGGCCGTGTTTACTTTTTGCAGAATACGGTGAGGATTGTACAGCAGACCCCCCGACCGTCGCCGTCAGTCGATCAGGTCGTCGTCATCATCGTCGTCGTCCATCAGCCCCTCGTCGTCGTCACCGATGAGGTCGTCATCGTCGTCGTCCATTAGCCCCTCGTCGTCGTCCATCAGCCCCTCGTCGTCATCGCCGATGAGGTCGTCATCGTCGCTGACGCCGGTATTACGATCCCGATCACGGGCTCTCCCAGGGTCGTCGCCGCCGATCATATCGTGATCGTCGTCGTCGCCGATGAGGTCGTCGTCATCGTCGCCCACCAACCCCTCGTCGCCGATGAGATCGTCGTCATCGTCGCCCACCAACCCCTCGTCGTCGTCACCGATGAGATCGTCGTCATCGTCGCCCATCAGCCCATCGTCGTCATCGCCGATGAGGTCGTCGTCATCGTCGCCCATCAGCCCATCATCATCTCCCATACCGGTATCGGTGTCGCGAGTGGTGTCAGTACCCGCTGTCCTCCCGGCTTCGGTTCCCGTCGATCCGCCTGCTGAGCCAGCACCACCTCCCGGGCCGGTGAGTTCGCTCTCGAGACGCACTTCGTCGGAGGTCACCGTCGCGACCGATTCATCCTGAAGTGGATACGCGTCGTCGTCGGTTCCACCCCATCCCAGCTTCGCTTTGATCGTATCGGTTATCCCGGGGTCGGGTTCGACGTGAGCGGTGCCGTGTTCGACATCTGCGACGATACCGACTTCCTCACCCGCTGCGTTGATAACGGTCTTTCCGATGTCGTCATCCGTAAACTGTGGGGACATTGCGATAACACTGACAACGAAGACGACCAAGATGGTGGTGCTTGCGCAGGCTTGCGGCCACTCGTCGACCGAGGGGCGTTCGTTCGGCAGATACGAATCTCCGGAGTGTTCGGGAAATGGAGAGAATTCGATCCAGGAAAAGGACGTCCGCAATCGAAGACGGTCCGTTCGCCACGAGAACCGATCTCGAACACAGTTACCCGCGTTCAGACCGGAAAATTTGCTGTTCGATCGGTACTGGCGGCCGAAAACTGGTCTGGACGTCGCCCAGACATCGTCCGTCGACGACCTGACACGGTTTACTGTAAATCAATGTCGGCGCACCCACCGGCCGGGCGGCGGTGCGTCGGGAATCGGTACAGTAATCCGTATGAAACCGACGCGAGCGGTATCAATCAGACGGGACCGGCGGTGCGGTCGCCTCCTCTTCGGTCACGTTGAGTTCCGACGTGACGAGCGCGCGATACGCCCGGCGAAGCCGCTCGGATAGTGCCTGGTGGGAGATGTCGAGTTCGTCCGAGAGCTCCTGCATCGAGACCTCGCGCGGGATTTCGAAGTAACCGTGATCGATCGCGGCGACCAGCGTCTCGTACTGACGGGAGGTGAGTCCACACTGCGTGCGGCTTTCCTCCGCCAGACCGAACAACCGAACGATCGTCGGCGAGACACCGTTATCGGCGAGTCGATCGTACAACGAGCTTACGCTTTCGCGGTCGATCACTCGGACGCTCAACAGCCACGTTCCGCTCGAGGCGGACGCGCTCAACACGGTGCCGCCTTCCTCGAGAACGACCTCGAAGGGATCGACGGTTTCCGGTTCGAACTCGATGTCGTACAGGAACCGACCCTCCTCGGCGGTGATACACGAGTACGATTCGATCGCGGACGTATCCGTCAGCGCGTCCTCGATCTCTGACTGTGGAGCCCCCGACAGCCACAGCCCGTGCCCACTCGAGGCGATGACGCGTTCCATCTCACACGTCAGCGAGGGAATCGCCTCGAACATGTCGCCCAGTCCGGTACCGTCTGCCGGGATTTCGATGTCAGCGATCGATGTCATGATCTCGTCAACGAATACAGCCACGACTGCAATAACCCCACTTCCAAAGAGATTAGAAGGGGCAATAGAGACTGTCCGTCGGGTTGAACTCTTGGTTCTGTCTATTCTCGTCGAAAGGAATGTGTTGCTCAGTGATTCGTCGGACGCCAGACGAGGAGTTGCACGACGGCGACGACGACGACGGTCACCGCGACGAGCGCGAGCGTGAGCGGAACGACCGACTCGAGGCCACGCGAGACGAACGAGATCCAGATACGGGTCGGTATCGTTCGCGGATTGTACGCGACCATCATCGTCGCACCGAACTCGCCGATCGCTCGCACGAACGTGAGGACGATTCCGGCGGCGATGGCGTTACGGGCGACCGGCAGTGTCACCCGGCGTACCGTCTCTAGCGGCGTGTACCCCAGGGTTCGGGCGGCCTCCTCGAGTCGACGATCGACGCTATCGAAGCCCGCACGTGCCGTAATGACCAGAAACGGCGCGGCGACGAACGTCTGTGCCAGGACGACGCCGGCGTAACTGTCGGTGAGCGGAACGCCGACCGCCGCCGCAGCCGACCCGACCGGGGTAAAGCGGCCGACGAGAGTCAACAACACCGCGCCGCTGACGACGGGGGGTAACACCAGCGGGATCAGGACCGCCGCCTCAACGAGGCGTTTCCCCCGGAAATCGGTCCTCGAGAGCACGTACGCGAGCGGGAGGCCGAAGGCGGTTGCGATCGCGGTTGAGACGGGAGCGGTGAGCACCGACGTCGCGATTGCGGCCCGCGTCGCGGGTGCGGTCAGTTCGTCGACGACGCCGACCGAACCGACCTCGACGAGAAACAGGACGAACGGGACGACGAAGTACGCGAGCAACACCGCCCCCAGAAGCACCGGCACCAGGAATCCGCTCTGGATCGATCGGAGGCCGCTGCCGAGTGCCTTCGTCGATCGACTCACGGAAGGACCCTCCCTGGAACGTCGCCGTGGCCGCGGGGCAGTGGCGTCGGCGTCCGCAGACCGGATTTCTCGAGGCCGTCCGGATTCTCGAGGAGATGCGAAACGAACCGTTCGCCCCCGTCCTCGCCGTCCGCACCGTTTCGAACCGACGCGTTGTAGACGATCGGCGAACCCGCGATCGTTCGTCCTTCGGTCGTCGTATACGACGCTCGCGCGTATTCGGTGTCGGGATCGCCGAAGTTGTAAGCGTCCGGGAGCTCCCGAACGGGAAGATCGCGGTCGGCGGCCATGTTTCGATAGACGACTGCACAGGATCGAGTGCCGGCGTCCACGCCGCCGAGTACCTGTCCTTCCCCGGCGTCGACCTGAACGCGCTCGACCGTGGCGTCGTAAAAGCCCTCGAGGTCGTGTTCCCGCTCGGCCAACTCGAACAGTTGAAGCGCTCGATACCCGACCGGGCTTCGATCCGGATCGCTGATTCCGATCGCCCCTTCTTCCGCGTCCGCCAGGACGTCGTACCAGGGTTCGTCGCTCTCGAGGCGCGCCCCGAGTTCGGTGTCAGCAGCGTAGGCGATCACCATCTCGTTAGTCGCGAACTCGACGTCCCAGTCGACGAAATCCGGATAGAGCCGGTCACGAAGGAGCGAGACGTCGACGCCAACTATCACGTCCGGGTGGGCGCGTCCTTCCTCGATCATCCGAAGGATCGCGTTCGTTCCGTGGTACTCCCCGTCGAACCGGATACCGGTCGCCGACTCGAACGCCGGACCGAGCCGTTCCTCGAGGGCGACCGTGAGACTCGTCGCTGCGAGCACCCGGACCCGGCCAGCGGTTGCGAGACAGCCGGCCACCCCCACCAGACCCCCCGAAACCGTGGCGCTCGCCGCGAGAAACGACCGCCGGCTACCGCGGGTGGGAAACCGGTCCTCATCGCTCATATCGCGACCTTCGAACGCCGGCGTAATATAACTACTTTCGATTTCAATTTCGAGTTGATGTAACCTATTAAGATTTCGTCCCTCGACCGGTTCCGCTCGAACTCGAGGTTTCAGGACCGCAGTGTCGCGGTCGTTGGGGTTTCCGGGCCGCAGTATCGTGGTCACGGTCGCGTGGTCACGGTCGGCGACGAGACGTATGGGGCGCTCGGCTTCTCCAATATGCGAGAAAGGAACCGATACCGGTGGAACACAGGATCGATCGACGCTAGAACAGTTCGACGCGGATACCGCGTTCCTCGAGATCGGACGCGAACGCCTCGGAATCGGTTTCGATCGCTTCGAACGTATCGTAGTGGATCGGTAACACCACCTCCGGATCGACGCTTCGTGCGAACGAAGCAGCCTCGTCGCGATCCATCGTGTAGTGGCCGCCGATCGGCGGGACGAACACGTCCGCCGAGAGGTCCTCGTGATGGGCGAGAACGTCCGTGTCCGACGGGACGAACACGTCCGTTCCCTCGAGGGTGAAAACGAGTCCGATCACCTCACCCTCCGCGTGAAACGGTTGCCCCTCGTCGTCGACGTGCGAGCCGTCGGGATCGTTGTAGGCAGGGATCGTCCGGACGTCGATCCCGTCGACCTCGACCGATCCCTCGTAGGGGAGATCGACGACGTCGAACTCGAGGTCGCTCGTATCGACCGCCTCGTACACGGCGACGGTTGCCCCGGCGGACGCGACCGCCGCGACGCCGTCGGGATCGTAGTGATCGAAGTCGTCGTGCGTGACGAAGACGACGTCGCCGTCTTTGGGTTCGCCCTCGAGTACCTCGCTCCACGGATCGACGTACACGACGGTTCCGCTATCGGTTTCGATTCGGACGGTCGCGTGTCCCGGGCGTTCGAACCGAAGGGTCTCGTACTCGACTGTCATGGTCACTCCGAGCCTACGAGGCAATCGGCCTTATAACTCGAGGGGGCGCTCGATCCGCTCGAGGGACACACCGATCGTTCCGACCACCCGTTCGTGACCGTGAGTGCAAGACGTCCAGAAAATATCACACATCCTTCAGTTCCGTTCGTGAAACAGTGATACCACTCGCTCTACTTTCGTTGGAATGAGTTTCAGGGCGGATAATTAAGTGTACGTGTGTGAATATTGCTCACATGGACCCCCCCGAGAAGCGGGTTCTTCGGCTGATCGCCGAGCCGCGGAATCGAGCGATACTGACAGTTCTCAACGACGCTGCCCGATCGCTCTCGGTTTCGGAGCTGGTCGAACGGCTCGTCCGGCTAGAGTCCGATACGCTCGGTTGGTCCGACGAGAATCCGGATCGCGAGACCGTCCACATCTCCCTTCATCACAACAATCTACCGAAGCTAGACGAGGCGGATCTGGTGGAGTACGACCGATCGGAGAAGACGGTTTCCTACGAGAGCTATCCCGCGGTCGACGTCGAGTTGATGGAGATCGATATGATCGACGAGCTACTCTCCTGTTTCAGTTCAGGAACCGACGTCACCGGGGACGCAATCGGCGTGATCGACGGTCGAGAGGAGGTGATCGAGTACGGGCGACACCTCATCGACGAGGCCGAGACCGAACTGTTTCTGATGTCCGTCTCCGAGGAGTTGCTCGAGGACGAGTGCCATCGACGTATCGAAACGTCACTCGAGCGAGACGTCGACGTCTCGCTCGGCTCGAGAGATCGCGACGTTCGCGAACGTGCTCGTGACCGACTGCCCGGAGTCACTATCTGGGAGCCACAACTGGACTGGTTGAACGCCCCCTCACAGTATCCGAAAGTGGGCCGACTCGTCTTCGCCGATCGCGAGAAGATAATGTTGGCCGTTCTGAAAGAAACCGACGTCGGCGGGGAGACGACCGAAATGGCAGTTATCGGCGAGGGCGAGACGAATCCCCTGGTCGTTCTCGTACGCCAGTTACTCGGACCGCGACTCGACCACCTCGATTACCAGAGCGAAGACTTTCTGGACGAACTCCCGTTCGAGCCGTGATCGGCTTTCGGGTAGCACGATAGCCTTGTGAAAGTGAACCGCCTCGAGGTCAAGTGGTTCGAGACGCCTTCGGCGTCTCGTCATCACGGAAATCTACGATTTCCGTACGACCCCGAGGCGCTCGACCTACTCCGCCTGTAGAAGTGGGTCGGACGCGATTGTGAACTACGCCAAGACGTTCCAGTTCACTCGCTTCGCTCGCTCACGGGCTGCGACTCGTCTACGTCAAATCGCTCTGGCCGGATTGCTCCTCGCGTAATTGCTCGGAGCAAAAGCGGGCCGGGCGCGATTTATCCACGCCCACCTTTTCACTCCTTCGCCGTCAGGCGATTCATCGCCTTCGGCGAAGGAAAAAGGTGGATCAAAACGTGGAAGAGTCGAGGATCGCGATGGAACGTGGGCTACCGGACATCCGCGTCGCGACGATAGAGACGTTGACAGCCGAAACGAGTTGCACACTCGATTCGACCGTCGATGGGTGGACACCCACAATCCCGGTGCGCATGGCACATCCGGTCGTCTAGCGAGAAACCGGGGAATCCGCCACCGCGGCGGATGCACAATGACGGACGATCTTGAACCGATCGCACCCAGTGAAGCAGTTGCAATGTATCTCAAGGATAGAGACATCGCCAAATCCACGCGAAGGGCGCACCGTCGACGCCTCCGACGGCTGATTCGATGGTGCATCGACGAGGACATCACGAACCTCAACGATCTCACCGGACGGGATATCCACCGCTTCAAAATCGAGGAATTCGATTCGAAGGACGACGGAGGCGACTATTCGAAGGAGACGATCCGGAGCGTAATGGACACCATCCGCGTCTTCACGCGGTGGTGTGCTTCCATTGACGCCGTTCCACAGGGTCTGAGCGAAAAAGTGCAGTCACCGTCGCCCGAGAACGTTCGTAGCGAAACGCTGGAGCGAGATCGAGCCCAAGCGATTCTCAACTACCTCGATACGTACGAGTACGCGAGCGTTCGCCACTGCCTACTCGATCTGCTTTGGCACGCCGGCTTCCGACTCGGCGAGGTTCGGGCGCTCGACGTCGGGGACGTCAATCTCGATCAAAACTACGTCGAGGTCGTTCACAGGCCGGACGAAGACACACCGTTGAAAAATGGCGAAGACGGCCAGCGACTGGTCAATATCTCGCAAACCACCGCGACCGTCATCCGGGACTACATCGGTAGTGTTCGCGACGAGGTTACCGACGACTACGGACGGAAGCCGCTACTGACCAGCCAGCACGGACGTCGGGTTCAAACGAACCTTCGCCAAATCGTCTACTCCGTCACGCGCCCTTGCGTGTACACGAACGATTGCCCCCACGATAGGAAAATCCAAGAGTGCGACGCTGCTCTCAAGGTGAGCCTCGCGTCGCAGTGCCCCTCTTCGGTGTACCCCCACGCGTTGCGCCGCGGGAGCATCACGTGGCATCTCCGGGAGAAGATGCCCAAGCACCTCGTCTCCGATCGGATGGACGTGAGTCCCGACGTTCTGGATAAGCACTACGACGCACGCTCCGACGAAGAACGGATGCGACAGCGTCGTGATTACTTGCCATTCGACGACGAAAACGACGAGGACGACGAGAAAATTGAGTGATGCGAGCGAGTGGCAGTCTGGTTAAAAGACCTCGGACTGTCATTCATTTCTTATCCATTTTGACACCCGTAGCAGTAGCTATGTACCCGTTTATCGGGGCTTTGGTAATAATCGTGGTGATCACTGGCTCAATCCAAGACGCTAATTGGGCCGACGTCTAATCAGGAGCGACGACTTCTCGACAGGCAGGACATTCGGCGAAGATCCCGGTACCCTCATCCGTTCCGTACTCGATTAGTAATTGAGGACTCGGAATCGAAGCTCCGCACCGCGGGCACGTTCCGAGTGTAGATCGGTTAGCACTCATCGGTGATCATCGAAGGGAACCCAAGCGTGTGACGACCTCGGGGAGGGGGTCTTGGTTCGCCTCTATGTTAACGAATCGATGGTACGATCCTTATAGATGAGGTCACCGAAGTGAAAGTGAACACTTCGAGTGTTCTCCGTACTGGCGCTACGTTTTAGCAGGTAGAGCCACGATTTGGGTGTATGACGTTCAGCGTCAGTTGGCACACACTCCTCGAGGAATGCGACGATCTTCCCGAGGAGGCGACGCTACTCACGCCGCTCTCGCAGCATCGATTCCGAATTGGAGACGTACAAGAGCACCGCATCGTCGTCGAGTACCTTGATCGCGACGTGGACGAGACGCGTCCGCTCCAGCGTGACCAGTTCGAGACGCTCTATCGTCGCATCACCGAAGCCGCCGACGGGTTCGACCTCTCCCGACTGCCAACTGACGCCGATCCCTATCCGGCGGTGTTGAGTCTCCATCCTCGCTTCGAAGTTGATGCAGATGCCGGCGTGATTCGCGAGACGGAGTCGCCGACCGGCACACAGATCATCGAAGGGGCTCCGGGAGTCGCCCCGGCGGGCGACGAAGCCGAAGAACGAACGGAACCAGACGTGGAGGTCTACGGCGACGCATTGCTCTTGATCGACGCACTCGAACGCCACGATGTCACCGACCTCGAGGAGCTTGAGACCTCTTCCCTAATCAACCTCTACACGCTGTTGTCGGACATGCAGCGAAACGCGAACGACCTCAGACAGGCAGTGAGCGACGCGCTCCTCGACCGGCTTCATCACGACCAACCCGTCCACGGTCAGTTCGGCTCGGTGCAACGAACGTCCCGACGTCGACGCAATCTCAAAGACGAAGACGAAGTACTTGCGGCCTTGGAAGAAGCCGGTATCGACCGGGAACGCGTCCTCGGTGTCGACGCGGACAAAGTCGACGATGCTCTCGAAGTGACCGACCTCACGGAGTCGGCCGTCTACGAACTTGAAGAGCGCGAGTACGTCCGTAAGGCGGAGGTTGACGAGGAGGTCAAGGAAACTCGGCTACAAGGGATGAAGGATCGACTGGCCGTCAGCGACGATCCCGAAGCGGACGAGCTGCGCGCGGAGATTGAGGAACTGGAAGACCGGATCGAGGAATTGACCGAGTTCAAGACCGGTCGGAAGTTCCACACCCAATCGGGGGTAGAATGATCAGCGGACTCCCCGATCGGCCGCTGTCAGCAGGCGAGACACTTCGTCTGTCCAAGGAGCGTGATGACTTGTTGGTGATCCCTGCCACACCGGACAGTCTGATGGGTGCGCATGGCTCGCTTGACGAGATTCGCAACGTGCTCGTCTTCACGGAAACCATCGTCGCCGCGCTTGCGTACACGGATGCGGATGGTTGGACGCTCGTCACAAGAGCCGACGATCCAGCCGCCTTCGAAGACGTTCTCGACGAACTGATGGACTTCCGGGATGGCCTCGGTGAAGGCGAAAACAAAGCTGAGATCGTCGAAACGATCTCCGAAGCTTACGAGACCTTCACGGAGCGCACACTCCCGTCATCCTGATTCCCGGCGAGAAGCGGATATTGACAGAAAGAGAGAATCGCCCGTTCCGATTAGGCGTTCTCAAGGGATTTCATCTCATCGAGGAAGGCGGGACGGTTCGAGTGTTTCTCCTTCAACCGTTCGACAAACTCTTCGAACTCCTCCTCGAATCCCAACTCGCGCATCTCTTTGAGGTAGTCGATCACCGTCTGGTAGTGCTTCCGCCCCGTCGTGTCCGCAAGGAACGGTTCGAGGAGTCCCTCGTACACCTCGTAGTAGGTCTCCGGGTCGTACTCAGCTACGTCGTCCCGATACTCGCTCAAGATCGCGAGGCCGTTGTCGCGCATCTGTCGGCGAAGAGCGTCGTCGACATCACCGCGAGCGGTCTCGATGACCGTCTCGAAGGCCTCCTCGATGTGCTTCTCGCGGATGTAGAGCTGGGTCAGCTGATGCACGTTTGACTCCTCGAAATCGGCTTCGAAATCGGCAACGAGCGCCTCCCATTCGTTGTCGGCACACTTCGACCGCAACTCTTCGTAGTACTCCCAGTTTCCGGTCTGGAGGAACAGTTCCCGAAGCTGGGTTTTGTGCCGCTCGGGACTACGATCGGCGTACACGTCAGCCAAGAACCGCCGGATGTCCGCGATTTGTGAGAACGCATCGAGTCCTTCCTCAGCGATTTCGATCGCCCGCTCCTCGTCACCCTCCTCGGCGAGCAGCCGAGCGTACCGCAGGCAGAACGATCGGTTGTCAAGGTAGTACCGCTCGTAGATCTCGCGGAGCGCGTCGGTATCGTCGAGTGTGTCGAGGAGATCTGCGTACGTCTCGATAAGCCACTTCGCTCGGTAGTGGCCGGTCGTTTCGAGCAGGCCGGTCTCGTCGTCGATTCCACCTCGTTCCGGAATCTCGTCGGGAAGTTCCGCTTCGAGCAATTCGCGCCAGTACGCCAGTTCAGTTTCATCAGCGCAGAGTTCCCACAGCGCCTCTTCGTACTGGCCGGAGAACGTCTCGACGCCGGCGTCGTCGCTCGCCCACCGCTCGAAGAGATATTCTATGTACTCGCGTTTTTCCTCGCGAGACAGATCGGCCTCGTGGATGCACTCGACGAAGGCATCGAGTTCCGCTTCGAAGTCGTCGGCGTAGTAATCCTGCACCATGTCCATGTTCTCGATCCGCACCTCGGTCATCGCCCGGTAGATGGTGGCCGCCTCCAGTGGGTTGCCCTGCTTCCGGTGCGTCTCAGCGAGGTCGTGAAACTCCGAGAAGTCGGGGCCCTCGTATTGGTAGGTGTACGGGCCGCGGTATTGTTGGCTCATCTCCTTCTTGTAGTCGTAGAAACTCTGCGTGTCCTGTTCCTCGAAGCGTGTGAGCAGACGCCGGCGCAGGTCGGCATCGCGCTCGCACTCGTTGAGCAGGAATTCCCGAAGTTCCTCGGAATGAGCGTCGGCGAGCAGGTCTTCGACGATCGTTCGTTCGTCTTCGAGGTCAATGTCGCCCTCGGAAAGTTCCAGTAGGATGGCGATGATGTGCTTACAGTAGCCGCCCCAGTCGTAGGGACAGGTGCAGGTGGCGGTGATGGCATCAGAGCCGCTGCCCTCCGGCTCGATTTCGACGTCGTACGGCTCGGGTTGTGAGCCCTGCACGGCGGCTGTCACGGTGTCGCCGAAGCGATCGATACGCACAATATGGTCGTCCTCGCGGTAATTGACGGCGCGATCGAACACCTCACTCGTGCAGAGACCACGGATCTGTTCCGTCGAGAGCGTCAGGGACATTTGTTACCACGTTTTCACGCCCGGACGGTGATGAACGTGTCCGATCTACGAACGCGTACCGATGCCGGGCGAATCACTCAACTACCCGAGGCGGATCGGGACACGATCTTTGAGATCTTTCGCTCCCACCAGTGACAGGGCTACGTGATGAGCCGACCAATCGAGCGGGCGGCTAACGAACGGTTGAGAGACCGCTCCTCGTCTCGAAAACCGACGACTTCCAACGGAGAAAGCGACTGCGGTCTCTAGAGGAAGGGCAATGTGGGAAGAACGCGTACAGAAATGTAGTCGTCGACCTCGATCGCTCATGACCACGGCCAAGAAGCGGGTGCTTGCCATCCTGACCGATCGCGACATCGAGTTGCCCGACGACGGAGTGACACTCGAGAAGATCCGGCATCGCGGCACGCACTTTCGAATTGATGAAGGGGAGTTCCTCTCGTTCCGGATCGAACGACATCCGACGATGTACCTCTCGGATAGCCGAATCCGCGGACGACATCGATCGCCAGCCCGGTTCCACGTGATGACCGACTACCGGTTGGATCTCGACGACGAGACGTGGCGTGTCACCGAATGCGAAGCCACGTTCGACTTCGACCCGCACTTGGTGATCGAGGCGGAATTGGACGCACTTGGGCGAAAGCACGCGATCGAAGAGCAGATCGAGCAGGTCAAAACGGCAGACGATCAAGCAGACGCGTTCGACGAGGCATTCGACTCGTGGATCGACCACTGGGAGGACAAGTTCGCCGCGGTGCATGGCCGGAAGGTTCCTGATGACCAGCGACGAGAGATCGTCCAATTGCTGATCGACGAACTTCGCTCCAGAACCAATCTCACGTGAGGAAGGAAACCGACACGAAGCGACAACGAGTGGGTGCGCGAGGATTCGAACCTCGGGCCTTCCGGATGATCGGGGCGCTGCCTACGGCTCGGGACGTGCCGCGCGGACTCACGTCCCCGGCGTCCCGATCTCGAACCGGGCGTTCTTCCGGGCTGAACTACACACTCTCGGATGAGATGTTTGTCGCTATTGATAACAGCTTTCGGATGGTGAATGGCGACAACCATCGTTTAGTGCGGTAACCCTCCAAGTCATTAGGATAGCAACACAGCTAACCGTGCTGGGTCGCAAATCGCTCATAAGCTGCGACCGGGATGAAACTCGAATTCGACGATGGAACGCTCTTGCTCCGCGATGCACCGAACGAGGTGCCCCACGCCGAGTGGGACGACCGCGTCGACGAATATCGTGCGCAAGCCTATCACTACCGAACGATCCTCGATTGGGCTGGCGAGTGGGATGCTGACGAGAGCGGAGACGGGCAACTAGGGCTCCAACAGGCAGTGGGCCAGACGATGGCTCTCGAGGATGCTGCTCGCAGGTACCCACAACTCGCCCTTAACCCGACTGTCCAAATCGAGTCCCGAGACTATCAGCAGGCTGCGCTGGACGCGTGGTGCGAACACGGGCGGCGAGGAAGCGTCGTCCTCCCTACCGGGAGTGGGAAGACGTTTCTCGGCCTCCAAGCGATCGCCGACGCCCGCGTCGCAACGCTGGTCGTCGTCCCGACGATCGATCTGATGAACCAGTGGCACGCCACGCTGACCAACGCGTTCGGCGATCAACTCCCCGACGGGGTGGGCGTCCTCGGCGGCGGCTCCCACGACGTGACGGAGGTAACCGTCACCACCTACGACAGCGCCTACCGCTACATCAACGAGTACGGCGACCGGTTTGGTCTGCTCATGGTGGATGAGGTGCATCACTTGCCCGCACCGACATACAAGCAGATCCCGGAGATGACGATCGCGCCGTATCGGCTCGGATTGACGGCCACCTACGAGCGAGCCGACGGAAAACACGACGAATTGGAAGAACTGCTCGGGCCGGTAGTCTACGAGGAGGAAGTAGACGATCTCGCCGGCGAGTACCTCAGCGAATACGAAACGATTCAGCTTTCGGTTGATCTCACGACCGAGGAGCGCGAGCGATACGACGAGGAGTACCAGATCTACCGCGATTACGTCGACAGCCACGAGTTCAACATCTGGAAGGAAGAGGGGTACCAAGAGTTCCTGAAGCGCACCTCCTACGATCCGCAGGGCCGTCGCGCACTCATCGCCAAGCAGCGTGCCGAGGAGATCGCTCGAACCGCCGAGAAGAAGCTCGACACGCTGGACAACCTGATCAAGCGGCATTACGACGACCGCGTCATCGTCTTTACCGCCAACAACAACTTCGCCTACGACATCTCTCAAGAATTCATCGTCCCCTGCATCACCCATCAGACGCCGACCGACGAGCGCACCGAGATACTGGAGCGGTTTCGCGCCGGCGAGTATTCGATGCTCGCCACCTCACAGGTGTTAGACGAGGGGATCGATGTGCCCGCGGCGAACGTCGGGATCATCCTCTCGGGAAGTGCCTCGAAGCGGCAGTACGCCCAGCGATTGGGTCGGATCCTCCGACCGACCGATGAACGGCAACCGGCGCGTCTCTACGAGATCATCGCCGCTGACACCAAGGAGAACTACGTCTCCCAGCGACGCCGACAGGGGGTGGTGAACGGCGATGCTGACGGCTGACCTCGCCCGCTCGCGGACGACCGACGGCGAGGTGCGCCCGCTGTTCATCGATCCCGACGATGAACGCTACCGCGAGACCGCCCGCCAGCTCATTGACCTCTTCGATGAGCATCTCGGCGAACCGAAGGGCGACCTCGAGGATGCGATCGATGAGTTGACCGTCGCGGACACGGATTACAAGATCATTCAGGGATTGGCGAAGCTCCTTCGCGACGAGTGCGAGTTTGAGACGGTGGCACCGGTGGAACCGCGAGAGATTCGCCGACGGTTGTTCGAGCGGGCCAACGAGCGGTACCCTATAGTTCGCCAGCCGACGCTCGGAGACGATACGATGCGACTCGAGGTCTATAGCGCGGTCGCCGACGAGTTGGGAATCACCCTCGAGGAGTGTTACACGGGGATGTATGCGGACTTGGAACGCAACAAGCGGCTCGTTCGGTTCGGCGACCGAGTGATCGACGGCGACCAAGCAGACGAGAACGATGGGTCGACCACGACACAACTCACCGGCCAGAGTAGTGAGCGGTATCGCGAGGACGACCTCACGGTGGACTGGTTGCTCGACCGTTACAACCTCACGTTGGCACAGGCGGTGCTGTACGACGCCTCAAAGATGCGAATTCGCGTGTGGGATCACTTCTCGACGGTCTTCAGCTACGTGAAGTTGTTCGGGTTGATGCACCGGATCTATCCGATCGACGACGAACGGAACCGAGTGACCAGCACGGATCAAGCTGACGGCTACGAGGCGGTGCTGGACGGCCCGGCGTCGCTGTTTTCGCAGTCGCGCAAGTACGGCATTCGGATGGCGAACTTTCTCCCTGCATTGCCACTGTGCGATCGCTGGGAGATGGAGGCCAACATCATCGAGGATGAGGGAATCGCGGAGACGCGTCTCTTCACGTTGGATGCGTCGGAACCGCTCGAGTCGCACTACTCGGCCAGAGACGACTTCGACAGCGACGTCGAGCGGACGCTCGCACAGAAGTGGGAGCGAGCCACCACAGACTGGGAGTTGCATCACGAAGACGATGTCGTCGACCTCGGTGAGGAGGTGATGATTCCCGACTTTGCGCTCGAATATCCGGATGGCCGGCGCGCGGTGCTCGAAGTCGTGGGATTTTGGACGCCGGAGTATCTGGAGGAGAAGCTGGATAAGATTCGAACGGCGGAGGTCGATAACCTGATCGTGGCCGTCTCCGAGCGGTTGGACTGTGCCGAAGAGGACTTCGGCAAGGCTGTAGATCGTGTGCTGTGGTTCAAGACCGGAATGCACGTCTACGACATCGTGGAACTAGCGGAGGAATATGCAACATCAGTGAACAACCAAGAGGAACAAACACCCGCACATGAGTTAGATTCGGACGAACTATGACGTCGGTGGGATAGTGCCCTACGTATAAGGGCGTGTCATAAATATCCTCGCACGCTCTGTCTACCGGCGTCTTGCCAAGACTCGCGTACAAGATACAGGCAGAGTAGTTACCGTATGGGCTTCGATCCCTACATGAATTGTTAGAACCTGCCAGTATATCTGCATTGAAAAGATAAGAATTATTATTCTGAAATATTGGAATGGATATGGAGGGAGTCACGAATGACATCGCTGCTGGAGGTCGATGTTGAACAGTACGGTGACCTGTCGGTTGAAGCGGCCGATTTCAACGACGGGGAACAGATGCCCGACTACGTCGGGTACGTGAACGAAAACGAGAATCCTGAACTGGAAATCGACGACGTTCCGGAGGAGGCCGAATCGCTCGTGTTGGTTATGGATGATCCCGATGCCAGAGATGCAGTCGGGTTTACGTACGACCACTGGCTGGTCTGGGATATCGACCCTGACATCGAAACGATTCCGCGAGGATGGGAGCCATCAGCGGAGGACGCGACTGTTGGGTATAATGACTTCGTCGAGGCTGACTACGGTGGGCCCTCACCGCCGGATGACTCTCACGCCTATCGTTTCAAACTCCTCGCGCTCGATACTGAACTTGGGCTAGACCCAGCGGCACGCAAGGCGGTCGTCCAGATGACTGCCACGATGGAGGGCGAAATTCTCGCAGCAACACAGTTCGTCGGGACGTACGATCCCTCACAGGGGACAGCGTTCTAATTACAGCAAACACATATTTTCACTGTACTGACCGGGTCGACCGATTCGCAAAGGGTGTGAGCGAACTGCACCTTGGAAGAGTTTCCTATCAGTTCTACGACCTGATTAATTGTGAGTATTCGGTACGCATCCTTACTCATTGTACAATTCGACATCGAATTGGGTGTAATTAACATCGAAGGAGGAGTTCTATGATATCCCTAAGGAAATGTAGAAAATATCTATATTAGTGCATTACATCACGATATTCCAACTGATAACTATTTATCACTGATTACGTGGCGCATCAATGTTAGCACACAACTGAAGGACTGTATCCAATACTGCGTGTGGATCAGAGTACCGAACCGCCTTGCTCCGTTGATCATACTCGATAAGCCCAGCATCCGCCAGCATTGGCAGCTCAGAATGCATCAACTGGGCCCTCATCCTCTCAACAGCCTCAGTGTCAACTTCGTCTTCTGGCACCTTTTGTACCATCGCTGTTACCGAGGTTGCGAGCGAGTCGATACCATTCACTTCGTTTTCTTGCATCTCGTACAGAATATATCGTCGCCGCTGACTGGTGAGTGACTGAAGGAACCTCTCTAATTTCTTTTTGCTGATATCCTCCGGGCTACGTCCGCCGTCTTCCGCTATGTCTTTCAACTCATTCACTGCCGATGATCGTCTACACTTTTCTTCATCGTCCCTACAGGAGTCTCCGTCAGACATATGTCGGGATACTATCTACTAGACAATATTGTTTGTGGAGGGTTACCAAAGGACATATAGCATTGACGCGAAATTGATGAACCACTAACTTGATCGCTTGTTCAGAAGTCCCAGAAATCCGCTATCCAACAAGTGAACTCGACTGGTTGTTCGTTATTCTCGCGATCTTAACCTCTCCGCTACCGAAAACCGTGACTTGATAATCACAATATTGGAACTCAACACGTCCATCCCCACTCATAGACTCAATCATCCGATCCAATGCCTCAGTATCCACAACACTATGTAGTGGAGGTTGAAGTTCCACAGGATCCACTTTCTCTTTTTCTGCGATCAATTCTACAACGGTAAGTGTCGGACTGGCCAATTCTTGACTATTCAAAGCTACCCCCTCTCCTAGTATGACCGTGTCTCACTACATTGAACGGGGTCATCGGCTTGGGTAATAAATTCTCGGACAAACATTATTCTTAGTTACAATTGTTTCGTCTACTTTCTTTCTGAAGAGGAATGTTAGAAGTGTTGGAAGGCGATGAGCCACCAATGCGACTGTTACCGACGGTCTGACGGTCAGATTCGAAACGTCAGTCCGGTGCAGCATAGTCTCCAACAGGCGTACGATGGAAACGGCGTAGCGGAGATCGAGATGTCCGAAAGTGAGTATCAGATTCGAAACGTCAGTCCGGTGCAGCATAGTCTCCAACAGGCGTACGATGGAAACGGCGTAGCGGAGATCGAGATGTCCGAAAGTGAGTATGACGAGGTGGCTAAAGCTCCCTCAGACCTTCCGTGGTTCGACCGAGCGGAATACGACACCAGCCACACGTCGGGCGTCTACATCCGTCAAGAGGACACGGCGTACGCGGTCGTCCTCACGCCTTCTATACAAGATGAAGGCTGCCCGAGCAGCGTTGGTTTCACAGCCCTGAGATCGATGTCGATAGAAAAGGTCGTCAGGTTTGTAGTTGGTGTTCAGTTCAGTGTGATCATCGCAATTGTTACTGCATCGCTTTTACCCACCCGGGAACGTGGGCTGGTTCGTCCTTGCTGCCTTCCCAGTCGTTCTCGCGTAAGTACTCCTCGAAGGCCTGAGGGGTGAAGCCGAATTCGCGCTCAACACGACGAATGTTCGCTTCGAACGACGTGTGGCCGCCTCCGTTGATGAAGTGGTCGCACATAACCGCGAACTCCTCGCCGAACTCCTCTTCGGCCTCGTCTAGCGGGACGTGATACGGCTCGACATCTTCTCCGGTCACGTCGCTGATGACGTCCGCCGTTTCCTCCAACGTCAAGAGGTCGCTGGCAATGGTGTACTCGTTTCCGGCGAACTCAGCCGTATTATCGAGGGCGACAGCAGAGGCCCGGGCCGTGTCGCGATACGTCGTCTGGTGGTGGTGCGTGTCCTCGTCGAGGGGGAACGCCAGCACGCCGTCTTCGACGCCGATGGTTTCCCAGTTCTCCATGAAGTACACCGGCTTCAGCGCGGTGTAGGGCGCCCCAGTGTCTCGAAGTCGCTCGGAGACGACGTAGTGTGAGTGGAGGTGCGGCACGTCCGTATCGCTCTGTTGATCCCCAGCACCGCTGTAGACGAGGTGATCGAGATCGTCAGTCGCCTCAATGGCTTCTGCGAGGTTCTCGCCCAGCTCGATGTGGGCGTCGTAGCCCACCGCCCAGAAGTTGATCGTGGCCCACACCTTGTCCGCACGGTCGAGATGCGGCTGGAGCGTCTCTGGATCCACAAGATCGCCCTCCACGAGTTCAGCACCGAGTTCGGCGGTTGCCTGTGCGTGTTCGGTCGACGCGTCTCGCGTCAGAGCGAGAATTTCATAGTCGGTATCGATGTCGTTGAGTTGTTCGATAACGGCCTGTCCTTGATTCCCAGTGCCGCCGACGACAAGAATCGTGTCATCCGACATACGTCAGTTCCAACTGTATGTGATAATTCAATAAAAATGCAACTTTTCATTCCGCATTATCACAAACGCGAAGACGAGGAAATAGCACCTAGATGAATCCGGATTGAGGAAGTTTGCGTCGTTTATCAGTTTAATGTCCGATCAGTTATCGGACGGCTCGATATTGACGTTGCGGCTGAAGACGTTGTCCGGATCGTACTCGGCTTTCACATCGGCGAGACGGTCGTAATTGTCACCGTAGACCTGCGTCTGCCAATCCTCCCAGTCCTGTTCGTCGACACCTGTAAAGCCCGCATATGAGCCTTTGCCACCGGCTCGACGAAGCTGGCGCTCAGTCTCAGCGGCCCAGTCGAGCGTCGGCTGGTTCTCGTAGTCCTCCCAGTTGCCCTCGATGGTAATCATGTACTCCTTGTCGTCCCACGCGAAGGCGGCGTCGGGGCCGTGGCCAACGTTGCCGCCGAGCGGCCAAACACCGATGGCTGACATCGGGGTTGGAGCCGCTGCCTTCTGCTCAAAGATGATGTCGTGGATGTCGTCAGTCATCTCGTCTACGAACACCGAGCGGTGGGTGTACTTGCGACCCCACGGGTACATCTGCGTGCCGAGGTCGTGGAGCATCTCGTACGGCATCACGTCGCTCATATCTAGCAGCGGTTCTGCGACGCTACGAAGGGGTTCAATTATTTCCTCGCCATCTTCAGGATCGCCTGTGTAGCACCCGAGAATGACGACCGCGTCCTCGCCGATGAGTTCATCCGGCATCGGCGGTAGCCCGGGAACGTGGGCGTCGAGCAGAAGGGTGGTCAGCTCCTCGGGCGCGTCGCTTATGACCTGACGGTGGGTCTCGAAGACGTCTTCGGCAGCATCACGGGGATAGAAGACCCCAAGGGCCTGCACGAGCGGGCCGACCTCGTACAGCTCGAACTCGAAGCTGGTGACGACGCCGAAGTTGCCGCCGCCACCGCGAACCGCCCAGAACAGATCCTCGTTATGGTCGGGGGAGGCCTTCACGACGTCGCCATCGGCGGTGACGACTTCGACGCTCAGAAGGGCGTCGATGCCAAGACCATTCTTCCGGCGCATCCAGCCGATACCGCCGCCGAGCGTCGACCCGGGAATCCCGACATCGCCGGCACTTCCGGTTGGGATGGCGAGACCGTGCTGTTGGGTCTCAGCGTGAACGTCCTCGGCACGGCACCCGGGTTCGACTCGGACGGTCTGTGCCTCGGGATTGACGTGGACGCTGTCGAGGTCTTCGAGGTCAACGACGAGGCCGCCCTCGACGATGGCGCTACCCGTTTGGTGATGGGCGCCGCCGCGGATCGAGATTTCGAGGTCGTTGCCGCGGGCGAACCGGATGGCGCGGGCCACGTCGGTCGCGCCTTTGACACGGGCGACGATGGCTGGATACGTGTTGACCAGACCGTTCCACACGTTCCGCGCATCCTCGTATTTGTCACTGTCAGGGAGGATAAGGTCTCCACGCAGATCGTCATCGAATTCTTTGAGAGTTTTCTCATCCAATGATGCAATAACACCGAGCGGATGCTTGTGATCAGCCATCATTCGTTTTGTTATATCATTTATTCTTATATGTAACGGTCACGCTACGATCTCATTCCTAAAACAACAAATGACAATCGAAATGCCACTCCCCTTCGCTATTGCTACAAACTCGGTCAACTCACCACAACCACTTACAGTTCCTTAACATTCAACTCGATTGCTATCTATGAGCACCCATGCGAGCCTATGAGTTACTCGAGGGAGAGAAACCGGTAAAACGGGAGGTCAACCCATTTCAGTCGGAGAAGAGACTGGAGCAACTCCTTTACAGGATACCATCCCTATTGCTGGATGAGCAAGTTCTGATCATTGGACGGCAAATCGGCGTGGAAACCGGCACGCTCGATCTGCTTGGCATCGACAAGTACGGCAACGTCGTAGTCTTCGAGTTGAAGAAGGGAGACAGCGGCTCGGGAAGCGCCTCGGAAGGTTCGATTCTCAGCCAACCGCAGCAGTACGCGCAGGCCCTGCAGTGGTTCACGTACGACGATCTGAATGATGTCTACAAGGAGTATCAGACCGAATGTGATACCGCGAATTGGCCAGACGCGCCGACGCCAACCGACGAGACGTTGCTCGACGCGTTCAGCACTCACTTCGGCACCACTCTAGAGCCGGAAAGCTTCAATCACCACCAGCGGATGGTCATCGTGGCCGAGCAGATCACAGATCGGACTGCTGCAAATGCACGATATCTTCGAGATGAGGGACTACACCTCCAATGCGTCGAGGTACAACGATTCCAGCTTGCAGAGGGAGAGAAACCGTCGCCGACTGTGGTTGCCTCCACGGTAGTTGACTACGACGATAAACGCGTGCAGCCCCGCGAAGAAGACGTCATTACGTATCCCGAGATCAACGAAGCGATCGTCTCCCGGGCTTACCCGGCCTTCGCGGAGGTCACTCATGCTTCCGCACCCGATGAATTGTTCCCCGGAGGATTCGATCACCGAGAACCGCGAATGCGGTCTCTCCATCCCGACCATCCGGACGCAGTGCGCTACGGGCTTCGCGTGAAACCGCTCGAAAAGGGCCATGTTCGGCTTGCTATCGACGTGACCAGTCGCGGATTAGAAATCGACAAGGTGGACAAAGAGTCGCTGGCTGGTCAACTACGTAGCGCCACTAACCGTTTCGAACGCGCCGGGTTCGAAGTCGATCAAGACCGGAACACCTTCCGGATCGTCACAGCCCATTGGGATGTCGATTCGGTGACCGACGTTCGAGACAACGCGTTTCTTGACGAGTTGGCCGACCGCTATGCAGAGTTGGTCTCGATCGGCCACGAAATCATGCTCAATGCTGAATGATACCGACTACGGAGGATTGACTCGATGTCCGATGATGAACTGAACACATCGCAACTGAGGTTTGTCGATGGAAACCTCGTTGAGCAATCGACGGAGGATGAGACCGTCGGCGAATACACTGCTGATCCGATCGAATCGGGAGACCGAACGGGGTTCGTCGTCGAGGTGAAATCAGGCGCTCTCGACGTAAACAGCGAACTCGTCAAGGTTATCGAGACGCACGGTCGCACTCTCGACTTCGGCTCACGATCACACGCTGAGGACTATGCCCGCCAGCTGTCGGCATCGGATGGTTCATTACGAATTCAAGCTGCACCCGACAACGATCCTCGGGATGTCGATGCGTACATCCTCGCCGACCACAATCCGTCGATAAAGGAGCCGGCCGACGTCGACGGCGACGTGTGGACGTTCGACATCGGCGCGAATCTCTACGGCACTCTCGGCGAAGCGATTCTGCTCGAATCTTCAAAGCCACACGCGCTCTACTACTTTGTTCGGCAGGATCTGAATATTCACGACGATGAGCTAGAGAGTGGATTGAACATCGATATTCAGTCCGGTTCTCTCGTCTCTTTCAGCGACGCCTCGAGTGACGACCGAGAGAGTTGGGTTCCCGATTGCGTGGTCGTGGCAAAAGATGGGTGGAGTGGAAAGGTCTTGGAGCGGTACTACTGCGAGATAAAAACCGGAAACGCTTCATTCGAACGATCACAGGTCGCTGCGATGGAACGACTAGCGCAAGAGGAACGCGTCCTCAAAATACGGATGCTCATCGAAGGGTTGCCCGACCGGTACTCACTCCGAATTAACGAGGTTGAGTCTTCGAACTAGTGCGAGACGTCATCGATGTGGCTGTTCGATGGCATCCATCCCGAAGAAGGAATGAGATAGCTAAAACGAGACCGGGACGCACACCGACGCTGTCGATCCTAATTGCGGTCAAAATATAGCTCTGATCCGATGTATCCACGTGCCTATTTTGCTGGTACGTGACTCTGTCCAGTCCAACCCTCCTTGACTCTGGAAGAAATAATCGCATTTAGCCCTGATACGCCCATAAACACGGGTTTTAGCAGTCTGGCTAATGTATAGTAACCCAAGACCGATGAACGATGACTTCACACTCGACAGTGCCGACGTTGAGCGTGATAGTGGGGTGGACTGGCCTTCAGAATGGTGCGACAAGCGGCGCGTGGAGGTCTACGTCGGATCCTCGATCAACCGTATCGATCTCGGAGATATCTCCAAGGCGTGCGGCATCGACAAGGATCGCGTTCGAAACCTCGTTGCAGATCTGGCCGAACGGGAACCCGCGCTCGTCGATGATGGTGAGGATGCGTGGCGATGGGAGGAAGACGAATTGAGACGACAAGAGCGTGAACGCCTCGCTGAAATGGCCGAAGACGAACTGCATGATGAGTTGCAGCGGATCGACAGGGAGATCGCGAAATGGCGAGACCAGTTCGATGCAGACGCGCCGGATGAATTGGAAAATGCCGAGACGTCCTACGACTGGCGACAGAACCTGTACGTGCGCGACTTGATTCTGGACGTACTCAGTGAGGAGTCCTCGTGAAAAGTAGAATATCATCGTCTCAGGCGATTCTCGACCCGTTTGACCGAGAGCAGTTACTGGTGCTCGTTTCTTATCCCGTATTCGTAGAGAAACCGCGCTGCAGAGAAGGCAACGGGAAAGACTACGGACGTCTTCTCTGACCTTCGATGTATCCTCGCTCTCGGAGAAACGTGAATCGGTCGTGATGATTGCCGATAATGCCGTATGTACCGTGCGTTTTTCCGATGTCGTAGTACTGCCGAAGGGTGTCCTCATCCGTAACGACGACGCCATAGTAATGGTCGAACGGGGTCGTCACGTCCACGAGCTTTTCCCCGTCAAGCATGCACCACGCGTGCTCGAAGTCGACATCAAACTCGGAAGCAACGGCAAACCCTTCGACGTATTTGAACCGGTCGTCGTACTGCCACATCTCGAGCGAGTTGGCGAAGCAAGCTTTCTTCACCGGTTCAGTCGTGTGAATGGCGTCGGCGACAAGTGCTCGATCGGCGGGTGTTAGAGCCTTTGATACAGCGACGGAGCGACCGGCGATCGTGACGTGTTCGATGTTGCTTCTGTTCACGGGTTCACCGTGGTCTGCGACGTATGCGTGGATGGGCGACTGCTCTCGTGATCCTAGCGCGAACTCGGTTGCGGGATTCACGTTCCACGTACGCGTAGAGGTGGTCGCCGGTTTGAGCCCGTTGTCTCAGGGGGTCACGAAATCCATCAATCGAGTTGCGTTCGAACGAGCGTTCGCGAACCGGGTTCAGAACGTAGTCGAACCTTCTCGCGGGAGTTCCCTCATCAAGGGGTGGCGCTCACAGAACTTCACTGAAGTTGCGCGTTAGTCCACCCGGAAGAAGAGGTAAGAGAGGAACATTGAGCCTGAGATGCACAACGTTGCTGTTGACCCAGATTACGGCAGAACCTAACTCCGATTCTATGTATCAGTGTGACTATTTTACCGGTACGTCCTCATGGTTTCCATATGGCTCGTATCCAGCAGGCCCTTGATCTCGCGGTGGAGACCACCGCGGAAGCCTTCCTGCGAAATCCAGCAAACTATAGCGATGAGCGTTCTCTCGCAGAGGACGTCCGATCACGAGTGTGTTCAGTACTACCGCCGGCTGAAGTAGAATCCGTTGCGGTTGGGGAATCCTCGGGCGCGAGGGGCCCAGTTCCCGATCACGAGGAGTACACTGCACGGTATCGGGAAACGACTCAGATAGATCGGGCCCAATGTGAGGTCGGGGGTTCCGAATTTCCATTCGGAGCGAGCAAACGCCTCGACTTAGGGGTGTTTTCCGACGGTATATCGATGAGCGTCATCGGCGGAACGCAAGAATTCGAGCCCTCGGATCTCGCTTCCGGTCTTGAGTTTATTCGTCTTTAGCTAAGACTCACACCTCGGTTGCGTAGCGGTAGCGAGCGTCTCTTGTAACACTGGCCGTTGCTGGTGAATCTTCTGTGCGTCGTCGATCAGTCGGTCGAGCAGCGGTGGCGGCGAGTAGCCGAGATATTCGCCAAGTTCGTGGAGGATGAGCTGGGCGTGCGACCGGAAGGTCGCCGCCCAGCGTTCCGGCGGAAACACGATCTCATCGTCCGC
>NZ_REGA01000013.1 GCF_003841505.1 Natrarchaeobius chitinivorans
CTCGCCTGACGAGACGGGCTGGATCGCCCGGACTGATCAGCGATGGCTCTGGAACGGCGGCGCACTCACGACTGCGAGTGCGCCGCCTGTGACGGGAGACATAACGAAGAACCGGCTGGTTTGGTGGAACAGCAGCTATCTCGGTATGATAGCGGTCAGACTCGGTGCAATTTCGGCGTGGTCGCCGTCTCAGCCAGTCACTAAGCTAGAACGGATGCCCCATTCGTGAATATTAAAATTCACCACTTGGATTCCAAATCATCGATAAAACTCGGAGCTGGGCCCAGGTCAACGAATATTGAGTACCGTTCCAAACGTCAGTTGATAATCGAATTCGGATCCACTGCATGAGTTCGCTCGTCAGTCAACGGTTGGGCCGGTACTAGGTGGAAGTTTGAATCCAAAAGCGACCTACAAAATACATATATTATAGAAATAGTTTTATTCGTGTTACGAGTGGTATTCCATGCCAAGTCCTTGCTGAACCTGCAACACTACATCCCAGACTGGTGCATAATCAATTTCAAGCCATTCCGTGTTGTCGATTGCCTCTTCAATGGAGGTACCGGCATAATCGTAGTCGAGAACTGCCCGTTCAATTCCTTCTTTTACATCTGGGTGAAGGTTGTGCATATAGCATAGAGGCGCAAATGGGAACGGCTCACTCATGTAAACAATTTTGATTTCGTCAAAATCAATCTCGTCTTCGACGCGTTGCATCGACCCCGCCGCAATCGGTGCAGCGTCGTAGTCCCCGTGATAGACACCGAGTTGTCCTTCGTTGTGGCCACCGGAAAATACCATGTTGTAATCCTCTTCGGGATTGATACCGGCTTCGTCTTCGAAAAGAACACTTGGTGCTTGATGGCCGGAGAACGATCCATCGCTCGAATGGGCTACCGTCTTTCCTTCTAGGTCTTCGAGCGAGTTGATGTCGTCGTTATCTCGCCGCGTAATCAACCACAATCGATAGCCATATCGGCCTTCATTGACGGGCATTCCAATTGGGACGGCTCCACCGACATTAACTGCCAGGGGGACAGTGCCGGTAGCAAAATTAGAGACATGGACGCGGTCCGAACGGAACGCTTCTATCGTCGCCGAATAGTCCTCCATAACGTTGAACTCCACCTCACGACCGGTTTCCTCTTCGATGTTTTCTTCAAGTGGATAAAAGAGGTCTTGATAGATACCATCTGCTTCTTCACCTGAACCATATGCTAATTGGATGACGTCTGGATCGACAATCTCGTCTTCGTCATCGGGTTCATCCCAAACTGGATCACCATGTCTCGGCTCATCGAGATCCCGTTCCATTGCTTCTTCGAGAGCAGCTTCAGTCCCCTCGTGAAGATTGTTTTCGTACAACGTAGGGGCTAAAGCTGGCAACGTCTCTCTGGGATTGTCCGGATCAAAGTCCTCGTATGGGGCTACTCCGTTTCCGCTGTCTGCACTGTCGTCGGTATCCCCATTACCGTTTCCATTACCGTTTCCATTTTCTCCTCCGGTACAACCCGCAACTCCAACAGCACCAGTTGAGGCAATACCTGCTAAGTAAGCCCTTCTATTAATGGTGTTAGATTTCACCATGATCCATTAGTATGTCTCCTAATACAAATACCTATCCCTCCAGTGGAACGTGACAACAACTGAAATCTCCGCTGAGTCTGTTCGTCGCAGTTCCGCCTATCGGGTCGAACGTGCCAGAATGACTCGATGTTCTACTCTCGCCGAACGTGGTCACCTGAAAGAGGCAACCGAAGCGGTTGCCTTCATTACCTCGTATCTGGGACGCGGATACTTATACTGTCGGAGAACGGGCACAGAATACTCGAATACGCCTCACGGGTGAGTCGAGCTAGAGTAGTGATATTCCGTCACTGCACTCCCCTCGAACTCGGGCGCGGAGAATCGTTTCGACGATTACTATACTATCTACTGAAAGTCATTGCACACCTGATCGCCAAACGGAATGGTCTGGATAAATCCTAACCTCGTCACGGAGCCACTTTGCGTCGATTTCTCTCGGGTAATTATTGATCGCCAGTTGAGGTGTTCAACTATTACGCTGATTGCACATTAGCCCGCGGCCGTTCTGTTTTCCGGTATAAGACCAATTCTGTTCGTCTCAATCGGTCATCAACGTCCCAGTTTCTCGTTCAACGTATGTTCGCTTCAGTCACAGAGGACGATAAACGGGAACCTCGGGAAGGTCGAACCCACCCTGCCGAAGGCAGACGACGAAATAGAGAATTAAACCCCTCCGATCTTTTTTCGAAGATATGCAGATATCCCCTCACTGAATATTACGATTAACAAAATACTTAGCAGAATAGTGGTTACACCTGGCCAGTACAGTCGAGTGATTGCACTGTCAAGTACTAGCCCGATTCCGCCAGCACCGACGAGCCCCAACACGGTTGCCTGACGAATATTGATGTCCCACCGGTAGGTACTCATACCGATGAACGCCGGTTTGATTTGAGGAACGATGCCGTATACGAATACATCAATTTTATTTCCACCGGTCGCAGTGACGGCTTCAACCGGTATTGGATCTATCTCTTCGATTGCTTCGGACAGCAACTTGCCAATAAACCCTATCGAACGGACAGCGAGGGCGAATATTCCGGCCAAGGCACCTGGTCCAAACATAACGACAAAGATAAGCGCCCAAATAATGGCGCTAATAGACCTAGTAACCGAAATGATGAACTTACCGAAGTACACTAATGTCCAATGTGGCGAAACATTGTTTGCCGCTAAATAAGCTATAGGTACAGAAACGATGATCGAGAGAGCAGTTCCCATGATAGACATGTGTATCGTTTCTATTAGCGGTGAGGCAATCTCGTTAACATAACCTAGGTCCGGTGGGACCATTCGGTACAAAAGATCATAGATCTCGTAGTGAGCCGTTAGTAGATATTCGTAGTTAACGTTCATCACTCGCCAAGAGACGATCAAAATTGCAAGCCCAACCAGCGCGGTGCCGTAACGCCGTATGTTGTCTCGTTTATCAAACCGATTCCACATCCCTGAATCCTGTTGTGGCGCTGTAGTCATTGTATCAACCTTATATTATTGATATTTCTCTCGAACTTTGAGACTCATTACTTCACCTATCATCACACAAATGAGAATGGTGATTAGTATAGCTAGACTGAAATCCAGTTGAAACCGCTGAAACGAGGACATCAGGGTCGACCCGATACCGCCGCCGCCAACGATACCGATAATCGTGCTCGCACGAAAGTTGATGTCCCACCGGTATACCGAAAGACCAATGAATCGAGGTTTGATCTGGGGGATAATGCCATAGGCCAATGACTGAAATGGATTTGCACCCGTTGCACGAATCGCGTCATACTGTAGACGATCCATGTCCTCTATCTCTTCTGAAAGCAATTTTGCAAAGAAACCAATTGTCACCACCGCAAGGGTAATTACACCCGCCAAAGGCCCGACACCTACCGCTTTTACAAAAACAATAGCCAAGATTAATGGATGAAAGGTTCGTGAGAATACGATGATTCCCATTCCAATATAGTATACCGGTCTTGGGGCGTAATTTTTCGCAGCCATAAACGCAACTGGAGCACTGAGTATAACCCCAGCTATGGTAGCAACGATAGACATCGCTATGGTATCTATCATTCCGGTCCAAATACGTCCCCTGGCTGTAGGTCCGAAGTCGGGCGGAAACATACTAGATACCATATCCGCACCTGCCCCAAAGCCAACTATAAGCCGATCAATCGGTACACGGAGTTCCCAAACGCTCCACAAAACAAATAGAACAATCCCAGAGTATACAGCCCACTTCCTTACCCGTGACTGGAAAACGGATGGCCGATTCCAGGTGTGAGATTCCTTCGTACTCATTTATATTTCCTTTATATCAGTCGACTGGAGTTCGGAGTCATCAGATACATCTACCTCTTGCTCCGGATCCTCGCCTCGATAGATCTTGTCCTTAGCAGATTCATCTAATTCCGCCGCAAGACCCTCAAATACAACCTCTCCATCACGGAGCCCGAATATCTTATCAGCAAACCTCGTTGCCAGGTGGACCTCGTGAATATTAATGAGGACAGAAATGTCCTCTTCTTGAGCGATATCTATCAGCAACTCCATCACCTTCCGAGACGTTTCCGGATCAAGGGCACTTGTTGGTTCGTCTACTAACAAAATTTTGGGGTTCTGAATCACTGCGCGTGCGATTCCAACACGTTGACGTTGGCCACCGGAAAGTTCGTCTGCTCTGTCGTCCTCATAGCCCGCCATATCTACCGTTGAAAGGATTTCACGCGCCCGTCTGATATCCTCTTCCGGATAATTCCTTCTGAAAGCATTTAAAGAACTCATATAACCCAAACGGCCAGATAATACGTTTTCCATTACAGTCAATCGATCGACGAGGCCAAACTCCTGAAAGACCATCCCAATATCACGTCTGGCATTTCGCAGCTCCTTCTTCGAAAGTGAAGTTACTTCTACATCATCTAGAAAAATGGTGCCCTCCGTTGGTTCCTCCAGTCTATTTACACACCTAATCAAAGTACTTTTGCCGGCACCACTCGGCCCAATAATTGCAACGATCTCACTACTATCAACTTCAAACGAGACACCCTTCAGGGCCTCATCCCCGGTTGAATAGGTCTTCTTTAAACCATCTATTTTCAGCATGCGGGTTACCAATATTGCCTTGCAGCATATATATTTGACTGAATATGATGATTTATCTAGTGATATCGGGGTTAGCAACAGTACAACGTGTTCGGGATCAGTGAGAAACCACTCAATGGTGTCTCTCTATGGGGGCTTGTTGAGCCCGTAGTACCAGACGAGTCCGTGCTGGAGTTCTCGCGTGGCTGGACGTGTTCCGTAGATATTCTTGTAGTAGCAATGGAGAAAGGCGTAAAAGAGATCTGGTGGTTGGTAAACTCGCGTTCGCCCCCGGCGATAGGGGGCAAACACCCGTACTCCACCAAAACTCGAATTCAAGATAGTCAAACAACGGAACTGTTTCGATAGCGACTGTATTCAAAAACTCGTCGACCGAAGCAACGTCGTGCAGGATCGCGGTTGTGTTGGACACACATTCCGTACCCTGTTGCTTCGTTTGTGACGCTTTCTATGAGATGGCCAACCATTTATAACGGAAACTGGCATAGTGTAATATAATATTTTTGAGAGAGACTGTTTAGCAGTACTTCCGTGGTTTAGACCAAGCAGGTGATTTTTCGCCGGAGAATGCAACTATACCTACGTGGGCTGAGCAGATGACACAGAGTACGAAACACAACAGTAGCGAGAACTCTTCGCTAAGCGCCGAGAAAATGCGAATAGTCTAAACGACATTGAACACTGGGCGAAACGCAAGATTGCAATTGAACTCGTTAAACATGTTGTCTCGGCCGATATCGAACATGGCCATGTCGTTGCTGATCGGAACTACGGTAGGTCCCGGAGTTTTCGAGAGAACCTCCGAAGTCTACGGCGAAAGGAAAGAGGCTGTAACACCGCGACCGATTCAGAATCGAGTCTTCTACTCGAGATAGACCTCTTCAGCCTCCGCGGAACCGATTCCACGGTGGCATCCCTCTCTCGTATTGAAGTGAAACACGACCTCAACGAGAGAGGGTTTCTCGTTAATGCTGACGACTATCTGACTGCCCCTTTCGCCACAAAGTAAACGGTCAACTCGATACCAACGAGCGAAACCACATTGAAAAGTGGCTTCAGACGCTCTTGATGCGGATCAATCGTTCCACGCCTCTTGGCGGAGCTGTCCAGCCCGCATTTGCCGCTGGCCCAGGCACCCCAGACATCACTATAACCATGATGAGGCGAATCAAGCGCTAAGCGGTAGAACACCCGTCAAAGAGGTATAAGGTTTTTGAACATTGGTGAAGAGATTCTGAGATAAGACCGGCTAAACAGAGTTAGAGATGGATCTAATCTGGGTGAAAATTTTCCAAAGTCCTAATAGAAGGTGTGACTATAATTTCGTATGAAACATCTCATAATTGGGGATATTCATGGAAATCTACCTGCCTTGGAAGCAGTGTTGGCAGAGGAGTCAGATTGGGACAGCGTCATTTTTTTGGGGGATGCAGTCGATTCTGGTCCCCATCCAAATCAAGTCCTTACGCGCTTAGCGAATTTATCCGGTACCTTCCTCATGGGAAATCACGACAGCGAAATCACTGAATCGAAGGACAAAGATCCACCAACTCCCCGTGAGTACACTAAGTGGACCAACAATGTAATTTCTGAGGAGAACAGAAGCCTGATCAGGAGCTTCATCCCGGATACAGTGCTATCATTTCCCGATGCAGAGCTGGGAGATATGCGAGTACACCACGGGGATTTTACAATTGAGGATAGTGACATCGATTGGAACGGGCGTCTCTGGCCGGATTCCGATAGCGAAATATTCGAGTTATTATCTGATCGATATGACGAACCAATCGTCGTGTTTGGCCACTCACATGTACAATTCGAACGATATAAAGACGGAACGAGATTTATTAATCCAGGTAGCGTTGGACAACACCGATTACAGACGGTGAAAGCGTGTTATGCGGTACTTGAGGATGGCATCTTCGATTTAAAAGCAGTCGAATACGATGCAGAAAAGGCGGTCAAGGCTCTTCACGAACTTCCACTCGGTGATGCATTGATCAAAGAGCGAAGCCAGATTTATACGGATGGGATACTCACAATCGACTTGCGAGATTTCACGTCCTTACGAGAGGCAGGGTACCGGTAAATTACAATGTTCCCCCCTCCCCCCCTATATAAAGTGGAGTTCGGAAATCGAGGACCAGCTTGCAAGGACACTCAATAAGAATTGTTCCAATGGCAATTATTCAGGATCTCATAACCGATTATGGGCCTCTAAGCTTTTGCCAGACTGAAACTAAGACTTGGTCTTGAGTCCAATCCGATCGTCTAGAGGGTTGCTGAAGGAAGAAATAAGGACTGGTACTTAAACAAACGGCGTTTCCACTTTTGACGTCGAAAATGGGTTCGTGGTCACCGGCTCCGTCAGTGATCAGAGCGTATTATCTCTCTTTCAGTGGCTTTTTTTCATCACTCTCCCGGTGGGTTCTTCACCAGGTTTGTTCTCGAAAAGGACGGTCTTATTGCAGTGTTCACACTTGAACAGGCAGCTTTCGCCGTGAGCTACTAATCGATACTTCTCCATCTCCGTCGGAACGGAGCGGCAATTACACGTTGGGGAAAGATCGGCGTACCACTTGACCATTATCTCGACTCCTACTCAAGAATAGGAGTTTCTTCTATTCAATATTTTGTTTCTCTGTGAACTAGAAACACGAGAGTTGAACGAATCCGAGGGATACCACCGAATCCCCTTTGCCCATCGTGATACACGTCGTCGAAGTCGCACCCCCTGATAACGAAGCGAACTAATAGTGTGTCGGAATCGATGGTACGAGTCGTCATGACACGGGTGATCGATCGACGATAGCCCACAAATGAGGAATAGCAGTCGGTGAAACGATGAAACTATCGTACATTTTGAGTACCGAGGTGAAATGCGAGTACATACTAGGTAGTGCATCAATCGATACTCTATCGCAGGTGGCGAACGGTTCCTCTCTCCGATACGTGGCCACACTCATTCGAAAGCATCCGCATTCGACAAAACCGACGAACTGAATCGAAATGGAAACGGTCCAAACGCGATATTGAAAACCGTAGTTTTCTGTACACTTGGTTCCAGTGGTGCCACGCCGGCGGACGACGAAAGAGTTCGATGACCGATAGAGATTTAAAACTGAAAATAGGACAATAGTAAATGATGGATCAGATAAACCGGTCGGAAAGCGAATCGTTGTACGCGACCGACGGCGGATCGAAAATCCACAAGTCAGCCCACACCATCCGGCTCGAGCTGGTCGACGAGCCGGGTTCACTTCTCGAGGCGTTGAAACCGATCGTGGCGAACGAGGGCAACTTGCTCTCTATCTACCACGAACGGGGGAAGAAAAGTCCCCGTGGGCGCGTCCCGGTCGAGGTGGACTTCGAGGCGACCGATCGCCAGTACAATTCGATCATCATGGCGTTTCGCCGTTCCGGGTTCACCGTCGTCGAGACCGGAAAATCACAGTACTCGGAGGAGTTTATCGTCCTCCTGGCCGGAGACGTGATCGAAACGGACGTCACCGATACGATCGAGCGGGTTCGGGACGGATCGAACGTCTCCGTCATCGACGTCTCGCTAACGCCGGGTCAAAGCGAAGACGAAATTTCGGGAGCACGGTTTAGACTCGCAACCCAGGAAGGAAAGATGTCCGAGACGCTGGAGATGCTGCGCGAAATCACCGAGGAAAAGGGGCTGAAACTGATCGAGCCGCTGACGGAGGTAGAACGATGAGACTCGTCGTGATCGGGACCGGATCCGTCGGTCGATCGATAGCCGAACTCGCAGCCGACTACGGTCACGAGATCGTCGGACTCGCCGATTCAGCGGGGGCAGTCATCGCCGAAGACGGGGTCGACGTCGCCGACGCGTTCGAAACCAAAGCGGCTGACGGGACGGTCGGTTCGGCCGACCCAGCCGACGTGTTCGAGACGTCGTACGACGTCCTCGTCGAAGCGACGACGACGGTCGACGACGCGAACCCCGGCTTCGAGAACGCTCGAGAGGCGCTCGCTCGAGACAGGGACGTCGTGCTCGCAAACAGGGACCCAGTCGCTAAACGGTTCGACGAACTCCGGGAACTCGAACGGAACAGCGACGGAACGGTCAAATTCGGGGCAACCGTCGGTGGCTCTCTGCCGATCATCTCGATACTCACCGATCACAGGCCATCGAACATCGTCTCGGTGAGGGGGGTGCTCAACGATACGTCGAACTTCATTCTCTCGCGGATGGCCGCCGAGAAACTCGACTACGAACACGTGCTGACCGAAGCGAAAGAGCTCGGTATCGCCGACGAGGATCCGTCGGCGGACGTGAACGGAACCGATACTGCGGTGAAGTGTACGATACTCTCGAACATGTTGTCGTCGTACGACGAAAGCGCCATCGACGACTCGATCACGGTCGACGACGTCGACACCGACGGGATCACGAACATTCCCGGAAGTTTGCTCGAACTCGCCGCACAGGATAGCCGAACGATTCGGTTGATCGGCGAGGTGAACGGAAACGGCGTACGGGTCGGACCCCGACTCGTCCCCGACGACAGCCCGCTGGCAGCCGAGGGGGCACAGAACATCGTCCAAATCGAGACCACACACAGCGGAACGATTACGCTGAGCGGACAGGGAATGGACGACCACGGAACTGCGAGTGCCGTGTTCACGGACATCGATCGACTGTAACACGCAGCCGAGGTGACTTCTGATACGGATTGCGGTACCTGTGTACCTGAGACCGCGGGACGACGCCCGATCTTCGGTACTGACGGACAGTAAACAGTATGAGGCCGCCAGGTCCGGTCCATCGCTTTTCTATCTATCAGTAACCCGATCCGACGGCGGCGGCGGTGTCGGCAACCGTCGAGTGGGTGAGTAAGAGCGGATTCGAACCAGCCTCGAGTGGACGAACGAAACCGTCAGGGGAGCGGTTCGGAGAGGGAAGATCTACAGTTTCTCGGGTGAGGTCGCGATCATGACGAGAACACTCAGACACCCGATGACGGTAAATGCCACCGCCGATCCACCGAGCGAGTACCGAATTGCGTCCTGAAAGCCGAAAATCGGCTCTGCAAGCGTTATCACGCCACCCAGGAAGACGGGGGCGAACGTGGCCCCGACGCGACCGACCGCTTCCCCGGCACCCACGAGTCCACCGCGGTACTGGACCGATGCCAGTTTGGAGATGATGCTCCTGTACAGCGATAGAATAAAGCCGAATCCGACTCCGATGAGTATCGCCCCGAGCGCTGCGACGAGGACGCTCGGGGTGTACAGGACGACGAGAAATCCGAGACAGAGAAGCGAATTCGCTCCCACCAACGTAATCGTGTGTCCACTGATCATGGAGTTGATCCGTCCCGCCTGAATCGCGGTCAGCGCGTAAACGAAGTTGACGATACCCACGATGATACCAGCATCTCTCGGCGTTCCACCGACCAGTTCGACGACGACGATCGACACGTAGGTCAAAAACCCGATGTACACGAAGACGGGCGTAAACCGGGCGACGAGAAAGCTGAATACGTGAGTCTTGAGACACTGCCGAGATAGCTCTACGACGTACTCGAGGGGGACCGATCCCGAAGAGGTCGACTCCTGATCGTCGGTAGATGGGGTTCTCGATTCGGACAGGAACAGATACGACAGGCCCGCGAGCGGAATCGAAAGGCCGTACAGGTAAAACGGGTACTGCCAGGCGACGACCACGAGAATGCCCGCGAAGACGGGGAAGACGGCCGACAACAAGCCGGAGACGCCGAATCTCATCCCCTGTGCCGTCGTTTCGCGTTCGCCCGAAAACAGGTCACCGACGATCGTGATGAGGACGGGCGTGATTCCGGAAAGACCGGCCCCCTGAAGGAACCGGAGGGCGAGTGCGATTCCGAAACTCTCCGTGAACGCGATCAGGACGCCACTCGTTCCGAACAACAGTAAGCCAACAGACAACACCGGCTTTCGGCCGTACGTATCGGCCAGAAAACCGCCGAGAACGATCAGAACGATTCCCGGCGCTGTAAACGCAGTGATCATCAGCCCGACTTCGGTCGCCGACACCGAGAACGGATCCCGGAGCGAGTCGAGTATCGGCGAGACGAGGCTCGTACCGAGTGGGGTAACGATTCCCGCGATCAGAACGATCTGAAAGTCACGATTGCCGACGACGTCGTGGTTATCGCCGACTAGTCGGCTCAAAACTGAACGAGCAGTCATACCGCAGCCACTTACGGCCGGGTCAGTTCGTTGGTGATTACCTCTTCGGTGGACGCATCGAACAGGTGGACGTCCTCGTGAGTGAACGTCAGGTCGAACTGGTCGTCGGGTTCGGGGATGTCATTCGGCGGAATCGAGACACGAATCTCTTCGTCGGAGGACTCGACGTAGACGATGTTCTCGTCGCCCATCTGCTCGTAGATACGGACCGAGCCGGTGATGATCGAGTCCTCTCCGTCGGAAACCTTGTTGACCTCGTTCGGCCGGACACCGACCAGAACCTCGTTGTTTTCGACCTCCCTGTCGACGGTTTCCTGGAGTTCCGCAGTAACCGGGAGCGGACGGTTGAATAGATCAGCCGTGATGACGCCGTCCTCGACGGTCCCCTTGATCATATTGATCGTCGGCGATCCGATAAACCGTGCGACGAACGCGTTCTGTGGGTGATCGTAGATTTCGTCCGGCGGCGACTTCTGCATGATTTCCCCGTCGTTCATCACGATGACGCTGTCGGACAACGTCATCGCCTCGACCTGATCGTGAGTGACGTAAATCGTGGTCTTGGGGAGCATCTGGTGGAGTTCTTTCAACTCGGTTCGCATCTTCGATTTCAGTTTGGCGTCGAGGTCGCTGAGAGGTTCGTCGAGAAGAAACACTTCGGGATCCCGAATCAAAGCTCGTGCAAGTGCTGCGCGCTGTTGCTGGCCGCCCGAGAGCTGCGGTGGCTTCTTGTTCAACAGTTCCGTGATACCGACCATCTCGGCCATTTCACTGACCCGGCTGTCGACCTCTTCGCCCTCGGCGTCCGCGTACTTCAGACCGTATCTGATGTTGTCTTCGACCGTCTTGAACGGAAACAGGGCGATACTCTGGAAGACCATCGAGATGCCGCGGTTCTGTGAGGAAACGTCGGTGACGTCCTCACCGTCGAACAGGATGTCACCGCTCGTCGGGGTTTCGAGACCGGCGATCATACGGAGAAAGGTCGTTTTGCCACATCCACTCGGTCCAACGACTGTCGCAAATTCCCCCTCTTCTATCGTGACGTCAATCGAGTTGACGGCGACTTCTTCACCGCCATCGGAGAGTTCGAAGACACGTCTCAGGTCAATGCATTCAACACTTGCCATAGTGGATACCGGGTTTTCCCACTCCTAGTATTTATTCATACCCATTTATCGCCATCTCCAAAAATCGATACTCGATTACCGCGACGAATGGCGGGAGTACTGGGTACACCTGCTGGAGATTCTCGAGACCACCGAAACTACGTGCGGACGATCCGTGGGTGGGACTGAACGTGAAAGAATGGAACGTCTCGAACGATCTTTCGGTCAGTATCGAAGGGTTTCACTGGAGTGATGATGCCCGATTTCAGACGCCCAACGAGAAACGAGAACCGAGAAAGCCAATGGGGGCCGCCGCGGGATCAGTCCATTCCGCCGACGGAGAACCCTTCCAGGAGGTACTTGTTGAGGAAGTAGATGACCACGAACGGTGGAAGCACGAGGAACGCGCCACCGACCATGATGTGATTCCACCTGGTTTCGGTCCCGCCGACGAACTGTGCGATTCCCGTGGTGAGCACTTCCTGGTTCGGATTGCTGATCAGGACGAACGCGAAGGTAAAGTCGTTCCACGAGATCGCGAACGCGAATATTGCACAGGCGACGATTCCCGGAAGCGCCGCCGGCATCGCGACCTCGAAGATCGTCCGGAATCGAGACGCACCCATGATCCAGGCGCTTTCTTCCCACGCCAGGGGCACCGTCTGGAAGAACTGCCACATGATCCAGGTCGTGAACGGGAGCGTTACGGACGCGTGTGCCAGTATCAGCCCGATATTCGTGTTCACCAGTCCGACGCGCTGGAAGATGACGAAGAACGGGAGCCCGAGCATCATCGACGGGAACATGTACGAGAAGATAAACGCCCGTGCGACGTTCTTGCGCTGCCAGACGTCGTACCGTGCGAGGCTGTAGCCGGCGAACGAGGCCACCGTGACGCTAAAGATGATGTTGCCGGCCGCGACCATCAGACTGTTCTGGAGCCAGATCCGGTAATCGGTCTGCTCGAACAGCATGAAGTAGTTTTCGAGGGTGACCCGTCCCGGAACGAGTTCGGGCGGATACGTGATGATATCCTCGAGCGGTTTGAAGCTGGTTATGAGTAGCCAGTAAAGCGGAAGACCGAACACGATGACGGTGAGTCCGATCAGGATGCGGGTGGCGATCGGTCGGACGGTTTCTTCAGAGAGCATCAGGATTCCACCTCCTCTTCTGGGGCGAAGTAATAGAAGTATATAATTGCAACGACAGCGAGCAGGAGGAACATGATCGTCGTGACCGCAGCACCGGTTCCGTAGTCAGCGCGACCGAACGCCTGGTAGTACGCGTAGATGACCATCGTCCGCGTCGAGTCGAACGGTCCTCCGCGAGTGAGAATGTAGATCATGTCGAACTTGTTGAACATGAATATCCCGCGAAGGAGGATGACCAGAAACAGCGCACTCCGGATGTGCGGGTAGGTAACGTCGATGAACCGGCGGAACGCGTTTGCGCCGTTGATCCGGGCGAGTTCGTACAGTTCCGAGTCGATAGACTGCAACCGGGCCAGGATGATGAGGACGACGAAGATCGTAAACTTCCAGCCGGAGATCCAGGTTACGCTGTGGATCGCAAGCTCCTGCGAGAAGAAGTTGATCGTGTCGTCGACGGGCGTGTACGTTATCAGGTAGTAGTTCAAGACGCCGATCTGGTGGTCGAGCAGGAATCGGAAGATGATCGCCACGGCGACCGTCGGGATCAGATACGTGACGAGAACGAGCGTCCGGACGAAGTTCTGGAAGCGGAACGTCTCGTTGAGCAACAGCGCTATCGCGACGCCAGCGACCGTCTGCAAGACGACCGAGTAGACCGCGTACACCGCGCCCAGCCACACCGAGTGCCAGAAGTTCGAATCGGCGAACAACAGGTTCTGATAGTTGCTGAGACCGACGAAATCGAGGTTCGAGCCGGCCCCGCTGTGAAAGCTTATCCAGATCCCGTACAGGATCGGAAGGACGGACAGGAACAGAAAGACGAGGACGGCGGGAAGCAACAACAGGTATCCCAGCAGATTATCACGACTGTCGATCCACTGATTCAGATTGTCGAAGTTCACCGATATTCGCTTTTGTATAGTGCTCATCTCAAACACCCGATATTACGCGCTGATCCATACATACTACCGTATCGTAGCTTTTGGGCTCATAAGTGTTCTGATCGCTGTCGTCGCGTACCGGCCGTGACGCGGGGACGTGTGTCTCTGTCGGCCCTGTGCATCATAATGATGAAATTCGAGAGCGGCTACTGGTTGAAGCGCTCTTCGAAATCGGGAATCTCCGTTCTGAGTTCGTCCGCCGCCCAGTCGACAGCCTCCTCCGGTTCCATCTGACCGGCCATCGGCGCGGCGAGCATGTTGGTTCCGATCTCCGTCCCGCGGATCAGCGTGTCCCAGTACGGCGTCACCGCGTCGTCGCCAGTGATATTCGTATAGAACATCACACCGTCGGCGTTTTCTTCGACGTAATCGATGTACTCCGGCGAAGATTGGACGATCTCGTTTTCCTGATACCGATCCGAGCGAAGGATATTCAGGTCCGTCGGCACCCTGTGAAGCGGCACTTCGAGCAGGAAGTCGACGTAGTGGTCGGAATTCATGAAGAAGTCGACGTAGCTCTCAGCGAGATCGGGGCTATCCGCGCCGATGTCCTCGGTCGGGACCGAGAACCCTTCACCGATCGTCGCGATGGAGTAGTCGGCGTCACCCGACTGCATCGCAGGCGTGTCGGGGAACGGAGCCATCTTCACGTTCTCGGCTTCGTCTGGGTTTTGCTCGTGGAAGTTGAGCAGGGCTCGAGCCGGATATTTCGTATCCATCACCTGCTCGGTAGTGAACAGTTCGGTCGCCTCACCGTATCCGTAGTTAACGGAGTCCGGCGAGTACTGGTAGGCCTCCTGGAGGTACTCGAGGTACTCGATCGCACGGGATCGGTACGGCTCTTCGTCGACGACGACGTACGGCTCTTCGTCCATGCTGTCGCGGTCGATGAACTGGGATCCGTTGCTCAGCATCGGGTGGTAGTGCCCGTAGATCATGTACGGGTGTGCACCGTTTGCGATGTACAGGGTCGGATCCTGATCGTCCGGAAGGTGATCGTCGAGTACCTCGAAGTTGTGGAGTTGTTCCTCCCAGTCGCTGCCCCACTCGATGCCGGCTTCCTCGTAAACGTCCTCCCTGTACCACTGGGCACACATCTGGAGGTTGCCGGGAACGTACACTTCGGTTCCCTCGATGTTCAGCCTGAACGAATCCGGAATGCCGCTGGGAACGATATCCGAGAGGTCGCGGAGATACCCCTGAAGACCGAACTCGGCGTGGTAACTGACGCTGGTGAAAATCAGGTCAGGTGCGTCCTCGGCCGCCAGTCGCTGGTCGATCGTCTGGCGGATGTCGTCGCTCGGAACGACTTCGAACACCGGCTCGACGTCGGCGTCAGCCTCCTGTTCTTCCCACTCCTCGAACGCGTCCTCGAACTTCTGATGAGCGGACTGAACTTCGACGTCGCTCAGGACGTGCAGCTCTCTCGTTCCGCTACCGTTACCGCCGTTACCGTTACCGTTACCGTTACCGTTACCGTTACCGTTGCCACCCGTACAGCCGGCGATTCCGGCCGTAACGATCGCGGAAGATGCCAATATGCTTCGACGACTGAGCGGCGTATTGGTTCCAGTACCCCTCACACCATTTCCTTTACCATCATTGCTAGTCATAATCTGACTGTAATCGCAGATTGGAGTCGTCCTATATATATATTTCCCAACGGCTGCGGGGTCTCAGATCGGTCGGTTATCAATCCGATTTATGAGGGAAGTTGAAAATCGCTCACCTAAGAACCGATCTACGGCGACTGGAATAGCGTCTCGGTGATGGGATTGCTAACACTGGTAACCAGTGGATCGGTGAGCTGTCGAGGCCCGCTGGCAGTGGCTGGGATGGGGACCGGTATACTGCCGGACAGCAGTCAGTGAGACGTCGGTCGCGAATTCGCGGCCGTGCCATCGGAGACGACCGCAGGATAGCGACCGATTGTCGAATAGTTCTGTCCGACAGTATAACGACCGACAGCGGCCCGCCCAGGATCGGTAGAACGCCGACCTGCCGAACGGCCGAAACCGTCGTTGAAAAGTCGGAACACCGAAGATGAATCGTGGGCCGTCCGAAACGCCGTGGAGGCCGGTATCGGTCGAACGGGTAAGTAACGGAAACACAAAAAGTATATACAACATCGACTTTGAACATTCCAGTATGGATCTCTACGGGATAATAGGGAACCCTGCACATCACTCGATGTCTCCGCCGATGCACCAGGCGGCATACGAGGAGTACGGGATGGACGCGAGTTTCGTCACCCTCGAGTCGGATCCCGAGGACCTCGAAGCCGCTATTCGAGGTGCTGATGCCCTCGGAATACAGGGGTTGAACGTAACGATGCCGTTCAAAGAGGACGTCCTCGACCTCGTCGAACTCGACGAGGTCACCAGTCAGATCGGCGCCGTAAACACGATCGACTTCACGGGAGAGGGAGCCCCTGTCGGATACAACACCGACGGCGTCGGAGCCCGCCGTGCACTCACACACCACGGCGCGTCAATGGACGGAAACGCCGTCGTCGTGGGGGCCGGGGGGACCGGACGAGCCATCTCCTTTGCGCTCTCCGAAGCGGGGATGTCGGTCGACATTCACAACCGGACGGTCGAACGAGCCACGGAGGTCGCAGAGATCGTTCCCGGCGCGTCGAGTTACGGGTTAGACGAGCTTTCCGAACGGGTCCCGGAGGCGAGCGTTCTCGTTGACGCGACGAGCGTCGGAATGCACGAGGACAACTCGCTCGTGCCACCGAGCGCCCTGCACGAGGACCTGACCGTGCTCGATGCGGTGTACACGCCACTCGAGACCACGTTGTTGCGTGATGCGAACGAACAGGGCGCGACGACCGTCGACGGGGCCTGGATGTTGCTGTTCCAGGGTGTGGAAGGGTTCGAACTCTGGACCGACAAAGAGGCACCCGTCGACGCGATGAACGACGCCTTGCGTGAGGCCCTGTAAGGTCTCTCGCCGGTACAGTCAGCCAATCGACTTTCGAAACGAGAGAAGATACCCATGACCGAAGACGCTTCCGAAGACCGACCAGTATCGATCGATGGAGAGTGGAACGAGATCTACGTCGATGGCGAGTGGCGGCCGGTGCCGGACCGCGACCGGATCGACGTCGAAAATCCCGCGACGAGAGAGCTGATTACGCAGATCCCCGCCGGCACCACCGACGACGTCGACGACGCCTACGAGGCGGCAGTCGCCGCACAGACCGAGTGGGCACAGGCGACGCCGGCCAGGCGAGCAAAGGTCGTCAGACGAGTGGCGGAGTTGCTCGATGAGTACGCCGACGAGATCCGTGAGATCCTCGCCGTCGAAGCCGGGAGTGCGCCGCCGAAACTCGACATCGAACACGGCGGTGCGGTGACGTTCGTCCACGACACTGCGTCGTTCCCGTTCCGGGTGTCCGGACGACACAACCAGTCGAAGATCCCCGGCAAGGAAAACATCGTCCAGCGCGAACCTGCGGGCGTCGTCGGCATCATCAGCCCGTGGAACGTGCCGTTGAAGCTCGCGATACGGGCCGTCGCGCCCGCTATCGCCCTCGGGAACAGCGTCGTCCTCAAGCCGCCGACCGAGACGCCGATTTCGGGCGGCCTCGTGATCGCGCGGCTGTTCGAGATGGCGGGCCTCCCCGACGGCGTCCTCAACGTCGTCACCGGCCCCGGTTCGACGACCGGCGACCGCGTCGCCTCCCACCCCGACAGCGACGTCATCGCGTTTACCGGATCGACCGGCGCGGGCCGACTCGTCGGGAAGAACGCGATCGACCACTTCGCGCTTCCCGCCCTTGAACTCGGTGGCAACAATCCACACGTCGTCCTCGAGGACGCGGACCTCGACGACGCGGTCGCCGCCGGAACGTTCGGCTCGTTCTGGCACCAGGGACAGGTGTGTATCTCGATCAATCGCCACCTCGTCCACGAATCGATCTGCGACGAGTACGCCGAGCGACTGGCAGCGCGTGCAGCCGAACTGCCGATCGGCGATCCACGCGAGGAGGAGACGGTCGTCGGGCCGATCATCAACGAGTCCCAGCGCGACGAGATCGTCGGCTACATCGAGCAGACGGTCGAGGAGGGAGCCACGCTCGAGACCGGCGGCGACTACGACGGCCTGTTCGTCGAGCCGACGGTGCTTACGGGCGTCACCAACGACATGGCGGCGGCCTGCAACGAACACTTCGGGCCCGTCGCACCGATCGTTCCGTTCAGTACGGACGAAGAGGCGATCGAACTCGCGAACGACACCGAGTACGGACTCGCCGGCTCGGTTCACTCGGCCGACCGCGGTCGTGCTCGCGACGTCGCCGATCGGATTGAAGTGGGGATGATGCACGTCAACGACCAGCCAGTCAACGCGGAGCCACACGTTCCATTCGGCGGGAAGAAAGCCTCCGGCGTCGGTCGGTACAACGGCGACTGGATCATCGACGAGTTTACGGAAGTGAAGTGGACGTCGATCCAGCGCGAATCTCGCGAGTACCCGTTCTAGACGTCCTCCGATCGGTCCGCTGCGACCGGAATTGTTCACACCGCCACCGCGTGAGACGATGCGGAGAGATTTTGAGGGACCCATGCATTGGTCCCAGACGATGCTACACGCGAAAGGCACCTTACTAACGATCGACGTCGGCGACCGAACTGCCACGACGTCGAACATCGACGACGAACTCGCCTCGTTCATCGGCGGCCGCGGCGTCGCGACGAAACTCGCTCACGATCGGATCCCGTTCGACGCGGACCCCCTCGGTCCCGAGAACCGCCTCTATCTCGCTTCGGGTCCGCTTCAACAGTCCCGGATGAGTTTCACCGGGCGAATGAACCTCACCGGCCTCTCGCCGTTGACCGACGGCCTGCTCTCCTCGAACGCAGGCGGCTATCTCTCGCGTAACTTCGTCGCCACCGGCCACAGCGTCGTCGAAATCGTCGGCGAGAGCGACGAACTGCTCGCGATCCACGTAACCGACGACGGGGTCGAGTTCGAACCGGTATCGGAACTCGAGGAAGCCGGCGTGCCGGACGTCACCGACGCGATGAACGAGCGCCACGGTCTCGAGAGCGAGAACCTCGTCACGATCGGTCCGGCAGGAGAACACGAGGTCAGGTTCGCGTCGGTGATGACCTACGACGAACGCGCGTTCGGCCGGGGCGGTCTGGGAGCCGCGCTGGGAGCGAAAAACGTCAAGTGCGTCTCCTTCGCAGGCGAGTCGGCGCCGGAACTCGAGTTGCCAAACGAGGACCTCCACATGGAGGTCCACCGCGAGGCGGCGACCAGCGACGACATCATGCGCCGGCAAGGGACGTCGAACCTGACCGAGTTCCTGAACGACGAGTTCTCCCTGCCGACGCGGTACTTCAACGAACTCGAGTTCGAACACGCCGCGGACATCGGCGGGAACGCCGTCGAAGAGAAGAAATACGAGAAGGCGTCGTGTTCGGTCTGTGCGTTCGCCTGCAAACTGCCGACCCGTGACGAGGCGAGTGGTCTGGAGACCGAGGGGCCGGAGTACGAGACGGTGTTTTCGTTCGGGTCGAACTGCGGCGTCGACGACGTCGTCGACGTGATGAAATCCAACGAACTGTGCGACCGGTACGGGATGGACACGATCTCCTGTGGCGTCACCGTCGCGGCGTACCTCGCGGCCAACGACGAGTTCGGCAACGCCGACCTCGTCCACGAACTCGTCGAGAAGATCGCCTTCCGTGAGGGGGACGGCGACCTGCTCGCGGAGGGCGTCGCCCGCATCCACGAGGACCTCGGCGTCGACAACTGGGCGATCAAGGGACTCGAACACGCCGCCCACGACGGCCGCGTCGTCCAGGGACAGGGACTGTCCTACGCCGTCGCGAACCGCGGCGGCGATCACATGTACTCGACGACGATGATCGACGAGTACCACGGACGGATCGAGCGGGAGGGAACCACCGGCAAAGCCGAGACCGTCATCGAGAACGAAAACAGGAACGCGCTACGCGACAGCGGGATCATCTGTCAGTTCGGCGTCGGTCGAGCGGTCGAGGCGGATCGATTCGAACGACTGTTCGACGCGGAGTACGACGAACTCCAGCAAGTCGGCGCGAACGTCGTCGAACTCGAGCGTCACTTCAACAATCGACGCGGGTTCGACGACGGCGACGACCGGGTTCCGTACGACCTGCCCGACCTCGAATCGTCGAAGAGGGACTACTACCGCGCACGTGGATGGAACGACGACGGCACCGTTCCCGCAGACGCCGTCGCCAGCGCCTCGCGGTCGGACTGATCGAGGGGGTTGAGGACCGATCGGCGAGGCTCGAGGACCGTCGGTGAGGATTCGAAAACCGAATCGCTGTTGGACGGTCTGTCGCGAGTCGGTGCAACCGTTTCTGGAATCTCGCCAATCGTACCAGGGACCACGTCAGTTGTACCAGAGACCGCATCAGTCGCATCTGGGACCATGTCAGTCGCATCTGGGACCACGTCTCCGGGTGCGCCGGTAAACAGTTACAGTAATCCGTATCAGTCAGCGCCTCCTTCGACGGGCGGATACGCCCGGATCACGTCACCGTCTTCGACCGGCGTCTCGAGGCCCTCGTCGAGGCGGACGTGTCTCGCATTGACGGAGACGTTCATCGTCTCGCGAAGCGTTCCGTCCGAGAACAGCGCCTCCTCGAGTTCGGGATGCTCCTCGGCGATGGTCTCGAGGAGTTCGCCGACGGTCGTTTCGTCCGATACGTCGTGGGTGACGGATTTCTGTCCGACCGCATCCCGAAGAGTTCCGTAGAAGTCACACGTCACAGCCATAGCCGGACGTTAGCTACGCAACGACTTATACTGTCCGTTGACCGCGATTCCAGCGAATTTCGGCTCGAACGACCGGGTTGAACGGGTTATCTCCAATAGTATTAAATACCGGCGCACAGATGACTACCCACATGCCGGTTGATGCAGCAATAGTGGGTCCTGGGAATATCGGGACCGACTTAATGTATAAGATTCTCGATAGAAGTGACTCGATCAACCTCCAGCGAATGATCGGTATCTTTCCGGTCGAGGAGTCGGAGGGACTCCAGGCGGCCGTCGACGAAGGTATCGACGTCGGGACCGACGGCATCGATAGCGTCCGAGAGTACGCCGACGAGTTCGACGTGGTCTTCGAGGCGACGAGCGCGACGGTTCACGAACAGCAAGCGCCGGTGTACGAAGAACTCGATCTGTTTGCGATCGATCTCACGCCTGCGGCGGTCGGGCCGTACACGGTCCCGGCCGTCAATCTCGGAGACGTCGTCGACACCGAGGACAACATCAACATGGTCACCTGCGGGGGACAGGCGACGATTCCACTCGTCCACGCGGTCGACCGCGTCGCGGACGTCGAATACGCGGAGATGATCTCGACGATCGCGTCGAAAAGCGCCGGACCGGGGACGCGCCAGAACATCGACGAGTTCACCCAGACCACCGCCGCCGGTCTCGAGCAAGTCGGCGGAGCCGACGAGGGGAAGGCGATTATCGTGCTCAACCCCGCCGAACCGCCGATCATGATGCGAAACACCGTCTACACGAAAGTTCCCAACACGACCGACATCGAGGAGGTCCGAGACTCCGTCGACGACATGGAAGCGGAGATCCAGTCGTACGTGCCCGGATACGAGGTGACGCTCGATCCGGTCGTCAAGGATCAGGACGATGTCGGCTTCGATCTCGGAGAGTCGATCGTCATCACCACCATGCTCGAAGTCGAAGGGGAAGGACAGTACCTCCCCTCCTACGCCGGTAACCTCGACATTATGACCAGTGCAGCCCTCGGCGCGGCCGAACGCATCGCGACTCAACCCGCTGAAGCGAACCCGATCGGAGGTGAAAGCGATGACTGACCCCGACGTTCGCCTGGTCGACATGACGCTTCGCGACGGCATGCACGCCGTCGACCACCAGTTCACCCCAGAACAGATGGCCGACGTCGCGAGCGCGCTCGACGACGCCGAGATGGACGTCGTCGAAATGTCCCACGGCGACGGGATGGGGGGCTCGTCGATCAACTACGGCTTCGCGGCCGCCGACACCGGCGAGTACCTCGACGCCGTCGTCCCCGAACTCACGGACACCAAACTGTCGGTGCTGTTGTTGCCCGGAATCGGAACCGTCGAGGAACTCGACCTCGCTGTCGACCGCGGCGCTGACATGTGTCGAATCGCCACCCACGTCACGGAAGCGGACGTCTCCGCCGAACACTTCGAGTTCGTCAACGAGCGCGGACTCGAGGCGAACGGGCTGTTGATGCTCTCGCACATGGCCTCGCCCGAGACGGTCCTCGAGCAGGCCAAGCTCATGGAGGAGTACGGCGCCGAGGCTGTCTACGTGATGGACTCCGCGGGCGCGATGTTACCCGAGGACGTCCGCGAACGCGTCGGACTGCTCGCCGACGAACTGTCGGTCGACGTCGGCTTTCACGCGCACAACAACCTCGGTCTCGGCATCGCCAACACGCTCGCCGGCATCGAAGCCGGCGCGACCACCGTCGACGGCTGCCTGCGCGGGCTCGGTGCCGGCTCGGGCAACGCACAGATGGAGGTGCTCGTCGGCGTTCTCGAGAAGGCGGGCTACGACGTCGAGCCGGACTTCTTCGGCGTCATGGACGCCGCCGAGGACGTACTCGTCCCGATGCTGACTGAGGATACGATGCCCGAACTCGACAACGACTCGCTGGTGCTCGGCTACGCGGGCGTCTACTCGTCGTTCCTGCGACACACCCGCCGCGTCGGAGAACGCTTCGATCTCGATCCCCGCGAGATCCTCGTCGAACTGGGCGACATCGGCGTCGTCGGCGGTCAGGAGGACATGATTACCGACGTCGCCGCGCGGATGGCCGACGACGAACCGGCGGCCGCCGAATCGGAGTCGGACGACTGATACGGATTGCTGTAACTGTGTACCGGAGCGGCCGCGGACGGTACCCGGTCTTCGGTACTGACGGACAGCAAACCGTATAAGTTGGTTTCCCGCGTTTCCGGACGAAATCGTTTTTCTCGGTATACACCGATCGGAGAGCGGAGACGCTCGAGGCGAGCGGCAAACGGAGACGGAGAAGCCGATTTCGCTACGCAGTGTACCCGCCGTCGGTCTCGAGAAGTGAAAACCGTGAGAAAACGTCGGATAGCCGTCTGTGACAGTTGACGGGCGCAATCGCGACACCTCACCCGGCGGATGGACGAAACTGCTCGGCGGCAACCGCAAATACTCCACAGCACCCACAAGAGCTCGACGGCAGCCCGTATCATACGGTTTACTGTAAGTCGTTACCGGAGCGACCGGGCGCAGTCCCGCGGTCGCTCCGGTACACAGTTACAGTAATCCGTATCAGTCGAACTCCTCGACCAGTTCGATCCCGTAGCCGTCGGGGCCCTCGAGGAACGCGACGCGGGCGTTCGCTCCCTCGGAGTCGAGGGGACCGCGCTCGAGGGTGCACTCGGTCTCTTCGACGAGGCGTTCGACTTCGGCGTCGGTGTCGTCGACCGCCAGCGCGACGTGGTCGATGCCGGCCGGCTCGGATACTTCCCGGTCCGGATCGTACTTGAACTGCAACTCGACGCCGTTGTCGCCCGCGACGTAGACGTTGCGGGCACCGTCACCGCTTACGAACTCGTTCGTCTTCTCGAGGCCGAGTTCGTCCACGTAGAACGCGAGCGTTTCGTCGATGTCCGATACCCAGATCGCGCTGTGTATGACGTTCATACCTCGAGATTCCGATACAGCGCAATAAAATAACCGGATCGACCGCGTCGACGGAGTCGGCGACCGCTGCCGGGACTGTCCGTCGCCGCCGCGGTACTCCGAGGGGTTCGTCGCCGCCACAGTACTCCGGGCAGTCCGTCGCCGCCGCGGCCCTCCGGACGGCTCGATGCCTCCGAAGTGGCTACTCCGGTCGGGAGCGACTCGAGATCGAACCATCGGCGTTTCACGGTCCGTATCCGGAGTTTGTACGCGAAACGAGGACGTGAGCTTTATGTGGTGGGTGTCCGTTGCTGTTGATGCTCATGAAGATCGACGCATTCACTCACGTACTGACCGAGCGGTTCTACGAGACGCTGCTCGACGAGCACGGGTTTCAGGGACTCAGCGGCTCGCCGTCGTTCCTCTGGGACCTCGAGCAGCGACTCGAGGACATGGACGAGTACGGCATCGACAAGCAGGTTCTGACCATCGCCCTGCCACCGATCTGGCAGGGGATGGACGACGAGACGGCCCTCGAACTGACGAAGCTCGCGAACGACGAGATTCGCCACATCACGGACGAGCACCCGGACCGGTTCGTCCCCGTCGGGACGATTCCGAAGGTCAACGACGAGTTCATCGACGAGTTCGACCGGTGTGTGAACGACCTCGAGATGGCCGGCATCCAGATCTTCTCGAATATCGACGGCGAGCCGCTCGACCGTCCCCAGTTCGATCCGCTGTTCGCCAAAGCCGACGCCGAAGACGCGCCGCTGTGGCTGCACCCACAGATTCACGAGTGGTACGACTGGGCGAGTGAGTATATGGACCACCGACTGTTCGGCTGGCCGTTCGATACGACGCTCGCGCTGTCGCGACTCGTCTTCGGCGGCGTCACCCAGAAACACGACTTCGACGTCGTCGCACACCACGGCGGCGGCATGATTCCGTACTACAGCGGCCGGATCGACGGCTTCTACGAAACCCGACAGCAGTACCCCGAAAACTACGCCGACACCGACCTCCCCGACCTCGAGCAACCCGTCAGCGACCACTTCGCGGAGTTTTACACGGACGCCTGTCTGGGCAGTTCCGTCGCCGCCCACGAGTGTGCCTACGACTTCTTCGGCGACACGCTCATCTACGGCACCGACTACCCGTTCGGACCCGGCCGCGGTCGGACCGGAATCGAAACCGGAATCGACGCGGTCGAATCCATGGACATCGACGACGAGGCTCGCGAGGGGATCTACGCGGAGAACCTCCTCGAGTTGATCGACTGATCGACCACCGACGCGACTCGTCCACGAAAACACCTAAATAACATACCTGCAAATAGCCGACCAAGCCGCTATCGAGGGGTTGTGCCCGTAGAAATCACAGTGCGGCTGCCATCAACTCGACCATGACTACGAAACCACCAATTGCCAAACTCGGCCACGTCGCTATTCACACGCCCGACCTCGACGAATCGCTCTGGTTCTTCGAAGACGTTCTCGGGCTCTACGTCGTCGAGCGAGACGACGAAACGGCGTATCTCCGTGCACAGCGTGACTGGGAGCACCACACCCTGCGCATCACCGAATCGGGACAGCAAGGCGTCGATCACATCGCGTTCCGAACCTCGAGTCCCGAAGCGCTCGACGAACTCGCGGAGGGATTCGAAGCCGAGGGAACCGACGTCACGTACGTCGACGCCGACGAGAGGAAGGGACACGGGGAGGCGATCCGCGTCGAGAAGTTCGGCCATCCGTACGAGTTTTACTACGACGTCGAGAAGCCGGACGCACCCGACGGAGAGCGGTCGGGGCTCAAAAACAGGATCTACAGCGAGACGGACACGAACCGCATCGCACCGCGACGAATCGATCACGTCCACGTCCAGGACGAGGACGAAACGGCGAAAGAACACGCCGCCTGGCTGCAAGACGAGCTCGGATTCCAGCTCAACGAGCAGTATCGCGCCGGTGACGGCGAACTGTGGGGCTGGTGGTTTGCGGTGACGGCGCTGCCCCACGACATCGCGATCCACCGCGAGCCGGCCGGGTCGCCCTCGGAGTTTCACCACCTCTCGTATCACCTCGATAGTCTCCACGATCTCTGGAGCGCGGCCGACATCTTGAGCGAGGAAGGGATCGAACCGGACGGCGGTCCCGGACGTCACGCGATCACTCGAGCAGACTTCCTGTACGTCTCCGATCCGGCCAGCGGATTCCGTATCGAACTGTTCGCCGGACCGGGATACCTGAACTTCGAACCCGACTGGGAGCCGATCGAGTGGACCGAATCGGACATCGGCGGCGAAACCAGCCACCAGTGGGTCGGCCAGGGGCCGGACTGGAACGGTCTCGGGTACGTCGACGAGTAATACTATCGGACAGAACTACTCGAATATCGGTTGCTCTCCTGGGGCCGTCTCCGATGGTGACGGCCGCGATTCGCGACCGACGTCTCTCTGACTTCTGTCCGACAGTATAAGCGACCCCCGTTTTCGATTACACTGCCGGCCAGCAGGAGGCGTCGGAGTCGACTACGTTAGCCACGGAACGTCACTGTACACCCGATCGCCGGACTGATCGGCGATGGGCGGGTAAATCGTTTCAGGTGTTACTATCGTGGCGTTCCACACCTGAACTGACGAGCGAAACCGGCGGACGGGATGGCCTCGAGTCGGTAGTCGACGACGTGGTGGGATGGGCGGCCTGACGAAGGCGGTACCGTTAAATAAGTCGTCTCCAATATCCGGACACTGATGAGCCTCAGTGAGGAGAAACTGGACGAGTTCGCCGAATCGTTGTACGACGCACAGCAGAACGGATCCCCGATCCCGCCGTTGACCGACGACGAGGAGTTTTCGGTCGAAGAATCCTACGAGATTCAATCACGAGTGGTCGAGCGCCTTCGCGGTGACGACGGCGGAATCGTCGGACACAAACTCGGTCTCGTCAGCGAGGCCAAACAGGAGCAACTGGGCATCCAGGAACCAATTTTCGGCTACGTAACCGACGATACCGTCCTCGAGGAACCCGTAATTCCGACCGAATCGATGATCTCGCCGCGCCTGGAAGCGGAGATCGGTCTCGTCCTGGGCGAAGACGTACCCGCGCCCGCCACGCCGACGGACGTCCTGACTGCGACGGAGGCGGTCGTGCCGATGGTCGAGATTCTCGAGAGCAGATTCCAGGGCTGGTCGATTCCGTCGGCACAGGACGTCATCGCGGATAACACGTCAGCCGGCCGTATCTACGTCGGAGAGACGCTACGGGACGTGACAGACGTCGATCTGGCGATGGAAAGCGTCGTCATCTCGGTCAACGGGGAGGTCGAAGCCACCGGCGTCGGTGCAGACATCATGGGCAACCCCGCCCGCGCCGTATCGTGGCTGGCGAACCGTCTCGAGGATATCGACGACGGACTCCAGGCCGGCGAAGTGATCCTCACCGGCGGTATCAACGCCGCGATCGATATCGAACCCGGTGACGTCTACACCGTCACGTTCTCGAACATCGGCGACATACAACTTCGCGCCGAATAGCCGACCGGTACGTATCTGCTACGGATTGCTGTCGCGTTTTCCCAGTGATCGTCGATCCCACGAGCGATCGCCGGAAGCGATCTACAACGGCCCGTACGATACGCCCGCGACCAGTCAGTGGCGGGTAACCGCGACCGATCTTGCGGTCGTGGGGACGTAACGCAGTTCGTCCGAGATGCAGGGCGGACCCACCGGCCGCATCCGACCCATCCCGAACCGTTCGTGTTTTGATATCGAAAACACCATCGAGCGGAGTGATCGGCCAGACACACCCATCGGGGATCGAGGGTGATCGGAGAGTTTTGTCATAGAAAACGCACAGAATGTCGCGGAAACGGGGAAATCGAACGAGAGCGGGTTACATGTACTTAATATCCAGTGCGATCTCGTTCGCCGTGCTCTTGACCTGGCCGACGAGGTCGTCATCGAACGCACGATCCCCGAGGCGACTCGTCGGTGCCGAGATACTGATCGCACCGAGGATGTCGTCGCCCGGCTGAATCGGTGCAGCGATACAGCAAAGCCCCTCGGTGCGTTCCTCGAGGTCGGTCGCAAACCCCTGCTCGCGGACGGACTCGAGTTCCTCGAACAGCGTTTCTCGATCCGTGATCGTGTTCTCGGTTTCCGTCGGAAGACCCCATTCGTCGACGATCGCTTCGACGCGTTCGTCGGGAAGATACGCGAGAATCGCCTTTCCGATCGCGATGTTGTGAAGGCGAAGACGGTGGCCGACCTGCGTGTCGAGATTGACGGCGTACTCACCGCGAGCCTGGTAGAGATAGACGCTCTGCCCGTGTTCCTCGGTCGCGAGGTTGACCAGCATCCCCGTGTCGGCAGCGAGTTTGTTCGCTTTTGGGCGGCCGAACTGATAGATAGAGTAGTTGCTCCGAACGTACCCTCCGAGAGTCAACACCTTGAGGCTCAGCCTGTACTCGTTGCCCTCTTTTATAACGTATCCGTGCGTCCGAAGCGTGCTGAGGTGATTGTGGATCGCGCCTTTCGTCATCTCGAGTTCGTCCTCGAGTACGTGGATCCGCGCCCCATCCAGTTCTCTGAGTTTTTCGATGAGGTGCAACGATTTCTCGGTCGTTCGCACCGGGTGATTTGCTTCCGTCGTCATACACCACACCATACCGTCCACACACATAACCGTTTTCAATTCGAAAACAGCGATGCGGACGACCAGACAGTGAAACAGCGGCTTCGATGCCCACCTCTGGGGCCAGAGCGGCGTTACTCGACCCGACTCGTCAGCGTACCGATCGACGTGAATTCGACGGTGATCACGTCACCCGGTTCGACGTCGACTGCCGGCGTCACCGAACCGCTCAGGATGAACTGGCCGGCCTCGAGGGTCTCGTCGAGTTCCGCAAGCGTGTTCGCGAGCCACGCGACGGCCCGCGCGGGGTGATCGAGAACGGCCGCACCGACGCCGGAGGACTCGAGTGTCCCGTTTCGATACAGCTTGACGCCCTCTAACGAAAGGTCGACGTCGTCGACGTCGCTTCTCGTCTCCCCAGTGAGGTACAGTGCGGAGGATGCGTTGTCCGCGATCGTATCCTGAATCTGGATGTCCCAGTCCCGGACGCGACTATCGATCACCTCGAGAACCGGAACGACGAACTCCGTCGCCGCCAGCACGTCGAGGTACGATACTGGGGGCTCGAGGTCCTCACCGATCAGAAAACCGATTTCGGGTTCGACCCGCGGTGCGATGAGATTCTCGCTCGGAATCGTTCGCCCGTCGACGAACATCGAATCGAGCAGTCGGCCGAAGTCGGGTTCGGAGACGCCGAGTTGGTTCTGTATTCCGTCGCTCGTGAGCCCGATCTTGTGACCGACGACGCTCGCACCGTCGTCCAGGCGGCGGTCGATAAACGCCGATTGGACGGCGTAGGCGTCTTCGATCGTGAGATCGTACGTATCGGTCGGTCGATCGATGGGGTCGGTCGTCTCCAATGCCTCGTACAGCGACGTCGCGAGTTGATCGCGCGTCTCGTCTTCGAGTGACATACGTACGGGAACCGCTGGGACCGACAAATAGATTGGGATAGACGCGACCGACGATCCTTCGAGAACGGACGTTTTCAGTGTCAAAATCCCCAAATTTGTTTTCGGTATGAAAACGGTATTCCGTCTTCCCTGACACGAGTACACCTGTAATATCTACCGTATTCGATTCGTCGATACCTCCAGGCCGGAGACACCGATCACACACCGGAAACGTCGTAATCGACCACCACCATTACACTTGTACTACTGTAAATAAAAGCCGATCAACAGGCGCGCCAATGGAATCGAACGGGACGTCGGTCGAGTAGTACGAATCCGGAATCGGACCTTTCTGCCTCGATTCGAGGTTCGACACCGCCCGAGTGTCATCTACCGGCGAGTCCACATCGCTGGAGACGACAAAAGAGAGCCTTCTGTTCGATTTTCGTATGGTCATTTTCCAGTTACTTAGAGGTACCTGATAGGCATGTTACCAACAGGATCTGGAGGGGCAGCCGACCCCACGTCGACCGTGGGTGATACAACAGGGGAACCACCCGCCGAACGACGAAGAGGGATCGAATACGTCGCGTTGAAAGGGACAATACACCGAACGGAAAGAGAGACCGTCGTAACCCACGTCGAGCCGGCCAGATACATGAAAGAAGGGGCAGTGATCGATGACGGTGGATACTCGGACCGGTCAGGGCCAAGACTGGTACGGTTTACTGTAAGTCATTGCCGGCGCACCCGCGAACCGAGCGGCGGGTGCGGCGGTAAATTGTTACAGCAATCCGTATGACGGGTTGTCATTAGTTCCCCGCTCGAGCGTGTCCTCCGTCCCCCACAGCTCGTGTAGTTTCCGGCCACGAGAAGAGACGCCCATGCTTATTCTTTCTGGTATGAATTTGTATATGATACGAGTTCGTCGAGAACGACGTCCGTCGAGCGTGTACGGCAAAGTCACAGTGAAATCCCGGTTCGACCGCCAACGGTGACGGGCCAGCTGCTAACGGGAGCCGACGCCCAGCTATTAGTAGGCGAAGGTGGTAACACGCCTATGCGAGATACGGTCCTCGTCTACGACGACGATTGCGGCTTTTGCACCTGGTGGGCCGAGTTCTTCGACGAACGGTCCGACGTCCCGATCGTCGGCTTTTCCGATCTCGAGTCCGACCTCGAGGACAGACTCCCCGAGGACTACGAGCGGTGTTCTCATCTGCTGACGCCGGAGGCGCGGTACTCGTGTGGCGCTTCGATAGAGGAGACGTTCGCCCGGTCGAGCGTCGGACGCCCCCTTCGGCCCCTCGTTGATCGTCTGCGGAGATACGACACCTACACCACCCTGAGGGAGGGGGCGTACCGCCGAATCGCGCACAACCGGGCCGTCTGGGGACGAGTGCTTTCGAAGACGCCTCCGGCGCGAGAGGGTGAATCGACCGAGGCATCGATAGAGTGACGGCGAGCCGCCCCACAGTCGGCGGGGCACGAACCGCTGGTCCCCCAGAGAAGGGAGGTCGAGCGCGAACGGACGACCAGGAATTCGAAGACAGATACCAAGACGCGACGGGGCTGTCGCGGTCGAGAGGCGAACGAAGGCTATAGTAGCCACTGAACGTCAATGGACACCCGATCGCATGACGGCTCTGCGATCGGTGTGTAACTCGTTTCAGTTGTTACTATACCGGTGGGTTCCCAAACACAGGATCGAGGACAAAGACCGGTCCCGGGCACACGGTTCCGAGTGAGGATGGTGCCAGAAGTCGATCAGATGGGGTCGGTTGGATCGTGTTCCTCGGCCATTCGGGTGGCCTCCGTCGCGTACCGTTCCTGAAGTGCCGTATCGTCGACAGTCCCAAGGTTCGAGGGGGCCGCCGTCACGGCTGCCGTCGTCGTCCGAACGTCCGTCGAACTCGTTAGCGCGCGCTCTTTCCGGAAGTACTGCGTTCCGTCGGGCGTCGCGTAAACGAGGATTACGAGGTTCTGCTCGTCGTCGGAGTACGTCCGTTCGACCAGCCAGACGCGTACGCCGTCAGTTTCGGTATCCATATCGGGAATCCTCAGCTGTGGCGTTCGATGAGCGCCTCGAGGGTCGCGCGATCCTGCGCACCGACGCGTCGATCGACCGGCTGGCCGTCGGCGTAGAGGACGAGCGTCGGGACGCCCCGAGCACCCAGCTGCTGGGCCAGACGCTGGTGGCTATCGACGTCGACTTTCGCGACAGCGGCGTCGGTATCGGCTGCCAGCGCTTCGATCGTCGGCTCGAGCATCTGGCAGGGACCACACCAGTCGGCATAACAGTCGACGAGGACGACGTCGTAGGAGTCGACCACCGTCTCGAGGTGGTCTTGCCCATTGATCTCGATCGGTTCCGCCGGCGGCTGCTCGGACGGAGAGTCGTCGGTTGCCGTATCGGCACCGTTCTCGAGTCGCTCTCTGAGTTCGCGTTTCTTTCGTTCGCGGATACGCTGACGTTCGTCGTCTATCGCGTCACTCATGCCTCCAGGTACGGCCCTGTCGACCATAATTGTTTGCATATACCCCACAATACACCAGCAAGACGGTGACGGTATACGACTACGATTCGTTCGGACTCTTATCTCCAAGCAAACCAACATCCCCTTATATCACGGTTTTCCCTCGAGCAGATTGGATGTCCATCGTGGTAGGATTCGACATCGATATTGGACTAGTTCCACAATAAGCCAGTGGGAACTGTTCCCGGTGAGTCCGGCCTATTCGCCCCAGTGCGAACCGGATGAGTCACCGTCCGCTCCGTCGACGAGTCGCTCACCGGAAAATCGACGGAAACCGGTTGGACCCGATCAGGACTCGAACGCCGAGCCACCCCGTCTCCGTCGTCGCTGGCGAACGTCTTTGAGTTCGCGAGTGAGTTCGCCGTAGTGGTCGATCAGGTCGTTCGTTGTAACGATTCCCCGCATCTCGAGGGCCTCGACGACCACGAGTTTCTTGATCCGTTCGGTTCGCATCCGCTCGACGACCAACCGTACCGACTGCCGCGGTTCGACAGTGACGAGTGGGTGACTAGCGACTTTCTGCGTCGGAATATCCGCGAACGGTCGACCGGTACGATAGCCCGCCATCACAACGTCCGACTCCGTGACGATTCCGTACGGCGATCCGTCGTTCGTAACGACGACGCTGCCGACGTCGTTGTGAAGCATCCACTCGGCGACCACCTCGAGGGTCGTCGACCGGTCTGCGGTGACCACGTCTTCGGTCATGACGTCCGCGACGCGAGCGCACATGAGGCCGATTCCGCACTCGAATCCGATAACTGTTCTCGCCGCTGGTCGGGTTTCGCTCGGTAGACACCGACACCGAACTCATCCACTCCAGTCTCCAGTGGGGAATAGACACCGTCCGTTCGGGCAAGTCGAACCCGATATCAACAGTATCGAACGGAACCGCTCGAACATGGGTCGCGCTACTGTGGTCGATCCTCAATGGTGGCGGGCGCGAACTCGCGGCCGACTATCCACTGGCTGCTGTCCAACAGGATACGACGGCCACGATCTGGACCCTCGGACGCGCCATCGACTGACCGCTGACTACGGAGACTCGAGATCGATCTAGGGACCTGCCAGTATACGTATGGAAAGTCCTTGCTACTAGAACAAATATGCTTTCGGCGTTCGGAACACTGGCCGGGCGGACCGTGCTGGTTCGATCGGATCGTTACAGCGTGTCGAACTCGACGACCGTCTTGATCCGATCGTCACCGCCCGCCAGTGCGTCCTCGACTTCCGCTGGCGAAAATACGTCGGTAATGATATCGTCCGTGAACCAGTCTGGAAGTCGGCCGAGCGACTCCTTTGCTGATTCGAAGTGACGGAGATGGGAGTTGACACTACCCAGTAATGCCTTGTTTTCGAGAACGATCTCGCGGTGCAGTCGGCCGCCGTCGATCTCGAACGACCAGTCGTCCGGAATGCCAAGCAAGACGCCGACGCCGTTCGGTGCGAGCGCGTCGACCGTCTCGTAGGCGTGTTTCGCGTATCCCGTCGCCTCGTAGACGAGGTCGACGGGTTCGTGCACCTCCGCGATCTCCGAAACCGGCGTCTCGCGAGAATCGACGTACGTCGCCCCGAGTTCGTCGATCACGTCGATCGTGGGATCGGGGCGGTCTCGGCGACCGAGACAGTACGACCGGTCGACCGTCTCGTCCAACATCGCGAGGGTCAACAGCCCCAGCGGTCCGTTCCCGAGGACAAGTGCCGTCTCGGGAGACCAGTCGAACATCGACCGAGAAGCGAACGCGTGTTCGAGCGCCTTGACCGTGTTGCTCATCGGTTCGACGAGAATTCCGGTTTCGGCGAACTCGTCCGGAATCGGGACGAGGTACTCCGCCGGGCTGGTGAAAAACTCCGCCATAAAGCCGTGCGCACCGTCGATCCCGCGCTCGAGGTACGTACCGGGTGGGGCCATGTCGGGTTCGCCGCGTTCGAAGTACTCGTTCGATCCGGCCGGCGGTCGGCGGACGGTAGGAACGACGAGCTGGCCCTCCTCGAAGTCGGTTCCGTTCGCATCCTCGACGACGCCGACGGCCTCGTGGCCGAGTACCTGATGGTCGTCGCCCTCGGGAAATCCGCCGTGGTTCCCTTCGATCACTTCGAAGTCGGTGCCGTCGATCCCGACACGCAGTGTTCGCATCAACGCCTCGCCCTCTCCGGGTTCCGGAACGGGCTTTTCGATGAGGCGTGGGGTGTTTTCCCCCCGTTCGACGCCGATTGCCTTCATTGGCTGACCCGTGCGATGATCTCGATCTCGACGCCGATATCGACGGGGAGATCTTCGACCTGAACGGCGCTTCGGGCCGGATACGGCGCACTCAGGTACTGCTCGTACACGCCGTTAATCGCGTCGTAGTTGTCCATATCCTGGACGAAGACGGTCGCTTTCACCACGTCGTCGAGCGAACTTCCGGCCGCCTCGAGAACCGCACCGATGTTTTTCATCGTCCGGTGAGTCTCTTCTTCGATCGTGTCGCCGACGATCTCCTCCGTTTCGGGGTCGATCGGACCCTGTCCCGAGACGTAGACGGTTCCATCGTCGACGATTCCCTGGGAAAACGGACCAATGCTCGGCGGTGCATCCGACGTAGATACCTCTTTCATACTCAGTTACCACGACTTTCGCGTCGATAAAGTAGGTTTCGGTTCGCCCGTGGACGTTCCGCCACGATCGGGGTATCAGTGGGACGGACCGACGCAGGCCTCGATGCGATCGAGGACGTAGTCTGCCTCCTCGTCCGTGAGACACATCGGATTGATCGTCACGATGTTCTCGTCGAGACGATCCGTTCCGACGAAGACTCGCGGGTTCTCGCGTCGTAACGCACGGACGAGGTCCGTCGCCGACACCCCCGCTTCGGACGGGACGATATGTACGACGACCTCCGGAGAAACCGACACGTCGTTACCCGACGTGACCGTCGTCTCGAAGCCGTCGATTTCCGAGAGGACAGTCGAAATTCGAGCGGCCCGATCCTGCCACTCTCGGGCGAGTTCCGCCTGATCCTCCTCGAGGAAGGACTCGAGAGCGACGATCAGACCGGCGAGTTCCTCCTTGCCGACCTTCATCGGGCGCCCGATTCCCTGGCGAGGAACGGCATCGAGTCGGTCGCCGTCGATGAGGGCAGACGGCGGGTCCCAGACGGCGGCTGCGGCGTGCATATCGAGTTGCTGTAATGCAATCGATTCGATGAGGTCACGCCTGCCCGCGACGATTCCGGTCGTCTGTGGACCACGAATCGCCTTCCCACCGCTAAACACGACGAGATCGGCCCCGTCGTCGATAAACCTCGAGAAGTTTTCCACTGGCGGGAGTTCGGCGGCCGCATCCACGATGACCGGAACGTCGTGACGGTGGGCGATTTTCGTGACGACCTCGAGAGGCGGTTCGGTGTAGGACTTTTGGACGTATCCGATCGCCGCCGTCTCGTCGGAGATCGCAGCTTCGATCTCCCAGGGTTCGACGTTGGTCGCGCCCGTTCCGAGGTGTCTGTCGTTGGTTCCGACGTCGACGATCGTTGCCCCTGCTGCACGGAAGGCGTGATCGTACCCCGTGCGGTGAGTCCGGGGCATGATAATTTCGTCGGGGATGCCGGACGTCTCCGGCAGACGATCCATTCGATGAACGTCCCGGCCCGCCAGCGTGGCGGCCGCACCGAGAAGGAGGCCCGCGGACGCACCACTCGTTACGTATCCCGCCTCTGCACCGGTTATTTCGGCGATGCGTGCGCTCGCTTCGGCCTGCATATCGGAGATTCGAACGAACGAGTCGGACGCCCGGACCATCGCATCGACAGCTTCGCTTCGAATTCGACTGCCGCCGATCCGTGTCTTGGTCCCTGTCGCGTTGATGACGGGGGGGACTCCGATCTCGTCGTAGATAGATCCATCTTCGACAACTCCATCCATGGGGGTAGTTGCTGGATAGCGGATAAAAAAGTTCGGGTGTCCGGCCGTTTCGTCCTGGGAAATATTAAAGGTCACCCGGGCAAAACACCTCGTCTATGACTGCAGAGGCGAAAACCGAGACGATCGAAGCGACGAATCGATCGTTTTCGGTGCTGAACGTGTTAATCGACAGTCCACAACCCGTCGGGGTTACCGAAATCGCATCGCAAACGGAGATGACAAAAAGTACCGTGTACAAGCACGTGAACACGCTCGTCGAACTCGGGTACGTCACGAAAGTCGACAGCAAGTACGAACCAGCGCTTCGGTTTCTCGACTGTGCGAGACGGGTCCGGTGGAACGACGACCTCGTCCAGACCGTACGGGGGCCGGTCGACGAACTCGCCGAGATGGCGAACGAGGTCGCCGGACTCCTGGTCGAACGCAACGGCGTCGCGGTCGACATCTACTGTGCAGACCAGTACTACAGCGGGACGTTCCCTGCATACAACACCCGACACTTACACTGCAGCGCCGCTGGAAAGGCGATTCTCGCCGAGTTACCGGACGAACGAGTCGAATCCATCGTCAAGACGGCCCCATCGTTGACCGAACACACGATTACGAACCAGGAGGAACTGCAGATCGAACTCAATCGAATTCGCGAACGGGGGTTCTCGCTCGACCGCCAGGAGCAGTTCTCGAACGTCAACAGCGTCGCCGTCAGTCTACAGACCGATTCGGTGATCGGCTCCGTCTACGTCTCCGGACAGGCCGACGAGCTCTCGGGAAAGCGATTCGAGGAGAACATCCCCGGCCTCCTGCTCAGCGTCGCCCGGACGCTCGCGTCCGCACTCGAGTGAGCGACCAGTACGGGAGCGGTCAGCAAAGAAATAGTTAAAAGCGGGCCATCGCAATGTACCCGTTGTACAATGGAACTGTTAGCAATCGTTGCACATCCGGACGATGCAGACATCTTCTGTGGTGGCACACTCGCCAAACACGCAGACCGCGGAGATACGGTTACGATCGCCCACATGACCAAAGGGGAGTACGGCGGGTTCGACACGGACGAAGAGACGATCGCCGAAACGAGAGCGGAGGAAGCACGGCGTTCGGGGAAGAAACTCGGCGCGGACGACGTCACGTTTCTCGGGTTCGAGGACGGCCGAATCGAATACTCCCTCGAGAAGCGCCTCGAGATCGTCGAGACGATCCGGGCACACGATCCAGACGTGATCCTGACGCACTTCCGTGACGATATGCATCCGGACCACAAAGCGACGGCACGGCTCGTCACGGACGCGTACTACATGGCGTCGCTCCCGCTCGTCGACACCGAACACGATCCGTGCGATCCCGACAACGTGTACTTCTTCGGGAAGCCGACGTCGTCGTTCGAACCGACGACGTTCGTCGATATCTCGGGATACGAAGATCGGAAAGCCGACGCGATCGATCAACACGAATCACAGGTCGCGTTCCTCGAGGAACACGGCGGAATCGACGCCGAGTTCGACAACCTCATCGAGGGCGTCGCGGCGGAAGATGCCACTCTCGGCAAACGGACCGGTGTGGCGAGTGCCGAAGGGTTCGTTGCGCTTCACGATCAGGCCAGCGACTATCTCGGTTGAACGGGGCCGGTAATCGTCGTCCCACGGCGATACCGTCTCCGATTCGTTCACTCGACTCGCCGACGGCCCCACCGTCGATCGTCACGCAATCGAGATCAGCGACCCGTTTTCGACCGACGACACTGCCCTCAGTGGCGGTTTGGGAATCCACCGCCCCTGTTCCAGCCTCGGGCTACCAATCGATCACACAACCCGTGACGGAGACGAACCGCCGCATGAGATTCCGCCTCCCTGTCGTGTGTTCTCGAGTTCGTATCGAACACGAGTCTTCCGGAGTTCCGACAGGCGCGAATCATTTCTTTGTGAGAAAATTCCGATTCACCCCGCCCAGTATTACACCCGTACGTGCGTAAATGACACCGATCGATCGGCACATATTCTCGAGAGGAGGTCTATTTGTTTCGTCTGAAGAAACCAGGTGATTTGAGAATGCGACATTCGAGAGATATTGCGGTGGGGTGACGTGCTCTAACAGCCCTCATTCAGTGGATTGATCGTGGTTAATTCCGTCTATGAGAGGTCGGCACCGGGATTTCTACAGTCGAAACGTCCGGATTCGGACCGGTACGCAGGCATCCGGCGAGACGAACCGTGATGCCAGTTCATACGTGAAAGTCAGGTCAGCACACGTCGGACGACCACGAGTCTCGTGGCCGAAATCGGACGGACACAGAACTGGTGGATCAAAATCGGACGGGCACGGAACTGGTGGACCGAAAGGAGGCCAGTCATACGGCCCGCTATCCGGCAGTGCCGGTGAGATTACTGTAACTGTTTACCCGCGCACCCGCCGCCCGGGTCGCGGGTGCGCCGGCAATGACTTACAGAAAGCCGTATCAGAATTCGTATCACCGAAAATGCACGCGGCGGACGTCGGTCACCACTCGGCGATGCTGCCGTCCTCGTGTCGCCAGATCGGGTTCGACCAGTCGAGGTCCTGGCGCGAACGCTCACGCACGGCCGACTCGTCGATCTCGAGGCCGAGGCCCGGACCGTCGAGCGGGGAGAGGTAGCCGTCGACGAACTCGAAAACCGAGGAGTCGTGAAGGTAGTGATCCGCCGCACTCTTCGGTGCCGGATAGATGTCGAACCCGTGATCCTGTACCAGCAGGTTCGGAATGTACGCACTCACTTGCAACGACGCCGCGAGCGCGATCGGCCCGAGGGGACAGTTCGGCGCGACGGCGACGTCGTGGGCTTCCGCCATCGCCGCGAGTCTGACGAGTTCGGAGATACCCCCCGCGTGGGAGACGTCCGGTTGAATCACGTCGATCCCGCCTCGCTGGAACAGCGGTTTGAAATCCCACCGAGAGTAGAGCCGTTCGCCGGTCGCCATGGGAACGTTGGTCCGTGCCGCGAGGTCCGGGAGGTACTCCAGGTTCTCCGGGAGCAGCGGCTCCTCGACGAACAGGGGATCGAACTCCTCTAAAGCCCCGATGACCTTCTTTGCGAGCGACTTCGAGATCCGGCCACGGAAGTCGACGACGATATCCATCTCACCGCCGATGACGTCGCGAACGTGTCCGACGCGCTCGGTGATCTCTTCGACTGCCCCGGGGGGCTCGAGGTGGCGCATCTGATTCGACGCGTCCATCTTCAGGGCGGTGTATCCCGCATCCGACAGCTGTTTCGCTTCCGTTCCGATCTCCGCGACGCGGTCGCCGCCGATCCACTGGTAGACGCGGATCCGATCCCGTGTCTGTCCCCCGAGCAGTTCGTAGACGGGTACGTCGAAACTCTTCCCTTTGATGTCCCAGAGAGCCTGGTCGATGCCCGCAATCGCGCTCATCAGGACGGGGCCACCCCTGTAGAAACAGCCACGGTACATCGCTTGCCAGTGATCTTCGATATTGTGCGGATCTTTCCCGACGAGGTAGCCGTTCATCACCTCTTCGACCGCAGTCCGAACGGTTCTGGCCCGACCTTCGACGATCGGTTCCCCCCACCCGGTAACGCCGGCGTCGGTCTCGATTTTCAGGAAGAGCCAACGCGGCGGGACTTCGAACAGTTCGTAATCGGTGATTTTCATAGCAGGCCTGTTCGTGACGTACCGGTATATATCCCCCCGATGGTGACGACAGCCGGTCGAATTGATACCGCTGCGGTTCCTGGCGCAATTTTGGAAACAGTTATGTATAATGTGTCACAATAAGCGGTCGAGGTTTCGCTATGAGAGAGCATACTCGCCGGAAGGTGTTAGCAACGACTGGTGCAGTAAGCGCATTCAGTCTAGCAGGGTGTATCAGTGATGGGAACGGCGACGGGACGACGATCGAAACACGGTACATGGACGCTCCAGGTGCCGAAGAGTACTTCGAAGAACACGCCGCGAACTTCGAAGAGGAGACCGGCATTCACGTCGAATTCGAGTTCGTCGGGTGGGGTGAAGCCCAGGAAGTCCTGATGAGCGACATCACGAGCCAGACCGGCCCGGACGTCCAGGAGATCGCCTCGACGTGGATCCCCGAGCAGGCCGACGCGGGCGGATGGATGGACCTCGAGTCCGACGAGGTCGTCGATCACATCCCGGACACCGGGATGTTCGAGGAGGGTGCGATGGACGTCGCGACGTTCCAGGACGACCTCGTCGGTATCCCGTGGTTCTGGGGGCCGCGCGCGTGGCAGCAGGTCGACGAAGAGGTCGAAAACGGCGGCGTCGGCGGACATCCCGACGACTGGGACGACCTCGTCGACCAGGCCCAGTCCTACGACGGGGACAACGATTTCTTCGCGCTGATGGGGTCGGACTTCGAACCCATGCGGAACTTCGCGATGTTCCTCTGGCAGAGCGGCGGACAACTGCTCAACGACGACCTCTCCGAACCGGCGTTTCACAACGAGGAGGGGGTTCAAGCACTCGAGTTCTACGCCGATCTGTACCGGGAGTACGACGTGTTGCCGTCGGAGACGGTCGAGTGGGCCGCAGCCGACATCAACGGCGCGTTCGCGGGTCGACAGATGGCCAGCACGGTCGACGCCCTCGGAACGGTCGGTGCGTACGAGGACGAGGACGGTCACTCGCTCGACGACCTCTCTATCTCCGCCCCGCCAGCCGGTCCCGACGGCGACGGCGGCACGTTCTTCGGCATGGAACTGCTCGGCATCCACCCGTGGACCGACGAACCCGAAGCGGCCGCCCAGTGGATCGACTACCTGCTGCGTGCCGAACCCAACGCCGAGATTTCGAGTACGATCGGCTTCCTGCCGACGAACCCCGACGGGTTCGACACCGACTACTACGATCACGACCTGTACGACGCGTTCAACGAAGACGTCTTCCCGGTCGCACAGACGTACCCACAGGTGCTCGGTTGGGGTGAGATCGAAGGCGAACTCAACAGCGTCGTCGCCGAGGTCATCCAGAACGCCGTCACCGGTGACCTCGAGGACGGAGACATCGAGGACGCCCTCGACGACGCCGCGGAAGTCGCACACCAGACGTTGTAATCGAACGTACGGAGCGTCGGTCCCTGACGGGATCGCACCGTGAGATACCACTGAGTTCGGATCGCCGACCACCAGTCGCATCCTGTCGCGGGCAGGACGACAGTCGCGGGACTGTCACGTCCGTGGCGCTTCCAAGAGCGAAAAGCATTAATCAGACTCATCCCACATAATCGTTATGGCGAGTACGACGAGACAATTCCGAAGACGAGTAGCCGATCTTCAACTCGGGAACTATCTCCCGTTTTACAGTCGGCTATCCGAAGAGCAACGCTTTGCATACAAGCTCCTCGCACCGGGGCTTGCGATGATGTGTATCATCCACTTTCTCCCGATCATCTGGGGGACGCTGATCAGTTTTATGGGGGTCGACTCGACCTACGCCCGACAGTGGCACAACGCACCGTTCGTCGGCCTCGAGAACTACCTCTACGTGCTCGATCCGCGTACCGTCATCGGCGGTCGGTTCTGGTTCTCGATCCGCCAGACTGTCATCTTCGCTGTGGGATCGCTCGTCGTGACCTACGTCCTCGGGCTGACGGCGGCGCTGGTCCTCAACCAGAAATTCAAAGGCCGGTTCGTAGCGCGGACCCTGCTGTTGCTCCCGTGGGTCGCGCCGGTCGTCGTCACGCTGCTCATCTGGCGGATGATGTTCCAGCAACAGAGCGGGATCATCAACAACATCCTCCTCTCGATCGGGATCATCGACGAACCGATCTACTGGCTGATCGGTGACAACACCATCTGGACGCTCGTGCTTACCCACTCCTGGACGCAGTTCCCGCTGGTCATGATTATGCTCTACGCCGGCCTCCAGGGGATCCCTCAACAGCTGTACGAGGCTGCCTCTATCGACGGAGCCAGCCGCTGGCAGAAGTTCCGGTACGTCACCTTTCCACAACTGAAGCCGGTTTCGGCGGTCGTCGTGTTGCTCGTGATGTTGTGGACGATGATCAACTTCACCGCACCGTACGTTCTTCTCGGGGCACAGCCCCCACGGGCCGGCCAGGTCGGCATTCTGTACATCTACGAGTTCGCCTTCTCGAACTTCCAGTTCGGACGCGGAGCCGCGATGAGCGTGATCCTCTTTATCATCGCGATGACGATGGCGATGGTCTACTACAAATATCTCTTCGATGACGACTTCACGGAGGATTCCCAATGATTCCCGAAGAACTACAGCTCTCGTCGGCCACAAAGGACCGTCTATTCGGACTGCTCGTAAAGGGAGTACTCGGCACTCTGTTGCTGTACGCCCTGTTTCCCATCTACTGGATGGTGATCTCGAGTTTCCGAACCCGAACCGAGATCACGGCCGCAGACCCACAGCTACTTCCGGTCGAACTCGGGCAGATCCCGGCTATCGTTCAGGACCCTGCACTCCTGTTGGAGATCCTCCACTACGAGAACTACATCACGATGTGGGCGCGGTTCCCAGTGTTAGATTACTTCATCAACAGTCTCATCATCGCCACCACGACGACCGTGTTCGCCCTCGTCGTCGGCTGTCTGGGCGGGTACGCCTTCTCGAAGTATCGGTTCCCCGGAAAGGGAGGCGTCGGCGGTGCCCTGCTCGGAACCCAGATGATCCCCGGAATCCTCATCCTGCTCCCGATGTATCTGCTTTTCATCTGGATTCAAGACACGATCGGATTCCCGATGACCAACACCTATCACGGAATCATCTTCGTCTACACCACGTTTACCGTCCCGGTAGCGATCTGGATGCTCAGGGGCTTTTTCGACACGATTCCCGACTCGGTCGAAGAGGCGGCTCGAGTCGACGGCTGTTCGCGGATACAGGCACTCGTCCGGATCATCCTCCCGATGGCCGCGCCAGGGATTGCGGCGACCGGGATGTTCGTCTTCCTCGTCGCGTTCAACGAGGTGCTGTTCGCGTCGATTCTCGCCAGCGGCGACGTGACACCGTTTGCGATCGGTATTCAGAGCTTCGAGACACAGACGACGGCCTACTGGGGTGAGATGATGGCGGCGTCGACCGTGGCGACGGCTCCGATCCTCCTCCTGTTCGTCCTCTTCCAGAAACCGATCGTCGAAGGGCTAACCGAGGGGAGCGTCAAGCAGTAGTGACGGAATCCGTCCGCGTTCCGTCTCGGTTCGTCTCACATTAGGTAGTTATAAGTATCTGCGAAAACCAGGTGAGTGCAAATGGCCCGTGTTATCGTAGACGATCTGACGAAGGAGTACAACTCTCCTGGGGGCTCGATCCTGGCAGTCGACGAGTTGAACCTCGAGATCGACGACGGCGAGTTCGTCGTCTTTGTCGGTCCGTCCGGGTGTGGAAAGTCGACGACGCTTCGGTGTATCGCAGGACTCGAGACGGTTACCGATGGCACACTTCACTTCGGCGACGAGGATGTCACGGATCAAAAGCCCAAAGAACGGAACATCGCGATGGTGTTTCAAAACTACGCGCTGTACCCGCACATGACCTCACGGGAGAACATGGCGTTCGGGCTGAAGATGTCGACTGACCTCTCGAAAGACGTGATCGACGAACGCGTCGAGGACACCGCCGAGATGATGGGGATCAAAGAGTTGCTCGCTGACAAACCGAAGGCGCTCTCGGGTGGCCAACAGCAACGCGTCGCACTTGGCCGGGCGATCGTTCGCGATCCGGAAGTCTTCCTGATGGACGAACCGCTCTCGAACCTCGATGCCAAGCTTCGCGCCCAGATGCGAACAGAACTCCAGCAGTTACAGAGCGAACTGGACGTAACGACGGTGTACGTCACCCACGATCAGACGGAGGCAATGACGATGGGCGACCGGATCGTCGTTCTCAACGACGGGAAACTCCAGCAGGTCGGAACCCCCCTCGAGTGTTATCACAGACCTGCAAACAGGTTCGTCGCGGGATTCCTCGGATCGCCCCCAATGAACTTCCTCGAGGTCGACGTCGACCTCGAAAGCGGGACGCTCTCGAACTCGGCGTTTTCGCTCCCGATTCCGGAATCGGCCGTCGACGACGTCAGCGGGTCGAAACTGACACTCGGAATTCGACCGGAGCACGTCTCACTCGTCGACGCTGTGGAAACCCACGCCGAACCCGATCACCTGATCGAGACGGAAGTCACCGTCACCGAGCCGATGGGAGACATAACGAACGTCTATCTCGACGTCGGTGGGGAATCGCTGACCGTCACCTCCGACGACCGCCTCGGGGTCAGAGGCGGAGACACGGTCCACATACACGTGCCAGCCGCGAAGATACACCTGTTCGATGCCGAATCGGGCGAAGCGATCAAACACAGCGACGAGCCGATCGATTCGACGCGGATCGCGGAAGCCAGTGGCCACGCCGAAACGGCGTGAACGGGGGGCCTTCGCCTCGCTAGCGCTGTAACTCCCGGCAGAATTGTTACACCGATTGTTCTGCGATTCGAAGTACCACCTCCGCGCCGTGACCGGTGGGAGTCGCTCCTCGAAGAAGTCAGCCGGAAACGGCCGGGAGTCAGATTGCGGCCGGTGGCGTTGTGAATCCCTCTATAGTAACAACCGGAACGAGTTACACACCGATCGCCGATCCGTCCCGCGACCGGGTGTGCAATGACGTTCAGTGGCTACTATAGTTGTTACTATAGATCGGGTGAGCCGTCTCGAGCGGGATGGTAACCCGGGAGCCTGGTTGCAATCGCAAAATAGTGTAGTTTTACAAATTATAGTATATTTTCACATATATTGTTGGCAATCCAATAGCTAAATCCCAGTTGCGTAAAACCATACTTCTCTTTCGGTATTATTTTATAGAAGGAGCCACGATATAATGATAGTCACGATAGATCGTGGCTATCCGGCGATGCAGGCCGGTATCGATAATCGACAACTATGAAACGAACACGTCGAAACGTTTTGAGTAACGCGACGAGACTGTCCGCACTGCTTGCCGGAATCGGTGCAAGCGGTGCAGCAGCGGCCCAGGAGTACCCCGAATGGGACCCCGACACGGCGTATACGGGGGGTGACCGGGTCGTCTACGACGGCTCTGTTTGGGAAGCCCAGTGGTGGACCCAAGGGGACGAACCGAGTGAGGACTCGAGCGTCTGGGAGCTGGTCGAGGACGGCAACGGAGGGAACGACGACGAAAACGGCGACGTCGACTACCCCGCGTGGGATCCCGACGTCGTCTACACCGGCGGCGACCGCGTCGTCTACGACGGCTACGTCTGGGAGGCCAACTACTGGACCCAGGGAGACGAGCCCGGCGAAAGCGAGTGGGGCCCCTGGGAGGAGATCGAAGAGCACGACGACGATGATGATGACGAGGACGAGGACGAACTGACTGCACGATTTACCGTCAGCAACCAGTTCCCGGATCCCGGCGACGAGATCGAGTTCGACGCCTCCGACTCCGAAGGCGAGATCGAGTCCTACGAGTGGGAGTTCGGCGACGGAACCGAAGCCAGCGGTGAGGTCGTCACACACTCGTTCGACGAGGGTCAGTACGACGTGACGCTGACCGTCGAGAACGCCGACGGCGAGACCGACACCGATTCGATCAGGATCACGGCGGGGCGTCCCTCGTCGGACGAAAAGCGCGTCGTCGCGTACTACCGCCAGTGGGCGCAGTACGATCGCGAATTCGTGCCGGCGGACATCCCGTACGACCAGGTCACGCACGTGCAGTACGCGTTCGCACGACCCGAGTCGGACGGATCGGTCAACCTCGTCGGCGACTCCCACGGCCAGCAGGCCTTCTGGGCGGAAGAGGACTGGCAGGGTGTCGAGGGCGGCACCTTCGCCGAACACGCCGCCGAGCACGACGACACCAAGTTCGTCCTGTCGATCGGCGGCTGGGGCGACTCGCGGTACTTCTCCGATGCAGCGCTGACCCAGGAGAACCGGGAGCGCTTCGCCGAGGACTGTATCGAGTGGATCGAACGGGGCAACTTAGACGGCATCGACATCGACTGGGAGTTCCCCGGCGGTGGCGGCTGTACGTCCGAAGACGCCGAAGAGCCCGCCAGCGTCTGTCCGAGCGATGGCAACATCGTCCGCGAGGGCGACCAGGAGCGCTTTACGCTGCTTTGTGAGACGGTTCGAGAGCGCCTGGACGAGCACGCACAGGAGGTCGGTCGCGACGAGCCCTACGAGCTCACCGCAGCCGTCTCGGCCAATCCCGACGTCGCCGAAGGAGTCGAGGATGGCAACGACGGACTCGAGCACGAGAAGCTCTCGGACCTGCTTGATTTCATTCTGGTGATGACGTTCGATTACGCTGGAGTGTGGTCCGAGACGACCCGTCATCACGCCCCGCTGCGGTCGAGCCCGGACGATCCGTTCGACGAGGCCGACACGTGGAACGCAGAGTACGCACTCCAGTACTGGGAGGAACAGGGCTGGGACCCAGACCAGCTCAACATGGCCGTCCCGTTCTACGGACGGAGCTGGGACGATGTCCAGCCGCCAGAGGGTGACTTCGGAACCGGCGAGAACGACGGCCTCTTCCAGGAGTACGAGGGTGAAGGAGCCGACGCCAGCATGGACGGCTCCTATCCGTCGCCTCCCGGCAGCCCCGGCTCCCAGCTTGGCGGTGTCTTCGAGTGGTTCGACCTCGAGGGCGACGGCCGCGGGGGGAGCAACTCCGTCAACCTGGACAGCTCCGATTGGGAGGTCCACTTCGACGAGGACGCGATCGCCGCGTGGGCCTGGAACGAAACCACCGGGGAGATGATCAGCTACGAGTCCGAGGAGTCGATGGCAGCCAAAATGAACTGGCTCCGTCAGTCGCCCTACGGCGGGACGATGCTGTGGGCCATCGGTGGAGACACCTACGAAGGCGATCTCATCGGGGCCCTCTGGAACAACCTCAACGGCTGAGACGGATTGCCGTCGGATGTATCGGGGCAACCCCAGACTGATCGCGGTTGCATCGATACTGACCGACAGCAGACCGGACGACGCGTTCGAGGGCTGCCCCGGCGACTCTCGTGACGCGACGCATAGCACACGAACAACTGATACGGTCTGCGATGACCGATTGCCGGTCGATCGCCCGCTGTCATGCGAACGGGCGGTACAGACTCATCGCAGTCCGTTTGAAACGGACTGTGGTGCCGACTTCCCGGTACGACCGCAGACGGGTTGCGGTCGTGTGGGAACGACGGACAACGGTCCATGCGACGGACGACTGACGATACCCAATGAAACGATCACGACGTGACATACTGAACGACGCATCGAAGGTACCGATCCTGTTTGCCGGACTCAGTGCGAGTTCGGCGGCAGTAATGGCACAGGAGTATCCCGAGTGGGACCCTGACGAGGTGTACAACTCCGGCGACCGGGTCGTCTACGACGGTTCGGTCTGGGAAGCCCAGTGGTGGACACAGGGTGACGAACCCAGCACTGGTCCTGGTCCCTGGGAACAGGTCGAGGACGGCAACGGAGAGAACGGTAACGAAAACGGCGACTACCCCGCGTGGGATCCCGACGTCGTCTACACCGGCGGCGACCGCGTCGTCCACGACGGCTACGTCTGGGAGGCAAACTGGTGGACCCAGGGCGACGAGCCCGGGGAAAGTCAGTGGGGCCCCTGGGAGGAGGTCGGACCGGTCGACAACGATCCGGAACCCGAGCCCCCGGGACTGGAAGCCAACATCGACTCGAGTACGACCCGTATCGAAGTGGGTGAGGAAGTCGAACTCGACGGCTCCGGCTCCGAAGGCGACATCGAGTCCTACGAGTGGGACCTCGGCGATGGGACAGAGGCAAGCGGCGACGTCGTCACCCACACCTACGAAGAGACGGGCGAGTACACGGTCGAACTGACCGTCACCGACGCGGACGGCGAGACCGACACCGCGTCTGTCGTCCTGGACGTCCTCGACGAGATCGAAGGGCCGGGCGATGACTTCAAAGTCGTCGGCTACTACCCCGGCTGGAAGGCCAACGAAGAGCAAGATTACTACCCGAGTGACATCCCCTTCGACAAGGTGACCGACGTCCTGTACGCGTTCATCGGGCTCGACGATCAGGGTAACGTCTTCCCACCCGAAGACGACGAGACCGAGTTCGACATCGACCGCCAGAGCCACGAGGAAAACCTGGAGGAGTTCGCCGGACTGGCCGACGACGTCGACTGTCGGTTCCACCTCTCGGTCGGCGGCTGGACGCTGTCGGATGACTTCCACATCATCGCTTCCGATCCGGATCTGCGCGAAACGTTCGCAGAGAACTGCGTCGAGTTGATGCGAGAGTACAACTTCGACGGCGTCGACATCGACTGGGAACACCCCGGTCCCGAGCAGGGACAGTGTCAGTGTGGCAACGACGACGACTACGAGACCCACGTCCTCTTGCTCGAGGAGCTTCGCGAGAAACTCGACGAGGCGGCCGACGAGGACGGACAGTACTACTACCTGTCAGTGGCAAACGGCGGCTCCGACTGGAACGCCGGCGGCATTCGCCACGATCAGGTCGGCGAGATCTGTGACTCGGTGTACGTCATGGCCTACGACTTCACCGGCGAGTGGATGGACACAATGGGTCTGAACGCGCCGCTTTACGGTCCCGACACCCACCCAACGGACGATCAGGACGTCTACCCGGACGGCGAACAGTACTGGGCCGAGTACTCCGTCGATACACTGTGGGCCGGTGATCACGGCGACGATGGCTACTGGCCCGGTCAGTGGGAGTACCCTGCTGCCGATCCCGCGGAGTACGACGAACTCGTGCTTGGCATGCCGTTCTACGGACGCGGGTTCGAGGCCGGCTTCGGTGGACCCGAACTGGGCGCGCGGTTCAACAGCCTCCCGGAGGGGACCTGGCATCACCTCCTCGCGGATGGCGAGGACGCGACCGGCGCGTTCGACTTCGGTGACATCGAAGAGAACCTGCGTGACGACGACGACTGGGAAGTCAACCGCCACGAGATGGGTGAAGTGCCGTACCTCGTCAACGAGGACGAAGGGGTCCTCATCAGCTACGACGACGAGGACGCCATCGAGGCGAAAGTCGAGTTCGCCAAAGAACGCGGTATGCAGGGCGTGATGTTCTGGGAGCTGGCCCAGGACTGGAACGAGACGCTGCTCGACACGATCCTGCAGAACATCTGAGACGGTTTGCTGTAAATCATAACCGGCGCACCCGCGATCCGGGCGACGGGTGCGCCGGTACACAGTTACAGTAATCCGTATCAATCCCGACCACTGTGGTGGACCGAGAGGCACATCCGTCGCGGACGGGTACGGGTCAGCATACCCGACGCGATTTCGGAACTCACCAGTAGTGAACCGTTTCCGAAGGAAATAGCGAGTATACTCGACACCGAGAACGACTCGAGACACGCTCCGGGAACGGTCGGATTCCCGTGGGAGCCCCCTTTCATAACGACACACAACACGTAATCATGAAACGAACGCGACGCAACGTACTCGGTACAGCATCGACAGTTACAGCACTCCTGTTCGGCGCGAGCGTGAGCAGCGCCGAACAGGAGCACCCCGAGTGGGACCCCGACGACGTGTACACCTCGGGCGACCGGGTCGTCTACGACGGCTCGGTCTGGGAAGCCCAGTGGTGGACACAGGGCGAGGAGCCTGAGACGGGTCCCGGTCCCTGGGAACAGGTCGACGAAGACGACGGAAACGGCAACGACGACGACGGCGAGAACGACGACGGCGACTACCCAGCGTGGGATCCGGACGCGGTCTACACCGGAGGCGACCGCGTCGTCCACGACGGCTCCGTCTGGGAGGCAAACTGGTGGACTCAGGGCGACGAACCCGGGGAAAGCCAGTGGGGCCCGTGGGAGGAGATAGAGGAACACGATCCCGGCCTGGAAGCCGCGATCGACGTCAGGCCCGGCCGTCCCGATCCCGGCGAAGAACTCACCGTCGACGGCTCCGGGTCCAGCGGTGAAATCGATCGCTACGAGTGGGATCTCGGCGACGGTACCGAAGCCGACGGAGAAATCGTCACGCACAGCTACGACGAGGAGGGCGAGTACACGATCGAACTAACCCTCGTTGGTGCGGACGGCGACCGGGATAGCACCGAGACCATCCTCACGGTCGCCGACGGGGACGACGGGGGCTGGCCGGGCGAAGACCACCCCGTTATGGCCTACGAGTTCAGCGGTCCTGCACCCGCCGAGAAGGTCACCCACGTCATCCAGACGTTCGGCGACGTCGCCGCCGACGGATCGGTCTCCGTCCCGTGGGACGTCGGCGGCGTCGACGGCGCTGTGACGCTGTTGTCGATCGGCGGCTGGGGGAACTCGGATGGGTTCCCACAGACCGCCGCCGACGCCGAGAGTCGCGAACGGTTCGCGAGCGACTGTGTCGACCTCATGCGCGAACACGACATCGACGGGATCGACATCGACTGGGAGTATCCCGGACCGTTCGGTCCCGACGGCCTCGTCTCCTACGACGACGACCCCGAGAACTTCACGGCGCTATTGAGCGAGTGTCGCCAGCAGTTCGACGAGGCTGCCACGGAAGACGACACGGAGTACTACCTCACGGCGGCGCTGTCGGCCCACGAAGAGCACCTCGAGATCCTCGAGCACGAAGAGCTGGCCGACGTGCTCGACTTCGCGAAGATGATGACCTACGATATGCACTCGCCCGGACTGGAGTGGGTCGAGTACACCAATCACAACGCGCCGCTTTACTCGAATCCGGAGTCGCCGACCGACAAGTCGGTCCACGACACGATGACGTACATGCAAGAGCAGGGCTGGCCGGAACACAAACTCGTCCTCGGGCTCGCCTTTTACGGACGGGAGTATTCCGGCGTCGAAAGCGCCGAGAACGACGGCCTGTTTCAGCCGTTCTCGAGTGCGGGTGCGGTCCCGTCCTATCCGGAGATCCAGGACGGGTTCGACGACTACGATCGACTGTGGGACGACGAAGCCAAGGTGCCGTGGCGTTTCGACGGGGAGAACCTGCTCGGCTACGACGACGAGGAGTCGATCGCCATCAAAGCGGAGTATGCGTCCGAACACGGGTATCCACTGATGTACTGGGCGTCGGGCCACGATCCGAACGAAACGCTGGTTGATGCGGTGAACGATGCGCTCGACAAGTAGCCCGCCAGGTCCGGTGACGTAGCGTTCGAGAGAAGTCGCCGATCCTCGGCCGACGTCGGTCGTTCGATGCCCGTGGGATCGGTGTCTAAACGGCTTCGGTAATCCGCCTCGAGGGAGCCGGGTGTCCACGATCGCGACGGGAGGTCCGACAGCGACTGCTGGAACACCGCGACCGAGATCAGCAGGCGAGTGATTAATAGTATTATATCTACCATAATCATTTTATCAATCAAGGTGTAAAATGTGTCCGTGCTTGGGTGACACTCGCCACCGATACGACTGGACAACAGCCGATTGTCGGGACCCGTCCGAACCGATCCGCGAAATTCGGGCTCGAGTCGGCGGCGGTGACGCCGATTTCGGACGGGATAGCGTCGTCCTGTAGGGATGTTGATACTCCGAGCGCACGATCGTTCGCGACAGACGAGAGAGAACACGTCCGAATACGAGGACTCACAACCATGAAACGCACACGTCGAACGGTACTGCACAACGCGTCGAAACTCACCCTCGCTGTCGGCGGTCTCGGAATCGCCGGGCCGGCCGGGGCACAGGAGTATCCCGAGTGAGACCCTGGCGAGGTGTACAACTCCGGCGATCGGGTCGCCCTCGACGGCTCCGTCTGGGAGGCAAACTGGTGGACCCAGGGCGACGAGCCGGGCTCGAGCGACTGGGGTCCCTGGCAGGAAGTCGAAGCGGACGATCCCGATCCGGAGCCACCCGACGGACCGACCGCGGCCTTCGACGTCAGCGACGACAGTCCGGCTCCCGGCGAAGACGTCGAGTTCGACGCCTCGACCGCCGAGGGTGAGATCGACTCCTACGAGTGGGACCTCGGCGACGGCACCGAACTCGAGGGCGAAATCGTCACGCACAGCTACGACGACGATGGAGAGTACGAGGTCGAACTCCGATCACCGACCCGGCCGGAACGACTCCGGTCGGGTGATCGACGAGAATGGTCCCTCGAGCAGGCACGGGATTCGCTCGTAGTGTACGATCGTCGAACGGAGAACGTGTAAATATACAACAATTTTATTCTAGATGTGTTTATTGAGAGGATAAAATTTTATAGTCGATGAAATTGATAATTATGTGTATCGGTTCCCGACGCGTCCGTCGGGGACCGCCAGATCGCCACCTATGAGACAGACACGCCGCGATATCCTGATGCGAGCATCGCTGGCCTCGGTCGGCACCCTCGGGGTTGCAGCCACCTCGTCGGTCACGGCGACGGAGGGGGAGACTTCGGCGACGGACGTCGATCCCGACTACTCCGTCTTTAACGACCGAGGTCTCTGGGACTGGGTCCCGTACACGATTATCACCGACGGTGAGACGGTGATGGACGGCTACGACGGTCGGTGGGAACTGTTCTTCGATAAAGCCGACGCCCATTCGATCGGGACGTTCTACCCACACTACTCGGATCCGACCGCCGACGAACCCCTGGAAGAACCAGTCCGGGCGGCACCCGACGAGGACGTCGAGCGATTTCTTCGGGCCTGCCACGACCAGAACATCCAGGTCGAACCGCTCATCGGCGGCGGCGTCGCCGGCTGGGTCGCCTCGGAGGCCTGGCCCCAGGCGGAGTCGATCCTCGAGTGGAACAGCAACCACCCGCCGGAGGAACGCTTCGACGGTATCCACATCAACGTCGAGAACGGGGACCGCTACGACGTCAAACCCGAGATACTCGATCGACTCGACGACGCCCCCGACGATCTGATCGTCTCCATGTCACAGGATCCGCTGTGGGCCAGAAACACCGATAATGATCGTGTGCGCGAAGTGATGGAACACCGGAATCTCGATTACTACTGCACGATGGTCTACGATCTCGACATGGACCACTTCTGGCCCAACCTGGGGCGGGTCACCCAGCCCTACGACACCCCGTTCGCGCTGGGCCAGGGGATCAACGAGCACGGCCATCCCAACCGAAACTGGGGCGACGCGGATGCGCTCTACGGCTGGGTCGAGGAGAACTGGATCGAAGAGGGTCCGCCAACCGACTACCAGTACATCGACGAAGGCACCGGCCAGAAGTACCTGGGGCTGTCGATCCACTCCTTCTGGGGGCTGATCGACGCGCCAGAGGTCGGCGACGAGACGAACATCGGCGAACCGAGCCGCGAGTACCGGACGGATCCAGCGCCGGGTTCCGGCCCCGACCCCGATCCCGATCCGGACCCCGTGGCGGTGATCACGGCGAGCGACGACGCTGTCGCACCCGAGGAGACGGTAACCCTCGACGGCGGCGACTCCTCAGCACCCGAAGGAGAGATCGTCGCCTACGAGTGGGACCTCGACGACGGCAGCGAAGCGAGCGGCGAGACCGTCGAACACGCCTACGACGACGAGGGCGAGTACGTCGTGGAGTTGACAGTGACCGACGATCGCGGCGAAACCGACGCGACGGCGACCACTATCGCGGTCGAGGAGCCCGACGAGGACGAGCCAGTCGCCGCCTTCGACGTCGACCCGACCGAACCCGTCGCCGGCGAGGAGGTAACGTTCGACGCCACAGACTCACACGCGCCGGCGGGCGAGATCGTCGAGTACCTCTGGGACTACGACCTCCAGCCCGGGCTCGAGGAGCGCGGTGAGACCTTCACCCACGTCTACGAATCAGCCGGCGGCTACGACGTCCGGCTCGTGGTCGTCGACGACGAGGGCCGCGAAGGCGAGACGATTCGGACGGTCACCGTCGCCGAGGACGACGAATCCGACCCGGACTACCCCGAATGGGAGCCGGATGCGGTCTATCAGGGCGGTGATCGAGTCGTTCACGACGGCACGATCTGGGAAGCTCGGTGGTGGACCCAGGGCCAAGAGCCCGCTCGCGACGCTGGGCCGTGGGAGCCAGTTCGGGACGTCGACGACGATCCCGATCCTGACCCTGACCCCGACCCCGATTACCCCGCGTGGGATTCCGATTCCACCTACACGGGCGGTGACCGGGTGACTCACGACGGAACGGCCTGGGAAGCCCAGTGGTGGACCCAGGGAGACGAACCGGGTACGACCCAGTGGGGTCCTTGGGAGGAAGTCTGATCGCCGTGATCTTCCTCGAGACCGACGGCCGGACCGTCGAGCAACCCGCGAGACGATCGCACGCGAACTACTACCGACCCGTCAGAACACCGGGCGAATCTACGAACTCATGAGACACACGAGACGCGATGTATTACGGAGTGCAACGTCGATCTCCGCGCTGGGGATCGCAGCAAGCGCGAGCGCAACAGCATCCGCCGACTGCGAGGGCGTCCCCGAATGGGACCCCGACGCCACCTACACCGGCGGCGACGAGGTCGTCTACGAGGGCGAACGCTTTACCGCCGAGTGGTGGACCCAGGGCACCGAACCCGACGACGGCGACGCCGTCTGGACCCTCGAGGGCCCCTGCGAGGACGACGGCGGCGAGAGTGACGGTCCCATCGCGTCGATCGACGTGACGGCGACGACGGTCGAACCCGACGAGACGGTCGAGTTCGACGGGAGTGACTCCACCGGCGGCGATGCGTCGATCGAGGGCTACGAGTGGGACCTCACCGGCGACGGCGAGGCCGACGAAACCGGCGAGACAGCGAGTCACAGCTACGCCGAGAGGGGCGAATACACCGTCCAGTTGACGGTCACCGACGACGAGGGGCGGACGGACACGGCGGTGGTCACGATTACCGTCGGAATCGGGGACGACGGTCCCTGTGGCGGCGTCTCCCGCTGGGAATCCGACGCCACCTATCAGGGCGGAGACGAGGTCGTCTACGACGCTCACCTCTGGGAGGCCCGGTGGTGGACCCAGGGCGACGAACCCGGGGCCAGCGACTGGGGACCCTGGGAGAACCTCGAACGCTGCGGCGACGCCGAGACGCCGGATCCGATCGATCGAACGCTCGAGGACGTCGTTCCGAAACCGGTCGACGTGAGCACGACTGACGCCGAGTTCGAGATCACGGCCGAAACGGCGATCGTCGTCGACGACGAGGCCGAAGCGGTCGGCGAGTCCCTCGCGGACCTCCTGCGTTCACCGACGGGATACGACCTCCCCCTCGAGGAGGCCCCCTCGGACGCGACCGACGTAATCGAACTCGCAGTCGGGGACCGAACCGACCACCTCGGCGAAGAGGGCTACGAGCTGGCCGTCGACGAGGACGGCGTCACGATCGAAGCGGCGACCGACGCGGGCCTGTTCTGGGGTGTTCAGTCGCTCCGACAGGTCTTGCCCGCGGCGGTCGAAGCCGACACCGAGCAGTCCGCCGAGTGGACCGTCCCCGGCGGCGAGATCGTCGACTATCCGCGTTTCGATTTCCGCGGTGCACACCTCGACGTGGCGCGGCACTTCCGTACCGCCGACGAGATGAAACAGTTCGTCGACTATCTCGCCCAGTACAAGATCAACCACGTCCACATCCACCTGACGGACGACCAGGGCTGGCGTCTCGAGATCGAGGAGTGGCCGGAGTTGACCGACGTCGGTGGCCAGTATCAGGTCGACGGCGAGTGTGAGGACTGTTATTATACCCAGGCGGAGTACGCAGACATCGTCGAACACGCCGAGGATCGCTTTATCACGGTCATCCCCGAGATCGATATGCCTGGCCATACGAACGCGGCGCTGGCGTCGGTCTGTGAACTCAACTGTGACGACGAGTGCGAGGATCCCTACACCGGTATCGAGGTCGGGTTCAGTTCGCTCTGTGTCGACCAGGAGTTCACTTACGAGTGGATCGAGGACGTCGTCGCCGAGGTCGCAGAGCTAACTCCGGGGCCGTATTTCCACATCGGCGGCGACGAAGCCGATCCGCTCTCGGACGACGAGTACGAGTACTTCATGGATCGGGCCGTGCCGATCGTCCAGGACGCCGGCAAGCGGCCGATGGGCTGGCACGAGATCCTCGGTGCGGACCCGCCGACGGAGACGATCGGCCAGTTCTGGGCACCGGATTCCACGGCCTCCGGCGTCGACGTTCCGGGTGCTGTCGAGGAGGGCCACGAGATTATCGCCTCGCCGGCCAGCCACGCCTATCTCGACATGAAATACCACTGGGAGACCGAACTCGGACTCACCTGGGCCGGAACCACGTCCGTGCGAGAGTCCTACGAGTGGGATCCCGGAAGCTACATCGACGGCGTCGACGAGTCCTCGATCGTCGGTCCCGAAGCGGCGCTGTGGTCTGAGACCCTCGAAACGTTCGCCGACGTCGAGTTCATGCTGTTCCCGCGGATCGCGTCGATTGCCGAACTCGGCTGGACGCCCGACGCCGACACCGAGTGGGAGGACTTCCGCGAGCGGGTGGCGGGCCACGGCCCGCGGTGGGACCGCCAGGGAATCAACTACTACCGCTCCGACCAGATCGACTGGCCGAACGGAGAGTAGGGCCGGCGTGGCTTCCGGGTAGTCACCGAAGGCGCTCCCGGCACCTACCGTGGCTGTCCTCGCGAACGGAACTGGTAACGATCCGTCTCTGGGTTACTACACTCCGAGGCGCGAATGGTATGTTTTGATCATTTAACACTTTTCCGTAATATTATGTTTCTGGAGACGTAACTAACGGTCGTCCCCGGCGACAGTCTACCGACGGGGCTCCGACTGCAAGCCGACTCCGGGGACGAAATTCAGTGTGGAGTCCGTCGGTATCAAACGCAGGTAAACCATGAAACGAACACGACGAGACGTACTACGTAACGCATCGACACTCTCGGCGATTCTGGCTGGCGTCGGCGTCGGCGCCGCTGGCAGCGCCACAGCACAGGAGTACCCCGAATGGGACCCAGACACGACGTATACGGGGGGTGACCGGGTCGTTCACGAGGGCTCCGTCTGGGAGGCCAACTGGTGGACCCAAGGGGACGAACCGAGCGAGGACTCGAGCGTCTGGGAACTGGTCGAGGACGGCAACGGAGGGAACGACGACGAAAACGGCGACGAGGAGTATCCCGCGTGGGACGCCGACGCCGTCTACACCGGCGGCGATCGGGTCGCCCACGACGGCTACGTCTGGGAGGCCAACTGGTGGACCCAGGGCGACGAGCCAGGGGAAAGCGAGTGGGGCCCCTGGGAGGAGATCAGCGTCTACGATCCCGGTCCGAGCGCCGACTTCGACGTCGATCCCGCATCCCCGGACCCAGGCCAGGAAGTCACCTTCGACGGATCGAGCTCCGAGGGAGAGATCGAGAGCTTCGCGTGGGCGTTCGGCGACGGCTCGACTGCAAGCGGCGAGGTCGTCACACACAGCTACGACGCCGAAGGCGAGTACGACGTCACGCTCACCGTCACCGACGTCGACGGCGAGGAAGACGACACCCAGCGGACCCTCTACGTCGGCGACGTCGAGGCGCCGACTCCCGACGGAGTGTACACGCCGTATCAGGGAACCTGGTACGACATCGTCGACGGCACTCTCGGCCGCGACACCGACCGCGTCATCATGTCGTTCATCGGTGACGCCACCCGCGACGACGAGATTTCGCCCGGCTGGCTGACCGGCTGTAACGAGGGGGCGTGCGATCAAGAACCGCTCGACACCTACGCCGACGAGATCGACACCCTCCAGGACGAGGGCATCGAGGTCGGCCTCTCGATCGGCGGCTGGGACAGCCCGGTCGTCGCCCGCGACGCCGACGATCCCGAGGAACTCAAGGAAGCCTACGCGGATCTCCTCGACTACTTCGGCGTCACGCACATCGACATCGACGACGAGAACGCAGACGACGCCGGCCGTCGCGACGACCTCCACGAGATTCGCAACGAGGCACTCGCAATGTTGAAAGACGAGCGCCCGGAGGTCACCGTCGGCTTCACGGTGGCTGCGACGCCCGACGGGATCGTCGATTTCGGCCACTCGCCCGGCAAAATCTTCATCGAGGACGCCGTCGAGAAAGGTCTCGAACTCGACTACGTCCAGCCGATGACGATGCACTTCGACGGCGCACCGGAGAACTTCGAGACGATCACCTCGTCGCTCGAGGGGACCGTCGACTTCCTCGAGGGAGTATACCCAGACAAGTCTCGAGACGAACTCTGGTCGATGGTCGGCGTGACGCCGTATCTCGGCGAGATCACGACGGACGTCGCGAGCGATCTCGTCGACTACGCCAACGAGAAGGGTATGTACAGCATCGCGCCGTGGGTGCTCGGTGAAGACGACGGCGGTGAGTTCTCGGCGATCTTCCACCAGTTCGAAGGGAACTAACCAGCCGCGTCCGACGTCGAAACCGATACCGATCGGTTTTCTCCGGATTACAGCGTTGATTTTGAACACTCGGCAGACCCACACCCATATATTTTGAACGGTATCGTACTTGTTCCAATGAACACAGACTAACTATCTAGTTAATTAATTATTTTGGTGTAAACAGTAGAAAAATATAATACAAGGTTCGGTAGTTATCAATTGCAGCATGGCAGAAAGTAATAATCACGACGATCCCGGACGGCGGGACGTGCTCCGAAGCCTCGGGGCAATCGGCGGTGTCGCAGCGCTCAGTGGAGTGACGGTCGCACAACCCGGACGCGAACCGGGCCCGAAACCGGACGAGTTGTTGGTCGGAACGGCACCGACCGTACAAACGGTATCGGTACAGCAGAACGTACAACGGGAGCTCCCAGCCGACGCGAGTGTCGTCCATCGAAACGACACGCTCGGCTACTTCGCCGTCGAGCTTCCCGACGAGGCGAGTGCACAGTCCGATTCGGCAGTGGCACAGCGAATCGAACGGACCGACGGCGTCGCGTTCGTCGAAGAGAATGGAACGTACTACGCGCTCGAGCAGTCGGTCGACCCCGAACAGTACGTGCCGGACGATCCCGGATTCGATCAGCAGTACGCGCCACAGCTGGTCAACGCGCCGGAGGCCTGGGAGACGACGCTCGGCTCCTCGGACGTGACGATCGCGATCGCGGACACGGGAACCGACTACGACCATCCGGACCTGCAGGCGCAGTTCGGCTCGAATCCAGGGACCGACCCCGCCGACGGAACGGGTGATCCCGACGCGCGGGGTTCGGCTCACGGAACGCACGTTTCGGGGATCGCCTCCGCGACGACCGACAACGGACAGGGAGTCGCCGGCATTTCGAACTCGCATCTGTACGCGGTTCGCGTCCTCGGCGGGGGTGGTGGCGGTTCCTGGAGCGAGATCGCCGACGGTATCCAGTGGTCGGCAGACAACGGTGCCGACATCGTTAACCTGAGCCTCGGAGGACAGCAAGCGAGCGGAGTCATCCAGAGCGCGATCGACTACGCGTACAATAACGGGACGCTCCCGATCGCCGCGGCAGGAAACGACGGGCCGTGCAGCAACTGCGTCTCCTATCCGGCGGCGTTCTCGAACTGTGTGGCCGTCTCGGCCATCGATTCCTCCGAGAACCTCGCACACTTCAGCAGTACCGGACCCGAAATCGACGTCGCTGCGCCGGGAGCGGGTGTCCTCTCGACGATGCCAAACGGCGGGTACGACACCATGTCCGGTACGTCGATGGCGTCTCCCGCGGCGGCCGGCGTCGCCGCGCTCGGACTGGCGGCCAACCCCGAGTGGGGCCCGGGTGAGTTGCGACAGGCCCTCGAGGAGACCGCCGTCGACATCGGTCTTCCCGGAAGCCAGCAGGGATCCGGTCGGGTCGACGCGGCGAACATCGTCGGCGAGAACGGCGATCCGCCGGACGACGTCACGGCGGTCGCCGACGCCTCGCCGTCGGTCGCCGATCCCGGCGAGACCGTAACGTTCGACGGCAGCAGTTCGTCCGGCCCAATCGAGAGCTACCAGTGGGAACTGGGCGACGGAACCGAGGCAAGTGGCGAAAGCGTCGAACACGCCTACGACAACGAGGGCGAGTACACCGCAACGCTTTCGGTCTCCGGCGGTGGCGACACCGACAGCGATTCGGTGACCGTCACCGTCGACGAAGACGACGACCCGGAGCCGCCGGGTGACTGCGGCGACTACCCGACCTACGACAACGCGACGGTCTACGCTCCCGGCGACCGCGTCGCCTACGACGGCGCGGTCTGGGAGGCCGAAATGGAGGTCATGACGGTCCCGCCGAGCCACGGGAGCATGTGGTGGTCACACGTCCAGGATTGCTAACCGCGCCATCGCGGTTCACTCGTCCGGACAGAAATACCGGCTTCGGCGGTCCCGACTGATCACTTTTTCTCGTGTCCACACCCGTGGGCCTCCGTTCGAAGTCCAGTCTGGATATGCGACGTTCCCGTCGGCGAGTCTATCGACTCGTCCGACGAACAAGGGCAAATCGCGGACCGTCCCGAGCACGAAGACGGTGAGGTCGTCGTCTCCTCCGGAGGACTCGAGCAGACCGAGTGAACAACGGAACAATGGGACAGCATAAATACATCCTGATTTGATAGTTCACACTAACAAGTATTTTTTAAAAATAGTATATATTTTGGTTTGTTAGAAGAGGTTCAGGAGAGGAATAAGTTCGGTGAACGATCCACGAACAGACAAGCTGTTAGCCTAGGCTTTTCGTTTCCCACGAACCTCGACGAGGATACGCTGGTAGTAGTGTTGATTAATCAATATTTCTTCGATCACTATTCCCTCAGTATACTAAATATTTTCCTGAATGTACAGATTTATTACCAATGCCACAAGATAATTGGTAGCGTCTCGCACGAGGCGTTGCGGTACGAGAGGATAGCCGTGTGTTCGCTCGATCGGGCGAGGGCAACTCACGGATCACGGATATCACGGCCCACAATTACGACCATGAAAAGAACCAGACGCGACGTTCTGTGGAAGGCATCGGCGTTGTCCGCGCTCGGAATCGGTGGAACTGCCACCGCCGCGGCAGCAGACGACTGTAACGACTCTCCCGATTGGGACGCAGACACCGCCTACACCGGCGGCGACCGGGTCGTCTTCGAGGGCGACCTCTACGAGGCGGAGTGGTGGACCCAGGGTAGCGAACCCGACGAGGAGGAGGGGGTCTGGACCCTCGTCGGTTCCTGTGAGAACGGTGGCGGGACAGAGGGTCCCCAGGCGGCGTTTTCCGCCAGCCCAGCGGTTCCTGAACCCGGCGAGGACGTCGCGTTCGACGCGAGCGAGTCGGACGGAGAGATCGAGAGCTACGCATGGCAGTTCGGCGACGGCGAAACAGCCGACGGCGAGGTCGTCGACCACGCCTTCGACGACGCCGGTGAGTACGAGGTCGAACTCACCGTCGAAGACGCCGACGGCGAAACCGACACTGCCACCGAAGAGCTTTCCGTCGTCGATCGGGACGCCGGCCCCGCGGACAAGCGCGTCGTCTCGTACTACATGCAGTGGGCGCAGTACGAGCGCGATTACTACCCCGAGGACATCCCGTACGACGACATCACCCACCTCCAGTACGCGTTCATGCGTCCCGAGGAGGACGGCTCGATCGAGATCGTCGGCGACGACCACGAGGCGCGCCTGCTGTTCCCCGACGAGGCGGGATACGGCCACGAGGACTCCTTCGAGGGAATCGTCGACGAACACGACGACGTCGTCTTCCTCATCTCGATCGGCGGCTGGGGCGACTCCGAGTACTTCTCCGACGCCGCACACACCCAGGAGAACCGCGAACGGTTCGCCTCCGACGCGGTCGAGATCCTCCGGGAGACCGGGTTCGACGGCATCGACGTCGACTGGGAGTATCCGGGCTTCGAGGGCGAGGAGGGCAACGTCGTCCGACCCGACGAAGACCACGAGAACTACGCCCTCTTGCTCGAGGAGTGTCGAAAACAACTCGACGAGGCCGAAGACGAGGACGGGAAACGCTACTGGCTCACGGCGGCCCACTCGGCCGACGTCGAGCACAACGAGGACTTCGACCACGAGACGCTCCAGGAGTGTCTGGACTTCGTCTCGCTGATGACGTTCGACTACCACGGCGGGTTCTCCGAGTACACGTCCCATCACTCGCCGCTTCACGCGAACGAGAACGATCCCCACGACGATACCGAGGAGTGGAACGCCTCCTACGCCCTCGAGTGGTGGGTCGATCAGGGCTGGGACCCCGGCGATCTCAACATGGCCACGCCGTTCTACGGGCGGAGCTTCGCCGGCATCGACCCGCCCGAGGGCGACTTCGGGAACGGCGAGGACGACGGGCTCTTCCAGGAGTTCGAAGATACTGGCGAGGGTTCGTTCCCCGATCCCGATCCGGACGGTGGCTCGAGCGTCAGCGGGATCTACGAGTACTGGGATCTCGCCGGCGAGACCCGCGGCGACGGCGAGGGTCAGGTCGACCTGAGCGAGGACGGCTGGGAGACGACCATCGACGAGGAAGCGATGACCGCCTGGAGCTACAACCCCGACGCGACCGTGCCGGCCTCGCCCGGCGAGGGCTGGGGCGACAACGAGGGGCTGATGATCTCCCACGATACGCCCGAGACCGTCGAGCAGAAGATGGAGTGGGTCAAGGAAAACGACTACGGCGGCACGATGCTGTGGGCGCTGTCGCACGACACCCCCGATCACGAACTGCTGAGTGCACTCTCCGAGACGTTACTCGAGTGAATGTGCTCGAGTAATCTCGCTCGAGTGAACGCACTCGGGACGTCCCGAAAGGACGGTCGTTCGCGGACGCGACGACGGTTCGAAGTGGCTGATCGCGGACGCACTGGCCGTTCGAAGAGCGGACCACGGCTTGCACACACGTTCGCAGTTTGCGATGCGACACGAATCGCTCGTCAAACGAACGCTGCGGCATACGAACGAATACGATGAAACCAACACGACGAACGCTGCTACGAAACGCATCGAACGTATCGATCCTGCTCGGCGGCCTCGGCGTCGCCAGCACGACCGCTACTGCAGAAGAGTATCCCGAGTGGGATCCAGACGAAACGTACACCGAAGGCGACCGCGTCGTCCACGACGGGACCGTCTGGGAAGCCCAGTGGTGGACCCGGGGTGACGAACCCGGAACAAACGAGTGGGGGCCCTGGGACGAAGTCGAAACGCACGATCCTGGGCCGAGCGCTTCCGTCACTGTCAGTGACTCGAGTCCCGAACCCGGCGAGGAAATCACGTTCGACGCGAGCGATTCGGACGGTGACCTCGAAGACTACGCGTGGGAATTCGGCGACGGGACGACTGCAACCGGCGAGGTCGTCACACACTCCTACGACGCCGAAGGCGAGTACACGGTCGAACTCACGGTGACCGACGTCGACGGCGAGGAAGACGACACCCAGTCCACGGTTTACGTCGGCGACGACGAGGTGTCGGATGCCGACGGCATTTACTCTCCGTATCAGGGGACCTGGTACGACGTCGTCGACGGCACCCTCGGGCGCGACACCGACCGCGTCATCGTGGCGTTCGTCGGCGATCCCCATCGAAACGGCGAAATATCGCCCGCCTGGCTCGCAAACTGTAACAACCACGAGTGTGAGGGTGAATCACTCGACACCTACGCCGACGAGATCGACACCCTCCAGGGCGAGGGCATCGAGGTCGGCCTCTCGGTCGGCGGCTGGGAGAGTCCCGTCGTCGCTCGCGACGCCGACGACCCCGAGGAGCTCAAAGACGCGTATATCGATTTACTCGACACGTTCGACGTCACTCACCTCGACATCGACGACGAGAACGCCGAGGCTCCCGATCGACCCGACGACCTCCACGAGATTCGCAACGAAGCGCTCGCGTTGCTCAAAGACGAGCGTCCCGATGTGACCGTCGGCTTCACCGTCTCGGCTAGCCCGGACGGTTTCGCGGACTCCGGTCACTCCCCCGGAAAGGTGTTCATCGAGGACGCCGCCGAGAAAGGCCTCGAACTCGACTACGTCCAGGCGATGGCGATGCACTTCGAAGACGAACCCGAGAACTTCGAGACGATTACCTCGGCACTCGAAAGCGGGGTCGACTTCCTCGAGGGAGTATACCCAGACAAGTCTCGAGACGAACTCTGGTCGATGGTCGGCGTGACGCCGTATCTCGGCGAGATCACCACCGACGACGCGAGCGATCTCGTCGACTACGCCAACCAGAAGGGGATGTACAGCATCGCACCGTGGGTGCTCGGTGAGGACGACGGTGGCGAGTTCTCGGAGGTCTTCTACGGGTTCGAAGGAGACGCAAACTAACCGCCCGGGTTCGCCATCGAGAGCACACACGAGTCAGATATTCGGTGGGTTCGGCGGTTGGCACGCTCCCTGCCGATAACAAGCGCACCATTTCTATCTTTCTTCGAGGAGAGAATCCCGCCGTTCACGGCGGGCGTGAATCCGACAACGCCTCCACAACCCACGTTCAGCAGCAATACGGAATTGAAGTGACATCGTGTCGTCGCATGACGTACGCCGAGGCGGTCTTACCGCCCACTCAAATGCACAATATCGGGACTCCGAGGCCCAAAACGTTCGAGACACCCTCTCGAACCGCTGTGGTGTCTCGGTTAAGATAACTCCGAGTCCCCTGCCGGGATAGGAGTAACGGCGGTGTGGCCCCGTCCTCAGAAATCTTCGATTTCTGATGGGCTGTACGAGAACTCCGTTCTCGTGAACGCCATCGGCCTGTCATGCCGACAGGTCGTCAACCAGTAAATATCCCAACTCAGCGGTGCGGTGCCGTGGGAAGCCTCGCCGTTTACGGCGAGGAGGAGGTCACTCGAACCGCCGATACTGGGCGACCCCGACTGGTAGTCACGGCGACCATGACTGGGCTTACGACGATTATGACTGGCGGTCACGACGGTTCTGTGATCCACAATGGCACGCAAATCACGCCTTCATACGGCTTACTGTAAGTCATTGCCGGCGCACCCGCGACCCGGGCGGCGGGTGCGCCGGTAAACAGTTACAGTAATCCGTATCAGAACTGCTGACTGCGCCGTCGCAGTTCGTTCGACCGTCGACGTGGCGAGCGCTGCTCGAGTGCGACCGGGTGACCGACGTGACCCGTTCGTCCACGGAATCCGGGGGAAGATATCTTCAGCTGTCTGAGTAACTACAGTGACTGTTTCGCAATCATTTTAAGATGGCAGCGCGTTCGTCTATCCGCACTCGTGTGATGGGGTAACATGGGAGAGGGCGACGATCGCCAACTGAGCCGGTCGACGAACTGCGGATACGTCGGACTCCGAACGAGGGCACGAACTGCGAGAGACACCATGAAACGAACACGTCGAAGCGTCCTGAGTAACGCAACGAAACTATCCGTACTACTGGCCGGGATCGGCGCCAGCGGTGTCGTCACAGCCGATGACGGTGAATATCCCCAGTGGGACCCTGACGCCGTATACACCTCGGGCGACCGAGTCGCATACGACGGGAGCGCCTGGGAGGCCCAGTGGTGGACCCAGGGGGACGAACCCGGCTCGTACGAGTGGGGTCCGTGGGAGGAAGTCGACGGTGACGGCGATCCCGATCCGGAACCCCCCGAGGGCCCGACGGCGGCGTTTTCCACCAGTTCTCCGTCACCGGAGCCCGACGAAGAGGTCACGTTCGATGCCGAGGGATCCGACGGTGAGATCGAAAGCTACGCGTGGGAGTTCGGCGACGGGACCGAGGCCACAGGTCAGGTCGTCAGCCACGCGTACGCCGAGGAGGGGACGTACGATGTCGAGTTGACCGTCACTGACGTCGACGGTGAAACCGACGCCGCGATAGAAACGATCGACGTCGCCGAAGAGGACGACGCTCCGCCGGTCGATCCCGGCGATATTCCGGATCGGGTGTTCGCACCCTACCACCACCTGACGACCGATCCGGACACGTCACCGCTCGAGTGGGCCGATCCCGCCGGGACCGACTACTTCCACCTGGCGTTTATCCTCAGTACCGGCGACGGGACGCCGGCCTGGGACGGGGACGTCGACCACGTCGTCGGCGAGAGCCAGTTCGACGACGAGATACGCGAATTACAGGAACAGGGCGGCCAGGTCATCATCTCATTCGGGGGGGCGGTCGGAAACTACCTCGCGTCGGATTACGACGATCCGAACGAACTCGCCGACACGCTCGAGTTCATCGTCGACGAGTACGACTGCCCATACCTCGATATCGACGACGAAGCACCCGACATGAGCGTCGTCGATCTGCGCAACGAGGCGCTTTCGATCCTGCAGGATCGCCGCCCCGAGGTCCACGTCGGCTACACCGTCCGGACGCGCGTCACCGGAGTCGCGGACACAGAGATCATCACGAACGCGATCGACAACGGCGTCGACGTCAGCTACGTCAATCTGATGACGATGAACTGGGGGTGGGTGCGTACCAGCGCCGAAAACTGCATCCAGTGTGCCGAGGGGACACACGATCAGCTTCAGGAGTGGTACCCCGACAAATCCGACGACGAGCTCTACGACATGATCGGCATCACGCCGATGATCGGCGTCCAGAACTCCGGCGGACCGTTCTATCCCGAAGACGCCGACGAGGTTCGAGCCTACGCCGAGGAGAACGATCTGAGTCTGTTGTCGTTCTGGTCGATCGAACGCGACAACCCCGGTGACGGACTCGACGCCGAACACAGTGGCATCGACCAGGAGCCGTTCGAGTTCTCCGAAAACTTCAGCCCGTTCACCAGTGAGTGACGCCGGCCGGGCGAAGGGACGAACACTCCCGGCACGCCGTTTCCGGATAACAGACACTGAACGTCAATGCACACCCGATCGCACGGCTGCTATTCGGCCGGTGTGTAACTCGTTTCAGTTATTACTATATTTCCCGACCAAAACCCCCGCATTTGAGGGGAGGTTTTTACGTATCGACGTCTAGAGGTCTCCGGTTCATCACGATTAATTAGGAGAATAGTATATGATCGCAAACAGATTCTATCGACTGTTTCTGCAAACGAAAAGCCAATCGAGAGAGACGTTAATTTACACCAGTACAGGTGTAATTCCCTGAGCCATTAGAAGTATTTGGACGCGATTAGAGACTGGGCACGAGATATTTTTTCGGAGGGTGAAACGGACATTCTTAGTTAATTATTGATAAGTCACTATTGGTCAGATACTAGTAGAAATATCCAGCCGATAGAGATAATTCCTATTTTCATACATATCCTCAATAGGGTTATTCAACTACTCAGATACTGTCTTTATTTTGGTAGAGAACACGAGGTGGTAGAACCAATCTATTATCATATATGATATTTTTGATTATATATTTCTCGAAAGCCACATCCAAGAACTCTATATCCGCCCAATTAACCACTGTACCCAAATCTTCCAGACGTTTCCCCACTGCCGGCCCACTGGACTTCACATATCTTATCAAACTGTTCTATAGTAATATCGGTATTTTGAATTATTCAACAATGCTAGGCGTGTCCCCAATCCTACACGGCGGAAACCTATAGTAACCACTGACAGTCGATCCACACCCGGCCGCATGACTACTATTCGACTGGTGCGTAAATCATTTCAGTTGTTACTAGAGAGAAAACGGGAGTCCCAATGGAATATTCCGTGTGAAACCGAAAGAGTCGATTTTTACCGATGGAGTCCACGGAACGGGAAATTCAATCGATTCACCGGGTCCGTCACTCGCCAACGACGAACAGACGTAAGTCGTTGACGTTCGTTCCAGTCTGACCTGTCCGGATCAACGCATCGGCGTTCTCGAGAACGGTACCTGCGTCGTTTCGGGCCAGTGCACTCGTTGCAGCTTCTGAATCGATTTCGGACGGTTCGACGAGTGCACCGGCCGAATCCGACGCACCGTCGATTCCGTCGGTGTCGACGCTCGCGACGACGATCGGTTCGTCCTCGAGTACCGCTGCGCCACTGAGAGCGAACTCCTGATTTGGCCCGCCTTCCCCGGGATCATCGCTCAGTGTCACCGTCGTCTCACCGCCAGAGAGCAAGACGACGGGAGGTGACGCGGGATGGCTCGTTTCGTGGCACTCCCGTGCGATCGCTGCATGCGTTTTGGCAGCCTCCCTGGCCTCACCCTCGACGCTCGAAGAAAGTATCATCGCGTCGTAGCCTCGATCCGTCGCGGTCTCGCGGGCTGCGTTCAGCGCTGTCCACCCGTTGGCCAGAACGCTCGTCGTGACGTGGTCGAAGATCGGATCGCCGGATTCCGGGGTTTCTGGGTACTCTCCGTTCGCACCCGTTTCGAGATGAGAGCGAACACTGTCCGGCGGATCGATCCGGTACCGATCGAGCACATCGATCGCATCGGAAAACGTCGTTGGATCGGGCGAGAGAGGACCGCTTGCGATAACCGAGAGGTCGTCGCCGACGACATCGCTGATGGTCAATCCGATGACCGTCGCCGGTGAGACCGCCTGTGCGAGACGGCCACCTTTGATCGCCGAGAGGTGCTTTCGAACCGCGTTAATCTCGTCGATGGTGGCGCCACTCGCCAGCAGTGCCTCGGTCGTCGACTGGAGATCCGAGCGTGAAAGTCCCGGGGACGGTGCAGCGAGCAACGCACTGCCACCGCCGGTAATACAGCCGATGACCAGATCGTTCTCGGTTGCGTCCTCGGCGACGGACAACACCTCACGCGCCCCTTCGACACAGCGATCCGTCGGAATCGGATGGTCACCCTCGAGGACATCGATCACGTCCGTCGACGTCACGTCGTCCGTAACCACGACGCCCCCAGTAAGATACCCCCCGAGGTATTCCTCCAGTTCCCGTGCGAACTGCCCGGACGCATTTCCGCCGCCGAGGACGAACACCCGGTCGTACGTCTCGAGATCGAACGTCAGGGTGTCCGATCGAGACTCGGGTGAAACGACGAAACTGCCGTCTTCGACCCGAATCGACCGCTCGATTACCGTCGCCGGATGGGCCGCCTCGATCCCCCGCTCGAGACACGCCAGCGCGACCGATCTCGCTTCCGAGTTCGTGATTGGGGTGTCCGCCTCGTTCATATCGAAGGGTGTTCCGACGGTACCTTGTAACTATCGTCACCGTCCCGGCGCCGAGTCAATAGACGCTGACTCGATCGGAGAGGGACGTGCAGGCGGACGTGCAGCGATCGTCGAGGAATCCGAACTCGGAACGGTTGGTGGCCGACAGTTCAGCCGTTCCGGCCGTCACCGAACACGTCGAGCTTTCGAAGTAGAATTCGTCCCCGTCGCCAGTTTCGCCAGTCTCGAACTCGTCGCCAGTTTCGCCAACCAAATCGAGAGACCGCAGTCGACTCGAGACGGACGATCGAGTCGCTATCTGGGGGACGATCCGGCGGTGAGCGAAGAAGGGACGGAGACGTATTACACCGGAAATGTAGTGTGTCCAAACGGGTCGAACGGGTGTTCGCCGATTGGATGGTTTGCTCGTCCCGTCAATTCAACATCTAACCTATAAGTGGGGGTCGACGTACTTCGACTCCCAGTTGCGCCGATCGACAATCTCGCGTTTGCCCCTGCGAGTAACCGAGTAGAAATTTGTTCGACGGTCCATGGTTCCCTTTTCGATTAGACCCTTGTCGACGAGTGTATCTAAATTTGGATAGAGGCGGCCGTGATGTATCTCGGATTCGTAATAGTCCTCGAGTTCGTCCTTGATCGCGAGCCCATGTGGGTTATCTAGGCCTGCTGCACTGTACAGGAGATCACGCTGAAATCCGGTCAAGTCGTGCATGATTGGAAACTCTAAAATACGCTATATTAAATATATTGGTTTTAATCGTATATTTGATGAATATTCTAGATAGAAGAGTAGAGCAAGCGTTACATATACCCGACACGTGAGAGGTTCCGAGTAATGTACACACCCCATTTCCGGTGGAAAGGTCGACAATCATACCAACGAATTATAGTAACAACTGAAACGAGTTACACACCGATCGCCAGACGGATCGGCGATCGAGTGTGCAATGACGTTCAGTGGCTACTATAGTCTAATCATAAAGACAGCCTACGTCGTGAATCGGGTATACAGTGACACCGCCAGTAAAATGGGTCGTCGGGATCAGTCACAGGCACACCGGGTTTCCGGTGGAGTCGGTCGAAAAAGCGGCAGTAAATCGATTTTAAAGGGGATACAGGTGATTTCGACATCGGTCTCAGAAAAGCCAGCCAAACCAGGGAAACAAAAGCAAGCAGGGACAGAAGCAAACACGACCCTTACGGACTGGATTACAGAAATTGGGTAGCGGACGAACACCAGGTTTCCGGTGAAAGATGGTAATACCAGCCACACAATCATAGTGACAACAGACACACAACCGAAACCTGATCGCACGCCGACTGTGTGCTTGGAGTTGTTACTATAGTATAATGATGGTTTCAGCAGTTGCTATCGTAGCCACTGAACGTCGACGTGTATCCGATATCCCCGATGTGTATCCGATGTCCCAGCTGTTGTGCGATTGGTGTGTGAAACGATTCAACTGTTACTATAGAGCCAACGGATTTTGACAGTCCCGGTAAGACACACACACCGGATTTCCGGTGAATTGCGCCGAAATTGTGGCTATTGAGTGAACAGACTTGATGCCAACCTGGACAATTGAAAGGACAAAACCGAATACCTGATAGGAAGATAGTAATCTATAAAACCCCCAACTGAGAAAAGCCCATTGGGAGTGAGATTTCAAGTCAAGTAGTCGTGAGACTTGAGCTCCAGATGAAATCTACTCAAGGATATCTACTATACTCAAGGAAAATTCACTCAAAGAGTAATCCTCCTCGTGTAGAAAGAGATGATCAATCTGAATAAAAGATAATGAGCAAGATTGGCCAGCACTGCGGAAGAGGATGTCCTCCGTACAAAAGAAGGGAAACTGGTATGAATCGGTCGGTATCGGATCGGACCGTATTACCGGTGGAATCACCGGTCTTTCTCTGTATCGGTTTCGCACCATCGTTCCGATGGGCCACAACCCCCTCTTCAACTGGAACACAGACCACCCTTTTTCCCCTTTCACCGGAAACCCGGTGTGTGTGTCTCAACGAAACAATCAAGATGATTCACCGGAAACACGGTGTCCAAGCACATACCTATGTCCGACGATCTATTTATCCGAAAAGATCCGATATTCGTCAACAAGGAACTTCTCGAGATTAGCCATCTTCCTGACGAGGGGCGAATCGTCGGCCGTGACGAAGAGATCGGTCAGTTAGCTAACGCGGTCAACCCTGCGATCTTTGGCCAGAGTCCGAGTAACGTCCTCATTTACGGTAAGACGGGTACCGGAAAATCACTCTGTGCCAAGTACGTCTCCAGACGATTGGTCAGCACTGCCGAAGAGGAAGGTGTCGATGCCGTCTTCGCGTACGTCGACTGTGCACAGGATACGACCGAAACGCAAACTGCCCAGACCATCGCCAGTGCCGTCAATACGGACGATACGGACATCTATATTCCGGACAAAGGGATCAGTACGGCAACGTACTACAAACGTCTCTGGCGCATCCTCGACCAGGAGTACGACGTCGCGTTGATCATCCTCGATGAAATCGACAAACTCGAGGACGATGCGATTTTGATGCAACTGTCGCGTGCCGGAGAGGCTGGCAAAGTGACGAACTGCAAAATCGGCGTCATCGGCATCAGTAACAAAATAAAGTACAAGGATCGAATGGACGAACGCGTCAAATCGAGTCTGTGTGAGCGGGAGTTCGTCTTCCCACCGTACAACGCCAGCCAGCTCAACGATATCATGGATGCACGAAACGATGCATTTCGTGATGGCGTCCTCGAAGACGGCGTTATCCCCCGTGCCGCGGCGCTGGCCGCTCGCGAACACGGGGACGCTCGGAAGGCAATCGACATCCTTCGATACGCCGGCGAAATCGCACAGGCCAAAGGTGCGGATACCGTTCGCGAGGAGTTCGTCGTTCAGGCACGCGAACGTGCGGAGGTGGACCGATTCCGAGAACTCATCCGCGGGTCGACACCACACTCGAGGTACGCGCTTCAGGCGCTCACCGTTCTTTCACTCGAGAGACAGGCGGACGATCCGATCGACGAGGACGAGGGGTTCAGAACGACTCGCGTGTATGACGTGTACGAACAGATTTGCCGTCAGGAAGGAACCGACGCACTGTCGCTTCGCCGCGTTCGAGATCTCCTCAAAGAACACGCTTTCCTCGACGTGATAGAGCAGTCCCGTCATAGTGGTGGAAGTGCCGAGGGAAGTTATACGGAGCACACGCTTTTGGAGGATCCGGAAGTCGTCAGGGACGTCCTCTCCGACACTGTGGATTGACCAACGTCGGAAATTTTACAGTAACAACTGAAACGAGTAACACGTCGATCGCCAATCCGTTCCGCGATCGAGTGTGCAATGACACCCAGTGGCGACTATACTCACTTCGAGGTTGATCCTCCGGACTCTCGCCGACCGGGGCTGTATTGAGTCATAGAAGCCGAGGCCAAAAAAACCTGATATCAATATTATGGGGGGATAAGGAAAGATTCTGATGAATATCACTGCTGGTCGAACAATCAGCCGATGATCCTCGAGACTGTGGCTTGCTGGCACGGATGCCGGTGCCGGACAGCTGCTGAATCCGACACTGACAGTCAGAAACCGGCTCACGAGGAATTCAGAAACTGTCGGCCGAAAGGGACGAATTCAGAAACTGTCGGTCGGGAAAGGACGCCGGGACCGTTTGTATCGGTTAAAATGACGGGACAGTTTGTATCGGCTAAACCAGGAAATCGGTGTTAGCTGATCCGTGGAAGGCGTAGCCCTCCGTTGATCGAAGTTATACCGCAGTGTGGGTAACGACACGAAGGCCTTTTCTGTCCGTGATTCCCCGTGGTGATCGATTGCTTCTCGTTCCGGGGCGTATGTTACTACAGGGCACGCACTCTGATACTATATCTTATATATTAATATTTCAAACATAGGTTGGATCTTCGCCTCGGATGGAGTACCGCGTTTCTCGGCGTCAGCGGTAGCGGATCTGGGGTGCAGTACGACCTCGAAAACATGTGGACCCTCCTTTTCTGCCGAACTATCGGACCCGTCGTCTGAACGATCGCGTCACTCACCTCGCCTCGCCACCGCACGGGTACGGCGAATACGTTCCAGTAAAGTGAACCAATTGGTATTTAGATAGAACATCTGTTCTGAGATAATGAACAGACTTATGGGCGAAAAGATCGTTCTGGACATTATGCCAGACCGCGCCCGAAACCCGGTCACGACGAGTCGGAAAACGATCAGAATACTCGAGAAGCTCTACGATCTCGAGGGGGCTCGGGTAACCGAACTCGCGGATGCCCTCGGAATGAACAAGAGTACGGTCCACAATCATCTGAGCACACTGGAAGCAGAAGAGATCGTTATCCGAGATGGAAACGAGTACGACATCGGGCTCCGGCTACTCGAATTCGGCGGCTATGCCCGAGACAATCATCTGTTATCCCGGGTCGGAGCATCCGAGATCGAACGCCTGGCCAATCGAACTGGTGAACTCGTCAACGTGGTCGTAGAAGAGTTCGGCAAGGGTGTCTACATCGCTTGTGAGAAAGGCGATCGTGCCGTCGAACTGAACCAGTATCCTGGATATCGACGGCCGTTGCATGTGACCGCGTCGGGTAAAGCGATCCTCGCACACATGCCCGATGATCGTATCGATGAGATCGTCGATCGACACGGGATTGAACCTGCAACCGAGAATTCGATCACGGATCGGTCCGAACTGGAAGACGAGTTGCGACGGGTCGACGAGCGCGGATTCGCGCTGGACGACGAGGAAAGCGTACCGGGACTTCGGTGTGTGGGTGCCTCGATTCTTGACTCCAGTGGTGCGGTTATCGGTGCTATCAGCGTCTCAGCACCGACGAGCCGTATTACCGAAGCTCAGTTTCGCGACGAGATTCCCGACGCCGTTCGTAGCACTGCGAATGTTATCGAATTGAATATCAACTATTAGCTCCGCGACAGTGTCTCGACCAATAGATTACACCAGTACTATTGTAATTCGATTCAGTAGAATCGGTCGATCCGACGAAAGACGCACCGTCTCACCGGGTCCCCTTGTTCAATAATAGGGAACGAGATGCTAACTGGAAAGAACACGATGGTAATAGAACGAATTGCGAGGGTAATATGTATTGTAAAAAACACAATCACTAAACGACCTCGAGCGAAAACACCGGGTATGAACACGTCTTCGCTCGTCGGAATCCACCTCGGCACGTCGTCAGTTCAGGTTGGCGTTTACGATCTCGACGGAAACGTACTGGAGTCGGGGAGCGCTCCGATCAACGAGCAGACGACAGCTACGTGGGAGCGGGCCCTTCGCGAAGCGACACCGCCACTGCCCGACCGTGGGATCTGTTCTGTCGCTGGAACATCTGGGACCGCACTGCTCGTTGATGAATACGGTGAGCCCGTCTTCCCCCCGCAGATGTACTTCGAGTCCGTTCCCGAGGATTCGGACCCCTGTCGACAGCTTGCGCTCGAGGATCCGCCTTTCGGGTGGAACATCGTGACGTCACCAAACGCGCCGCTTTCGAAAATCATCCACCTGCGTAATACCTATCCGGATCGGTTTCAGGACGTCGAGTGGATTGTGAGTCCGGCTACGTGGCTCCTGTACCGTCTCTGTTACAGCGGCTCGAGTCGATGGCGAGATCTGGAGACGGACTGGTCGAACGCGATGAAGTTCGGAACAGACGTCACGGCGGCTGTACCCACGTGGTTCGAGGAAATATTCGAGACGACAGCGCTGTCCCGGTCGCTGTTTCCGACGATTCAGCCGCCGGGGTCGTACATCGGCGTGGCTCAGAGCAAACTGGCCGAGCGAACGGGCTTCGACGGAATCAAACTTTTTCAAGGACTCACCGATGGGAGCGCAGCCGTTCTGGCGAGTGGATGTCTCGAACCGGGAGATTTCAGCGTAACGTTTAGCGCGGCGAGTGTCATCAAGTACGTTTCATCGTCGATCGAACCCCACGATGCGCTGTACTATCACCGTCACCCGATCGAGGGATACCTCCCAGGGGCTGCATTCGATAGCGGGAACGTATTGCGATGGTTCTTCGACCGAGTACTCGATTGTTCGACCGAGCGTGGCCTCGAACTTGCTCGATCGGTCGACGACGAATACGACGTCTTCCTCCCGGGGAATCGAAGCCCGTTTTTCGATCCTGCGATCGGAAGTTCTATCCTCGGGATCGACCCCGATACGTCGTTGGCGACCGACGAAGTACACGGTCGGATCGCACGCGGGCTGACGACGAGCATCGTCCTCTCGGAGTGGACGTACATCTCGCTCATCGAAGAGCACTTCGACGCCACGATCGATCGCATCAGGGTGATGAACGATGGCGCGCCGAACGTAGACGGTGGGTACGACTGGTGGAACGAACGTCGAGCATCCATCTGGAACCGACCGGTCGTCGAGATGGAGCCACGGATCACGCTCGGTCCCATTATTCCTCCAGCACTCATCACGTCCAAGTACACGGACAGTACCGAAGCGACGGAGCGGCTGCTTCGACGTCGGGCAACCGTTCGGCCTGATACCGATGACCGAGGTGATTACGTCAGAGAAAAAGAAACGTACCTCGACCGATGGCGCCAGATTGCGTCTCTCTCGAGTCCTCCCGATCGATAGGGAACGCACATCGCTCGAGAATCACGAGTATTCGTGCGACCGGCGTACGATGTGAGACGATTTTGAGCCTTCATCTGCTCTATCGTGACCTATGAGGTAGCGATTGGACCATACAAAGAGGTTTGACCAACCCACCCAAAGGCGTTTGACCAACTGGCGTTCCCCGGCGGTCGACTGATGAGGTGAACGATCGCCACGACAGCGTGCGCTCCATCGAATCGGGACTGGAACGCCACTCGCAGGTAACGCAGCGAGCCAGCCGTTCTCGACCGGGGCAAGCTATTTGGGAGTTTGCTATCTACGTACGTCTATGTCTTCGGACAAGCCGACCGATGATTCGAAAGCTGACGTGCTCGCACGCCACGAGGAAGCTGAGGCCACATACCTCGATTGGACGCCACGGATGTACATCGATGGAGAGTGGGTGGCGGCCGAGTCGGGTGAAGAGTTCGAAACGCACAACCCGACGACGGGGGAACCGATCGCGGCGGTCCCCGAGGGGGGTGTGGCCGACGTCGACAAGGCGGTAGCAGCGGCGCGTCGTGCCTACGAGGAAACCTGGTCGGACACTACCGCGATCGAGCGCCGCGACCTTCTCAACGAGATTGCCGATCGCATCGAGGACGCCGCGGACCGACTCGCGACCATCGAAACGCTCAACAACGGCATGCCGATCGGCGACGCCCACTGGGACATGGACCGAACGGTCGAACAATACCGGTACTTTGCCGGCGTGGCACAGGCCAACCACGGGACGACGATTCCGAGTGAGGGCGACAAGACCGTCATGACCGTCCGTGAGCCACACGGCGTCGTCGGCGCGATTATCCCTTGGAACTACCCGATCGCCCAGGCCTCCTGGAAGATCGCGCCCGCACTCGCCGCCGGCAACACCATCGTCATCAAGCCGGCCGAACAGACCCCGGTGTCGATCCTCGCTTTCCTCGAGGAGATCGAAGACCTCCTCCCCGACGGCGTCGTCAACGTCGTCACAGGTTTCGGCGAGCCGGCCGGTTCGGCGCTCACGAGCCACGCCGACGTCGACAAGGTCGCGTTCACCGGCTCCACCGAAGTCGGTAAGGCCGTCATGAAAAGCGCCGCGGAGAACGTCACCGACATCTCACTCGAGTTGGGCGGCAACAGCCCGGTAATAGTCTTCCCCGACGCCGATCCCGAGCGCGCCGCGGAGATCACCGCGGGGGCGATCTTCACCAGCGCGGGCGAGAACTGCTGTGCCGGCAGCCGACTGTTCGTCCACGAGGAGATCGAATCCGAGGTGCTCGAGGCGCTCTCCGAGGTCGCCGAGGAGTACGCCCCCGGCGATCCGTTGAAGGAGTCGACGGTTATCGGTCCGAAGGTGAGCGCCGCCCAGTGCGAGCGCTCGCTCGAGTACGTCGGGAAGGCGACCGACGACGACGCGAACGTCGTCACGGGCGGGACGAAACCCGACGACAACGCGCTCGGCGACGGTCACTTCGTGCTGCCGACCGTCATCAACGAGATCGATCACGATCACCCGGCCGTTCAGGACGAGATCTTCGGCCCCGTGCTCAGAGCGTTCTCGTGGTCGGAGTACGACGAGATGATCGAGCTGGCGAACGACGTCGACCACGGGCTCGCAGCCGGCGTCATCGCGTCGGACGTCACCGACGCACAAAAGGCCGCGAAGGACCTCCAGGCCGGGACCGTCTGGATCAACCAGTACAACGACTTCCCGCAGGGAATGCCCTTTGGCGGCTACAAGCAGTCCGGGATCGGTCGCGAGCGAGCGCTCGAGACGCTGCAGGCGTACACGCAGACGAAGACGATCAACGTCGGCGACGAATCGGTCTGAATTCGGCTGGATGAGTCGCATCGGAACCTTTTTCGTCGTAACGAAGAACAGAACGAATCGAAACTCATGTTGCCAACCAGCTCCGGAAACGCCGTTATCGTCGCGATCGACCACGGACTGAGCCACGGCCGGCTCGAGGGGTTCGAGGATCCGGAGGCGATGTTGCAAACGGTTCTCGAGGGGAACCCGGATGGTATTCTGGCGGGCGTGCCGTTTCTCCGGCGGTTCGAACCGACACTCTCTGAGCGCCCGGACCTCGTCACGATCGGCACCGTCGACCACCCCATGGACTCGACGCTGCCGGGCGAGCGCGAGAACGCAGAGATCCACCATCAGGCGTTTAGCGTCGAGGAGGCCGCTCGCATCGGCGTCGACGCGATCAAAACCGCGCTCGTGTTCGGCCGCGAGGACCCCGACGTCCTCGCGGAAAACCTGAAACTCATCAGCCGCGTCTCCGAGACGGCACGCGAACACGGGATCACCTCGGTCGTCGAACCGACGCTGTGGGGTCAACGCGTAGAGGACGAACTCGACGCGGAGTATCTGGCACACGCAAACCGGATCGGTTTCGAGATCGGCGCCGACATCCTGAAGAGTCCGTACACCGGCGACCTGGAGTCGTTCGCTCCGATCGCGGAGAACGCTCCGGTCCCAATGTACATCGCCGGGGGCCCAGCTCGAGACGACGACGCGGCCGTCCTCGAGATGGTGCGAGGAGGGATGGACGCCGGGGTCAACGGCGTCATGTTCGGCCGAACGATCTGGAAACACGACGATCCAGCCGGCATGATCGACGCGATCAGGGCGATCGTTCACGAGGATGCATCAGTTGCGCAAGCCGAAGAACGGCTCCGGTAAACTCCGTCGACCCACGGGACGTCGATTGTGCCGACTGCAAGGAATCTCAGTCTTCTGGTACCGTGACACCCACAGGGAACCACAATCTTCTGGTACCCGGGCGTTCTCCCCCTACTCGAGCATCCGACCAATGACCAGTACACTTCCGCCGATCGGAGTCGGAACGGACCAGAACACCGCGCTCGAGGAGGATTTCGAGGTCGACCACGACGCGGCCGTCGAGACCGTCCTGAACGCCCTCGAGATCGGTTATCGCCACGTCGACACGGCACAGATCTACGGCACCGAGGCGGCCGTCGGCGAGGCGATCGATCGATCCGACGTTTCCCGGTCCGAGCTGGTCGTCGCGACGAAAGTCCACTACCAGCGAGCGTCCTACGAGGACGTTCTCGACTCCGTCGAAACGAGCCTCGAGGACCTCGGCCTCGAGACGATCGATCTCCTCTACGTCCACTGGCCGGCCGGCACGTACGAACCCGAGGAGACGTTGCGAGCGTTCAACGAACTCCACGCCGACGGCGTCGTGGCGAACGTCGGCGTGAGCAACTTCACGCCGGAACTACTCGACGAGGCGCGGGAACTGCTCGAGCCGACGATATTCGCCCACCAGGTCGAGTTGCACCCGCTACTCCAGCAACGCGAACTCCAGGCGTACGCTCGCGAACACGACCACTACCTCGTGGGCTACTCGCCGCTGGTTCGGGGCTCTGCCGCCGACGTGCCGGAACTGCGTTCGGTCGCGGAGAGACACGACGCGACACCGGAGCAGGTAAGTCTCGCCTGGCTGATCCAGCGAGAGAAGATCGTCCCGGTCCCCAAAGCCTCGAGCGCGGCGCACCTCCGCGAGAACTTCGCGGCGACGAACCTGGAACTCGATCCCGAGGACGTCGAGCGAATCGACGACATCGACCGCGAGCGTCGGATCATCGACTTCGAGTTCGCACCCTGGAACCGGTAGAACGGTCGGCGGATCGCGGCGTTTCGTCTCGAGCAGCCGTCTGGCGAACGGCAGTCCGAATCACTCGGGCATCGCGGCTGCGATCTCGGTGAGCCGTTCGTACGGATCGTCGGCCGTCGAGATCGCGGAGGCGGCACCGGTCGCGTCGGCGCCGAGTTCGAACGCCGCTCGAACGTGTTCTGCGGTTCGAATGCCTCCACCGACGAGTACCTTCGTCCGCGGGTTGGTCTCGTCGATCATCTCAACGAAGCGCTCGACGCGTTCGGGATGGGTCGTGGTGATCGCGCGATCCGTCGAGATGTCTTCCGGCTTTTCGTAGATGAGCGCGTCGGGGTCGAGCGTCGCGACGGCGCGTCCCATCTCGATGCTGTCGACGCAGATTGCGCTGTCCACGCCGGCCTCCGCGCAGCGTTCGATCTTCTTTGCGATATCGGTGAGCGTGTCCCGGTTTTCCGCGTGGTTGATCGTCGCCCCCGCGACGCCCGCGTCGGCGAGCGTTTCCGGGAGGACCTTCCCGATACCGCGGCCGGGCGACGCGGCGTCGACGTGCGGGGACGAGACCGTCACGTCAGTCTCCGTCGCGACCATCCTGACGTCGGGGATCTGGGGCGTGACGACGAAGTTTGTGCCAGTTTCGTTCTGTACTCGCTCGACGATTTTCGCCAGCTCGAGCCCCTGCGTTCCGATCGTCTTTGGATACACTTTGAAATTGACGCCGAAATATGGATACGTGTGATTCACGTCCCGACAGAAGCGTTCCTGTACTAAAAACCATTTGTCGGGCGTTCGGTAGATGGGGGCCGTACTACGCGGCTGCTGATACTGCCGGCTGTAACTGTGTCAAGATTCTCGCCACCCTGGAGCGGCGAGAATCTTGAATGACTTACAGCCGGTAGTATGAGCTGTGTTCGTTTCATACGGGTTACTGTGAGTCGTTGCCGGCGCACCCGCGACCCGGGCGGCGAGTGCGGCGGTAAACAGTCACAGTAACCCGTATCATGGCTCGAAATCGTGCTGAACGGCGAATGCCGCTCGACAGCCGTATCGCGCTACGGCGCTTCCGAGAGGACGTCTCCGATCGCGTCGGTCAACACCGTCGTCGCGATCTCAATACTCCGTTCGTCGACGTCGAACCGCGGCGTGTGGTGGCCACCCGGGTGGTCGGTCCCCACGACGACGTACGTCCCGCAACCGCCGGCGTCGGCGATTCGTCGCATGAAGTACGTCGCATCCTCGCTCGCCCCGAAGTCGGCGTGTCGTTCGACCGAATCGACGCCGGGCGTCCGCTGGGCGACCGTCTCGACCACTTCGGCGAGTTCGGGGTCGCTGTCGACGCGCGGTGCTTGACCGATCACCGTCGTCTCGAGTTCGCAGTCGTGCATCTCTCCGGCCGTCCGGAGGATTCGGTCGACGTGGGTCGTCATGTACTCGAGAACGTCGTTGGCGCCGGCGCGAACCTCGAGTTCGATCGTCGCCTCGTCGGCGACGACGTTCGAAGCGGTTCCCGCCCGGGCGCTGCCGACGTTCACCCGCGTCAGTCCGTCCGCGTGTCGGGGTATCGCGTGGAGGTTCTGGATCGCCGTCGCCATCGCCTGCATGGCGTTTCGGCCCTCGTTCGGGGCCAGTCCGGCGTGAGCCGACTCGCCGGTGAACGTCGCCCGCGACTGTCGAACCGCGAGCGGTCTGTTGCTTCCCGCGACGACCGTTCCCGTCGGGTGTCCCAGGCCGACGTGAACGGCGAAGAATGCGTCGACGTCGTCGACGTGGTCGGTCGCGGCCATCGCGCGTCCGCCGCCGAGAGCCTCCTCGGCGGGCTGGAAGAAGACCTTGACCGTCCCCGAAAACTCCGCATCGGCGAGCGACTCGAGAACCCCGATTCCGATCGCCATGTGCGCGTCGTGGCCGCAGGCGTGCATCACGCCCGGATTCTCCGATCGAAATCCCTCGGCTGCCGGCTCGTGGTCCGGTTCGGTCGACTCCTCGAACGGCAGGGCGTCGATGTCGACTCGAAGGCCGACGACCGGGCCGGGGCCCCGATCGAGCACGGCGACCAGCCCGGTCGTGCCGCCGTCCATCGACTCGAGGTGATCCGTTCGCGCTCCGTGCTCGGCTGCGCGCTCGCGCCAGCGCTCGAGTACCCGCTCGTCGGGAACGCCGAGGCGTTCGTCCGGATCGATAGCCTCCCGTCCGACGAAGACGTCGTCGACGCCGATCTCCTCGACGCGATCTGCCAGCCTGCTCGTCGTGTAGAACTCACACCACGACGGCTCCGGATACGCGTGGAGCCGCCGGCGCAACTCGATCGGTTTCGATGCGGTGGGTTCGGACATTCGCTAGTTCCGTCTCACTCGAGCAAAATGAGCGTATCTGTTCCGGTGGCTCACTCACTATCTGTCCCATTCCGGACTCTCGACGAACGAACCCGTCGCCGACTCCGGTCGCCGATTCGATTGCACTCGAGGGGAGAGCGGACTGAAACGCCCTCGCGAAAGCGGCCGCTCGAGGTCGATGAAAACCGAACGCGGCATCCGGCGGCGAGACGCCGCGTTCGAAGCGCGTGCCGTAGAAACGGGGGTCGGTCGAGATGGTGTGCGGTGCTTACTCCGGCGGCATGTGGATGCGGCCGTCCTGGTCCCACTCACAGCCGGCGGCTTCGAGTTCCTGGGCGGCGGCTTCCAGATCCAGGTTGAAGTGTTCGACGTCGTCGTTGTACCACTCCTCGAGCGCCGGCGAGATCGGCGCCTGGATCACTTCTGCTGTACCGGCCGTCGCGATCTCGACGGCTTCCTGCTTGGGGATGGCGTAGGCCAGTCCGCGTCGGATCTCCGTGTTGTCGTACGGGTGACGGCGCATGTTGTAACACGCGTAGTGGATCGACGTCATGAACGCGTCGACCGTCTCGAACTCGTCGTCGTCGTTGAAGCGGTCGATATCCTCCGGTGCAAGCTCCCAGGGGATCATGTCCGCAGTACCGTCCTCGAGGGCGTTTACCATACCACGGGTGTCCGCGGACTCGATTCTGATCACTTCGTCGATGTTTGGTTCCTGGAAGTAGTCGTCGAAGCGCTCGAGCGAGAGCTCTTCGCCGCCTTCGAAGCTCGTGAGCTGGAACGGACCGCTACCGACCGGGTCGTCCGTGTTCGTGAACTCACCGATGGTCTCGGCGTCGAGGTCGTCCGGGTAGTCCGACCAGACGTGCTCGGGCAGTATCGACCCGTTGCGTCCGGCGAGGAAGCTCTCGAACGTCGCCATCGGCTCGTCGAAGTTGAAGACGACCGTCTGATCGTCCTCGACGTCGATGCTGCCGAGCGGCTCGAGCTGGCTTTCGATCGTCGAGGAGTGTTCCTGCCCGTACTCGAACGTGAACTGGACGTCCTCTGCCGTGACGTCCTCGCCGTCGTGCCACTGCAGGTCGTCTCGCAGTTCTACGACGACCGTCTGTTCATCCTCCTGATCGATGGATTCGGCCATCCACGGCTGTGGGACCACTTCGTCCTCCGGAATCCGCATCAGCCGGTCGTACATGAGCTTGATGATGCCGCGCTCGACGCGAACGCGCTCCGGACTAAGCGGGTTTAGCGTGTTCACGTCGCTGATCTGGGAGAACACCAGTGTCTCGTCGCCCTCGTCGGTCGGCTCGATGTTGAGGAAGTTCCAGAACCGCCCGAGACCCTCCTCGGGGCCCGAGTAGGCGTTCTGGTACCGATCCGAGTTGTACGCCATGATGCGGTTCTGGACGAGAATCGGCGAGATGATCTGCTCTTCCATCAACTGCTCTTGCATCTCGAAGACGAGGTCGCGACGGGCCTCGAGGTCGGTTTCCCGTCGCTGTTGTTCGACCATCTCGTCGTACTCGGGGTTGTCGTATCCCGAGATGTTTACCTCACCATCCGCGAGCGCGGACGAGTGGAACGCGTCGTGGAGGTACCGGTCGGGATCCCAGCCGTCCAGCTGTCGCACGACGTAGATGTCGAACTCGCGGTTGACGAAGCCGTCGTCGACGTACTGGGGAATACTCGGCGCTCGAACCGAGACCTCGAACCCGAGTTCCTCGAGGTACTCCGCGTGGAGGTTCGCGTACGTATACCGGATCGGGCTGACGTCCTCCGGCGTCGTGAGGTAGTCGATTTCGTCCCACTCCTCGCCGGCTGGATCGTCGGTTAGTTCGACGCCGTACTCCGTGACCGGAGCGTCGCCGTCTTCGCCCCCAAAGAAGCCCGTACATCCGGCCACACTGACTGCAACGCCCGATGCACCCGCTGCCTTGAGTACTGATCGACGACTTGCACCGACAGCACTCTTCCCATTGCTGTTACTCTTTCGCATGCCTATCTGATTAAAACCAGACAATTATTTAAAGCTATTGTAAAAATTCTATTAATTACCCTGTTGATATACTGGCGGCGAGTATCGTCGACGACCGTTGTAAACCAGTGATGATCCGGAAATCAACCTGCTCGAGCCACGAAAACGTCGAAATTACACACCTGGGTGGATCCGGTGGTCGTCGCGTGGGAAGTGAACGTCGAGAAATGGCGACCACCCCGACCGTATCGGATCGGTGGGTCCGATAACACGGTCTGTTGTGACGATGTACCGGTGTATCGTGACCGTCCTGTGAACGTCCCGGAACCGATTCATACGGTTTACTGTACGTCAGTACCGAAGACCGGCCCCATCCCGTGGTCGCTCCGATACCCAGTTACAGTAATCCGTATCACGCGATCCGTATCAGCACGTCACGTTCGCGCAACCGTGTATCAATACCGTTCGCGCAACCGTGTATCAATACGGTTCGCGTGACCGTGTCTCAGTACGTCATGTTCGCGTGACCGTGCTCGTATCCGTGCGTGTGAATCTCGATGTAGTTCCCGAACGGATCCTCGCAGTAGGTCATTTTGTACTCCTCGTCCGGATACACGTTCCAGATGTCCTTGATCTGGTTTCCGCCGGTTTCGTCGATTTTGGTGGCGAGTGCTTCGATGTTCGGATCCTGAACGCAGATGTGGTTGAGTCCGGGCTGCATCACGTCGGGGTCCGACTCTCCGTCCGTCGTATCGTACTCGAAGAGTTCGACGCCGACGTGGTTACCGGTGGCCATGTGTGCGATCTTCATCCACTCGAAGCCGCTCATTCCGTCCGCGACGAGCTTTCCGAAGTGGCCCTCGTTTGCGTGTACCTTCTCCGGCCCCATCACGTGTGTAAACCCGAGGACGTCCTCGTACCATTCGACGCCGGCGTCGATGTCGTCGACGGTGATTCCGATGTGACCGAGACTTCGTGGATACGGCTCCGATTCAGTCATACTCGAGGAGTTAGATCACCTGATACATAATAGTACCGCGGGCGACCGCTCGAGTGACCCCCAAAATCGGCGGTTAGAAATGCGACAGTTATCGGCAGTTATTTGATCCCGTCGCAAATCCTCCCACTATGGAACTCGAGACCTCCTCGTTTAAAGTCTCGACCGACGACAGGGTCGAACTCCGCAAGATCACGGACCGGGTCGAGGATGCGATCGACGAGTCGGATGCGGGAGACGGGCTGGTGTTCGTCTCGACGCCTCACACCACGGTTGCGCTGTTTACGAACGAGTACGAGAAGCGTCTGACACAGGATATCATCGACTTCTTCGGGGAGTACGTGCCGCCGGAAGGCGGTTACCTCCACGACCGCCATCACGTCGCGACCGAAACCCAACCAAACGCACACGCACATATTATCACGTCGATGGTCCACACACCCGTCCTGGCGCTGCTCCAGGACGGAACGCTGCAGCTTGGACAGTGGGAAGACGTACTCTTTTTCGACCTCGACGGCCCGTCGACGCGAACGGTTCGGGTGACGATACTCGAGTAACCACCCACACACCGCCGTTTCGACGGTAATGGGAATAGTTATGGCCCTCCCTTCCCTGATTCGAGGCATGTCCAGCCGTGTCGCGATAGACATCGGAACGAGTACCGGAAAAATTTATTACGGCCGACTCGACGGCGAACTGGACGTGACCGAGGCGTATCGGTTCGAGACGAACCCGAGTACAGTCGACGGCCGACTCGTCTGGGATATCGAGTCCCTCACGACCGAAATCGTCGCCGGCCTCGAGTCGGTGATCGAAGAGACTGGGTCGGTGGCGTCAGTCGCGATCGACACGACGGCCGGCGACTTCGGTCTCATCGAGGACGGCGAGCTTCAGTCAGATCCGTACTGCTATCTGGACCAGTCGCTGTACTCGAAAGAAGACGACCTCCTCGAGTGCGTCCCGCGGCGGGAAATCTTTCGTCGGACTGGCCACCACGGCGTTCCGAACTCGTATTACTACCAGTACCACGAGGATCCGGAGTCGTTCGAACGGGCAGACGAGCTGGTGATGCTCCCGCAGTTGCTCTCCTGGAAACTCGGCGCGGAGCCGGTGGGTGAGACGAGCTTCGGTGTGACCCTTCGGATGATGGACATCCGGACGGGAGAGTGGGAGACTGACCTCCTCTCTGAGCTGGATCTCCCGACCGACGTCCTGCCCGAAGTGGCCGACGCCGGAACCGATATCGGTTCGGTGGACCCGTCGCTGTCCGAATCGTTTTCCGGGGAAACGGACGTGTATCTCGCACCGAGTCACGACACGGCGGCCGCCATGGCGTCGATCCCGTTCGAACCCGAAAGCCCCGGTTTCCTCTGTACCGGCTCGTGGCTCATCCCCGGGCTGGAGCTGACGGAGCCGGTGATCGACGACGCCGCGTTCGACGTTCCGTCGTCGAACGAACTGAGCGTCGGGGGACGAATCCGATACATCCGTAATACGCCTGGATTCAGCCTCCTCGAGCACTGCCGGGACACCTGGAGACGAACCGGCGGTCGCTACGAGTACGACGAGTTGACCGCGGCGGCGCGTGACGCCGAGGCGTTCCGATCGATCGTCGATACACTCGACGACCTGTTCTTCGAGGCCCAGGCCACCGGGGACGTCGTCGCGGCAATCGAAACCTACTGTAGGGACACCGGTCAGCCGGTACCGGAGACGGAAGGCGAGATCACCCGGTGTTTGCTCGAGAGCCTCGCGATCCGAACTGCGCTCGTCCTCGAGCGGTTGATGGCCGCCGCCGAAACGTACACGGACCGACTTCACCTGGTCGGCGGCGGCGTAGAAAACGAGCTGTTCTGTCAGCTGGTCGCATCGGCGACGGGTCTCGAGGTCAAAGCCGGGCCGACCGAGGCGACGGCGATCGGGAACCTCCTGTCACAGTTCGTCGCGAGCGGCGATATCGCGTCTTACGAGCAAGGGCGCAAAATCGTCGACGAGACCGTCGACTTCGACTACTACGAGCCGAGAAATACGTCGACGTGGGACGACGCCCTCCAGCAAGCCACCGAGACGATCACGTAAAACGGCCGGTCGTTCGCGCCGGTTTACCAGGAAAGGGATCACGTTTGGGTGTAGAAATCGGTGCAGTCGCTCCTCTACTCTCGGCAAGTCGTCACGAGTCGTTTCGGAGTTCGTAAATCCTCGTCTCGAGACGCATACTATAAGTGGTTTGGTTTAGTAAACGCTATGATGTGGAAATAGAATGCAGGTCATTACCATCCCTGTTACATCGGAGCGGAACACGATGAACACGACTGTCCCGTCTCGTCCGCGCAGCTGACTAGCACGCAAAAATGAGCCTCAAAAAATACGTCGTCCGCCGTATCGGGCAACTGATCGTCACCTACTGGGCGTTTCTGACTCTTCTGTTCGTCGTCTTTCGTCTCGCACCTGGCGATCCGACGTCGATGTATCTCCAGGAGGGACTCAGTGCAGAGGAACGAGAAGCGATACTGGCTCGTCACGGCCTGGATCAGCCGCTGCACGTCCAGTACGTCGAGTACATGGCGCAGTATCTCACCGGCGATCTCGGCCAGTCGTTTCGCCACGGAGTTCCCGTCTGGGACGTTCTCGTGGTTCGGTTCTTCAACACGATCATCCTGATGGGACTCGCGTTCGCCATCGCGTACCTGATCGGCGTAAGCGTAGGGGCTTTCATCGGCTGGGTCCGCGGCACTCGCAAGGAGAAAACCGGTATCGTCGTGACACTGATCGCTCGGTCCTCCCCCGAGTTCTGGATCGGTATCCTGTTGCTGATGGTGTTTACGTTCTATCTGGGGTGGTTCCCGTCCGGCGGAATCCGCCCACCCGGAACCGAGTACGAGACGTTCCTCGGCAGGTATCTGAACTGGGGCGTCGCCTACCACCTCGTGCTTCCGGTGTTGACTGGCGTCATCTACTACATGGCGACGCCGACGCTGCTCATGCGAAGTAGCATGATAAACGTGCTCAACTCCGATTTCATCCAGATAAAGAAAGCGGAGGGAATTCCCGAGTACATAATCCTCTACAAACACGCCGCCCGGAACTCGATCCTCCCGATGACGACCGTGGTCGCACTGGTCGTCGGCATGTCTATCGGCGGATCGCTCGTCATCGAAACCGTCTTCAGTTGGCCGGGAATGGGCCGGGAGATGGTCGAATCGGTAACGTACAACGACTATCCGCTCGCCCAGGCCATCTTCTTCCTCATGGGAAGTCTCGTGATCTGGATGAACTTCGTGGCGGACCTCGCGTACGTCTATCTCGATCCACGGGTGAGGTACGATTAATATGAGTGTAAAAGATCACCTTCCAGCTAACGTCGAATCGAAGCTGACCTCGAGTCGCGCGCTCAGTCAGATCAAAGACGGTGTCTCGACCGCCTACGAGCTGTATCGCTCCGACCGGCTCGGCCAGTTCGGCATCGTCGTCCTCGCAGCATTCGTCTTCATCGCGGTCTTTGCACCGATTCTGGCGCCGTACAGTCCGGGCGCGCGCCACCGACGGGACGACGGATCGCTCGCCCGTCTCGACGCGCCGTCGACAGATCACCTCCTCGGGACGACCCACCACGGACAGGACGTCTTCTCTCAGCTTATCGTGAGCGCTCGCGTCTCCGTCTTCGTGGGCTTTCTCGCGGCGTTTATCGCCGTCTTCATCGGGACGAACATCGGACTCATCAGCGCGTATTACGGCGGCTGGATCGACGACATCCTGATGCGTATCGTCGATATCGCGTACGGACTTCCGTTCCTCCCGTTCGTGATCGTGCTCGTGTTCATCTTCGGTGCGAACATCGTCAACATCATGCTGGTCATCGCCGCGATTCTGTGGCGTGACTCGGCGCGTGTAGTCCGGTCCGAAGTGCTTTCACAGAAGCAACGTCCGTACGTGGAATCCGCGAGGGCGATCGGTGCGAGCGACTTCCGTATCCTCTACCGGCACGTGTTCCCGAACGTGCTTCCGCTGACCGTCCTCTACATGGCGTTCGCGGTGGCGTACGCGATCATGTACGAGGCGAGCATCGCGTTCCTCGGATTCGGCGACCCCAACGTCTACTCCTGGGGTCGGATGATGTACCAGGCGTACACCCACGGAGCGATCCGTGAGGCCTGGTGGTGGGTCCTGCCTGCCGGAGTCTGCATCATGCTGCTCGTCTCGTCGGTGTTCTTCATCGGTCGAACGCTCGAGGAGATAACGAACCCCGAAATCCGACACTGATACCAATGCTAGAACTAACCGATGTTCACGTAGAATACGAGATGGAAGATGGTGGAGCCGTCCACGCCGTCAACGGCGTCAGTATCTCCCTGGAAAAGAACAAGATACTGGGTCTCATCGGCGAAAGTGGCTCCGGAAAGTCCACGCTCGCCAAGGCGGTCATCCGCCTGCTGGCGAAAAACGGAGACGTTCCGGAGGGTTCCATCGAGTACAAGGGAACCGACCTGACGGAGCTGAGCGACAGGGAGTTTCGAACGGAGATCCGCTGGGACGAGATCTCGATGGTCCCCCAGAACGCGATGAACGGGTTCGATCCCGTCTACACCGTCGGGAATCAGATCGTTCAGGCGATCCGAACGCACGAGGACGTCTCGAAGGGCGAGGCTCGAGAGCGCGCTCGAGAGCTGTTCGAACAGCTCGGCATCGATCCCGGTCGGATCGACGACTACCCACACCAGTTCTCGGGCGGAATGGCCCAGCGGGCGATGATCGCGCTCGCGCTCGCGCTCGATCCGTCGCTCATCATCGCCGACGAGCCGACGACGGCACTCGACGTCGTGATCCAGGACCGGATCTTACAGACGCTTCGGGACCTCCAGCAGGAGATCGAAAGCAGCGTGGTCCTCATCACGCACGACATTTCGGTCGTCTCCGACATCTGCGACGAGATCGCTGTCATGTACGGCGGCCGCGTCGTCGAACACGCCGACGTCGAGACGATCATCAAAGAACCGCGCCACCCGTACACGCTCGGACTCCGGAACGCGTTCCCCGACATCGAAGAGGACGATCAGGACCTGATCTCGATTCCCGGAACGCCACCGGATCTCGTCGAACCGCCGGAAGGCTGCGGGTTCGCGCCACGATGTCCGTTCGCCACCGACGAGTGCTGGGACGTCACGCCCGAACCGGAGGAGTACGGCGACGGACACATCGTCGAGTGTCACAGAGCGGACGAACAGGAACTACTGACCGAGGAAGCCAAACGCAAAGAAACCTGGATGGACCTCGAAACCGAACCCCAACAGGGGGTGGAGGAAGCCGATGACTAGTCCGAAAATCGAAGTCGACGATCTGAAAAAGCACTTCAAGTCGAACGAAGACCTGTTCACCCGACTCTTCGGGTGGGGTGAAATCGAGTACGTCAAAGCCGTCGACGGCGTCTCCTTCGAGATCGAAGAGGGCGAATCGTTCGGTCTGGCCGGGGAGAGCGGCTGTGGAAAGACGACCTGTGGAAAGTCGCTCCTCCACCTTCACGAACCCACATCGGGTACCGTCTCGTTCGACGGCCAGGACATCACCGATCCGGCGGTGCGCGACGAGATGGACTTCCGCACGGAGGCACAGATCATCCAGCAAAACCCCTACGAGTCGATCAATCCACGCTATCGCGTCTTCGACTGGGTGAAAGAGCCACTCGACGTCCACGGCATCGGATCGGAGGAAGAACGCGAGAACACGGTCATCGAGACCATCGAGAGCGTCGGATTGAACCCCGCGGAGGCGTACATGCACGAGTACCCGTCCGAACTCAGCGGCGGGGAGCGCCAGCGCGTGAGCATCGCGCGTGCGATCATCCTCGAGCCGTCGTTCATCCTCGCCGACGAGCCGGCGAGCATGCTCGACGTGAGCGTTCGCGCCAGCATTCTCGACCTGCTCGATCGGCTCCAGGACGAACTCGGTATCTCGATCCTCTACATCAGCCACGACCTCTCGCTGTTGAAGCACATGTGCGATCGCATCGGGATCATGTACCTCGGAAAACTCGTCGAGGTGGGGCCGGCGACGCAGGTGATCAACGATCCACAACATCCGTACACGAAGGCGCTGGTCGGCTCGACGCCGACCATCGACCCCGACGACGAGCGCGAGGCGGCCGAGTTGAAAGGCGACATTCCCGACCCGGTGAACTTACCGTCAGGCTGTCGGTTCGCACCCCGGTGTCCGGAGGCGACCGACGAGTGCACCGTCGAGGAACCCCCTATGTACGATACGGGAGACGACCAGCAGGCACGGTGTATTCTGTACGACGAAGAACAGAAACAGACTATCTCCGAGTAAATACCTTCTCTCGGCTCGCTTTTTACTCGCAGGTCCCATTCATCATCGGCCCTTCGCGCCTCGTTATAAACGCGACTGCCTATAGTCTATAGTAACAACTGAAACGATTTACACACCGATCGCCGATCCATCCCGCGAGCGGGAGTGCAACGACTTTCAACGACTACTATAGTACTGGCACCGTTCTCCCGCTCACGAATCTACAGTCGGTACGTGTAGTGTTTCTTCCTCGAGCGCGAGCGGTGAACAGGTCGTTTACGAGCAGTCCGATCGTTTCGGTGTCTATGCTCCACCAGGAACTGCCCAGGGAACTGGTGAAGACAACGAAACTCGTCTGCTCGGTGCGTGAGCGACAGCGTCGTTACGTGAGCTAGCTCTTGGTCACCCCATCAGAACGCTCCACGCACTGAGGACGCCAGCCAGTTCGTTCGCCGGTTGTCTCCATACGACCGGAAGTTCGGTCCGAGAGCTACGAGAGTTCCTTCGTTTATTCGGTACAGAGTATAACTGACCACTAATAATTTAGTAAATATATGATATACGATAATACAGAAATTACGACTGAGATGTACCCGAATCAGGTGTTATCGACGAAACCATTGGTATAGAAATCTGTATAGTATTTCCATTGATAAACAATATAGTGGGGCATAAAAAGGATACGTACCGTCCAGCCGCTCGGACATCACGCTACCGATCCGGCGGCCGCATTCCTGGATGGATACCGTGGAGCCACTTCTTCTCAGACGCAGTGTTCTCGTCGCCCATTTCCGTCCTCGAGTGGCAGTTGGCCGACCTGGACTGATTAGCAGATGGGATCTATCGATCGAATCCCGGCCGAAATCGGTCTCACGACCTCGAGATGTGCAGCGGTTGTTTCCGTAATTCGAGGGTGGTTACTCGAGTGATGGCCCACACCATGATTGAACATGATATGAATTACTGTGGTTGTCAGAACCCGAACCAATTGCTCGATAGACGATCACAGTCTGCCGAAGGTCAAACTGAAACAATCAAATTAGAATGTATGATATAAAATTGGTAGCATGGGCCGAAACCGGTAGCTCTTCACAGGGGCAAGCAACTCGTATCGCACCGCCGGACGGGTTGTATCGTCTTGGTGGCTTCGTTGCTATCGAAACCCAACCCCTGTCCGTATACGAACTGACGGCGGACAGTTCGCTCACACTGTCGGCCAGAACGATGTGAAGATCGGTCGCTGTCCGTGAGCCGTCTCCGGTGGCGACGGCCACGAATTCGCGACTCACTGGCTTCTGTCCGATAGTATCGTTCCCCGTCTGTGAAAGTGTGATTTGGCGATAACCATACCGGGTGACGTCGATCGAATTGGCGTCCTCGCCCGTTATTGAGTCCCAGAACGTACGAATATCAATTCGATACGGGTGTACAGGAACGCACAGCTGCGGGAACCGAGTATATCGCTATAGTATAGTGTTTTTGACGCGGAATACGAACCTTTCACCGGAAATCTGGTGTCCCGGTTCGTTCTCGTCGGTGGCTTGATCGATAGGATTTCAGTCGCGACTTTGCTGTCTGCCCGGCGCTACACGCACCGGAAATCCGGTCTCCTTGCGTTCTGTTCGTTCCGATCGGCGCCTCCCACCGGTATACAGGCACTGATGACCTATCGGCCGGTATTCGTCCTCCCCTCATTCGCACACCGGATTTCCGATAAAATCGATGAATTTCACACTCGTTTTAATACATTCACCGGAAACCCGGTGTGACGGTGACGGCCGGTCGAATCACGACGGAGTACCCTCTCAAGCGTCGACTGATGGGCGAAATCGGACCGCACCGCACGATTTCGATCATCAGCTCAGGCTTGGGACGCCACTGAGGGGCACGCTGTTCGTCGGTCGTCCGCTCACAATCAGCAAACTTATCGTTCTAACCCTCCAGCATTGGAGATACTGTGACCAGCGACGATTCGTTTACGCTCCTCCTCGAGTATATGGAACGGGAACTGGAGTTTATCACGAGCCATTACAACGATAGTTACTTGGATCGTCGGATAACCGCGCGAATGCGGAGAACAGATTGTGACGACTATCGAGAGTACCTCGAGCACGTCCGGAACGATCCCGACGAACAGACGTCGCTTCTCGATTCGTTGAGTATCAACGTGACGGGATTTTTTCGAAATCCAGGGGTCTGGGACGGCATTCGAGAGGTACTTCGGACGCTGTCGCAGTCCCAGCGGCGGATCGATATCTGGAGCGCTGCCTGTGCTGATGGTCGAGAGCCGTACTCGTTGTCGATGCTCGTTCACGACGATCCGGGGATAGACGAGTCTGCCGTCAGTATCCTTGCAACAGATATCAGCCGCGATGCTTTAGAGGTTGCACGACGCGGGGAGTATGCGGACTCACGAACGACCGACCTCAGTGACGAGCTCTCGTATCTGCCGGACTTTCGTCAGTACGTCGACTACGACTCGACGGCAGGGACGTACCGTATCGATGACCGGATTACGGATCTAGTTTCGTTCGAACGCCACGATCTAATCAGCGGTGCGTCGAAGTCGGGATTCGATCTCGTCACGTGTCGGAACCTATTCATCTACATTGATACTGACCATAAAGAGTCAATGATCAGGACAATATCGGACTCGCTTCGAGAGGATGGATATTTCGTCATTGGAAAAAGTGAAACGATACCTCCCGGTCTGAAGTCGATATTTTCACCGTCCGATAACCGGAACCGAATATACAGAAAAGTAGACGACAATTCGTAGACTTCAGGAATACCTCGACCGGTATTGTTGTATCCTGGTGTCAATTCTCACACTATGATATATAGAGGGCGGAATGTTCGACCCGAGCACGAGGAGAGACGCTCCAGATCACCGGTTTCATTACGAGGACCGATCTCGAGTTCGTCGGTACCGTTCTTCGGAGCGGAAGCGGTATCGCTTTGCACCGGTCTCCACCTCGCGGTCCTCAGTTAACTCGATCACATTTACGATTGTCGCTCTCAATATCAGTTGTATGGATCCGGATTTCGACGTTCACGATCATCGCCACCAGATGAAACTCCTCCGCGATGCGGGTGACGTGGCAGTGTACGAAAATCGAGAGAAATTACGCTGTCCGGCCTGTTCGGAGGCGTTCGATCGGTTGATGATAATCGAACGACGGACGATGAGTTTTCCTGAAACCGATGGTGTTCCGTTTTGTCTCGTCAGGCGGGACGAGAGCCTTGCACTGTTCAGACATTAATACTGCCCCGTTCAGACAGAACTACTGCTCCGACCAGTCTCTACTCCTTCTCCGTTCAGATACTACTACTACCGGTTTCACCCAATATCGGACGATCCGTTCCGGCCCGATTCTGGTCCGGCCACAACGTATTTACACGAGTATGTTCGTAAATCAGCGGTTCAGCCGATTAACCAACTCGTCACTGCATTCGTATAAACTGGCTTTCGGAACTGCATTCGGATGCGTCGCCCATCGTAATTTTCACACACCACGCTGAAACGGACCGAACGACGCGAACGCCGGGACTGAATCGGGTAGACTGTAGTAGCCACTGCACGACATCTCACACCTGATCGCACAGTCGTCGTTCGATCAGGTGTGCACGTACTTTCGGTGGCTACTATAGAGTGGACCTGATACGAACTACTGTCCGTCGTCGCCTGCGAACGCGAATCGTCCCGGCCGGGCCGGATCCTCGGTCAAGGGACCGTACGAGTCGGCAGTGTTCCTCAGAACAGTTCGTCGGGATCGACTCGAGTGTTCCCCGAGTTTTCGACGAGAAGGTCGTCGAGTGCCTGCTCCAGTTCGTCGCGTCGGGGTAATGCGAGCATCTGGCAGGTGAACACTCGATCGCTGTTCGTCTGGATGCTCGAGTCGAGCAAGAAGGCGTGGTCGTCGCTCTGAGCGATCTGTGCCGTAATCGGTGTTAGCACCCCAGATCCGGTGTCGGCGACGAACTTCGGGGGCGAATGTTTTATTTCGGCGTTCAACACGTTGGCCCACCCGTCGATGAACCCGCTGGTCATGATGTTGCCGAGTTCTTTGAGCGCACCCTGTTCGATATCGCCCCAGTTTTCGTCGGTTTCCATCGGCACGAGCGAATCGACGACCGCACGGCCCGACGGCTGATCGAAGAGGATGACCAGGTAGCCGCTGAACTTCCCATTGAACTCCATCACCGTCCCGACGAACCGTTTGTTTCCGACTTCCGTCGGGATATCCTCGATCGGAACCAGGCTCAGCCGGCTGATGTTCACGGTGGTTTCGATTCCGGTCATCGAGGTGATGTTGGTCGCGGCTTTCTCGGCTCCCTCTTTGGTCATGTCGTTGAACACCTCGAGTTTCTCGAGAGAGACGATCTTGTCAGTCTGGGGTTCAAGCGAGCGTTCGAGTGACTTCGAATCGGGAACGAGGAGGATTCTAAAGTCGATCGGTTCGTTTACGGAGTCTTTGGATGCTGCGACGCGGCTTCGGAAGACGAACAGGTGTCTGTCGTCTTCGGTCGTCGCGGACGTCGGGAGGATGTCGGTTCCAGTCCCCTGGATGTACGTGGGTGGTGAACTCTTGATTTTGGCGCCGAGGTAGTTCGCCCAGCCGTCGACGAAGCCACTCGTCATGATGTTGCCGACCTCTTTGATGCTACTTTTTTTCTTCTCCGGGTCGTCTGCCGGGACGAGCGTGTCGGTGATCGCGGACCGTCCCTGTTCGTCGAACGCAAGGACGACTTCGCCGTCGATTTCGCCGCGTAGGTCGATGTTGACGCCGGCGAATTCGTCGCCGATAAACTCGTACTCGAGATCGGACGAACTCATCAGCGAGACGTCTGTCACCTGGACTCGAGTGCTGATCCCGGTCAGTTGTGAAAGTGAGGAGGCGGCCGACTGTGCCCCGTCGTGAGCGAGTTCCTGGTACGTTTCGAGTTCTCGTATATCGATTTCCATGGAAAGGGTCACTTGGCGGCGATGCTGTTGAGCTCTTCGAGCACGCTCTCTTTTTGAAACGGCTTGGTGATGTATCCCTCTGCACCTGCCTTGATGGAGTCTTTCATCTGTTCGGCCTGTTCGACGCTGGTGCACATGACGACTTTCGCAGCCGGATCCATGTCCGTGATTTCGTCGGTGGCCTCGATCCCGTCTTTGATCGGCATGACGATGTCCATGAAGACGATGTCCGGTTTTTCTTCGCGGTAGATCTCTACGGCTTCGACGCCGTTTTCGGCTTCGCCAACGATGTTGTGATCTTCTTCGAGGATTTCCCGGAGGAGATCCCTCATAAACCCAGAATCGTCCGTGATCAGCACGTCCATAGGATGATGAATACACCCAGATAACTTAATGATGTTGACCAAAATTGTGACATACGTCCCCGCCTCTGACCGGGCACGCTGATCGCTGTACTGGGTTGGTCGTTTTCGACGCGTTACGTATTCACGTCCTCGATTCGCTGGCTGACGACGATTCTCCCTTTCGGCGTTAGCGCGATCCCGTCTTCTTGCTCGACGATCAGATCCTTGGTCTGAACCGAATTCAAGACGTTCGTCACGTACGCCGGATCACCATCGAGCATATTCGTAAAGTCGATGTCGCCACCCGTCGCGTGAACGCTGACGAGGACTCGCTTTTCGGGGTTAGTCAACTCGATCTCCTCGACTTCTTCCCGCAACTCGTCGAACTCGAGCCGGAGATATCTCGCGAGGAGATTGACGTACTGGCTCTTCGTCGGCGAAATCAACGTCGTCTTCGTGAGCCCTGACTCGTTTTCGATGTATTTCACAGTGAGTGTTACTCGATCGTCGCGCTGGCCGAGTTCGTTCGTCCGTCCGATTTTCATCACGCTCTCGACGTCGATACTGAACGTTTTGCTCTCGGTAGCGACGTCGATCGCCCGACTTTTGATCCGAATTTTCCCGGTTACGACCGGCGTGTCTTTCACGCGTCCGCCAACCCGGGCGGGGTGTTTCACTGCGACCGTTCGTCCGTTTAACAGACACCGAAAGAGTATCGCGACGAACTTCGATACCGTCTCGCTCTGGCTTTCGATCACCGCGCTTCGAACGCCGCTTTCGGTTTCGTAACCGATCGTTATCGTATCGTCGAAAAACCGTTTGACGTGGTTCGGGACGGTCCCGACGTTTACGTCGATTACCGTCGACAGTGGAACGGTCGTCCTCTCGTCGTTCGTCGCGAGGACCAGTCGTTTCCGCGTCAGAATAATTCGGCCGTTAGAGGGCATTTCGCCGCCATCTTCGCCACGGCTGAGAAAGAACCGCGCGGTAAAATCGGCGACGACGTCTTCGTTCATGAATACGTCTATTGACCGAACTCTCTTAGCCCTTTAGGGAACGGGGTGGTTCGTCCGGGTAGATCGATTCGTACCGTCTGGTGTGCGTCATTTCCGGGGGCCGTGACCCAGAGCGGTTCCACTGGAATATCGGTACAGCAAACCGTATCAGACTCGAACCTCGGTCGGATCGATCCAGAGGACGAAGTTGGTTTCTCGCCGGACGATTCCTGCGATTCCCGCACTGCTTACGGACGTGTCGACGTCTACCGTCTCGAGTTCCTGCACCTGGTGGACTTCGTCGGCGAGCCACCCGATCCGATCGTTCGATTCTCGTTTTCGTTTGAACACGATGATCCGGTCACCGAGTTCGTCGCTTTCTCCCTCGCCGAAGATCTTTCGGAGATTGACGATTTTCGTGGTTTCGCCGCGAAGATCCATCACGCCCTCGATGTGAGCCGGGGTGTTCGGGACCGCGGTCAGTTCGTCGGTGTTGACGATTTCTGCGACGTATCCGATATCGACGCAGTATCGGTTCTCACCGAGATCGAACTCGAGTACGTGCGTACTCGCCGCTTCGGTTACGTGGTTCGTCGTTGCCATCGTTATCTGGTGTCGTCTACGCTCGTCAGCCGGCGAATTTCGGCGTCGATCTCGCCAACGAGGTCCTCGAGGCGATCGTTGAGCGCGACGATGTCGTCGATTTCGGCAGCCACCTGCTGGGATTGCTCCATCGCCGTATCGGTCATACTCGCGACCTCTTCGGTGGTCGCGGCCTGGTCGTCGGTCGCGACGGCGACCTCTTCGATCCCGGTGCTCGCCTCGGTGATGGAGGCCCTGATCCGTTCGAGGTTGTCGACGGTTTCCTCGACGAGCGTGACGCCGTCGGCGATCTCGTCGTTGGCAGTCTCGAGGCTGTCGACGGTCTCCTGGGTGTCGTCCTGTATCTGATCGACCATCTCCTCGATGGTCGACGCCTCCTCCTGGGATTCCTCGGCGAGTGACTTGACCTCGTTTGCGACGACGGCGAAGCCGTCGCCGGCCTCGCCGGCGGTAGCGGCCTCGATGGAGGCGTTGAGCGCGAGCAGGTTGGTCTGGTCGGCGATGTCGTTGATGACTTCGACGATTTCGTCGATGCGCTGGACGCCGTCACGGAGGTCCTCGACGTCGTCGGTGACGGTCTCGGCGGCGTTCTCGACGCGTTCCATCTTGTCGATGGCCTCTCGTGCGGTTCCGGTCGTCTCCTCGGCGAGCTCTTCGGCCTGTTCGCTGGTGGCGCTTACTTCCTCGGCGTTGGAGGCGATCTCTTCGACCGTCGCGGAGAGCCCCGACACCTCGCTTGCGATCTCGTTCATCGATCCGGCCTGTTCCGTTGCCAGATCGTTGATCTCGTCCGTACTCTCGGAAACGTCGTCGGAAACGGTTCGGACGTCCTCGAGCGTCGACCGGACGTTTTCGCTGGCGTCTTCGATCTCTTCTCGGCTTCGATCGTCCTCCTCGAGTTTCGATTCGTAGGCGTCGATCAGTTCTTCGTACTCTTCGAGTTTCGACTCGTACTCCTCGAGACGCGACTCGTATTCAGCGATCCGTTCGTCCTGTGCGTTCGCGTACGCCCGGATCGCGAGTTGCTCGTCGACGTTTGCGAGTCGGACGAACGAGAGAGTCCGTTCGACGACGGTGTCGACGGCGGTCGAAACCGGTCCGTCGTTCGTCGTCGTGACGACGCCGCCGTCGGTCCGGCTACCGTCGACCGGTTCCAGGCCGCCCTCGTCGCCGTACTCGGCTTTGACGTCTGCTGCGATCTCTTCGAGTACGCCCTCGTAGTAGACGGTCCGCGAACCGAGGAAGACGTCGGGCCGCGATGCGAGAACCGGGCCGACCCCCTCGGCCGAGAGCCGCTGGCCGAAGAACTCCTCGTCGTACTGGCCGCGTCCGATCGACTCCAGGGTCGTTTGTTGACCCCGCTCGAGTGCACCCTCGTCCGGAACGGTCTCGGGAAGCGTCCCGTTTTCGCCCGCGTGGGTTCGGACGCGGTCTGTGAACGCCGCAGCGAGGTCCGCTCCCGCGGCGTCGAATACGTGGTGTATCGATTCGAGTACGTTTTCGTCTTCGTCGCGGAGCGAAGCGAGCTGTTTCGCCTGGTTCACGTCGGCGGTCCCCACGTCGAAATTCGCAATGGATCGGCCGAGTTCGGCGTCGGGATCGGTCGCTCCACCGTCGGATCTAGACATGCTCGTGAAAGGGTCGGACAGCTAAATAAGTGTTTTTGCAGGAGACACTGCTGTTAGATGAGATGGCCACAATAGTAATGTAACTGAAGGCGTTGCGGTGATCGATCACCGTCTCGACACTCGCTGGAGACGTGCTCGCGACGTTCGATGGAGACGTACTCGCGACGATCGGTGAAGCGGCGGGTTCGTCCGCCGCGTGTACCCGTCTCACCCGATCGTTATTCCGTGTTTTCGATGATCGCGTCGATGTCGAGCCACGTGACGAGGTTCGTTCGGCCGTCGGTGTTCTTTTTGATGATCCCCTCGATGAACTCGTGTTGGTGGTCGGCGGTCGTATCCATCACCGACCCGGTTTCGTCGATCTGGGACTCCCGATAGGTGACCGCCTGGGAGACGTCGGTGACGCGGATACCGAGTTTCTGTTTGTCGTCGTCGCGTTTGAGGACGACGATGTAGTGGTCCTCCGAGAGTTCGTTTCGGTCGACGTCGAGCATGACCGTCGGATCCAGAATGCCGGTGATCTCGCCGCGGAGATCGGTGACGCCGTCGATCGCGTCCGGTCCACGGGGGAATCGAGTTATCTCTTTCATCTCGACGATAGCGCTTATCCGATCGATTTCGACGGCGTAACGACTTTCGTTGAGGAAGAACTCGAGCATCTGAACCGTGTTTTCGGAGTCGTGAGCGGAGTGGATCAGTGCGCTCCCCTGTTCGAACACGGCTTCGTCCCGGCCGATCGCTGCCCTGCACGACTCGTCGGTGTCCATCGTGAGGACGGACGCATCGACCGTCGGTTCGTCACCCATTGTTTCGGTCGACGTCACCATCTCCGACGTATCAGCGATCGCTCCCTGAAGCGCCGGCTCGACGTTCTGGCGATCGGCCCCATCCGGTGTCGACGTCTCTGACGGTGCGTCGACCGTTTCGGCTTCGTCGAACTCGACCGTCTCGCCGGAGTCAGTTCGATCCGATGGGTCGGCGGTCGCTCGTTCGTCCGAACGCGACGGCGTGTTCTGCCCGATACCCGATTCGTCCGGCCCGTCGCTTCCGTCGTCCTCGGCCGTCGTTGTCGCATCGTCTTCCGATCGGCTTTCGGTGGTCGTTACGTCCTCGGCCGTTTCGTCGTCACCTGGCTCGTCTTCGGACGATCCGGTATCGCCTTCCGAGTCGGAACCGTCTCGATCGCTTCCGACTCGATTTCGGAGGTTTCGCAGTCGTTTCGCCCTGTCGTCGGTCATGCCGGCACCCCCGTGGTCGCGAGCTGTTCGTCGATACGTTTTGCGACGTCCATGAATCGATCGGCCATGTCTATCTCCTCGTCGACCCCGAACACCGACCGCCCCTCGGTGAACGCTCGTTGAAGTGCGACCCGTTTACGCACCCGGTAACTGGGGACGTCGGGTAGTGCATCATCGAACCACTCGAGCATCGCCTCGTCTTCGCTCGTCGTTTCGATGCGATTGGCGACGAGTGCGACCGGTTCGATCTCGAGGCCGTGTTCCATCTCGAGCGAGCCGACGTAATCGAAGAGCAATTCGAGCGAGCGTTTGCTCGTCGGTTCTGTGAGCGCGGGAATCACGAGGTTTTCAGTCGCGTATAGGGCGTTGTCGGTGAGGACGCCGAGGTGTGGCGGACAGTCGACGACGACGAACTCGTATTCGCTTTCGAGCCGATCGAGCAGTTCGGCCAGGTGGGTTTCGGGGGCTGACTGCTGGGCCAGCGTCGACGCAGCCGCGTTCATGTCGATGTTGCTCGTGATGACGTCCATCTCCGGGTGTGAGTAGACGAGTTCCTCGGCCGCCACGCCATCCGGATCGACGAGTGCGTCGAGCAACGTCGGCGGCTCGTCGTCGTAGGCCTCGAGGCGGCCGAGTCCCTCCGTCGCGTTTCCCTGGGGATCGAGGTCGACGAACAGAACGTCGCGCCCGAGTTCGTTCAACGCACCGGCCACGTTGATGGCTACGGTCGTCTTCCCGACACCTCCTTTCTGATTTGTCACACAAAGCCGAGCGGGTCCCGCCATTCGTCCAATCGATTTCGACTCTGCCTACATAACTCGCACGGCCAAACTCGTCGCTCGTCCGACCGAGCGATCCGCTCGAGTCGGCTAACGGGCGTAAATTGGCCGAATTCTTTATGCGGCGAACCTCACAAACCAGTCCCATGGCAGTCAACGTCTTGATCGTCGACAACTCCGAGGTGATCCGCGCGGTCCTTCGGGAGGCGATTTCCGAGGAGTTTCAGGTCGTCGCGGAGGCAGAAGACGGCGCTGAAGCTATCGACGTCGCTGAAACCGCCGCTATCGACGTCGTCATAATGGACCTCGTGATGCCCGGGGTCGACGGAATCGAAGCAACTGCCACGATCAAGGAACTCCATCCGGACGTGAAGGTCATCTTCTGTACGAGCGTTACCCAACAGGAACGAATGCAACCCGCGATCGAAGCGGGGGCGGACGGCTACGTCACGAAACCGTTCGAGCACAGCACGATTCAGAACGCGATTCGGGACGTTTTGCCCTGATGGTTCGAGCCGTCATCGCGGACGACTCCGCCGTCATGCGTGAAACCCTCGGCAAGATCCTCGAGGACGGCGGGATCGACGTCGTCGCACGAGCGAAAAACGGGACGGAAGCGGTGGATCTCATCGCCGACCGCAAGCCGGACGTGGCGACGATCGACATCCAGATGCCCGGGTTGACCGGCCACGAGGTGATCGAACGCGTGATGGCGGACAATCCGACGCCGATGCTGGTCATCAGTTCGCAGACGACCAGAAACGCGGATGCGACGTTCGATGCGCTCGAGGCCGGCGCTGTCGACTTCATCGCCAAACCGTCGGGTGATAATTCGGTCGATATCTGGACCCAACAGGACAAGATCGTCGACCGAGTGCGGGCCGTCGCGGACGCTGACGTATCGCCGACGGACGCCGGAGGCGGACGGACGATCCACGAACGGGCTCCGACGATCGACGAATCCGACGCGTTCCCGTCGGAGCCGACCCTCGTGATCGGTGCATCGACCGGCGGCCCGCGCGTCGTAGAGCGGGTACTGTCCGAACTCCCGAACCGAGCAGGACTACGAATACTGGTGGTACAACACATGGCTGATCATTACACGAAACGTTTCGCGAACCGTCTCAACGAACGAACCGAATACGAGATCCGTGAGGCACGCGACGGCGACACGGTCGGACCCGGCGAGGGCGTCCTCGCGAAGGGCGGAGTCCACCTCGCCGTCACCGACTGCACCGACGGCCGAATTACGGTCGCCCACGACGACGGCCCCAAACGTCACAACGTCAGGCCGGCCATCGACGTCACGATGGAAACCGCTGCACAGCACGTCACGGGCAATCTCGTCGGAACGATCCTGACCGGAATGGGTGCCGACGGCGCTGCCGGCCTCGAGGCGATTTCGGACGCGGGTGGGAAGGCGATCGTACAGGACGAAGGGACCTCTCGAGTGTACGGAATGCCGAAGGTCGCTGCAGAACGCGTCGACGTCGATATGGTCCTTCCAGAGGGTCGGATCGCCGAAGGGATCACGAACGCGTTCCGGGGGTGGTCCGCGTGAGTGATCCGACCAGTACCTTCGTCCAGGAAAGTCAGGAGGACATCCAGCAGTTGAACAATGCCCTCCTCGACCTCGAGAACGCGGACGACCCGGAGAACTCCGACGCGATCGAGACGGTGTTTCGGGTCGCCCACAACCTCAAGGGCAACTTCGGCGTGATGGGATACACCGACGCGAGTGAGATCGCTCACGCGGTCGAGGACTTACTCGACTGTATCAGAAGCGGCGAACTCTCCGTCACAGGGGAGCGGATGGACCTTATCTTCAGCGGCGTCGATCTCCTCGATCAGATGGTCCAGGAGATCTCCGCCGACGGCGAGACAGAGGCGGATCCCGAGGCGACGATCGAGGAGATCCGCGCCTCGATCGAGGCCGGTGAAGCAGGCGACGAAGCTGAGTCCGGTGTGCGGGAGAGCGCCGAAGACGAGGCGGGATCGTCCGTCTCGTCGGACCGGGCGGTCCCACTCGAGGCCCTCGCCTCGGCGGTCGCCGACGACGACCGGGAGGAGGTCGACGTCTTCCGAACCGTCGTCGAGTTCGAAGAGACGGGGTCCGAACACGTCGACGCGATGTTCGTCATCGACGCCATCGAAGACGAGTACGACCTCCTCACGCTCGAACCCGGAAACGACGTCATCGAAGAGGGCGAGTTCGATGCGACGTTCGACGCGTACGTCCTGACGGACCCGTCCGTCTCGACGGACGAGGTGACCGCGTTCTACGAGGACAACCGGTACGTCGACGGTGTCTCAGTGTCCCGAATTACAGACGACGTCGTCGCCGAACACGACAGGCACTCTTCCGGGGACGATGCGACCGATCCGGAAGACGACGCGGGCGCTGGCGACGACACCGACGCCGGCTCGAGTTCGGGCTTCGCCCACGCCAGCCAGGAGGTCGAATCGATCAGGGTCGACGTCGAACAGGTCGATCAGCTGTACAATCAGGTCGAGGAGATGGTGACGAGCCGGATCAAACTCCGGAAGATCGTCGAGGAAAACGACCTCGTCGAAGCGGAAGACGAACTCGAGGAACACGGAAAGATCACGGCGAGCCTCCAGGATACGGTCCTCGAGATTCGCCTGGTTCCGCTGAAGAAAATCGTCGGCAACTTCCCGCGGGTCGTACGCGACCTCGCGAGAAAGCAAGAAAAGGAGATCGACTTCCAGATGGAGGGAGTCGACATCGAGATGGATCGATCGATCCTCAACGAACTGGGAGATCCGTTGATGCACCTCATCCGTAACGCGGTCGACCACGGCATCGAATCGCCGGCCGAACGCGAACGCACGGGGAAACCGCCAGAGGGAACGATCAAACTCATCGGGGAGCGCGATCGGGATCGCGTCTCGGTGACGGTCCAGGACGACGGTCGCGGACTCGACGTCGAGGAGATCCGCGAGAAAGCGATCGATCAGGGCGTCATCACCGAAGAGGAGGGACGCGTTCTCGAGGATTCGGAGGTTTACGACCTGATCTTCCACCCCGGATTCTCGACGACGGAGGAAGTTACCGAGGTCAGCGGTCGCGGCGTCGGCATGGACGTCGTCAACCAGGTGGTTCGTGGCGTCGACGGATCGATCAACGTCGAGAGCGAACCGGGTGCGGGGACGAGCGTGACGCTCATGCTACCGGTGAGCGTCGCTATCGTTCGCGTCCTCTTCGTCACCGTCGGCGAGGAAACCTACGGCGTCCCGATCAAGAATATCGACGAAATCTCCGAACTCGAGGACGTGACGATCGAGACGGTCGAGGGGAGAGAGACCGTGACACACGACGAACGCGTCTATCCGTTGCTCCCGCTTGATGATCGACTCGACGTTCCAGACGTCGAACCGTCCGGGGACGACATGGTCGTCCGGATCAAGGATACCGTGAGGCAGGTGTGTCTGCGCTGTTCCGACGTCGTCGGACAGGAGGAGGTCGTCATCAAACCTTTCGAAGGCGTCCTGAGTGGAGCCCCCGGAATCAGCGGCGCATCGGTTCTCGGTGAGGGTGAAGTCGTGATGATACTGGACGTTGATACGCTGTGACGATGGATTTCCGCGATTCGGCTCTGGAATCGACCGATTCGACCACGAGCGTCGTACCGTCTGGCGGTTCGACCGACGATCCGATTCGACGGTGACACCGATGGGAAGACCAGACGACGAGCGCGATCCGTCCGACGACGATGACGGGCCGGTTTATGCGTCCAACGCGGACGATTCTGCTCGTCCCCTCTCTGCGGTGACCGACGGTACGTCGTCGGACGTTCCGTACGGCGCTGGTCGATCGAGAGAGGCGTTACTGGTAGGGATCGCGGATTTCGAAGTCACCGACGATGCCACGTTGCTCAAAACCAGTGGCCTGGGATCGTGTATCGGCGTCGCCGTTCACGACGAAACGGCGGGGGTCTCCGGTCTCTTGCACTTCATGCTCCCGGCGGCGGCCGACGCACACAGTAGACGCCATCCGGACGCGAAGTTCGCCGACACCGGGATTTCGGCCATGCTCTCCGCATTTCGGGAGATCGGTGGTGACCCGGCCCGGTCGTGGGCGAAAAGTGCCGGAGCCGCAACGATGGTCGACTTTCCCGGGACCAACCGTTCCATCGGCGAACGAAATATCGATGCCGTCACCCGCGAACTCGAGGCCGCAGGCGTACGGATTGCGGCGACGGATTTCGGTGGACAGTGCGGTCGGTCGATCGAGTTCGATCCGGTAACTGGAACGCTCACCGTCAGCCGTGCCGACGGATCCGAACGGATGCTGTAGGTCTCGAGGATCGTTCGCGTTCTCGTCGTTATCGGTGGTCGTTCGCGTTCTCGTCGTTATCGAGAGTCGCTCGAGTCCTCGTCGTCAGGTCGCTGGTTCCCGTCGCTGATCCGCTCGTTCTCGCCGTTCGTCGAGTTATCCCCGCCGGAACTCGTCTCGGTGACTTCGTCTTCCGGACTCGTATCGTTCTCCGCTCGGTCGGATTCGTCGCGGTCGCCACGACTGCCGTCGACCGGTCGGCCGAACACCGTTCGATCGCTGTCTGGCCCGGCGGTGGGTCCATTTCCCCCGAGTCTGTCGAGAAAAGACGGCTGTCCTACGCGATCGGTGCTGTCGTCGGGGAGGGTGTCGATGTCGACCCGCCGAAGCGCTCCGGGAACCGTACCGTCCTCGAACACGTCGTCGCCGTCGGTGTCGTCGAACTCCGCGTCGGACGACTCCGCCGGCGGTTCGACGACGGTTTTTCCTTCGACCAGTGAATCCCACACTTCGTCGTCGTCGTCGACTTGCTGTCTGATTTCCCGGGCCTCGTTGCGTCCTTTCTGGAAGGCCAGATCGACGAAACTCCGATCGTAGTTCGATCCCGTCTGCTCGCCGAGTCGCTCGAGTTCCCCGGGATAGGTCCGTCCGAGGCGGGCGGCGACGCCGAGTGCAAACGCTCGTCTGACGACTTCTTCGGGGTCGTCGATCGTCTGCCAGTCGGTGTCGAAGGTCTGTTCGTACATCTCAAGACTGGATCTTTTCGGTGGGGTCGACCCGAAGCCCGCGGTCGGTGAACTCGACCTTTCGGATGTCACAGTCGATTTTCGTCCCTCGCATCTTGATTATCTGGACTCCCCTGGTCATCCCGCCGGACTCGAGGTAGTTGTGCATGAAGATGACGCCGTGGGCCAGGTAGTGACCGTCCGAGTAGGAGGTCGGATCGGTCATCTCGGAGATCAACATCACCGTCGCGTCGGCGCGTTTGAGCTTCGTCAGGAACTTGATTAGCGCGTCGAGATCGTCCGAAAAGTAGTACTCGAGTAACATCGTCGAGTCGATGACGAGTCGGTCGACGCCTTTCGATTCGACGAACGCGACGAGCTGGTTGGCGAGGTTGTCGACGTTTTTCGGGAACTCGTTTTTGTTTCGGGACGACGGCGACAACAGCCGCTTGGCTTCGCTTTCGAAGGCGTTGAGTACTTTCACGTGCCCGGAGTTGACGGCCTGGTCGAACCCGAACTCGTAGTTGCCGAGGTCGGAGACGAGTTCCGCTTCCGTCTCGTGTAACGTCAAAAACAGCGTCGTTTCGCCGTCGATCGCTCCTTTCGTGACGAACTGCGAGCAAAACGTCGTCTTGCCGCTTCCTGGCGGGCCGCTGATTACGTACAACCGGTCTTTGAGAAGACCTCCGTCGACCAGCGCGTCGAAGCCGGGTACGCCCGTTGTGATTCGCATCATCAATGATCAGGTGTGTACCGGATAAATAAATTCTGCATTTATATTGGAAGGTTGTGGTGAAAAAATACGAACGGTGGCCAGAGACCACCGGACTGACAGTCCTCGAGTGGTCCTGAAGGATTCACCTGCCTGCTGACGGGCGTTTTCGAGTCGTTATCTGAAGTTCGCGATGAGGATCCCGTCCGCACGGAGGACGACGCCGATGTCGCCGGTGATACTCTGGAACACCTCTTCGTGAGCCGTGATATCTTCGACGCCCGCGCCGACTTTGAACTGGTCGACGTCGGGTAACGAGCCGAGATCCCGTCGTTCCTCGGGCCCCAGTTCGAGGTCCTCGAGTACGACCGTGTCCTCGGCGGTCTGGCACCGAACGCGAACGGTTGCGGCTCGAGGGAGCTCGTTTCGGACGACCAGCGTTCCCGTTCCGAGTCCGAGAGCGCTTTTCGCGACGGCGATGATAGCAGCCACGTCGCCCTGCCGGACCGCGATGGCGAGTCGCGCCCCCGTTCGACGCATCGACTGTGCGCTCTCCTCTCCCCACTCCTGTAGGGTTTGTGCGTCCGGCGGGAACTCGTCTGGGTCTTTCCGGTAGACGAGGAGTGTGATCACGGACGCGCCGACGCCGAGGACACCGAGGACGAACAGGTACCACGGAACGCCGCGCTCGTCTTCGTCGCCACTAGCATCATCTGCTGACTCGCCGTCCGTGTCGGACCCGTCCGTACTGGGCTCGCGGATCGGTTCGTCCCCGTCGTCGGGGTCGTCGACTCCAGCCGCTGTCACCGTCTCGCTTACGTTGTCCGTGACGACCGAGAAGTTCGAGTCGTCGTCCGGCGCGTCTACCGTGGTCGTGATAGTCCGTTCTTCCCAGGGCTCGAGATGGACGCGGTCGATGTGGACGACTTCGTCGTCGAGGATGAACTCGACGTATTGCTCGTCGGGTTCGAGTCCCGTGTTGTTGATCGCGGCGGACAGTTCGATCTCCGTGCCTGAAACGCTGTCACGATCTGCTGATAACTCCGTCACGTCGAACCTCGCGTTTTGGGCACGAACGGTTGCGTTGACCACGTCCTCGTCGTCGGCGCTGATCACGGCAACCTCGATTTTCGGTACGTCCGCATCACGCGTGCGAAACGAAAACCGCTCGATCGTTCGCTCTCCAGCCTCGAGCGAGATCGTCTTGTTGTCCCGGACGTGGTGGTTCGTCGTCCGCGGATCGTCAACACCGCGATCGATCCGCACCCGGACGTCCTGCTCGTCACCGATGTCACCTGTGTTCTCGATCGCAACGGTGGTGATCAGTTCGTCGGTCACGTTGACCGGTTCGACGATACCCTGAATATCGACTGCAAACCCGCTGCCTGCGACGAGCGGGCGAGCGGTATCCCCTGTTCCAGGAGTTCGCAACTCGACGTCGACTCGAGGCGCATCACCCTGCTGGGTTTCGTACGTAAACTCCGATTCGACCCACTCGTCGCCGTCAAGCTCGATCATCTGTTCGTCCACGACTTCGCCGTCGACGTAGAGCTGAACGGGGTGTTCTTGCGTGCTATCCGGAATAACGCCGGCGTATCCGATCTCACCGGTGATAACGAGCTCGTCGCCTTCGTCAGGGTAGTTCCTGTCGATGATCTCGGCCGAGACGCTTTCGTTGTACGAGGCCTGACCGATCACGTCGACGTCGGCGGTCGACGTATTGCCTCCGTCTTGACTCGTAAGCGTGACCGTCACCTCCGGCGCATCGTCTTCGCTCGTCTGATAGGTGAACGGTTTAGTCGTGCTGTCGCCGGGCCCGAGCGTGACCACCTCCGTCGAAACGTGCGAGCCGTCGACACGGAACTCCACGAGAACGTCCTGTTCTCCCTCGGGATCGTTCCCGAATCGTTCGATCTCCGCTGTGATCTCGAGTTCGTCTCCCGCTGCGGGGGCAATCTCGTCGGCATCGGTGATCGTCACCAGGGTCTCAGCGGCGTGAATGGTGATATCGGTAGAATCGATCCCGCTGCTCGTTGCGCTGAATTTGGTGTCGGCGATCACCTCGGCCATCGCGGCTTCCTTATCACCCTGCTCCGTCTCGTACTCGAACTCGAGCGTCGTCGTCTCTCCTCGCTCGAGGGATAGTTCCTCTTCGACCGAACCGGTTACGTTCCCACTCTCGTCCAGGAACTCGAGAAGCACGTCCTCCTCGTCGGTTCCGTAACCGTCGTTCGTGATCTCTACCGGTATCGTCAGCGTCTCTCCTTCTCCGACGGGGTCGATCTGATCGTCGAGTATCGTGACGTTGAAATATGCCTCGTTGGCTTCCTCGAATACGATCTCGTCTCCGTCTTCGTCTCCGACGGTCGCCGGTATTCCTTCCTCGCTGGTCTCGATGACCCCGTCGTCGTTTACGACGAGCGTATCGTTGACGTAGCCGTTGGTACTGACGACCAGATTTGGATCGCCAGAAATCGTTTGGACTCTGTTGTCCTCGCTCCCGGCGACGATCTGCTCACCGCTGTTGGCGTCGACGATCATCCCATCGTCGTCGACGATGAGCCGATCGTCACCGTTGCTCCCATCGACGCTGACGTACGGTTCCGGCGGGATCTCGTCGGCCTCACTTTCGGTAACGACGTGGTCGTCCGCGAATCGAACGACGACGTATTCGTCCTCGTGGTCGTCGTCCGCTGTTACAACGTCCGGTGTTGCGACGAATAGCCCCCCACCGATCAGCAACAGCGTGGCAACGAGTACGGCGAGTCTTCCCCAGTCGAACTCGTGACACAGTCCACCTTCTGTTCCAACCCGGCTTTCACTTCCACCTCGAGTCGCACGGCTCTCCGTTGGGCCCTCAGCCGTGCCGGTGATCGACGCCGCGCTCAGCATACCATTCGCTCCCCTGACGTCGAACCGCGTTGCCGTAGTTGCTCTTTCATTGTTCCGTCATTGGTTCCGATCGCAACCTGATGTTGCCCAGTAAGGAATCCTGTTATATGATATTGCCGGCCCGCCGATCACCACCGTCTCCACTTTGGTCCGTCTATCACGTTCGTCTCATTTCGTTTCCGACGTCTGCTCTGGTTTCCGGACGTGTCTGTTTCGGCTCGTTCATCATTTCTCGAGTGGGCGGTGCGGCCGACGCGTTTTTCACCTACTGGTGCGAGGGATCCGATAGGATGGCAGAACCCGGGAATACCAACCGAGGGACGCAACTAACTCGGAGACGGGCACTCGCGGTCGCGGGCACTGTCTCGCTCGGGACGACGGCAGGCTGTCTCGATTCGATCCAGGGCATCGGCGGCGGCCGAACCGAAATCGAGCCTACCGAGCCGGACGACCGCGACGACTCCGGGACCGATGGCGACCACGTGCCCACATACGGCGAATTTTACCATCATCTCGAGGACGCTGGGATCACCGTCGACGAACTTTATCACGACACCGACGACGACGATCTAATCCTGTTTTACGAATCGGACGCGGAGACGCGGGACGAGTCCGACAACGAGATCGCCCAGATTTACATCATCTTTCGGGACGAACTCGTTGCCCGCGGCTCGGACGTCAATCACATGTACACGGAAGTGATCGGCGGATTCGACGGACAGGTCGACGGCTGGGGTATCAATTCGGAGTGGGCCGAGGACGATCTCGCCGGTGTTGCAGAACCGATCGACGTGTGGAACGCCATCGTGGATACGATGGTATACGAGGGCGACTCCGATCGATACGACCTTCCCGAGGACAGTACTGATCAGTGAGATGACCCGGCTACTCTCGAGAGATGGGGCTCAATTCATACATCGAACGCGGCCGTGGCGACTCTTGGACGAGACAGTTATATATTCCTTTCACACTATCTTTGAATCGAACGCCGGGAGAGCGGACGGTCGTCAGGTGATCTCGTACGAATGACGCTATTTAAACTCGAGCGAAATGCGGAATTCGAGAAGCTCATCACGCATCTCGAAGAGAGTCCGAACCCCGACATTCGAAAGCGATCGGCCGAGATTCTCGGCAGCCTCGAGTCGGAGACCGGTGGAACGAATATCTCCCACGATGAGGTCGTCGACTCCCTCGTCGAGGCCTCGAAAGCTGACGACGACGAGCGGGTTCGGGCGGCGGCTATCGACGCGTTGGATCAGTACGGTCAGGAAGCTCTCGAGCGGTTCATCGGTGAACTCTCCGAGCAGGATATCGACGACGTTGCGGAGTGGAAGAAAGCACAGATACTCGCGCGCGGGTTGAACGCAGAGCAGGCTGAACTCCGGATGGCAGCCGCCACCGGTCTGGGGAGGATCGGTGAGGATAACGTGTTGAGTCAACTGGTCGCCCGGCTCGAAGACTCCGATTCGCGAGTTCGAAAACGGGCTGCTCGCGCGCTCGCACGCGTTGAATCTCCGGAGTGCGTCCCGGCACTTTCGCGGAACCTCCACGAGGATCAGTACGACGTTCGCGTCGAGGTCGCCTACGCACTCGCGGATATCGGGACGCAAAACGCGCTGGCCGAACTCGTCGAGATTGCAGACGACGATGACGAAGTGTTGCGCCGAATCGCTGTCGACGCGCTGGGACGACTCGGCAGCGTCGAAGCTGTCGAGATACTCGCAGGTGCACTGAGTGACGAGACGGAGATGGTCCGTCGGACTGCGATGTTTTCGCTCGTCCAACTGCTTTCGGAAGCCCCCTCGAACGCGAGCCACCAGGTCCGTGAAAAGATCGTCGACGAGCTCGAGGAGGCGAACGAACGCGATTCCGTCCAGCCGCTGATCGAGATTCTGAGTCGAAGCACGGAGACGGCACAGCGACGTAACGCTGTCTGGTTGCTTGGACGCATCGCCGACGACGCGTTCCGAACCGAAGCTCAGGACGCGTTGATCGAGACGCTTGCCGACGACGACGAGATGACGTCGAAGTTCGCGGCGACGAGTCTGACACTGCTCGACGGCGACGGACTCGAACAGCGGCTGATCAAACTCGTCGAAACGGAAACCAAAGACGAAGAGATGCGCGTCAAGGCGCTGTTCGTCCTCGGAAAGATCGGGGGCGATCGGTCGCGAAAACGACTCTCGAAGTTCGTCGAGCGAACCGAAAGCGATCGGTTACGAAAGCGCGGGTTTTCTGCGATTTCGAAACTCGGGGGGATGGAGATGCCAAGCGGTGATCTCGCATGAGCAAGTCAGAGCAAAAACTCGCGGACGTGACCGGCAAGTTCACGCAGGTGGTTCGTGACGGACGAAAGCTGTCGGATACGAACTGGTCGAACGGTCGCATCGTTCTCTCGAACAAGCGTATGGTGATCGTCAGCAACGACGGGAAGACGACGATTCCCCTGTCGAAGATCCAGTCGATTCGTGGCCGGTACGACGTCAATCAGACGATCGCGAAAGTGTCGAACTACATCAGCATCAACTACGGTCAAAACGTCCATCTCATCTCGATGGAGGAGGTCAGTTCGTTCGAACTCGAGTTACAGAAAGCCATCCTCGACGGTGAGATCGTTCTGATCAAACATCCTGCAGTCAAAGGCGGCGTCGTTCAGGATGCCTCCTGGACCAAAGCCAGGGTCAAGATCAACGACGGCGTCGCGAATTTCGCCGTTGAAAACGGAAAGCTCGTTCAGATCGAAGTCGACGACGTCGGAACGGTCGAGAGCGACGAACGAACGATACGATCCTCCGAGCGACCCGTGGTCGAGGCCGAGCACACCGAAAGCGGCTCGAGCGTCCAGACCTACCTCTCCGGTTCGCCACAGAACTGTGCGATCTTGAAGTCCGTCCTCGACCGGGGGGCCGAAAAGAACGCCTCGCAAATCGATCTCTCCGGAAAAGAAGAGGAGGTGTTGATGGCGATATACTCGGGTGTGTCTCCCTTCGAGGTCCCTGAATTCCTCGACATTGATACGGACGACGTCGAGGAAATCTACGAGCGACTGATCGAACTCGACGTGTTAGAGGAGGTCCGCGTCCGTCGAGAGGTCGCACTGAAGCCCCGAGGACGGAACATCGCGAGCGAAGCGATGAACAACAAGTAGCTGTGTCCTCACCCTCGGGCGAACATACGCACCCCGGCGCAGCGTCGATGGACTATTCGCTTTTCAGATAGCTCACGTCGCGCTCGAGTTCGTACCCCTTCGGTACGCCGACTTTCTTGAGACAGTCGTCACACAGCGGCTTGGCGTACGATCGGTTGTTCGTCTTTCCCAGAACGTTGACGTCGTCGAGTGAGGTTACGTCATCACAGCGCGCGCACTCGATTTTGCTCCCGTCGATAATGTCCATATCAGCTTATCCGGGTGTACGTAAAATAAGCTTCCCGGCCATCGATTCTGGATCAACCTTTCCCGGTCATCGATTCTGGATCACCCGATTGCGACTCGGTATCGGCGGTGCTATTCGGCATACAGGCTCAGAATCACCGCGACGAATCCGAGCGTCGTGACGAAGTAGTTGACCGTCAACAGCGTCCGCGGGTACTGGAAATCGCTCACGAAGGCGCTAATCGTGGTCGCGGAGGCGGCGGCGACGATCAGCGTAAACCCGATCGAGAGGTAGATCATCGATGTCCGCTGTGTCTCTGCGTACGCCTGGACGGCCATTCCGGCCATCACGAGACCCGATGTGATCAACGTGATGCTGAAGACGGCATAGAGGATTTCGACTGGTTCCATCTCAATCGTTCCCGCTGACGCTTCGGCTGAGATCCTCCCAGACGCTACTGAGTGGCTGACCCGTTCGATCGCGTTCTTTCGATTCGATCTCGAGGGAGTCGTCCTCGAACCGTATTACGATCTCCTCGACGTTACGTCGGTAGAGCGTTTGACTTTGGCCAGTCTCTCCGAACTCGCGTACGTCTTCGTCGTCCTCGAGGAGACCGAGTTCGTTGAGCGTCTCGACACGTCGATAACTGGTGGTCACGGGAATCTCGAGTTCGTTGCTCAGCTCCTGGGCAGACTTCGGTTCGTCCGCTGAACGCAGAATGTCGGGGCTGTATTTTTTACCCAGGCTTCCCAGTACCTCGGTCGGATCCATGCCAACGTAGAAAACCCGGAGACACTAAACCGTACTGACCGTCTACTCCACAAATGTGTCCCGTTTTCACTCGTGAAAACGACTCGAGAACTTATCGGTCATATATGTTCTGGCCGATTGATGTATCGACGGATTCTGATCGGGAATCAGTTGGCGGGTGGTCCGGTAACCACTCGCATACGTGCGCGTAACGCTCGGATTAGGCGGCCCGTCGAAACGAGTAGGTCGCCCACAACTCTGTTCCCATACTTGAAAATACTGGCTCAGGTTTAATAACGGGTAATTTAGAGTATAGGACGAGCCCGCAACGCGGGTGTAACCCCTAACACATGTTCGAAGATAACGAGAACCGCGGTCAGGTGGGGATCGGCACGCTCATCGTGTTCATCGCGATGGTGCTGGTCGCCGCGATCGCCGCAGGTGTACTAATTAACACCGCTGGTATGCTGCAGACGCAGGCAGAAGCCACCGGTGAGGAATCGACCGATCAAGTGAGCGACCGGCTCGACGTGGTGAGCGTCTCCGGAACGGTAGACGATCCTGACGATCCAACGCAAATCCACAACCTCAGCTTCGTGGTGGCAACGGCCCCAGGGTCTGATCCCGTGGATCTGAATCGGACGACAGCTCAATTCATCGGTAACAGCGGTGAGCAGATGGTCAACCTGAGTGCGGATGGTGTAAACATCACTAACATTCAGGGTGTCAGCGAAGAAAATGAGAACAACGTTCTCACCGAATCGAGCGACCGCGCCGAAGTCGTGTTCGAATTAGATAGTGATTCACCCAACGAGAATGATGGTATGGGTTACGAAGCTCTCAACGAGAGCGAACGTCTGACGGTCATCCTGACGACGGACGCCGGTGCGTCTACCGAACAGGAGATTCGCGTCCCGAGTACGTTCATTGAAGACAAGGAATCGGTGAGGCTGTAACAATGTTCACGAAAGACACCGGCGACAACCGCGGTCAGGTAGGAATCGGCACGCTCATCGTGTTCATCGCGATGGTGCTGGTCGCCGCGATCGCCGCAGGCGTCCTCATCAACACCGCTGGCATGCTCCAGTCGCAGGCTGAAGCTACCGGCGAAGAGAGTACGGACCTCGTCTCCGAGCGGATCGACGTTACGAGCAGTATCGGTATCGTCGGCGACGCAGATGACGGAAATCTCTCCGAGATCAAACTCGGTGTGACGGGTGCTCCCGGTGCTGACAACATCGACCTCAACCAGACCATTATCCAGGCTGTCGGTCCGGAGGGTCAGGCGAACCTCGTCCACAACGCCAGCTTCGAAGGCGATACCAACGCAACGAACCTGAGCGATGGAGAGTTCGGCGTCGTTGATGAGAACGGAGTCGGTCTAGATGACTCCGATGCAATTCTCGACGAGACCAACGGCGACCTCAGTATCCTCCTGAACCCCGAGGCGGATCCGTTCGGTGATGGTGACGGTGCAGATGCATTCGGTGAGAGTGACCAGGCATCGGTCGACATCGTTTCGCCTTCCGGCGCGACGACATCGGTCGAGCTGAACGCCCCCGACCTCTTCAACGAAGACGACGCAGCGGTTCGGCTCTAACTCGGTTCACTCGTTTTCGATTCGATTTTATTGGGACTTCGTCAGTAGTGTCGTCTCCATTGGCCGTTAGCTCCTGGATATCTCCTCCGCTGTCTGCGCTACTGCGTCTCCATTTGTTTTCACGGCGCTCTCTCGAGGGATGTCCTCATCGCGCATTCGGATGGCCGGCACGCTTTTGAGCGTCCCATCCCTCATCTCGACTCGAGAATGGGGTTCAGTACGAGCGGCGCTGTTCTGGTCATACTCATCGGCGTTCTCGTGGCCATGAGCGTCATCGTCCCCACGGTGTTCAACGTCGGTGCGGCGACTGGCGAGGCGTTTTCCACCCAGAGCGAACAGCTCCGTGATCAACAGAACACGGCCATCGCGATCGAGTCGTTCGAGAACGTCACCGACACGGATACGGAGGCGAACGCGACCGTCAATATTACGAATGCTGGCGCGTCTTCGCTGTCCGTCGGTAAAACCGATCTGGTCGTCAACGGCGAGTACTATCCGATTCGCGGGAGCGACGCCGAAACGACGATAGTCGACGGCGAGGCCAACCGCTCGAGCAGCGATATCTGGTCGCCAGGGTCTCACCTCGAAGTCGAGATTATCGACGACAACCTCGAAACGGTGATCACGGGCGACGGTGATCGCGTTCGGATCACGACCGAACACGGAATCGCCGACGCGGCGACGATCACGGAGGCGGATGGGTAAATGGCGAGCGTTTCGGCTGCCCACCTGATCATGTTCATCGGAAGTCTGGTGATCGCGTCTGCCGTCGCCGGGACGGTGATCATGGAGGCCGGACAGGTAAGCGACTCGATCGAGACCCGTGGGACGTCAGTCGCAGACGAAATCGAGACCGAAATCGCGATCATCAGCGACGCCTCTCGATCCGAGACGATCGTCGATGATGACGCCCGGACCGTTACCCTTCTGGTCAAAAACATCGGAAACGCAGATCTCGAGGCCGACTCGAGTACCGTCGATATATTAGTCGACAGTTCGTACGTTTCGTCCGCCGACGTCACTGTCGAACGCGTCGACGCCGACAGTACTGTCTGGGAACCGGGCGGTGTCGTCGCGATCGAAATCGCAGACCAGAGTGTGGACGGCGATACAGCTGTGACGCTCATCGTCAGTGGAAACGAGGACACGATACGATTCCACTGGGCCGCCGAAGACGAGGCAGACGATTGAAACGACACTGAACCATGACATTCCTACTATTCAGCGGACTCGGGGCCGACGACGAAGACGACACCGATGACGGAGGTGACGATCTCCTCGGTGGTGATGATGACGGACTGTTGGGTGATGACCTCGGATTCGATGACGACGACGGCGGGTCGGATGACGACGAGCTCAATTACCGACTCGACGAAGTCGAAAAGGAGATCGATTCGCTCGGTAACAAGGTCGAAACCGTTCGTGGCGAGAACGAAAAGATCAGCGATTCGATCTCGTCGGTCGAACGAAACGTCGACAAACTGGTCGATCTCTACGAAATCGTCACTCACGGCATCAACCCGTTCGTGGGCGACCAGGAGATCGGCAACGCGTTCGAAACTGCGACCGAACAGGGGGGTTTCGGTGCGAGCGACGATCCGACGGACGAAATCGATCCCGAAATCGCAGACGCCGAGGCGACGGATTTCCTTACCGACGATATCGAGTCGGACGACGATATTGACGATTTCGGGGATGACCCGTTCTCCGACCTCGACGGTGAGGAAGAGACCGATTCAGAACTCGACGACGAACCCATGGACGACAAGACAGCCGACGACGAATTCGACGACTTCCTGGCACCGGATAACGACGATGTTGCCGATGAGGATCCGCTCGAGGCGGATGACGACCCGTTCGAAGCGGATGACGACCCGCCCGGTCACGACGACGATCCGATCGATCACTCGAGCGAGATCGAAGATGACGATCCACTCGATGGGCGGGAAGACGATGGTCTCACGACTGATAAGACGGCGACCGCCGTTGCGGACGACCTCGAGGAGGCGATCAACGGGGAGATCGGTGAACCGCCGTATCTGGTTCGCCATCCCGCACAGAACGGTGCGGAGATAACGACCCTGGAGTGGCTCGAGTTTCTGGTGGAGTCGGGCGGTATCGACAGCGCGTCTCGGACGATCGCGTACTACGAGACGGTCGGATGGATTTCATCTCCCGTCGAGACGTACCTCCAGTCGCTGCTGAACGGATTCGGTGACGAGTCGGTCTCGCCAGCGGACGACCCTGATGCGAACTCCCCACTCGGAACGAGCGTCCACAGGCAGAGTCTGCGTTATATTGCGACGATCGCGACACCGGAACGAACTCCAGACTCGCTCGAGGGTTGGGCGGGTTCGGAAAACGAGACCGAACTCGCCACCGGCTCAGTCGACAATCTCACGACTGAACCTGATACCGACTCGAACAGTGAACCGACGGATCGGCCTGTTGCAGGGCCGGGAGAGGGTACTGGTGATGAGGCGGCTACTGAACCGGTAGCTGATCGTGATGATGGATTGGCTGGCGACTCGGAAGATGGTGGGGATGGATTGGCTGGCGAATTGGAAGATGGTGGTAATAGTTGACGAACTGAGTGATGATCCCTGTACCAGCGGACTGAGTCCGGACGCGACGACCGTCAGAGTGTAAACAGCCGGAAGGTTTGTATGGTGTGCCTCGAGATCACATTCATCCGACGAACCGCTGTCTCACGACTCGACGTGACTGAACGGATACCGGTCACGCGGTTCGACGAACCGTTTGCTCGAGTCCACTTTCCGGTCACGTCCGTGAGTCCGTGGTGAGTATCGGAATCAGATTACAACGTATCGCGGAAATCATGGGAATCGCTGGAAACGCGGCGACGGTGAACGAATTCGGTGCGTCGATCCTTCGGGCGTACGACGAGATGGATCTCCCGGCCAGGATCTACATCCTGGGAATCGTTTTTCCGTCGTTTCTCGTCTTCGTCGGGGCGATCGTCGGCGGCGTGCTGTTCGACGGATTCGTTCTCGTCCGTCTCCTGTTACCCGCGCTCGGTCTGTTGATCTTCGTTGCTGCGATCGGCTATCCACGGCTGGCCGTCGATCAGCGTCGCATCGAGATGGAGAACCGATTCCATCTCTTCGTTATTCACATGACGATCCTGTCGACGACGAATATTGATCGGATGGAGGTGTTGCGGCGGCTCGCGGCCGAAGAGGAGTACGGCGAACTGGCCGCCGAGATTCAGCGCGTCGTCGATCTTGTCGACGTCTGGCACCTGAGTCTGGGTGACGCCTGTCGTCGACGAGCCGCGGACGTTCCGAGCGAGTCGGTCGAGGACCTCCTCGAGCGAATGGCCTACACGCTCGGTGCCGGCCAGAGTCTCGACGAGTTCCTCTTCCAGGAACAGGACGTGCTGATCGAAAAGTACTCGACGGTCTATCGTCAGTCACTCGGCAATCTGGACGTCCTCAAAGACCTGTACCTCTCGTTGATAATCTCGATGACCTTCGCGCTCGTGTTCGCCATCGTCTTGCCGCTTTTGACGGGGAACGACCCGACGATCACGGCGAGTATCGTCATCGTGATGTTCATCTTCGTTCAGATCGGGTTTTTCTTCATCATCAAAGCGGTCGTTCCCGACGACCCGGTCTGGTATCTCGAGGACGGCTACCGAACCACGGCCAAAAAACGATTACTCGCGTCCACTGTCGTCGGAATCGGACTCACCGCACTCGTTATCACCTGGCTTATTCTCGCGTTCTACGATCTGGCTCCGAGTCCGACTCCGATCTCGAGCAACACCCTTCCGCTCTTGCTCTACATGCCGATCGCGACGCTGCCGCTTTTGATTCCTGGATCGGTGTTCTGGTACGAGGAGCGCCGCGTCGTCGACCGGGATCGGATGTTCCCGAACTTCATTCGCGCGCTCGGGACCAGCGAAAGTGCAAAGCAAAGCACGACGACAGAGGTTCTCTCGACGCTTCGGACGAAAGACTTCGGTCCGCTTTCGGAAAACGTAGACGACCTCTACCGGCGGTTGAACATGCGCCTGAGCACTGAAAAGTCGTGGCGCTACTTCACCGGCGATACGCACTCGTTTCTGATCCAGAAGTTCAGCGAAATGTATCTGGTCGGCAGAGACATGGGTGGTGGTCCGAAACGACTCGGGGAACTCATCAGCCAGAACATGAACGAAATCGTCAACTTGCGCGAAGAACGACGCCAGGAAACGACGACGTTGATCGGCGTCGTCTACGGTATCACGGCTGCGTCCGCGTTTGCGTTCTTTATCGGTCTCGAGCTTGCAGTGATGCTCTCGAGTTTCGATATCAATACGGACGGCGAGGTTATCGGAGGGACCCTGATCCATACCGAACAGTACAACGTTCCGATCCTTCGCTTTCTGATCGTCCTCGTGTTGATCTTCAACGCCTTCATTTCGTCGCTCGTCCTTCGAGTTGCTGACGGCGGTCACTTCGGCAATTCGTACGTCCACTTTACGGCGTTGCTCTGGATCGGTGCGGTGACTGGGACGATTACGGAACGACTCGTCGACCTGATAATCACGGTTGACATCTAGTACCCTCCCAAGCGTCGACTGATGAGCGAAATCGATACCATCCGCATGATTTCGACGACCTGTTCAGGGTCAAAACGCCACCAGTACCGTTCCAACGAAACCTCTGTCGGGGCGAGCTTCGCCACCTCGGGCCACAAGATAGAACATCCGCCCCTCCAAAGTTCGTCTATATCGAGATGACTCGCAAGCGTTCCGGATTGAATCTGTCGAACCGAGCCGTACAATCGGCTCAGAGTGGTGTATTGCTGTTTGGTATCGCGATCATGCTGTCGATCTTTATGGGTGCCGTTATCCTTATCAACGGGGTCTAATACGGTTTACTATCAGCCAGTGCTGGAGACCGGGGCCCCGTTTCACCGGTAAACCCCTACCCCAATCCGTATGAGCCGACGCGACTTCGATTGCCGTTATTCGATTGCCTCGAGCAGTTCTCCCAGGCTGCTCGACCTATCGAGACCGTGTTTTCTGGCCGCCTGACGAAGCTGTACCGGCGACAGTGGCGGTGCGAACTCGGAGCGCTCGATGAGCAGTGAGGCCGTCCGCTGGGTTGGCGTCTCTGTCGCGACGTGCTGTGCGTACCAGAGAACCAGGTTATTGAACGTCCCGACGACGTCGTCGGAACTCGTTCGATGACGGACCGCCGTCCGGTCGAACTGCGCGACGATGTCGAGTGCAAACCGCGCATCCGTTCGATCGAGTTCGTCAGCAAGAACCGATCGTGCCACTTCCGGGCTCCGGATGGGCTTCTGACCGTCGTCGGTCGGACCGTCCGGGGTGTCCGATCGATTTGGATCCCGACTGTGGTGGTTCTGTGGTTGTGGTGGGGTTCGATCGGAGTCCGCGGTGGTGTCCGGGACGCCAGTGGGGCGTTTCTCCGAGGAAACGACGAACCTCCCTTCGGACACTTTCGAGACGTACGGACTGTCGGTAAAATCGAGTTCCTCCGGAGAGAGAGCCCCGCCACTTCCGGAGGGCTTTGGCTGCTCGCTCGGGAGTACAGGCGGCACGTCGGCTTTCTCTTTCGGGTTATCTTCCTTGTTACTGTCCGGCATACCTGTCCCGTAGACTGTCGGTTATACGCGCACCAAAAAGAAACCTCGGTTCGTTTCCCATCGTATCGAAACTGGGTTATCTACATCTCTAGTAATACTAAACTATGCTAAACGATCTCTTGATACATGGTCTGACGAAACGGACACGCGGCCGGAACCACTTAATATGTTGATTTACATAGTACCGACAGATGACGACTCGCTACCCCCATAACCAACGTCAGGTTGGTTCGATTGATACACCCTTCGTCCTCGAAACCGATCGGGACGAGCGTGGTTTCGATCGAACTCCTGTAACGAACTCACCATGTTACTGTCCATAATCGGCAATATACTCGGGAACGACGAAAGTGACTCGAACGCCGGAAACGGCGACGGATCGCTCGACACCGATGAATTTGCGGGCAGTATGAGCCAAGAAGAGCTGATGCCTGGTGTGAGTTCCGGCGGCGAACTGAGTAGCGACGGGTCCGGCTCGGGAATGGGGGATTCGGACCTGTTCGGCGACGACGGCGACACCGACGACTTTCTCGGAGATGACGGTGAAATGGCCGATGATGGCGGAATGTCCATCGACGGGATGGGGGAGATGGATGACGCCGGTGGCGTTTCGAGCGAGATCGAGTCTCGTGTCGAGGATATGGAAAACGAGGTCGGTTCGCTCGCGTCGACCGTCAACACTGTCCAGAGCGAGAACGAGAACATCAGCGAGTCTCTCGACGAGATCGAAGAGAACATCAGGAAACTCCTCGAGGTTTACGAGATGGTTACGCAGGGAGTCAATCCGTTTGTCGAGGGTGACTCCCTGAACGACACGTTCGGCGGCCCCGGTGGGGGAGCACAGGGTACGGGCAACTTCGGCGGTGCCAGTCTCTTCGATACTGATGAGGATGACGGAGACGACGACGCGGTCGACGATGACATCGCGGACGCCGAAGCTGAGGACTTCCTCGACGAGAGCGTAATCGACGACGATGAGTTTGGATTCGACGATGACGACGACGGCTTCGACGACGAGTTCGACGATGGCGATGACGAGTTCGAGGACGCCGGTACGACCGGCGGTGATGACGGCGATCTGTCCTTCGACGAACTAAAATCCGAGTACGACTCGGGGGATGCCGACTGGGACGACGACGACGAATCGGACCCGTCGGACGACGACCTCGAGAACGGGGTTGTCGATGCCTTTGAGGGCGACGATGACGCGCTCGAGGACGAGTCCGACGACCCGCTCGAGGAACTCGACGACGAAGCGACCTCCGCCATCGACGACGAACTTGCCGGCGGAGATTCCGAGGATGTGCTCGGTCGGACCGACCAGTCCCCACTCGCCGGACCCGACATCCCGTGGGATGACGGTAACCGTCCGTATCTCGAGTCCGTTCCCTCGGAGTACGATACGGAGTTCGTCGTGATGGACTGGCTCGATTACCTCGTCGCGGCGGTCGGACTCGATGGAGCGGCCCGAACGATTCGGTTTTACGGATCGATCCACTGGATAAGCGACGGCGTCGAGGAGTATCTCAGAACGATTCTGAACGGGTTCGACGGCGGACCCGAAGTCGCCGATCCCGAGCCACTGTCTTCTCTCGGCGTCGATCACGCGCGGAGTCTCTGGTGGATTCAACAGATCGGTACGCCGTCGAAAAAGCGGTGCTCGTTCGATGAGTGGCTCGACGACGAACGCCCCTTGCACGCGTCTCAGTCGTTCCCTGCCACACTCGATGGCGAAGACGGTGGAGCGCTGTCTCGCCTGCAAACCGACGCGGAATCGGATGCGTTCGATCCGGACGGATCGGACGACACCGCCGAAACGGAGCGGATCGATTTCGAGGAATACGATCCGGACACTGGCTCGAGCAACGAAAATCTCACGGTCGAAACCCCATCGGAGCCACGACGTACCGATGAGCCAGTTGTCCACGAGTTCGACGAAGAGAACGTCGACGACGCTGCCCAGGACCGACCGGGAGCCGAGGATGCTGTCGAGGCGAGTCTCGAGGAACCCGACCGGGGTGTCCGGACGATCCACATCGAGGAGGACACCACCGAAGCCGTGCCGACGGATGAGCGACCCGCAGATGGGCCCACGTTCTCTGATCGACCGAAACAGGGCGATGTCGAACGGATGATCTGGGTCAATTCGGACATAATTCTCTCGGAGACGGGCCTCGAAATCCCCGGAATATCCGATGTACACTGCAACGGCACCGGAGTCGAGTACGCACAACCGGCGCTCGAGACCGACCGTGGCTCGGGTTCGAACCAACCGCGAGAACCGTCGACGAAGCCCCTCGTTGCATCGGACGAAGAAAGCGATCTGGAACGGTGGCAACTCGAACTCATCCGATCACTGTTGACGTCTGAAGACGAACACGAACAGGTCCACGACACATGAGCAAACTCAATAACATCTTCTCGATCGGCCTGGACGACCGCGATCGGCTGAATAAAGAACTCGGTGGTGGTATTCCAACGGGGAGTATCGTTCTGATGGAAGGCGATTACGGTGCCGGAAAGAGCGCGATTTCACAGCGGTTTACCTACGGGTTATGTGAAACCGGCAAGTCGGTTACGTTCCTCTCGACCGAACTCGAGGTCAAAGGATTCGTCGAGCAGATGGATTCGCTGGATTACAACGTCGAAGAGCACCTGTTGTTCGAGAACCTGTTGTTTCTCCACGGGGATCTGGACAGCGGTGGGGTTCTCTCGTCGGCTGGTGAGGAGGACACCCGTCAGGACCTCCTGACGGACCTGATGGACGAGGATACGATCTGGTCTGCGGATATCATCATTATCGATACGTTCGATGCGATTCTCCGAAACGATCCGAAGTTCGAAGCCCTCGTCAGACAGAACGACGAACGACAGGCCGCACTCGAGATAATTTCGTTTCTCAGGAACGTCATCTCACAGGGCAAAGTCGTCGTTCTGACGGTCGACCCGTCGACGGTCGGTCAAGAAGCGATCGGGCCGTTCAGATCGATCGCGGACGTCTTCATCGAACTCGAGATGATCGAAGTCGGCAACGACATTCGCCGACAGCTCTTCATCAAGCGGTTCGCCGGAATGGGTGAACAGGTCGGTGACAGAATCGGATACTCCGTTCGATCCGGAACGGGTATCGTAATCGAAAACCGTAGCGTCGCCTAATTCGGTGTCCGTTGTATGACTGAAATGGGGACGCCAAAGCCGTCAGACGAGCTTCAGGAGCTCGCGGCTCGTCGCCCTCACCTTCGCGAACACCTAAAGAAGTTCAGACAGATCACCGGGGAGTTTCCGGTTCTCATCGACGAGCCGACCGGAAGGTACGAATCGCGCCATCCGAACGTACTGTATCCGGTCGGTGGTCCTATTTACAGTCACATCTACGGTGACGTCGGAACCAAGATGCAGTACTTTGCGGTCGAGCCGACGCTGTCAGAAGAAGAGCAGGTCGTCTTCTCGGCGGTCAAAGATTCGCTCCTCCGTCGCAGTGCGAGTAAGCAAGCGCCGGAGAAAGAAGCCGAGTACGGAGATCGTATCGAAGAGTTGCTTGCCGAGTCGACACACATTCGCGGCACTGAACCCGGTAACCTGCTCGAGCGGCTCAAAATCAAGTTCCATCCCGGTATCCAGGAGATTCCCCAGGAGACGTTCGAAAACATCCGGTATCGACTCAACCGCGACATCGTTGGCCTCGGTCCACTCGAGCCGGTCATGCGTGACCCGGCCAACGAGGACATTCACGTCATCGGTCCCAGCGAGTGCTACGTCGACCACGGCGTGTACGGGTTGGTCGAGACGACCGTCGATTTCGGCACCCAAGAGGAGTTCGACAGCTGGCTCAGCAACATGGGCGAACGGATCGGGAACCCGATGACAGACGCCGAACCCATCATCGACTCGACGCTGCCAGACGGCTCGCGTTTGAACGTGATCTACAGCGACGACGTGAGCGTGAAAGGCCCAAGCCTCACCATCCGCCAGGGCGATGAGGTCCCGCTGTCGGTCACCCAGATTACGAACTGGGGAACGCTCTCGCCGGAACTGGCGGCGTACCTCTGGCTGTGTCTCGAAAACGAACGAACCGTCTTCGTCGTCGGGGAGACGGCGTCGGGGAAGACGACCACGTTAAACAGTATCATGACGTTTATTCCCCGGGACTCGAAGATTTACACCGCCGAGGACACGGCAGAGGTTCTTCCACCACACGATACGTGGCAACAGCTACTGACTCGTGAGAGCCGCAGCGAGGACAGTGCAGACGTCGACATGTTCAACCTCGTCGAGGCCGCACTCCGGTCACGACCCGAGTACATCGTCGTGGGTGAGGTTCGTGGGGAGGAAGGGCGAATGGCGTTCCAGGCCGCACAGACCGGCCACCCGGTGATGTTGACGTTCCACGCGAGCGACATCGTCTCGATGATCCAGCGATTTACGGGTGACCCGATCAACGTCCCCGAGACGTTCATGGATAACGCGGACGTCGCCCTGTTCCAGAATCGGGTCAAGCAGGGGGACGACGTCCTCAGACGGGTGACGAGCGTCCAGGAGATCGAGGGGTATTCCGAGCAGATGGATGGCGTCGTCACTCGGCAGGTGTTTTACTGGGATCCGGTCGAAGACGAAATCGTCTTCCAGGGGATGAACAACTCCTACGTACTCGAAGAACAGATCGCGACCTTGCTCGGATATGCGGACACCAGAGACATTTACGACGACCTGCAGTTCCGGGCGGACATCATCGAGCGCATGATCCAGGAGAACATCCTCGAGTATCACGAGGTCAACTCGACGATCGACGCGTTCCAGCGCGACGGCGTCGAAGGATTGCCGTTCCACGCGACGAGACCGGACTGACGGGCGTCTCTCACTGTCGCCGCGAGCGGTTTGGGCTCTCGAGACGCTCGTCGTGCGGTTTACTGTCGGTCATGTCCGGAGACCGGGCGCCATCTCGCGGTTGCTCCGGAAACCAGTTCAGTACTCCGTATCAGTGAGCGGCGTTCGACCGCTTTGCTCGAGTCCGTCACAAATCTGTAAATAATAGGTACCTATTGTTAGGTAGCCTATTGTACAATAGCTCCCTTAACTACCTATTGTTTTGGGCTGGATAGCGATCGAGTAGCCGTGTTCTATCCTCCCACCGAGAGCAGGCAAGATTTGGCCCCGAGGGTTCTTCCGGTTATAGTAGCCACTGGAAGTCAATGCATACCTGATCGCACAGCTGTCGTGCGATCAGTGGGTAAATAGTTCCAGTTGTTACTATAGGTCGCGGTTCAGGTGGGACCGGGAACGGGTCCCGATTGCACGGTACTGATGGACAACGGCCCGAAGGGATGTGACGAATCGATGGGACGAATTCTCGAGTCCGCTTCGGTGGGGACGTCACCGGTTGAGACTGGGTCACGAACCGCTGGTTGGATACCCGTTCGTACACAACCGTTATGCGGTCGCACGTGGTGGAAAAACGCATGCCCGTTTCCGTGCTCGGTCCCGGAACGATGGATCACGGCCTCGCTCGGGTATCGGCGATGGCCGGTCACGACGCCGATCGATACCGGCGATAAGAAAATCCGATTGCTATGACACCGAACTCCACCGACGTCGAGGCGATCGAAACGACTGCAAGCGAGTGTGAAACCGTCGACGTCTCGGTCGGCGACCGGGTCGAGGGGGTCGCGACGGTGACGCTATCGCGACCGGACGCCCGTAACGCGCTCGACGCCCAGTTGCGATCCGATCTGAAAGCGGTTCTCGAGGCGATCGAGGACAGCTCGGTACGCGTCGTCGTCCTGACGGGATCGGCGGACTCGAGCGCGTTCGTCGCCGGAGCCGACGTGACCGAGCTTCGAGAGCGCAATGCACTCGCCCAGCGCGAGGCGAGCAAACGGCCGCGAGTGTACGAGGTCGTCGACGACCTCCGCCAGCCCGTCATCGCCCGGATCAACGGCCACGCACTCGGCGGTGGCTGTGAACTCGCACTCGCTTGCGACGTCCGAATCGCACACACCCACGCGAAACTCGGTCAACCCGAGATCAATCTTGGTATCATGCCCGGCGGGGGCGGAACTCAGCGCCTTCCCGAACTCGTCGGTGAAGGACACGCGTTGCGGTTGATCCTCTCCGGCGATCCGATCGACGCGGCGGAGGCGGCCGAGATCGGACTCGTCGATATCGTCTGCGAACCGGACGACATCGACGACGAGGTGTACGATCTGGCCTCGTCGATGGCGTCTCACAGTCCCGTGGCCCTCGAGTTCGCGAAGAAGGCGGTCAAGGCAAGCGCTCGGATGGACCTCGAGGCCGGCATCGAGTACGAGGCAGAACTGTTCGCCCAGCTATTCGCGACTGGCGAGAAAAACGAGGGCATCGACGCCTTCCTCGAGGACCGCGACCCGGAGTGGCGGGACAGAACCGACCTCGAAGAACAATGAGTGCGGTTCGGAGTGTTCGCGGTTCGGAGCGTACGCGGTTCGGAGCGTACGCGGTTCGGAGCGAACGAAGTGAGCGAGAACCGCGGATTGGCGAACGGGGAACGAAGTGACCCGTGAGCGAACGAAGTGAGCGAGAACCGCGGATTGGCGAACGGGGAACGAAGTGAGCGAGAACCGCGGATTGGCGAACGGGGAACGAAGTGAGCGAGAACCGCGGATTGGCGAACGGGGAGGAACGACCCGTGAGCAGAACGAAGCGAGCGAGAACCGCGGAACGGCGAACGGGGAACGGAGTGACCCGTGAGCGAGTGAAACGAACGAGAACCGCGCATAGTTCGATCAGTGTGGTATTCGTTACAGTCGTTACCGTAACGCTTTGGCGGCAGTCAGCCACCTGAATTCGCCGTGGTCACAGTTTGGTATACGGCTGGGGAGCTCAGTTCTGTCCACTCCATCGTAGACCAGCGACGGATACCGATGGCACGCGGTCGCCAATGACAAGTGAAATATTGAATACTATTCTCGAGACTTTACAGAAATATGATATAAAGAATTGTGTGGATGACGACCCGACTTCGTCAGTAGGGATGTGGCGGTCGATGCCTCCCTGGAAGTTGGGGGTGGGCCGGAACGGGGGGCCGGCGACGGACGGGAGCGGTGCGCGAAATAACCGAGAGGGAACCGCGAGCTGTGTGATCGGCGTGTAAACAGGTACAATTGTTCCTATAGTAGCCACTGAACGTCATTGCACACCCGATTGCGGGACGGATCGGCGATCGGTGTGTAACTCGTTTCAGTTGTTACTATATCGGTCGGTCACTGATCCACCTTCGACTGCTCAGAGTTTCCCGTTCTCCGATACGGCGGTATCCTGGCAGCTCCGGTCGTTCGTCGAACGGGGGTTTCGGCACGGTTTCTTCGTTCGTCTCCTCGGAGACGGTCGCAGGATCCTCTTGCTCTCTGGCGTGGGGCTGATAGGAATTATCGTAGTCACCCGCTACTTCCGAGGCCCGGTCTTCGACGTGATCTCTTAATTCGCCGAAAGAAACGGATGGACTTCTCCGATAACTCCTGTGTGTGTATCGAGTAGAGGTAAGAATCATCAAAATAAATTACTTATATGAGATATGGGTGATGTGGCGAGGGTGTACAACCTCGAGTGACCGTCGAGGAATACCGAGCCCGGATGATACGGACCCTGGTCTTGCCCGGCGAGACCGCCGCGGCCCGGCGGTCACGGATAAACCGGTATAATATAGGAGCCACTGGACCTCATTGCCCATCTGATCGCCAGACTGATTGGCGATCGGTGAGTACATCGTTTCAGTTGTTATTACAGGCCGCCCGAACAGCAATCCAATAAGGCGGGACCGTCTATCGAGATGCCGTGATTCCAGTCCGTGTGTTGTGAAATTATATTTGACGACTTCAAAATATCGGAAGGTATATACCTGCTGCACTTGCCCATCGACTATGGGGAACGCAGGTGATTCGAAACGGCAGATCAAATCCGTCACTCGGTCGGTGGAGATCCTCTCTCTTCTTCGCCAGCTGGACGGCGCGACCGTAACCGAACTGGCAACGGAAGTCGACTTGACCCCTGGCACGGTCCACACGCACCTGTCGACGCTTCGTGAGTGTGGCCTCGCCGTGAAAGAGCACGACGACCTGTACAGGCTCAGCCTCGAGTTCATCACCATGGGCGAACACGTTCGCAACGGATCGCCGCTGTTCAAAGCCGGCCGCGAAATCGTCGATAAGCTGGCGATGATGAGCGGGGAGTCCGTTCACCTGATAACCGAAAAGAACGGGACCGAGGTGATCCTCTGGGAGGCGTTCGGCCAGAACGCCGTCGGCACGGAGTTTTACATTCACAACCGGGAGCGGCCGAACCGACACCTCCACTACTCGGCGTCGGGCAAGGCGTTGCTCGCGTATCTCGACTCGAAGAGAGTCGACGAAATTTTCGACGAGTGCGGACTCGTCCAACAGACGCCACAGACGGTTACGGATCGTGAGGTCCTCGAGCGACAGTTACAGGACGTCCGTGAGCGAGGCTATGCGTTCAACGACGAGGAGGGCGCCTCGGGAATCAGGGCGGTCGGTGCGCCGATATTCGATCCGAAGGGGCAGGTGATCGGCGCGGTGAGTCTCTCGGCTCCTGCAGCCAAGATGTCCGAGGAGCTGTTTCGAAACAAGGTTCCGGACGTCGTCGTCCAGACGGCAAACCTCATCGAAGTCAACTTGCAGGCCGTCCTCATCGGGTAGCCGACTGTTCGGTAACTCATCCGATCCACGACCCGCCCCCGCCGTGGAAGCGTCCCATCTCCGGTCTCCCGGACCATCGGTTCAGGAATCCGTCTCATTCGGTGAGTGTTTCGCTCGGTCTGCTGTCAGTCATCTCTCGTGGGACCGTGACTCGGGGCGGTCCCGCCGGAATCCCGTTACAGCAACCGTCTCAGTCGGAATTCAGTGATGGGGCGCGGATTCAGTAGGTGTCGCAAGCAGAGGTGGGGGTTTGGTGTCCTCCCTGGCATATTTGACAATACAAAATCCAAAATTCTTTATGAACCCGAATTCGCTCCTTCCGATCGCACGATATTACGAGTGTACGGGTGTAAAAATATGGGGTGGCTGTTCCTGGTCGTTCGGCCCCCTCTCGTTCCGTGTGCTCCGACACTCGAGAGACGGGCCCAGACCGGACGATCACTCTCATTTGACACTCTCAAATGACTTCAGTGGCCCGGTCGGCGGCGAGGATGTCGCTATCGGCACTTTCGACCCGTCGAGGACGACGCAACGATCGTAGCGTCTCGCGCAACTGTCGGGAGCGCCCGACGGTACCCTGGATCGAGTCAGCTCTGGATCCGGGCCGATTGGTTCCGCAGGTAACGTGCGGTGTCAGTGATTTCGTCAGTCGATGCGGTACTGCTCGACTGTGGAGTCGTCGACGGTGATTCCCAGTCCGGGCTCCGATGGGACGGTAATCCGTCCGCTTTCGATCTCGAACGGCCGCGTGATGACGTCGTCTTCCCAGCTGTAGTAGACCGTATCGGACGGCAGATCGAATCCGGGAATGCCGACGACTGCGTGCATGATAGCGGCCGTTCTGATTCCCAGATCGAACGCGCAGTGGTGGGTGACGGGAATCCCAGCGTCCTCGGCGATCCCGGCCTGTTGGCGCAAACCTGCGATACCGCCGGCCGGTGTGAGGTCGAGGACGGCCACGTCGACCGCGTTCGCAGCGATCAACTGCTGGAGATTGTGGGCGATGTAGGTGTCCTCGTTCGGACCGATCGGCTGGGTCGTTCGCGAACGCAACGCGGCGAGCGATCCGTGTGCATCGACGCGGATCGGCTGTTCCATGTACTGCAGGTAAACCCCGGCGTCGTCGAGCATCGCTCCGACTCGCGTGGCCTGATCGGTCGTCCAGCCCTGGTTCGGGTCGAGTCGGAACTCGAGTTCGCCGTCGACGGCCTCGTCCATCGCGATGATTCGCTCGACGTCCGTCCGCCAGTCTCTGCCGGCTTTCGTCTTCAACACGCTGTATCCCGCGTCGGCCACCTCTTTGGCTCGTTCGGCCGACTCTTCGGGCGGCAGTATTCCGAGACAGTAGGCGAACTCGACGGAGCGGTCGTCGTCGTACTCGGTCTGGTGATTGCGGTGTTTACGTCCGGTCTGGCCGGGCGTGGTCCACCCACCGAGCAGTTCGTAGATCGGTCGTTCCGTCGCCTTCCCGACGATGTCCCAGCAGGCGGTTTCGATCGGGGCGAAGAACATGTCCGTATTGGCGTACTCGATGAACAACTGGCGGCGGAACCGTTCGATCTCGAACGGTGACTGTCCGACGATCATCGGTGCGATTCCGTCTTCGATCACCGACACCGTCGCGTCCGGCGAGAGAAACACTCGGACTTCGCCCCAGCCCGAAATCCCTTCGTCGGTGTCGACGCGAACGAGGACGCGGTCCATGTCCTCGAGGGAGTTGTGGTTCGTGACGTACGGTGCGATCCCACCTTCTTCGAGCGGCGTGATCGGAATGTTCACCGGTATAGCTTCGACTGCAGTGATCTGCATGACACACTGTATGAACATCTGGGTTTTATACTTACCTCCATCGACGCGGCCGACCCAGAAGGACGGAGTTCCTCGCTATCCGGTGGCGCCCGAATCGGGCGTTTTCGAGGCATGGTATACGCCAACAGTAACGTTGAAGTCAGCTTACTGTCTTGGTCGGCCTGGAGATCGCTATGTACTACGAAGCAGCACACGGGTCGACCGTATCGTGGGCGACGAAGCCGTACGCCGAGATCAGTTCGATCGCGACCCGCGACGGATCGGTCCTTTTCGTCCCGGTCGGCAGCGTCGAACAACACGGCCACCACCTTCCGGTCTCGACGGACACGCTCCTGGTCGATGCGGTTACGAATGCAGCCGCACAGCGGGCTGACGCCGAGGGGATCCCCTCGGTCGTAACGCCGCCGCTGTGGGCGGGCTTTTCACCGCATCACACCTCTCTCGGCGGCACGATCACCCTTCCACACGACGACCTCCTGGCGACGATCGAAGACGTCGCTGACTCGGCACTCGAGGCCGGGTTCGAGACGCTCTTTCTGGTCAACGGACACGGGGGCAACGCCTCTCTCGTCGACTCTGCGGTCAGTACGATCGGCGATGCACATTCAGACGTCGAGGTGCTCGGAACGACGTACTTCAACCTGGCAGCACCGTTCGTCGACTCGATTCGAGAGAGCGACTCCGGCGGTATGGCCCACGGTGGCGAGTTCGAGACGTCGCTGATGTTGCATCTGTATCCGGACCTCGTCGACCGTGACAGCCTCGAGGCGGAACCGCTCTCCGAGCCGTACGACCACGGGATGAACGACATGTTCGATGGCGGACCGCTGGCAGTCTATCGAGAGTTCGCGGAGTACTCCGATTCGGGCGCTATCGGCGATCCCGGACTCGCGACGGCGGCCAAAGGCGAGCAACTGTTCGAGCGCCTCTGTGACGAGCTCGTCGCGATCGTCCGTCAGACACAGACCTCGTGACGCTTCGTCGTTTCACGGCCGGCCGGTCGGCCCGTCCATCCGAGATCGTCTCGAACCCCGGTTCATCGAGAGTCGCGGTCACGATTGCGCCCACCGACGTTCGGTCGATGTAAACGTATTTACCGCTGAACGTTTTTCTCTTCGCTATGGACGCGAACGTGCTAGCGAACGACACAGCAGTCGTCACGGGCGGGAGTTCGGGTATCGGTCGATCCATCGCGATTCGGTTCGCCGAGGAAGGGGCCACAGTCATCGTCGCGGACGTCGACCGCGACGGTGGGACCGAAACCGTCGAAACCATCGAACGGGCCGGCGGAACCGCCGAGTTCGTCTCGACCGACGTCACCGACGAATCACAGGTCACCTCCCTCGTGGAAACAGCCGAGGAACGATACGGCGGTGTCGACGTGCTCGTGAACAACGCGGGCGGGGCGACCTCGTACGACCGGATCGGCGAAATGGATCTGTCGACGTGGCAACGAGACCTCGAGCGAAACCTCACCGGGACCTTCCTGTGTACGCAGGCCGTGCTCCCGGGAATGATCGACCGGGGTGGCGGATCGATCGTTCACATGTCGTCCGTAAACGGCCGAACCGGAATCGGTCTCCCCGCGTACACCGCCGCAAAGAGTGGTATCCTCGGATTCTCGCGGTTGCTCGCGACTCAGTACGGCATCCACGGCATCCGATCGAACGCGATCTGTCCCGGGACGATCGTTACCGAACAGCGCGAAGCGGAGATGGACGCACACGGCGGAGACGCTGCACAATCGGTGTGGCTCGACCAGTACGCACTCGAGCGTCTGGGCGAACCGGAAGACGTCGCTGACGCCGCCCTGTTTCTCGCATCCGACCTCTCGGCGTTCGTCACCGGCACCGAACTCGTCGTCGACGGCGGATTGCTCGCCGGCACCGACCTGCGCGTCCAGCGCACGATCTACGACGTGGACGACCTCGAGTAATCCGTATGAGTGCCTCGGCCGTCGATTTCGGCCGCTCCCTGGCCGTCGTTCTCGGCCGTTCCGGCAAATCGCCACGCCGGTAGATCGGTACAGCGATCCGTATCAGGCGGTTTGCCGTCAGTTGTCCCCGAAGACCGGCGCAGTCATGCGGTCTCCGGAACTCAGTTACAGTAGTCGGTATCAGTCGTCGTCGTACTCCGCGACGACGTCGATCTCGACGACGATGTCGATCGGGAGTCGCGACACTTCGACCGCCGCTCGAGCCGGATACGGTGGCTCGAAGTGGTCGGCGTAGGCGTCGTTGACCTCGTCGTAGACGTCCATGTCGGTGAGGTAGACGGTCGTCTTGACGACGTCCTCGAGTCCGACTCCGGCTTCTGCCAGGATGCGTTCGACGTTCTCGAGGGTTCGATGCGTCTGCGTTCCCGCGTCGTCTCCGACGATCTCGCCGCTGTCCGGATCGACCGGCCCCTGTCCGGAGACGTAGATTCGGTCGCCGGAGATCGTCGCTTGCGAGTACGGTCCGATCGGTTCGGGTGCGTCGTCGGTGAGTATTTCCCGCATACGTCCGTCCTGCGTGTGCCACCGATAAAACGCTGCCCATCTGTTCGATACGGGTTCGTACGCCACACTGCGAGAGCGAAGATCTATATACGCGAGTTCGAAAGGGACGACCGTATGCCATCACTTGCCACGTTCGGCGAAACGATGCTTCGCCTCTCTCCGGCGGCCGGCGACCGGATCGAGACGGCGACGCAACTGGACTTCCAGACCGCAGGTGCCGAAAGCAACGTCGCGATCGCGGCATCCAATCTCGGCGTCGATTCGACGTGGATCTCGAAACTGCCGGATTCGCCGCTCGGGCGGCGAGTAACTCGTGAGATCCGAAGTCACGGCGTCGAACCCAGCGTCACGTGGACGGAGGAGGGTCGACAGGGAACCTACTACATCGAACAGGGCGGCGACCCCCGCGGGACGAACGTCATCTACGATCGGGCCGACGCAGCGATCAGAACGACGACGCCGTCGGAAGCGACCGAATGCGTCGACCTCGAGTCGATGGACGCCGTCTACACGAGCGGAATCACGCCGGCGCTTTCCTCCCAGCTCCGGGAGACGACGGCGACGCTCCTCGAGCGAGCCCGGTCGGCCGGTGCGACGACCGTCTTCGATCTCAACTACCGCTCGAAACTGTGGTCTCCCGCGAACGCCCGCTCGTGCTATCGTTCGCTGCTCGAGTCCGTCGACGTCGCCGTGATCGCCGCACGCGACGCCCGGTCCGTCCTCGAACTGTCGGGAGACGACGCGTCGATCGGCCGGGAACTCGCGGAGACGTACGATCCGGACGTCGTCGTGGTGACTCGGGGCGAAGACGGCGCGATGGCGGTCGACGGCGATGGCCGCCTCCACGAGCAGCCGGCGTTTCCCGCGGAGACGCTGGATCCGATCGGGACCGGCGACGCTTTCGTCGGTGGCTTTCTCGCCAGCTATCTCCGGGACCGTGACGTCTCGAGCGCGCTCGAATACGGATCGGCGACGGCGGCTCTCAAGCGGACGATCGACGGCGACCTCGCGGTCGTCACCCCTGCGGAGGTCGACGCAGTTATCGACGACGCTGGCGGCGGCATCGCGCGCTAACGGCTATCGACGTTCCGACTGCAATTTCGGTGTTGGTCACTCGGAGCGCGCCTCCTCGACCGCGTCGACGAACTCCGCGGCTGTTTCGCGAATCCGTCTCGTATCTCCGGCCCGTACGGCCTCGTAATCGACGATCGCGCTTCCGACGCCGACGGCGACGGCTCCGGCCTCGAGAAAGTCGGAGACGGTTTCGATCGAAACGCCGCCGGTCGGAACGACGTCGACGTCCGGGAGCGGCCCCTGAACTGCGCCGACGTGGTCGGGTCCGACCGTCGCCGCCGGAAACAGCTTGAGCATGTTAGCACCGGCCTCCATGGCCGTGACGGCTTCCGTCGGCGTCATCACGCCGGGGATCGAGACGACGCCGTGTCTGTTACAGCACCGTATCACCTCGGGATTGCAATCGGGTGCGAGAACGAACGATGCGCCGGCGTCGACGACAGCCTGGGCCGTCGGTGCGTCGAGAACGGTTCCCGCGCCGACGACGGCGTCGGTGTCCGCGAGTTCGCGGTCGACGGCACTGAGCGTCTCTCGAACGCGGCCCCCGTCGGCGGTCACCTCGATCGCTCCAACGCCAGCGTCGTACATCGCTCGAGCGACCGGTCCGACCTGCTCTTCGTCGATACCCCGCAGGATTGCGATCACGCCGCTACGTTCGATCCGCTCTTCGACCTGTTTCGGCTCGACCATACCGGAGGTTCGCCCGGTACCGTCTTTACGTTGGCGACTTTAGCCCGCTTTCGCTGGCGAATACCGGCTATCCACGCAGCGAATCCCACTCGACTCTCGGCGGCTACTTGTGATAGCCCATAAACAGCGGCGAGGTCATCTTGAGAAGCTTCAACGATCCGTAGCTGACGAGCGCGAGGAGCAAGAGGACGATGCCGTACAGTCCGGCGATCCCGGCCAGCTCCGAGTGCCCGACCGCCTCGAGAACGACTCCGACGATCAAGAGCAGAGCGCTCCCCAGCGCGGGCCAGCTGACGAGCGAGGATCCGACCGCCTCGTGGAACTTCTGAAGCATACCGCGACGTTGACGGTCCCACACAATCAATATTGCGGTTACCCCCGAAGTCTGTTTCCAGATCGGCGTGTCGGAGCGTCCGGTCTCGTAACCGTCTTCGTGGCTACCGGGGCCGGCGTAACGACCGTTCTCGATCCCAAAGCTACATTAGATCCCCACCGAATCGTACGGTATGTCCGGCATCTGGGACAAGCTCTGCGGGATCGCGCCACTCCTGAAGAGCTCTCTGGCGCTCGTTCTGGCGTTGCTCTTTCTCTCGCTGTTTACGTTTCCGGCCGTCACTCCGGGAAGCGAGACGTACTACATCTCGCTGATCAATCTCGCGTTGCTCGGCTGTTTGCTCGTCTTTCACGTCGTGGTTCTGTTCGTCTGCAAGCGGGTCCACACCGAGGACCTCGAGGGGAAAAAGGAACTCGAGGTGTTCGACGACCAGTAGCCGCTCCGTCGAGGCGGGGCGAAGCCAATGACGCCTGTCGACCGCTGATTACGGTCGCCCCGGGATTTCGACGCAGACCGGATGCGGTACCGAAACTCGCCCCTCGAGTTCCTCGAGTCCTCCGTCGTCGCCCACGGCAAACGGGACGATCGTCTCCGAGTGCTCGTTCGCCACGATCAGGTACTTCCCGCCGGAAGAGAGCGTCATACTTCGTGGCCATTCCCCTCCCGTGGAGACGGTCTCGACCAGCTCGAGGTCTCGGCCAGAGCAGTCGAGGACGGCGACGCTGTCGTGGCCTCGGTTCGATCCGTACACGTAGTCGGTGGAGGGGTGAAGGCAGATCGCAGCCGGATAGTTCTCGGTTTCGATCGGACCCTCGAGCGTCTCGACCGTGTCGACGTGTGACAGTCCGCCGGAGTCGGCTGACCAGTCGAAGACGGACAGCGTCGAGTCCAGTTCGTTGATCAGATACGCCCGCTCACGCTCCGCGTCGAACGTCACGTGACGCGGTCCGGCACCGTCGTGGATCGAAACGACGTCACGTCGTTCGAGCGCGTCTTCCTCCCGGTTTAGCGCGTAGACGACCACTTCGTCCGTCCCGAGATCGGCGACGTAGACGAATTCGTCGTTCGGACCTGGAACGATCGAGTGGGGGTGTGGCGCGGTCTGGCGATCGGGGTGAACGCTCGAGCCCTCGTGTTCGACGACCGTCGGCGCGCCGATCCGGCCGTCGTCTGCGAGCGCGAGCACCGAGACGGCACCGCCGCTGTAGTGGGCGACCAGGAGGTACTGGCCGGTCGAATCGACGCTGCAGTGACAGGGGCCAGCCGGGCCGATCGACCGTTCGTCGAGCGGTTCAAGCCCACCGTCGTCGGCGATCGCGAACGCCGTTACCGAGCCGTCGTCCGTTTCGTTGACGGCGTAGAGAACGTCGAGGTGGGGATGGGTCGCCAGAAAGGACGGATTCTGCGTCGGTGCGGCCAGTTGGGGCTCCGACAGCTCTCCGGTCGATTCGTCCACTCGACAGTGGTAGATCCCTTCGCCGGCTTCGTCGGTGTACGTTCCAACGTACGCGTGGTCGTTCGTCATCGGTCCCGAGCAACACGTGGCAGGATTATAACCGTTCCCCTCGATCCGCGGCGTTCACCTCCAGCGGTCGCCCCGGCCGGCGGGATTCGCGTCCAGCGCTCGCCCCGACCCGCATCGACCGTCACCAGCGGATGACGTTCCCCTCGAGTTCTCTCGGGTAGTAGGTCACCATCTCGGTCCCGTCTTCCGTGACGACGATCGTATCCGAGTGTCGGTACCCCGCTTCCTCGGGCAGGTACAGTCCCGGTTCGATCGAGTAGACGTGCCCCGGCTGCATGATCTCGTCGCTCCCGCGATCGATGAACCCCCGTTCGTGGCCCTCCATACCGATGTTGTGGCCCGTGTGGTGCTGGGCGTACTCGAGTACGCCCTGTTCGTCGAAGTAGTCGTGGACAGCCTGATCGACCCGAGCGCACGGAACGCCCGGCCCGCACTCGTCGAGCGCGATCGACTGTGCTTCGAGCATCAGTTCGAAGTAGTGTCGCTGGTCGTCCGTCGGCTCGCCGACGAACATCGTCCGCTCGAGTTCGCTGACGTAGCCGCCGACGTTGGCCGTTGCCCCCGTTATCAGGACGTCGCCCTCTTGCAGCCGGCGGTTTTCGGTCAGGCCGTGGGGGAGCGCCGTGTTGGGGCCGGAGAGGAACCCACACGACGCGGGAAACCCGCCGCGCAGGTGAGACTCGTACCGATCGCCGAGCGTGTCGAGCATCGCCATCGAGGCGTCGAGACTGGCACGTTTCGCGACCCAGAGTTCGTGTGCTCCGGGTTCGGCGTACGACGCGAGTTTCTCGTGTGCGAGATTTCCCCACGCTCCCGACTGCTCGATGAGTTCGATTTCGGCGTCGGATTTCACTTTCCGCCACTCCGTGATCCAGTCGACGATGTCCACGTCGACGTCCGCCAGTTCCTCGAGGGTCGGTCCGGTGTATCCCCAGAACCCGGGTGCGCCGTTTGCATCCGCACACACCGACTCGACCTCGAGTTGGGAGAGCATCGTGTCGATGGTCGTTTCCGGCGTCCGCGATGGATGGGCCGGATACGTCCCCTCTCCGCCCGGATAGTCGTAGTAGTGGTGGACCGAATCGACGTGCTCTCTCGCTTCGGCTCGCTCGAGTTCGAGGCGCGGAACAGTGACGTGTATCTCGTCGTCCGTAACCGCGAGACACACCGGTCGCTCGGTCTGGAGGTGGTAGAATCCGGCGACCCACTCGATGCTCGTTGATGAAAACAGACACAGCGCATCGTGTTCCGTTTCGGCGAGCGTATCGCGAACGCGGGCTATCCGTGACTCGTACTCACTCGAGGGGAGAGACGGTTGCATCGTCCTGTCGCTAATACTGTTGTCTACTTTACTTTTTTGCCCCTCTCACGGGTTTCCGGCGGTTCTCTCCCCACCGATTCTCGCTGAAACGCGGCCCCATCACCCTGCCACCTGTTACCACCAACATAGAAGTAGGTCTATTCACAACCAAGAGTATGGCGCAAGCCGAAAACCGATCGAGTGTTCGCCTGACGCTCGAGCTGTGGCATCCCGACTGCTGGGCTATCGAGGCGACCGACCGCACGGACGGCGGGGTCCTCGCACACGCGATCTACAACTCGCCGACGGTCGACGAAACCGGGCCTCGAACGGTCAGGGGCGTATTTACCGCGTTCGCGGAGACCAAAGACGGTCTCGAGGACCTCCTCGATGCCATCCGCGACTCCGATCACTCGGGTTCGCTCTCGGAACTGCAACAGCGGTTCGGCCGGGAGCGCAGTTCGCCGGGGAACGTCGTCCGCGAGTTCTTCCTCGAGTACGACCCGGACGACATGATCTGTCCGACGCTGCTCGAGAACGGGTTCGTCCACAGCGCTCCGGTTCGGATTCAAAACGGGAGCGAGGAGTGGAACGTCTGCTACGTCGGCGACCGGTCGCGAATCGAGCAGTCCCTCGATGACGTCTGCGAGCAGACGGGTGCCGACGTCTCCGTCACGTCGATTTCGACGTCGGGTTCCGCCGACTCCTCCTCGCGAAACGAGCGCCTCGATTCGCTCACGCCGACGCAGCGGGAGGTGTTCGAACACGCTCGCGAGACCGGCTACTACGAGTGGCCACGCCAGACGACGACCCGGGAACTCGCGGCGGATCTGGACGTCTCCAAATCGACGCTGCTCGAGCACCTCCGCAAGGCCGAATCGAAGCTCCTCGATCCGTGATCGGCAATCGGGCTGTCCCGGCTTGCGTTTGGCGAGACCGGACCATCAGAGGAAACCGGATCGACGTCGTCTGGTGACCGGCGCGTTCAGCTCACGATCGCTCGCAGCGCGAACGCGAGGTTTTCCTTTCGCTCCCGGATCCGTCGGTAGAAGTACGAAAACCACTTCGAGCCGTACGGGACGTACTGGTAGACCTCGACGCCGTCGGCGGCCAGATCACGTTGTGCGTCCGTTCTGACGCCCATGAGCATCTGGACCTCGTACGGCGTTTCGTGCTCTCGGTGTAACTGTTTGGCGTGTGCGATGACCGCCGGATCGTGGCTCCCGATCGCGACTCCGTCCTCGAACTCGCTGAACATGTACTCGATGAGATCTCGGTACACCGCATCGACGCGATCCTTTTTCGTGTACGCGATGTCGTCGGGTTCGCTGTAGGCCCCTTTGACGATTCGTACCTTTCCCGGCGCGTTGGACAGCCGCTCTAAGTCCTCACGCGTCCGTCTGAGGTTCGCCTGGAGACAGATCCCCATGTTTCCACCGTAGTCCCGGACCAGCGACTCGTAGGCGTCGAGGGTCGCGTCTGTCGTCGTGTGGTCTTCCATGTCGACCCAGACGAAGACGTTCGCTTCGTCGCCCCGCTCAGCGATACGGCTCAGGTTCCGCTCGAACAGGTCGCGTCCGACCCCGAGGCCGATCTGGGAGGGCTTCACCGAGATACAGGAGTCGACTCCGGCCTGCTCGATGTCGTCGATCAACTCGAGGTACGTGTCGGCGTCGGCGTTCGCCGGATCAGCCTCCTCGTAGTGTTCGCCGAGGAGGTTGAGGATTCCGTTGACGTCCCGGTCGTTCAACGTCTGCACGTGGTCGATCGCCTCCTGGGGCGTCTCGCCGGCCACGAACTTGTTGGCGATGGGTGGGATCATTGGCCTAGCCTTCGGGACCTCGTTTATAATAGTGGACCCGACCGTCACGTTCGAACGGCCGTCTACTGAAATAAACGACATGAAGATCCCGACCATGGGAGGGTCGCCGTACAGTGTGGCGGTCGTGGTACCGACCGTATGGTCGAACGAACTGAACGGCGGACGTATCGACACTACATCGACGGTGAATGGGCGGACGGACGCGGCTCCGACAGCTTCGAGAGCGAGAACCCGGCGACCGGCGAGACGCTGGCGACGTTCCGGCGCGGGACGGCCGACGACGTCGACCGGGCCCTCGAGGCGGCCGAGGAGGCGTTCGCGGAGTGGCGAGACCTGTCGTATCCGGATCGCGCGGAGTACCTCTGGGAGATCTACCACGAGTTGCGCGAGCGCCACGACGAGCTGGGTGAGATCGTCTCGAAGGAGTGTGGCAAGGAGATCTCGGAGGGGAAAGCCGACGTCACCGAAGCCTGGCACATGGTGGAGTGGGCGGCGGGCAACGCCCGTCACCCTCACGGCGACGTGGTTCCGAGCGAGGTCGCGAGCAAGGACGCCTACATGCGGCGCAAGCCCCGCGGCGTCGTCGGCTGTATCACGCCGTGGAACTTCC
>NZ_REGA01000014.1 GCF_003841505.1 Natrarchaeobius chitinivorans
CTCAACTACAGCGACCGAAACCACGTCGAAAAGTGGTTTCAGACCGTCTCAATGCGGATCGACCGCTTTCACTCCTTCTGGCGGGGCAGTCCGGCCAGCGCAAGACGCTGGCTCAGACGCTTCAGACACCATTATAACCACGATCGACCGAATCAAGCGCTCAATGGTCGAACACCGGTCGAGGAGGTGCTGAACTAGACAGTGCCCCGATAGAACTCTTGCCAATCAGCGCAACTCTTCAAATGGTCGTGATGAATACACAGCGCGAACGTTGCAGGACTTTCAGTCCAATTTGAATATATGTCGCGGCAAGACTGATGACTGTAGACCAAACACCCTTCAAAACGCACAGTTCTCGGAGAGCTTCAGCCAATTTTGCTGCTCTCCTCAAGTGGCTCGGAGCTTGCTCTGACCGAGGCGTAAACCCGTTCCGCCCATTCGCACGCGATCTGTGAATCCGCGTCGACGAACACCTGCATGTGTCCTGTACCCTCGTCGTACCCCCCGATCCCCACACGATTATCGAAGATAGCCAGCCCATACGGCAGCTCGTCACGCGTTCGCAACGTTAGGTGTCCGCTCTCGGTTGCTTCTCTGGCGCGCTCGGGATGGGTCTCGAATAGCTTCTCGACGATGGGAGGCAGGTAGATGATTTCGCTGTCGTCTCCCTCGAATATCTGTTGGTGAAACTCGCCCAGGACGAGCGGTGCCATGTGCGTCGTGTTGAACCCGCGGAACGATTCGGACTCCCCGAGCAACGAGAGAAACCGTTCCACCGGCCGGTAGGGATCGTCTGGTTCGGCGAGCGTGACATTCGCGTCCACGAACGGTTCGAGGACGAACTCCTGGTGATCCTCACAAACGGCGTCCAACAGCGGTGAGAGTCGATGGACGGTGCGCACGTTCGCCTCAAACCGGAGGACTTCGTCGGCGACGGCCTCACCGGGTCCGGTCAGCTGGAACCGGCCGTCTATCTTTTCGACGAAGCCCTGTTCGTCGAGCCACCGGGTCAATCGGTGACTGGTTGCCCGCGAGACGTCCAGACGCTCTTCGATTTCTCGCCGGTCGAGTGGTTCGTCACGAAGCGCTTCCAAAACGGGTCCATGCCGCACGATATCCCCGAGTAGGTCCGTGTCAACACGCTCGCCGGCAGCGTCGAGCCGTTGGCCGAGATACTGTTTGTTTCGAGCATTCTCCAAGATGGCTTCCAGAACCGGTGACCCAGGCGGGGGGTGGTCGTCGGTCGAATGGTTTCCGTCGTGGAACTCCATGGAACTCACTGGTTTGGTATAGTATGGCACAGACAGTAATTCTATCGTTCGCAACGCGAGAGGCATCTCACGTCCTGACACACTGTGTATCCTGTCGAATGTATCTCTGTGAATGAGGCTAACAACACCGCAGTCAACTGAGCGTATATGGGACGACCGACCATCGAAGACGAACAAATCGAGCAGTTCGAGGCAACGCTGCACGGCGACCTCGTTCAGCCTGGCGACGCTGACTACGACGACGCACGCGCAGTCTGGAACGGGATGATCGACAAATATCCAGCGCTGATTGCGCAGTGTCGAGGCACGGCGGACGTTATCCGGACCGTCGAATTCGCCCACGAAACCGACCTCCCTGTGGCTGTCCGGGGCGGAGGTCACAACGTCGCCGGGACGGCCGTCTGTGACGACGGCCTCGTGATCGACCTGTCGAAGATGCGCGGGGTGTGGGTCGATCCCGACGCACAGCGAGCATGGGTCCAGGGCGGTGCCACGTGGGCCGACGTCGATCACGAAACCCAGGCGTTCGGATTGGCAACACCTGGCGGCGTCGTTTCGAAGACAGGCGTAGCTGGCCTCACCCTCGGTGGCGGGATCGGCCACCTCCGCTGTAAGTACGGCTTGACCTGTGACAACCTCGTCTCAGCCGACGTTGTCACCGCAGATGGCGAGTTCCTGACCGCGAGTGAGGATGAGAATCCGGAGTTGTTCTGGGGACTTCGCGGTGGCGGCGGAAACTTCGGTATCGTCACCGGATTCGAGTTCGAGCTTCACCCCGTCGGGCCGGAGGTGGCGACGTGTTTTGTCATCTATCCGGGAGACCGGCTGGCCGAGTGCCTGCGAGCCTATCGGGACTACATCGATTCGGCACCGGTGGAAGTCAGCCTGTTTTCGTCTGCCGGTGTGATGCGCGACGAGGACCTGTTTGCCCCAGACGTACTGGACGATCTCAAGATCGGTTTCATGGGGTGTTATGCTGGGCCACCGGAAGACGGCGAGGCGGCGATAGAGCCCCTTCGGCATCTCGCCGAGCCGATCGCCGACTTCAGCGGGACGATGGCCTACACGACGTTCCAGCAGATACTCGACGGTGACTACCCGGATGGGATGCGGTATTACTGGAAGTCGCTGTATCTGGATGGCCTCTCCGAATCGGCGATCGACCGAATCACCTACTGGGCTGGCTGCGCCCCCTCCCCGTTATCGACGGTCGACGTGTGGCAACTGGGTGGTGCAATCACCGACGTCGGCTTCGAGGAGAGCGCCTTCGCCGGGCGGCACGCACCAGTACTGCTCGGCGTCGAGGCGAACTGGGAAGACCCTTCAAACGACGAAGCGAACATTGCGTGGGTTCGGGACTGTCTGGACGACATGCGACAGTTCTCCGATGGTTCGATTTACCTGAATTTCCCTGGCTTTCTGGAGGACAACGATAAAACCATGGAGACGACCTTCGGAGCCGCCTACGAGCGGTTAGTTGCGCTCAAGGACGAATACGACCCGACGAACGTGTTCAGCCGCAACCAGAACATCACTCCCTCCGGGGATGCTGGAGCCTGAACGGGTGAGTGATACGCTCTCAAACGTTTCCGAGCACATCGAGACAGCAAAACTGAACGCACTGCATGCCGAGACGAGAGTACGCCGCTCTCTCGACTCACTCGACTCCGGGCGATTTTCAACAACTGTTAAGCGGTCCCGGTAACCACTCGAGGCACATGGCAGACGACGGGGAGCGTCATCGGCAGAGTCGCCTGTTCACGGACGACGACGGCGAGTTCGATCCGGAACGCGCACGCGAAGAATCCCTTCCCGTCGAGGACGGCGAGGTGATCGACACCGACGACCTCGCGGACCACCAGCGATACGTCGAGGGCCGGGGAATCTACGACGAACGAAATCGGGTCAACGACCTCACCGGGAGGGAGTGGAAGTACGCGACGAAGTCGGTGATCGCACAGGGGTATCCGCCCGCGGTCCAACACGACCTCAGGAGCGAACACGGCGGCCAGAAGCCGCCCCGGCTCTGTGCGGAACTGATCGGTCGATTCAGCAAGGCCGGAGACACCGTCCTCGATCCCTTCGCCGGCGTCGGCGGGACGCTGCTCGGGGCGAGTTTCTGTGAACACGAAGGGACCGGACTCCGCGAGGCGATCGGATTCGAACGCAACGGGCGGTGGGTCGACATCTACGAAACGGTCCTCGAGCGCGAGAACGGGGAGCGCCTCGAGCGCGGCGACCCTCCGCTCGCCGACCAGGAGATGCGCCACGGCGACTGCGCCGAGTTGATCGAGGACGTCCCCGACGACTCGGTCGACCTCCTGCTCACCGACGTTCCGTACTGGCACATGGACGAACTCGAGCAGACGCGCAACGAGCGGGCCACGCGGGAGAGCAAGCTCGGCTCGTTCGACGACGGGGGCGACGAAGCCGACAACGGCGGTGGGAAAGACGGAGACGGCGGCCGGGAGCGTGGAGACGGTGGCCGGGAGAGCGGAGATGGCGACGTCGACGAGGATCCGGGAGCGACCGGAACGAAAGCGGAGTGGCTCGAGGAGATGGCCGAGAAGTTCGACCGGTTTACCGATGCGGTCGCTCCGGACGGTCACCTGGTCGTCTTCATCGGCGACATGTATCGCGAACAGTCCTACGAGTTCCTCTCGGCCGATCTCGCGCGGGCGCTCGAGTCGACGGCTCCAGTGACGCTCGCGGCGAACCTCGTCTGGTACGATCCCAGCAAGGATCTCCACGTCTACGGCTATCCGTTCTCGTTCGTCCCGTCGATGGTCCACCAGAACGTGCTCGTTTTCCGGCCGGACGACGATCGATGACCGCGTCTGACTGACGTCATTCGGCCGTCTGACGCGGTTTTATGGGTTCCCGACGTATCGGTACAACCGGCGCGCACCGTGTTATCACCCCCATCCCCCCGTCGCGCGCCGTTTCGAGTCACTTCCGATTTCACCCCCGCTGGTGATCGAGTGACTGCATCGAACGGGCGCTCGATACAGGGCGTCCGTTGGATATCGGATCGAATCAGTCGTCGGGATTGCTGGAGGAACAGACCGGATCGCACCTGACGCTATTTCCTGTTGTGTCTGGGAGGTCGGTGGATGTCCCGAATAATCCCGCCGAATCGAGACAGTCGCCGTCGAGTCGTGACAGTCGCCGTCGAGCCGGACAGTCGCCGTCGAGCCTCGAGCGGCGTCACCGGTATGTCCGAAACGATCGGTGTCGGTGACTGTCGGTGTCGATCAGCCGGCTTCCGGCAACAGGGCGGTTCGTACCTCCTCGAGACGGCTGGTTTCGGTGATGATCGCGACTTCGTCGCCGGCCTCGAGTTCCGTTCCGGGGATTGGGATCGTCAGCGACTCACGCGCCCGGCCGTGAGCGTAGATCCGGGTCGACTCCGGGAGGTCCAGTTCACTCACCCGTTTCCCGACCGCCGGTGATCCATCCTGAATTCCGAGAACCGTCAGATGGAGGTTCGCGGCGAGATCGGTGACGACGTTGAAATCGCCCCCGAGCATCGCGGTTTTCGCGCCGGCTGCGCCCAGACGCTCGGGATAGATGATCTCGTCGACGTCCTCGGCGTACTTCTCGTAGATGTCTTCTCGGTAGTCCTCGTCGATCCGGAGCACGGTCCGACAGCCGTAGTGTTTGCCGACCATGCAGGCCGCGAAGTTGGCGTTGAGGTCCGGCGTGAGTGCACCGATCGCGTCGGCCTCGTCGATCCCGGCGTCGACGAGGACGTCTTCGTCCGAGCCGTCCCCCTGGAGCGCGTCGAACCCCGCCGATTCGGCCCGTTCGACCCGGTCCGGATCGGTGTCGACGACGACCGGTTCGTGTCCCTCCTCGAGGAGGATCCGCGCCGTCCGCGAGCCGACTCGACCGTACCCCACGATAACGAATCTCATGATACCGGGTACACTCCCCGAAGTGAAATACGTTGGTCCCGCCGTTCGACCGTGATCCCGGATTTCGCCGGCACTCGTGTCGACGGTTCGAAGCGCTTATACCTCAACGCTGGATAGAACCGACAGACTCGCTGGTTCGCGGGCATCAGTGGGCACCTGCACGGCTTTGCCGCAGGTCGGGATGTGATCCCCGCTGGGGATTGAACCAGGAAACGCCCGCGGTGATATACGATGGCAAAAAGCTTCTACTCCCACATCAAGGAGGCATGGAAGGATCCCGACGACGGTAAACTCGGGGAACTACAGTGGCAACGAAAGCAAGAGTGGCGCAAACAGGGTGCGATCGAACGGATCGACCGCCCGACGCGACTCGACAAAGCGCGCGAACTCGGCTACAAGGCCAAACAGGGAATCATCGTGGCTCGCGTCTCCGTCCGAAAGGGGACGGCTCGCAAGCAGCGACACAAGGCCGGTCGACGCTCGAAACGCCAGGGCGTCAACCGTATCGGCCGACGCAAGAACATCCAGCGCATCGGTGAAGAGCGCGTCTCCCGGAAGTACCCCAACCTGCGGGTGCTCAACAGCTACTGGGTCGGTGAAGACGGCTCCCAGAAGTGGTTCGAAGTGATCCTCGTCGATCCGAACCACCCGGCGATCGAGAACGACGACGATCTAAACTGGATCTGTGACGACTCCCACACGAACCGCGCGTTCCGCGGTCTGACCAACGCCGGCACGGCCAACCGCGGACTCAACACCCGCGGAAAGGGTGCCGAGAAGGTCCGTCCGTCGAACACCGGCGGTCAGGGCCGCGCGAAGTAAGCGCCGCGATTTCTCCACGTTACTCATACGGATTACTGTCCCTGTGTCCCGGCGCACCCGCCAACCGGGTCGTGGGTACGCCGGCAATGACGGACAGTATCCCGTATCAGTTCCCGGCTAAAGCGAATTATGGTGGGATTTTATGCGACGAACTGCCGTAGTCGGAGCTATGACCAAGCACGTACTCGTCCCCATCGACGATTCGAATCGGTCGACTGACGCCCTCGAGTTCGCCTGCCGGGAGTACTCCGACGCCGAAATCACTGCCCTGAACGTGATCGACCCGGGTGACTTCTACGCGGCAACGGGTATCGAGGGCGGCGCGATGGCGAACTACGACGAGATCCAGACACACCACGAGAACCGCGCCGAAGACATCCTCGAGCGGGCGCGCGAACGGGCCGAAGAGTTCGAACACGACCTCGAGACCGAGCGGATGATCGGCGGCGTCTCCCGATCGATCGTCGCTTACGTCGAGGAGCACGACGTCGACCACGTCGTCATCGGCAGCCACGGACGAACCGGCGCGAGTCGCATCCTGCTCGGTAGCGTCGCCGAGAACGTCGCCCGTCGCTCGCCGGTGCCCGTGACGATCGTCCGGTAACAGGCACATTCTTTCCTCGAGGGACAGTCAGTTCGTAACCGCCGGCAGTGAACCTGACGGGACGCTTGCGGTCCGATCAGAACTCTCATATCACTCTACTTGAATACCAGTCGTATGAGTGCCGGCCGGTATACGGACGCCCGTCGTCGAACGCACGAGTTATTCGAACCGGAACTGGGTGGAACGATCGGGTACTATACCGACTGGTTCATCATGGCGCTCATTACCGCCAACGTCGCGGCGGTAATCCTCGAAACAGTCGACTCCGTCGCCACCGCGTACGGTCCGTTCTTTTACTATTTCGAGCTGTTCTCGGTCGCGGTCTTTACCCTCGAGTACGTCGGACGCGTGTGGGCTGCCGTCGACGATCCAACGTTCGAGGGACCGATTTCCGGACGGGTCCGGTTTGCGAGTCGTCCCCTGCTCGTCGTGGACCTGATCGCGATTCTGCCGTTTTACCTTTCCGCTGCGGGGATGCAGACCGACCTTCGGTTTCTCCGAGCGATCCGACTGGTGCGTCTCTTCCGGTTGCTTAAACTCGTCAGGTACTCGAGTGCCCTGCAATCGTTTGGCCTGGTGTTCTACGAGAAAAAAGAGAAACTCGTTCTCGCACTGTTTGCAAACCTGTTGCTGTTGACACTCGCCTCGAGTGTCATGTACTTCGTCGAACACCCCTATCAGCCGGAGGTTTTCTCGTCGATCCCCGCCTCGTTTTACTGGGGGTTCATCACGCTGACGACCGTCGGCTACGGCGACGTCACGCCGGTCACGCCTCTGGGACAGTTTCTGACCGGGGTAATCGCGCTACTCGGAATCGGCCTGTTCGCGCTACCGGCGTCGATCCTCGCGGCGGGATTTATGGAACAAACCGACGACGATTCGGAGTACGAGTACTGTCCACACTGCGGTGAGCGAATCAAGTAGGCAGGGGTTCGACCACCTATCACCTCGAGTAGTCGTCGTCTCGAGTTCGTGAATATCGACTGCGACGCTCGGGCCCCAGCGTCGCTGTTCTCCGCTCGCTTTTGGGGTGAAGGTGGTCCTCGAGTACCCCCGTTCTACGAGGCTGTCTCGAGTGCCAGTCCTCGCGAATCGGTCGCCGCCGGGTTCGGCGAGCGGCGATATGTCGGCGGGTCGGTAGGTCACCCCGATCGAGATCCGTTTTCCCGCGACGAACTCGTCGCATTGCACCTGGAGGCGGATGGCCAAGTCAGCGTAGGTGTCGGCGGTCGGGTGACGTCGCTGTGAGACGCTCCCGAAACCGCCGATATCGTTGTAGACGGTCCAGAGACGGCTCCCTCCCGTATAACCCGAAACGAGCGAGTGTCACAGAGGGCGGAGAATCTGTCTGCTACCGGCCGGTTGATACGTCGGCGATCCATCGAACGAGGTGATGAGCCAAACGGATCACACCGAGCGATTCGCGGTTTCTGCGGAGAGCGAAAGCGAGACAAAGACGGTCGTCGAGGCGCGAGACTTCGAATACGTCGTCGACGAACCCCCATCGCTGGGCGGCACGGACGACGGTCCGAACCCCGTCGAGTACCTGCTGGGAGGGTGGGCCGGCTGTCTGAACGTCGTCGTCCACACCGTCGCCGACGAGCGAGGGATCGATATCGACGGCGTCGACATCGACGTCGAGGGCGATCTCGACCCACGAAAGCTCCTCCAGGACGCCGACGGCGTCCGAGCCGGGTTTCAGGACCTGCGCGTGACGATCGAACTCGAGTCGAACGCCGACGAGGACGAACTCGACGCGCTGACGGCGGCCGTCGAGGAACGCTGTCCGGTCGGCGACAACATCGGCAATTCGACCCCGACGGACGTGGTCATCGAGTCGACGTAATCGCGAGCGGACGACGAAACCGCCGAGTAGATGACAAATCGCCGAGCAGTGTAGGCGGACGACGAGGAACGATCCGCTCGAGGCTCCCCTCGAGCAGTGAGCGGTTCCACCGAGAGCGACTACTGCCACTCCGTATTCAGACGGTCGTGAGCGAGCCGACGGGGGCGTCGGTTCGCCCTCGAGCGCGCTCGATGCCGTCTTCGCCGGCCGCGATGAGCGCGAAGACGCCGGCGACGTCGGCGTCGGCCGTCTCGACGATGTCCAGCAGCAGCTCCTGCGTTTCGCCCGAGCGGATGAGGTCGTCGACGACCAGCACCGACTCGCCGGCGTCGACGGCCGATTCGGGGAGGTAGTAGGTGAGCTGGATCCCCGACTCGAGGCGCTCGCGGGCTTCGATGAACTCCTCGACGGCGGTCTCTTTGCGCTTTTTGGCGTAGGCACATCGGGTGCCGTAGTAGCTCGCGAGGGAGGCGGCGAGCGTGATGCCGTCGGTGGCAGCGGTGAGGACGACGTCGGGACGGCCGAAGTCGAATCCGTTCGCGACGACGGGGGCGACGAGGTCGAGAAACGGCTGGTCGAAGACGGTGGCGGTGTTGTCGACGTAGCCCTCGTCGTCGACCCGGATCCGTGCGTCGAGTTCCTCCGCCAGCGCCGTCCGACCGAGGTCCTCGACGACCTCGTGTGCACGGTCGATTCCGGGGAGGACGTGACCGTTGACGTAGCGGTTGAGGTCCCCGGCCGGAAGACCCGTCGTCTCGGCCAGTTCGTCGTAGGTTCGCGTCTCCTTTAGCATCCGTAAGACGTCGACGGCCCGCAACTGGAGGGCGGCCTTCTCGGCTCTGTTCATGTCTGCTGTGCAGTCTTCCACAACTATGGTGGTTTCGATGTGTGGGGGCCGGCGATCTATCCATTACCCTGCATCAAACCGTCCCTGCATCAGAACGTCCCTGCATCGAAACGCCGTCTGAACGACGCTCACCGCGAGCCACCAGGGGTGCTTCACCGAGTCGTGCCGGCCCAAGCGATTTCCGTGACGGCGTCGACCTCGAGTCATGGCCGACTCGGGTCCGTTCACGCTGGTGCGTGAGGTCGCGGCCGTCGCGCGCGAACACCAGATCAGCGTCAAGTCCGCGGGACTCGCCTACCACGCGTTCAACACGCTCGTTCCGTTGATCATCCTGTTGCTCGTCGGCGTTACCCTTCTGGACTCGCTCGAGCCGCTGGTCGAGGCGCTCGAGGCGGCGAGCGGGCTCGAGGGGATGGTGACGGACAGCGGGATGGACGAAGTTGCCGATGGGAGCGTCGATCGGACCCGCGCGGCGCTGCTCGCGCTCGTGGTGTTGCTGTGGAGCGCGACGCGGCTGTTTCAGGCGGTCAACAGCGCGTTCACTGACGTGTACGGCTCCCGCCGAGACGTGTCGTACGTGAGCGCGGCGACGACCGTCACGATCGTGACGATCGTCAACACCGTACTGGTGACGGCGACGATCGCTGCCGGCGTCGCGCTGGTCAGCGTCGTCGGCGTGAGTTTCTCGGTGCTCGTCGACGGCGTTCCGGCGGCGATCGTCAGCACCGTCGGCCTCGTGGTGGTTCTGACCGTGGTTTTCGTTCCGATGTACTACCTCTTTCCCCAGCCCGACGTCTCGCTCCGGGAGGTGATTCCGGGGACGGTTTTCGCCGCCCTCTCCTGGACCGTGCTGGCCGTCGGATTCCGGATCTACGTGGCGACCTCCGAGAGCGTCGCCCTCTTCGGAATCCTCGGCGCGGTCTTGCTCGTGTTGACGTGGGTCTACCTCGGTGGTCTCTGTCTCCTGCTCGGTGCCGTCCTGAACGCCGTTCTCGGCGGACACGTCGATCCCGAAGAGGGCTGGATTCCGATGCGGGACGTCTGGTCGAAGTACGCGTGACCGGATCGTTCACCGAGACGGACCGATGCTTTCTATCAGGCCGAACCCGTAGGGGCGATGAATGGTCTCCGAATCGGCCATCGGAAACGGTCAGCTTCTCGTCGCGGGAGTCGACGGGCCGGACGCGGACGCTGCGCTGGCCGAGGTTTCGAGCGATCGAACCCCGAACGCCACGAATACCGACGCTGACGCGGGAACCGTGACGACCGTCTCGAGTCTGGACGCGGCGCTCGAGTGTCTCGACGACCGGTCGGTCGTGTGCGTCCTGACCGGCCAGGAACTAGCCGACGGGACCGGCCTCGAGTTGCTCGAGGCGATCCGAGAACGGGATCGAACCCTGCCGGTCGTTCTCGCGCCCGCCGACGGGGACGAATCCCTCGCGAGCGAAGCAATCGCGGCCGGTGTGACGGAGTACGTCCCCGCAGACCGGCGACCGTCCGAACTGGCAGGGGCGCTCGAGCGAGCGCTCGACGCCGGGCGACGGCGGCGGGCCCGGCGCTCTCGAGCCCGCGGGTTCCAGGCCATCTTCGACGAGTCGGCGGCTCCGTCGTGGCTCCTCGAACCCGACGGGTGCGTTCGACGGGCCAACGAGGCTGCACTCGAGGTGGTCGACGCCGACGCCGACGGCCGCCCGTTCGAAACCCTGTCGCTGTGGGCGGGGATCGACGGCGGCCGAGCGACGATTCGCGACGCGGTCGAAACGGCGGCCGCCGGCGACGTCGTCCACCGGGAACTGAGGCGAACAGCCGCCGAAGGCGACGTCGTCGACGGAGCCGGAACGCGTCCCCTCGAGATGACGATCCGGCCCGTTCGCGACGACGCGGGGACGATCGTTTCGCTGATCGCACGCGTCGAGGACGTCACCGAACGCGTCGGGCTCGAGGCGGAACTGCGCGAGTCCGAGGAGCTCCACCGAGTCACGCTCAATCACATGACCGACACGGTCCTCGTGACGGACGACGACGGCGAGTTCACGTACGTCTGTCCGAACGTCCACTTCATCTTCGGTTACGACGACGAGGAGATCCACGAGATGGGGACGATCGACGAACTGCTCGGCCCGGATCTGTTCGATCGCGACGAGCTCGCCGCGGAGGGTGTCCTGACCAACGTCGAGTGTACGGCGACCGACAAGGCCGGGCAGGAACACACGCTGCTCGTGAACGTCCGCGAAGTGTCGATTCAGGGCGGGACGGTGCTGTACAGCTGTCGCGACGTCACGAAACGAAAACAGCGCGAAGAGGCACTCACCGCTTTGCATCGGACGACCCGGAAACTGCTCTACGCCGAAACCGGCCGCGAGATCGCGGAACTCGTCGTCGAGGACACAGCGGACGTTCTCGATCTCGAGGCGAGTGCCGTCTACCGGTTCGACGCGGACGAGAACCTCCTTCGGCCGGTCACACACTCGCCGGGAATGGCGGAGTTACACGGCCCCTTGCCGGTCCACCGCGCCGGTGACGAGAGCGCCGTCGCTGGCGTGTTCGTCGAGGGAGAGAGCCGATTCGTCGGAGATGTCGCCGACTCGCCGGCGCTTTCGAATCCGACGACGGACGTACGGAGCGCGGCGTTCGTTCCGCTCGGCGACCACGGCGTGTTCGTCGCGGGCTCTGCAACGGCCGACGCGTTCGACGAAATCGCTCGCGAGCTGGCCGACCTGCTCGCGGCGACGGTCGAGGCCGCACTCGATCGGGTGGAACGAGAGCGAACGCTTCGCGAACGCGATCGTGAACTCAAACGACGGAACCGGCAGCTCACCCGTCTCAACGGGATCAACGAACTCATCCGCGAGATCGACGCCGCGCTGGTCCGGGCCGAAACGCGTCCGGAGATCGAACGGGCGGTGTGTGACCGACTCACCGCCGCAGACCGGTTCTCGTTCGCCTGGATCGGTGCGTCCGACGTCGCCGGCGAACGCCTCGAGTTGCGTGCCCACGGCGGCCCACAGCGGGGACGGGAGTACCTCGAGACGATCTCGTTTTCACTCGACGGCGGATCGGCGGAGCCAGCGATGCGGGCGGTGACTGAAGACGAGGTCGTGTCCGTCCCGAACGTCGTCGACGGACTGCACGATCACGCCTGGCGCGGGGAGGCGCTCGCGGCGGAGTACCAGTCGGTTCTCGCCGTCCCGCTCTCTTACGACGAATTTACGTACGGCGTGTTGACGGTGTACGCCGACCGGCCGGACGCGTTCGACGACGTGACCCGGACCGTCTTCGAAGAACTGGCCGAGACGATCGCCTCCGCGATCGCGGCGGTCGAACGCAAGAGCGCGCTCCTGTCGAACGCGAGCAACCGTCTCGAGTTCGCGGTTCGGGACGAAGCGTTCGTCTTTACACGCCTCGCTCGACGCGCCGACTGTTCGCTCGCGTTCGACGGCGGCGTTCGACAGCACGAGGACGGGACGACGGTGTTCGCAACCGTCGACGGGGCTTCGGCGTCCGACGTCGTCACAGCAGCCGCAGGTCTCGTCGCCGTCGAGGACGCGAAAGTCGTAAGCACCGGCCACGACGCGGGCGGAGACGCCGTTCAAGGAACCGTTCGGATCCAGCTGACGCGACCGTTTTTCGCCGTTCAACTCGCCGATCACGGCATCGTGTTACAGCGGGTCGAGGCGACGCCGTCGTCGGCACGGCTCGTCGTGGACGTTCCGAGTTCCGTCGACGTCCAGGGGAGCGTCGACGTCGTCTCGAGCGCGTTCGAGGACGTCGAACTCCGATCGAAGCGGACGGTCGAGCGAACGACCCCGCGGGACGTTCAGATGGAGATTCTCGAGCGACTGACGGACCGCCAGCTCGAGGTCGTCCAGCTCGCGTACTACGGTGGCTATTTCGAGTCACCGCGGTCCCGGACAGGCGAAGAGATCGCAGACACGCTCGACATCTCACCGGCGGCGTTCTACCGACACGTCCGCGCAGTCCAGCGAAAACTCTTCTCGGTGGTGTTCGAGGAAGCCGACGGTCCGGCGACCGTTTCCCAGGGGGTTGAATAGTGAACCCCTTGCGATCGTCGACGCTAGTTATCTGACGAATAACCTCATCTTAATATCCCTAATATTCCTAGATGCGACGACCGCTGCGATTCCGAATCGCTCGTCGTACGCACCTATGAAAGACGTTCAACTCGATCCCGAGGAGGAATCGACCTACGAGTGTTTCGGTTGTGGAACCGTCGTCGACGCAGTGGCCGCCAGGACGTGTCCGAAGTGTGGCGCTGACATGCGTAATCGACGGACACCGATCGAGTAGTATGGTATCTGAACAGCGTTCTTCATCCCACGACGAGCGGTCGGCATCGTCGAACACTGAACCCGAAACCGCCCTCGAGACGGCGCGACGACAGCTCGTGCGCGCCGGGTCGAACCTCGAGATCGACGACGCGATCCTCGAGCGACTTCGCCACCCGACGGCCGTCCACGAGGTGACCGTCCCGCTCGAGCGCGACGACGGTTCGGTCGACGTGTTCACCGGCTTTCGCGCCCGCCACGACAGCGTTCGAGGACCGTACAAGGGTGGCCTTCGATACCACCCGGACGTCACCCGCGACGAGTGCGTCGGGCTGGCGATGTGGATGACCTGGAAGTGTGCGGTCATGGATCTCCCCTTCGGTGGGGCGAAAGGTGGGATCGTCGTCGATCCAAAATCGTTGAGCGCCGACGAGAAGGAGCGACTCACGCGGCGATTTACCCAGGAAGTCCGGGCGGTGATCGGTCCGACGGTCGACATCCCTGCCCCGGACATGGGAACCGACCCGCAGACGATGGCGTGGCTGATGGACGCCTACAGCATGCAGGAAGGGGAGACGATGCCCGGCGTCGTCACGGGAAAGCCGCCCGCGATCGGTGGCTCCCAGGGGAGAGAAGAAGCTCCCGGCCGGAGCGTCGCCATCGTCACGCGCGAGACGTGTGAGTACTACGAGTACCCGCTTTCGGAGACGACGGTCGCGGTACAGGGCTTCGGTAGCGTCGGAGCCAACGCGGCCCGTCTGCTCGAGAAGTGGGGGGCGACCGTCGTCGCGGTCAGCGACGTCAACGGCGGAATTTACGATCCCGACGGTCTCGAGGTCGCGGCGATCCCCTCTCACGACGAGGAGCCGGAAGCGGTCACCCGCTATGCGGAGGAAACCGACGTCGACCGGTTGTCGAACGCGGAACTGCTCGAACTCGACGTCGACGTGCTCGTTCCGGCTGCGGTCGGAAACGTCCTCACCGAGGACAACGCGGCCGCGGTCGAGGCCGACCTCATCGTCGAGGGAGCCAACGGTCCGACAACGTTCGCCGCCGACGCCATCCTCGAGGAACGAGGGATCGAGGTGATTCCCGACATCCTCGCCAACGCCGGCGGCGTGACGGTGAGTTACTTCGAGTGGCTACAGGACATCAACCGCCGTCGGTGGACCCTCGACCGAGTCCACGAGGAACTCGAGGCAGAGATGATCGCGGCCTGGGATGCGGTTCGTGAGGAGGTCGAAGATCGAGACATTACCTGGCGCGACGGTGCGTACGTCGTCGCGCTCTCCCGAATCGCCGAAGCCCACGAGATTAGAGGACTCTGGCCCTGATACGGTTGTAGTCCGTTACTGTCCGTCTCGACCTGTCACGGAATCGCCGAACCGCTCTCTTTCGTCCGATTATCGTCCGATCGGTAGGGTCGGCTTCGCGACCGTTCGACGTTGCACCGAGTGAAAGGGTGCCTTTCGGTTGAAGAGGGTCGTGAACGTAGGTGGGAGCCGTGTCCGCGAACGGATCGATCACCATCGTGCCCAGCGTCCACTTCTCCGTGAGCCACTGCCGCCGCGTTCGATCCGCCATCCGCGACGAGGACCCCGATCTCGTCGCGGTCGAACTCGGCGCGTCCCGGTACGAGTACGTCGACCGGGACGCCGACCCGGTGGTTTTCGATCTCGCTCGAGCGGTTGCACCGGCTCCGGCGGCCGCCTATGCCGCCGTTCGGGCGCTCCAGCGGACGGTCGTCCGCCTCTACGGGTTCGACCTCGAGACGACCGACATGGGCGTCGCGATCGAAACCGCCGCGGAACTGGACGCCAACGTCGCCCTCGTGGACGATCCGATCGAAGAGACGTTTTCCGGGATCGTCGGTGGAGTCAGCCTGACGACGCTCCCGCGGATACTCCGCCGGCTGATGCGCTCGAGGCGGGCCGAGCGGATCGAACCGTCGAACGCGACACTGCTTGCGCCGGGTGAGATCGAGTCGGGCGAAGACGTTCGGCCGATGATCGACCGCCTCCGGCGGCTCGTCCCCAACGTCGCCGAGGTGTTGATCGACCGGCGGGATCGCGCCATGGCCGAGCGTCTCCACGCCCTCCGGCTGGAGGGGTACGACGTCGTCGCGGTCGTCGGCGTCGCCCACCACGACGGCATTCGCCGCCGCCTCGAGGGCCTCGAATCCCGGGCGGACGTGCGAGACGTCACCGTCCCGATCCGCTCGCCCTCGGGCTCTCCCGAACGGATACTAGTCGACTGACCTCGGCCAGCCGAAGCAGTATCGCCCCTCGGCCAGCCGAAGCAGTATCGCCCCTCGGCCAGCCGAGCCACATCGCCCCTCGAGCACTGGAAGGGGCCGTGGCGAGTCACCGATCGCCGTCGAGATATTCGATCGCCTCCCGATCGCTCACCTGCCCGAAATCGCGGTAGTACTGGCCGACCGCGCGGAAGTCCGCCGGCGTCCGGAGGGCGATCACCGCGTCCGCCTCGGACTCGAGCGAGTCGACGGTTCCGGGAGAGCCGACCGGGACCGCGAGCATCACGTGATCGGCTCCCCTCTCTCGAACCTCTCGAAGACAGGCCGTCGCAGTCGCGCCGGTGGCCACGCCGTCGTCGACGACGACCACTCGCGTTCCCTCGAGATCGGGCATGCCGTCGGAGTCGCGATACCGATCCGCCTTCTTTCGCGCGTTTTCGGACTCTTCTGCCCGGCTATCCTCGAGGTAGGAATCGGAGACTCCCAGCCGATCGACGAGGTCGTCGTTGAGCCAGACGGTGCCGTCGCTTCCGACCGCGCCCAGCGCGAGTTCGGGGTTGTTCGGCGCGCCCATCTTCCGTGCGACCACGACGTCGAGTTCCGCTCCGAGGGCGTCCGCGACCGGCCGGGCGACCGGCAACGCCCCTCGAGGGATACCGAGGACGACGTCGGCCGCGACGCCGCGGCGCTCGAGTTCCGCTGCGAGTCGTTCGCCCGCGTCGGATCTGTCCGCGAACATAGTCCGACGGAGCTACGACGGCCAGCCACTATACTGTTGGCAGTCGACGAGGGCGGACGGGCACACTCGAGTCCGGACGGCGCTGATATCGCCTATCGGATTCCGTCAGGTTCGCCGACTCGGGCAGGAGTACGCCAGCCGAACGTCTACCGGCGATCGGTCGCGACGGTTCCTATGGCACGCCTCCAGCGAACGCTCTCGAACGTCGCCGAGGAAACGGGACAGGACAACGGACGCGTCGGCATCGTCGGCGGAAGTATCGCGTATCCGAACCAGCCCGCGCTCGTCGGACGTGCTGCACTCCGGACGGGATCCGATCACGTCCGGGCGCTCGTTTCCGAGCCGATCCACGGTATCGTCGCGAGCCAGTCGCCGAACCTGCTGGTGGATCGGTACCCCGGCGAACGGTTCGGGGAGAGTGCCCTCGAGCGTACCCGCGAGATGGCCGAGTGGGCCGACGCGTTCGCGATCGGCCCGGGACTCACCGACGCCGACGGCGAAGCCGTCCGCGAGGCCATCGACGCCGCCGCCGTTCCGACCGTCGTCGACGCGCTCGCGATCGAACCCGGACTCGAGGCAGATCTCACGAACGCGATACTCACCCCGAGTGGCTCGGAGGACGGGCCGATATACGACGCCTACGGCTCGCTCGAGTCGTTTTCGACGGAAACGGGGGCGGTCATCACGCTGACCGGAGACGTCGACGAAATCGTCGCCGGTGGCGAGCGACTGCACAACGAAACGGGAACCTCGGCGCTTTCGGTCGCCGGAACGGGCGATACGCTCGTCGGGATCGTCGCATCGTTGCTCGGCCAGGGGATGAGTCGGCGCGAGGCCGCCGAACTCGGGGCGTGGATCCTCGGCAAGACCGGCGAACTCGCGACGGCCGAGTACGGCCCCGGCGTCATCGCGACGGACGTGATCGAGCGAATCCCGGACACGATCAGGTAGCCGACTGTACGTCACTCCTTTCCGTCACGATCCGGTGGAAGTGACACTGTCTGCTGGTTGTCCGCTCCTTATCCACTCCGCAGTAATTAGATGTAATTAGCATGATCGACCGTCCCGACGCCGTTCTGGCAGCGGTTCCCGCGCTCGCGGTCAGCGGGCTCGTGATTCGCTCGATCATTACAGCAACGGGGCTCGCGACCGGACTCCTCGCCGTTCCGCTCGCACCGCTTGGGTACCTCTCGGCGCTCGCGTTGATCTTCGGGGAACTGCTCGCCGGTCCCGTCGCCCAGCGGACGGACGGCGGATCGACGTGACTCAACAGCTTTATGAAGCCGCTGGCGATAGGTACCACTACTATGGCCGAGAAAGGAAAAGTCGGTAGCGCGGGTCGCTTCGGCGCACGCTACGGGCGGGTCGCACGACGCCGCGTCAGCGAGATCGAAGACGACATGCAAAACGCTCAGGTCGACGGCGACGACGTCACCCGCGTCGGAACCGGCATCTGGAAGAACGAAGAGACCGGCGAAGTGTTCACGGGCGGGGCCTACCGCCCGGAGACGCCAGCCGGCCGGACCGTCAAACGCTCGATCCGCGCAGCGCTCTCCGAAGACGACGAGTAATCCCGACTACGTTACGAATGAGTTACAAATGCTCTCGCTGTAAACGCGACGTCCAGCTCGACGAGTACGGCGGCGTCCGCTGTCCGTACTGCGGACACCGCGTGTTGCTGAAAGAACGCAGCCGCGACGTCAAGGAAGTCGGCGTCCAGTAACGGGCCGTGAATTCTCACGACGCGACCCTCGTGTTCGACTACGAGTCCGCGTCGACCGCGCGCATCGTCGCCGAGAGCGTCGTCCGCGAGATCGGCGAAATCGACGACGAGCGATCCCGAACGACGATCGACCGAGACGGGAGATGTGTCCGTCTCGAGATCGATGCAGACGACGTCGTCGCGCTTCGAGCCGCGTTGAACACCTGGTTCTCGTTGATCGACGTCGCCGAACGAACGATGGCGGTCGGTGGGGAGCGTCCCGAGTAGGGCTGACCTGATTCGATCGCCCCGTCGGCTCACGGTGTGAATTCCCTCGAGCGGTCGGATCACGTCGCGGGTCCCCCCCGTCCCGCTCGAGTCCGCTCGAACCGACTGCGCAGCTCCGATGCCGTTCGCGGCAGTTGCCGGTTCCGGACTTTTGAACACCGGCCGAAAAGAGTGCGTATGGCGACAGACACCGGCGGGGGTCGGCGGCTCCTCCTCTCGGCCGGGACGATCGGGTTCGGGTTCGGTGCCGTCGTCGACACCGTGGTCTTCCACCTGACGTTACAGACCCATCACCTCCTGTCCGGGTTTTACGACCCGTACAGCCTCGACGGCTACCGGACGAACGTCATGTTCGACGGGCTGTTCCTCATGGCCATGCTCGCGGTTATGGCGGTCGGGTTCGGACTCCTCTGGCGGCTCGTCAACGGGTCCGACGATCGGTTCTCGACGCGATACCTCGTCGGTTCGATCGTCGTCGGAATGGCCGTCTTCAACGTCGTCGACGGCGTCGTCAGCCACTACGTGCTCGACTTGCACAACGTCGTCCACGGTACCGAAGCGTGGAACCTCCACTGGCTCGTCGTGAGCGCCCTTCTACTCGTGGTCGGCCTCGTCATCCTCCGGGCGGCCGACGGGCACACGACCGACTGATCACGCAGCGAGGTCCGCTCCTCGATCACATCGGTCCGATTCGGTCACGCCTCTCGTTTCGCGAGCGACAACGTCGTCTCACCCTCGAGAAACGCGGTTTCGTACCCCTCGTGACGAGCCACCTGTGGGGGCGTATCGAGGCTGATCGCGAGTTCGTCCCCCCGTTCGAGAACGTCGGGTTCGACGCGGGTTCCGTAGCGGTGGCCGTGGCGTGGATCGATCGTCTCCCGAGGGGAGCCGGTCGCGATCCGATCGTTCTCTCGGAAGACGTCCGCGGAAACCGCGGCGAACGGGAGCGGATATCGGTTGTGCGGCGTCAGCAACGCGACGGCGAGCACGGGCGACTCCCTTCCGCTTCGATCAGCCCCGCCGAAGAGCGCCGCGACGAAGACGACGTCGCCGGTCGTACCGGAACCGATTCGCACCGCATCCGGCCCGTCGAACGCCGGTTCGTCGCGCCCGTCGCCGCAACACCCCATCGGCTCGAGGGCAGCGGGGTCTCCGCGGTCCTCGTCCTCGTCGATCAGACGGCGTTCGAGCCCCTCGATCGCGGCCGGCTCGTACTCGAACTCGAGACCGACGGTCGTCGGCTCCGCCAGTTTCCCTGCAGGCGTTTCGGTCGTGTTCACATCCGCGCTCGTCGGTCCGACCCGTACCGTCACCGTATAGGTCCCACCGTCCTCGATCGGGACGTTGTCCCCGTAGTGGACGCCCATTCGCTGTGAAAGCATCGGCCAGAGGTCCCGTCGATCGACTCGCTCGCCGTCGCTTCCCCGTCGGAGCGTCGTCGTCACCGGCGCTGGGACCACCGTGCCCGTCTCCCCGTCGCGGACGTCGACCATCAGGTGAAGCGCGTGTCTCGAGCGAACGTCGGACCGACTCAGTTCCTCGTCGGTGACGGTCCAGAACGAGTGGGGTCGGGTCGCTCCGATCGAAATCTCTCGTCCGGCCGCGGTCGTCGTCCCGTAACTCAGCATCTCGTCGGCGTGTGACGGCACGTAAACGCCGTCGGGCGGGTCGACGACGAGTTCGCGCCAGGCGTCCTCCCGCCGGAGCGATTCGAGGCAACCGGCCGATACCCCTGCGAGCAGGCCGCCTCCGGTTGCGAGCGCCTCGCGCCGTCGCATCACGTCCGTTCACATCGATCGCCGAGAAAGGCGTGTGGCCTGCCGTCGACGGCCCGACCGTCCGACGTCAAAGCTTGGCTTTATCAGTCCGGAGGGCGACGGTCGAGATATGCAAGGAAATCTGCCGCCGGAGGCCCAGGAAAAGATCGAACAGCTTCAGGACCTTCAGGAGACCGCACAGCAGGTCGCCGTCCAGAAGCAAGAAGCCGAGTCGAGCCTCACAGAGGCCGAAAACGCCCTCGAGGAACTCGAGAACATCGACGACGATACGGCGATGTACCGACAGGTCGGCGAACTTCTCGTCGAGACGGAGTACGACGAAGCCGAAGAGGAACTCGACGACAAAGTGAACTCACTCGAGATTCGCCTCGAGACGCTCGAGAAACAGGAAGACCGCGTGCAGGACCAGTTCGAGAGCCTGCAGGAAGAACTGGAGGGGCTGCTCGGCGGAGGCGGCGGAATGGGCGGCCCGGCCGGTCCCGGCGGCCCCGGTGCCGGCGGCGCGTAGATGAGCCAGGACGAACCGACGGACGAGGCGGTCGTCCAGACCGCTTCCGACGCCGCGGAGGGACTGATCTTCTCGCGGTACAAACAGTCTGACGTCCGCGACTGCGACGTCACCGTCACGTTCGAAGAAGGCGTCCTCGAGGTCGACGTCTACCTCAACGCACCCGAGACGGACGACCTCGACCCCGAGCAGGTCGCCGACGACGCCGCACTGGCCGCACGCGAGGCGGTCGACGACCTGTTCGAGGAGTGACGACCGCCGCTCTTTGCGACGCGAACGCGATTGACCCTCTCCGAATAGATTAACCCCTCGAGGAGCTTTTTCGCCGCCGAAACGGTTCTCGAGGGGCGAACGCGTCGAAACGGTTCCGGGCCGGCGGCGCAGCGGGAGTTGAGGCCGGCGGCGGAGCGGGAACTGGGGCCGGCGGCGGAGCCCGAAGATTACCATCCCGCCAGTCACGGGTCCGGTGCCAGCACCTCGATCGGGTGCGGAACTGGCCGCTCTAACAGCGCCTCGAGCTGGTCGCCACACGACGTACCGGAGGCGACGACGAACTCGTCTTCGTCGAACTCGGCGGCCAGCCGTCCGCCCACGTCCATACTTAACTCGTAATATTCGCGCTTGTAGCCGAACGAGCCGGCCATGCCACAGCACTCGGCGTTCGTGGTCCGCGGCGCGTATCCACAGCGCTCGAGCACCGCGACCGTCGGGGCCTCGAGGTCGAGCGTCCGCTGCTGGCAGTGGGAGTGATACGCGATCGGCTCCTCGCCCGCCCCCGTCGAGAGCGCGGCGTGATCGGCCCCGTTCTCGAGCAATCCGTAGACGTACTCAGAGATTTCGTAGCTGTTCTCCCGGAGACGCCGGTACGATCGCTCCGGCAGGAACCGCTCGTACTCTCGCCGGAACGCGGCGAGATCGGACGGCTCGACGACCACCAAATCGCGACCGGCGTCGAGATGTTCGGCGACCCCGGCGTACACACGGCTCGCCTGTCGATCCGCCGTGGCGATCATCCCCTGGGAGAGGGGGGCGCGACCGCTCTCGGGGAGCGACGGGACGACGACGGGGACGCCGAGGGCCTCGAGCGTCCGAACCGCGGCCTTTCCACGGGCGGTGTCGACGTAGTTCGTGTAGACGTCGGGGTAGAGGACGGCCTCCCGGTCGACGTCGCCGCCGGAACCGGCGGTCCGCTCCGATCGTCGTCGCGAGGCGTCCGCTCCCCCTCGAGTTTCGAACCAGTCCACGAGCGTCTCCCGTCGGAACGTCGGCAGGTCGCGGCGACGGTCGATGCCGAGAGCGCGTTCGAGCAACGCGCGAACGGGCGACGCGTCGGCGAGCCAGTTCGAGACTGGTGCCGTCGCTGATCCCAGTTTCGCGAGGGTTGCCACGTTGCCGAAGGCGCGCTTTCCGAGGTCGAACCCGCCTTCCTCGGCGTCCGGCGCGAGTCCGTCGACGAGGAAGTCGTACGCCTCGGGGTCGGCCCCGCGGTTGATGCGGTCCCTGACGACGGTGTTGATCCACGGGACGTCGATCTCGACCGGACAGGCGTCGACACAGCGCGTACAGCCGGTACAGAGGTCGTTGAACCCGGCCGCAGAGTCCCGGCCGTGGACGCCGGCCTCCCAGCCGGTCGCGATCCCGCCGGAGTAGGTTTCGCCGCCGAAACCGTGGCCGCCGACGGAGTGGAAGTTCACACAGGAGTTCGAACACGCGCCACAGCGGATGCAATACAGCGTCTCGCGAAGCTGGTCGTCCTCGCGCATCGCCGTCCGGCCGTTGTCGAGCAAGACGAGGTGGAACTCGCGGTCGCTCGAGCCGTCGTCGCTCGCCACGCTCGAGTCCGCGGGTTCGTCCGGCTCGCCCGAGTCGCTGCCAGTGGGTTTCGCGTCAGTTCCGCGTTCCGCGATCGGTTCGTCGGGGGTATCGAAGTCGATCGTCGGCGAGTCCGTCGGCGGCGTGAGCATCGTGACGTACTGGGAGATGGGCTGGCCGGTCGCACTCTTCGCGATGAGTTCGACGAACGGCTCGAGATCCGCCACGGACGGAATCAGTTTCTCGATGCCGGCGACGGCGACGTGAGTGTCGGGAGTGACCGCACACTTGCGCGCGTTGCCCTCGTTCGTCACGAGCGCGATCGTTCCCGTCTCGGCGACGACGAAGTTCGCACCCGTCACCCCCACGTCCGCCTCGCGAATCCGCTCGCCCAGGTAGTCCCGTGCGAACCTGGTGAGATCGGTCGCCGTCTCGAGTTCCTCCTCGGGGTCGAACCGTTCGGTGACGAGGTTGGCGATCTCCTCGCGGCTGAGGTGCATCGCCGGACCGACGATGTGTGAGGGCGTGTCGTCGGCGACCTGGAGCACCCACTCGCCGAGGTCGGTCTCGTAGACGTCGATCCCCTCCCGTGCCAGCGCGTCGTTGAGGTCGATCTCCTCGGTCGTCATCGACTTGCTCTTGACGACCGACGGCGACGGATCGCCGCTGGCGTCGCTCGCGGCGTCCGCGGAACCGGCCTCGGCAACGACGTCGGCGACGTACGCGTTCGCGTCTGCCGCGTCCGTCGCGACGTAGACCGAACCACCGTTTTCCTCGACCGCCTCGCGGACGGTCTCGATCAGGCCGGGAAGCCGATCGATCGCGGTTTCTTTAATCACTCGCGCTTCGGTTCGCAGATCCTCGAGATCCGTCGTCCCCGCGTAGGCCTGGTACCGGTGGTCGTTGTCCGCGGATGCCTGTGCGTGAACCGCAGTTCCCTCGGTTTCCATCAGGTGCCGGAGCCGGGCCGCCGTCCGTTCGCGCGTTGCGGCGGTGTGTCGCTCGACCATCGCCGTCACCGATCCTCCAGGACGATCACGTGCACCTCGCCGGGACCGTGGACGCCGTGAACGAGGTCGCCCATGTCGGCGGTCGCGCTCCGGCCGGTCGCGAAGACGAGACTGTCCTCGCCCGCCGCGAACGCGTCGGCGATCCTGCCGAAGCCGGCGCTCAGGTCAGATACGACGTCGCTCTCGGCGACGACGGCGACGTGGCGCTCCGGGTAGAGGCTAACCGGTTCGTCGCCCGCTGTCCTCGACTCGATGGCGACGGTTCCGTACTCCGCGATCGCGAACCGGGCGGGCGTGACGCCGGTCCGGGCGTCGATCAGATCGGCCGGGGTCGGTTCCGTCTCCACTTCCGCCGGCAACGAGACGCCGTCGAAGGGTAGTCCGACGCCGATCGATGGGTTCTCGAGCACCGTTTCGATCGCCCTGCGAGCGTCGACGGCTCGAGCCCGTGACAGTCCGACGTCGAGGCTCTCGAGTTCGCGTTCGAATCGGCCGACCGTGTCGGTCGTCATCGTGAAGGGGGGTTCGGCCGACGGATCAATAGCTTCTGGGGTCGGTATCGACACGGATTGCTGTACCGATTTTCCGACGCACCCGCCGCCCGGGTCGCGGGTGCGCCGGACGTGACTACAGTAAATCGTACGGTGCTGACAGTTAACCGTCTGATGCCGACAGTAAACCGTCTGATACGCTCGGCGGCGAAAACGCTACAGCGCCCGGTCGTGTTCGCTCTCGAAGTCCCGCTGGGCGCGGTACTGGTCGACGAACTCGCTGACGTCGAACTCGAGCATCTGTGACTCGAACTGGCCGATCGACTCCTCGTCCTCGGCGTGGCTGATCGCGTGCTCCATCAGTTCGACGACGAGTTCGACGACGATCTCGTGGAGTCGGCGGGCGTCGAAGTCGGTGATCCACACCAGTGCGTAGCCGACGGCACCGTCGTCGCTCGCGTCGTGGACGACCACCTTCTCGGGGAACTCCTCGAGCACGACGCCCATGAGATGCGGGGTTCCGAACTGTTCGAACTCGTCCGCGGTGTCGATCGTCTCCCGGAGGACGCCGACGAGCGATTCGGGGAAAAAGCGCGAGGGCGGGTGGACGTCGGTGACGACGGCGTGGCGCGTTCCACAAGAACAGGTGTACTCGCGCATCCCGATGTCGACGTCGTGGGGATCGATCGTCTCCCCACACGGAAGCTCGAGTCGCCGATCGGGGTCGGATCCCGGGACCCGGGGTTCTGCCATTACTCGTCGTTCGGCGGGCGAAGTCATAAGGTCGGCGACTCGAGAGCGGGCGACGGATCGAACCGAAATCGGAAGGAGCGAATCGAGCCGAAGAGAGAAGTGGTGGATCGAAACGGAGAGAAAAGAGGCGGATCGAAGCGGAGAGGAAAAGGGGAGACCGAGACGGGGGAAGGCGGGAAACCCGTCGTCGGTCGGTCCTACGGCCAGTCGTCCCGGACCGGTTCGCTGTCCTCTTCGTCCAGGTCGCCGGTCGTCGCCAGCACCCAGTCAGCCGCCTCGGCGGCGTCCTCGACGGCGAGGTACTCCCAGCCGACGTCGTCCGCCAGCGTCTCGTCCTCGTCGTCGGCACCCACGAAGACGTACCGCTCGGTGTCGAATTGGTTTTTGACGCCCTGGAGGCTCTCGGCTTTGCCCCGGGGTCCCGAGAAGAAGTCCTGGCGAATCCGGTTTTTGCGCGTGAAGTTCGTCACGACGTACGTCGGTTTCTCGGAGACGACGCCGATGTATTCGGTCCACCCTCTGGCGTCTTCGAACACCGACTCGGGCGAGGCGAGTTCCTTCAGGGCCTCGAGTTCGAACGCCAGGGTCATGTCGCTGCCGCCGTTCATACGCGATCGAACGGCCGCACCGGGGAAAACGGCTTCGATACGTCCCCCGTGACGGCGACTCCGGTCGGGGCGAACTCAGCCCGTCAGATCCGCGTCGCTCGAGCGGGGACCGCTCCGACCGGTCGATCGCTGAAGGGCGTGTGTATTGGTATCAATGTCGTGGTCCAGTCTATCCGTTTCGTCGTTCAGCTCGATTTCGGCCGGAGGACACGCGACGCGGAGGACACTTCGGGGGGCGTGACGAGGCGTCACCTCGGGGGCTGCGACGAGGCGTCAAGTTGATAGCGCGAGAGTGTTTCGTTCAGCGTGAATATGTCGTCCCCACCAGCCGGGACCGGGTCGATCCCGGCCATCGGCCTCGAGACCGCTGGCTCCTCACCGATCGTGCCGGCGCTTCTCGAATCGGGCCTGACGGACGCGCTCGCGTGGGTCGCGATCGGTGCGTTCTTCCTCGCTATCGTCCTCCAGTGGCGCGGTGCCGTCGACCCGGCTCGCGTCCTCGCCGCGGCCGCCTGGCTCGTCTTCGGCGTCTTCTGGCTGACGATGGTGCCGTACTACTACTACGATGCACAGAGCCCGCTCCAGACGGTGCTGGCTCTCGCCGCGTTACCCCTCTGTGCGTACACCGGCTACCTCCTGTACGGCGGGCGGGAGTCGTTGCTATTGCTCTCGAAAGCCGTCGCGATCATGGGGCTGATCTACCTCCCGGCCGAGACGATTCCGTTCGTCCGCCAGTGGCTCATCGAGACGACCGCCGCCCAGACTCACTACGGGATGGAACTGCTCGGATACAGCCCAGGTATCAACGAGGGGGTAAACGGCTACCAGAGCCGCTTTAACTTCGATCCGGACGAGACGGTCACCGGACGAACGACGTACATCGTCCTCGCTTGCACCGGCATCGGCAGCATGGCCATCTTCGGCGGCCTGATCGCCGCCGTGAAAGCGCCCATAGAGCGCAAGGTCGCCGGTATCGCACTCGCCGTGGGGATCATCTGGCTGCTCAACCTCGTTCGCAACGTCTTCATCGGCCTGGCCTCTCCGTGGGGCTGGTTCCAGCAGGAGTGGCTGGTCTCGTTCATGACGACGTACATGGGCGCACAGCCGAACCGCGTCTCCTTTCTCGTGGCGCACAATTACATCGCCCAGCTCCTCTCGGTCGTCGCGCTGGTCGGAATCACCTACCTGGTCATCAAGATCGTCCCCGAGGTCCTCGAGCCCCTGGAGGACGTCCTGTTCGTCCTGACGGGCAACGAGTACGACCTCTTCGAAGCGCTCGGAAAAGAGGAGATCCGCGCCGACGGCGGATCCGAGTCGGAACGGTGACCGCGGCGAACGTCGACCTCGGCCTCGGCTTCGAGGAGCGGGCGATCGTCGTCCCCGAGGCCGACACCCTGGTCGTCGCAGACGTCCACCTCGGACGCGGAGTCGCCTCGAACGTCGACGCCCCGATCGGCGACGGCGCGGACGTCCACCACCGACTCGCCGGGTTGCTCGAGCGAACCGAGCCGGCGACCGTCGTCGTCGCCGGCGATCTGTTACACTCCTTTAGGTACGTTCCCCGTGGCGTCGAGGAGGATCTGGACGAACTCGAGGCGCTCGTCGACGACGCCGACGCGTCGCTGGTCGTCACGCCCGGCAATCACGATACGATGCTCGAGGAAGTATTCGACGGCACGACGACCACCGAGTTCCGTCTCCCCGACGACGAGACGGTCGTCTGCCACGGCCACGAGCCGCCGGAGACCGACGCGTCCCGGTACGTCGTCGGTCACGACCACCCGGCGCTCTCGGTCGACGGTCGGAAACGCCCGTGTTTTCTCTACGGCCCGGAGGCGTACGACGGCGCAGACGTGCTGGTCCTTCCGGCGTTCACCCGGGCCGCGGCGGGTGCGACCGTCAACGGGATGCGTAGCCGCGACTTCCAGTCACCGCTGGTCGCCGACGCGGACGCGTTCCATCCGGCCGTCCGGGACGCCTCGAGCGGGGAACCGCTGTGGTTCCCACCGCTGGGAGAGTGCCGAAACCTGTTGTGACAGCGTTCACTTCGATAGATCTCTGACGACCGCTGCCGCCGCGTCGCGGCCGCTTTCCATCGCGCCCTGTATCGATGACCAGTGGGTGTACTCACCGGCCAGATAGACGCTCCCGGCTGGATCGCGAACGTTCGGGAGCCCGTCGTGCACGCCTGGGGGCTGTGCGAACTGAGCGAACTCGATGCGATCCGTGCGGAGTCGTTCGAGGCCGTCGAACGGTCGACCGGGGAACCACGACTCGAGCGTCTGCCGCGTCGTCTCGGTCAGTTCCTCGTCCGTCTCCGCGGGGGTTCCGAGGTACGTCGCGCTGAGCAGCGTCCGCCCCTCCGGCGCGTGCGAGGGCGCGACGGCGCTGTGTGGAACGACGTGGTTCGGCTCGTCGTCGGCCGCGTTCAACAAGAGTCGCTTCTCGCCGCCCAGCGCCGATTCCCCCGGCAGCCCGTAGTACTGCGTGAGACACGACCGGGCGTCGGTCGGTACGTCGCTCACGCCGGTCAGCGCTCGGGCGGTCGGCGGGTCCGTCGCGACGACGACCGCGTCCGCGTCGATCGTTCGATCCTCGGCGACGACGCTCACAGCCGAAGAATTCCCGTCGTCGCCCCCGTCGCTCGAGACCGACTCGACCGCCACGCCGGTTTCGATCGTCGCACCCGCATCCTCGACCCGGCCGGCCAACTGCCTCGGGATCGCCCCCATCCCAGCCGCCGGAACCGCGATGTCGCCCGTCGCGAGCGCCCGGAACGTGTACTCGAACACCCGACTCGAGGTCGATAACGACCGATCGAGGGTTATCCCTCCGTAGAACGGACGGGCGAAGTTCTCGAGGAACCGCTCGGAAAACCCCCGCTCGCGCAGGTACCGTTCGATCGACTCGTCCTCGCCGGCGAAGATCGCCTCGGGATCGGTCCGACCGAGTCGCCACCAAAGCGCCGCGAGCCGGAGCTTGTCGATCGTCGATACCTCCGACGATGTCACCGTCTCCGGCGTCGCTCGCGGTCGACGGAGCGGATCGGCGAGCACCGAGCGCCGTCCCGGCCGGGCGACCGTCGCCCCCGGATCGAACCGGCACAGCTCCAGCGACTCGAGGTCGAGTTCCCGACGGACCGCAGGATACGCGGTGAACAGAACCTGAAATCCGCGGTCGAAGCGGTATCCGTCGCGTTCGCGCGTCTGAACCCGTCCGCCGACCGCGTCTCGGCGCTCAAGAAGCGTGACCTCGAGACCGGCGGCGGCGAGGTGACGGGCGGCGACGAGCCCGGCCAGTCCGCCGCCGACGACGACGGCTCGCGGCGTTTTCGTCATGATGGGTCGTTCGGACCGATGTGGTTAAAATCGAGGGCCTAACGGCAGCCAGCACGACGCGTTCGACGTTCGAATCAGTTCGATCGCGTGGCGATCAGTCGAAGTGGATGAGCGGTTTGATGATGCCGTTTGCTTTCTCGTCCATCATCTCGAACGCCTCCTCGATCTCTGTGAAATCGAACTCGTGGGTCGTCATATGGGTCGGATCGACGCGGCCGGTCTCGAGCAATCGCAACAGCCGCTCGATGCGCAGCCGTCCGCCCGGACACAGGTCGGTCACGATGTCGATCTCGGCCATTCCGACGCCCCACTCCTCACGGGGAATGTGACGAAACTCGCCGTCGCCGTGGTAGCCGACGTTCGAGACGGTCCCTCCCGGTTTCACGACCTTGATACAGTCCTGTAACGTCCGGTCCGTGCCCAGCGCCTCGATGGCCGCGTCGACGCCCTCTCCGTCGGTCAGTTCCATGATCTGCTCGACCGGATCACCCTCCTGGAAATCGACCACGTGATCCGCGCCGTACTCCACGGCGAGTTCCTGTCGCGCGTCGACGGTTTCGACCGCGATAATCTCGCCGGCACCCTGCAACGCCGCACCCTTGGTTGCCATCAACCCGACCGGCCCCTGGGCGAAGACGACAACTCGACCGCCAACCGGGACGTCCGCGTTCTCTGCGGCGGCGAATCCGGTGGACATCATGTCAGCGGTGTACGCCGCCTCGTGGTCGCTGACGTCGTCTGGGATGTGTGCGAGGTTCCCGTCCGCGTCGTTTACGTGGGCGTATTCCGCGAACGTCCCGTCTTTGACGTTCGCGAACTTCCACCCGCCCAGCGCCTGATTGGACTGGGACGGGTGGCCGTCCTGTGCGGCTTTCGAGTGCCAGTCGGGAGTGATCGCGCCGACCGCGACGCGGTCGCCGGCGTCGAAGTCGGTGACGGATTCACCCACCTCGTCCACGACGCCGACGATTTCGTGGCCGAGCGTGAGGTCTTCGCGGTCGCCGATCGCACCGTGGACGGTGTGACAATCCGACGTACAGATCAACCCCTTCGTCGGTTTCAAAATCGCATCCGCCGGCCCCGGCTCGGGACGCGTTTTCTCCGTGATTCCCGTCTCACCGACCCCTTCCATGACGAAGGCCTTCATGGTTCGTTCTCCCCACACCTGCGGACTTGATAAAGGATCCACACGATTGACGGCCCCAGTGACTTTTAATTCGAACTCACTGACAGGGTACCCGACGGCTCCTGCCGCCAGAAGGTCGATGTCGAACTCCACACTGTCCGTATCGAACTCCACGCTGTCGGATCACACCGCACACGGCGTTCGAAAGCGGGCGGTCCCCACTCTCTACGGGTCGGTTGCTTCCCGCTCGAGCGGGGCCGAGACACGAGCTGCTTCCGAACCTGGCGAACGCCGAAACCGCCTTTCCGTGTCCGACGTCGATCTCACAGATCGGTAAGGAGTCTGAGACCGATACCGGCGACGATCGTCAGGACGCCGAGAATCGTCGCGACCGGCGGAATAGGGACGAACAACAACGCGATTCCTGCGAGGATCACGACCGTCGAGGCTCTGACCATATCGATCCGTCAACGGGCCCACGGGTATCGTTGTGCCCGGCATTACCAACGGCCACGATGGGTGCTCGATCGAATGCGTTCCGGACCGGGTCGACGGGCAGGCCGAAGCTTCGTACGAACTATCGCTCCATACGAACTTTTGCCTCGTACGAACGTTTGTACGTCGTTGTCGGTGAGACTGCGGACGGGTCGCGGGAAACCGGCAAGTCAACACAGTAGGCCGTATCAGCCCGTCTCGGACACGAGTTCCTCGAGGTCGACGTCGTCCACGACGAGCCGGTACTCGTCGTTCTCGAGGTCGACGATTCCCTCGTGGCGGAGGTGGTCGAGGTGGGCGTACGCTTCGCCCGGCCCGTGGACGATGTGGATCCCCTCGAGGTCGCCGAAGAGGTGGGCGCTGACCGTCCAGGCGTCGGCGGGGCCGTGTTCCCGGAGAACGTCGAGGACGTTGCCGGTCCGCTCGCGGTGGTGCTCGAGGATCGTCATCGCACGGCCGGCGGGGTCGTCGATCGGATCGCGGTGGCCCGGCCAGACGCGGTCGTACTCGCGCCCGGCGATCAGCCGGAGCGTCTCGAGGTACTTCTCGAGCGGTCGATCGACCCGGACGTCCGCCCCGCCCACGTTCGGCGTGTATACCGGGAGGATCGCATCGCCCACGAACGCCTCCGTGCCCGATTCGTTCCCACTCTCGGCCGCCCGGTCGTCCGCACCGTCTCGAATCTCGAAACAGCAGAGGCCCGCGGCGTGTCCCGGCGCGTGGATCGTCTCGAGCGTCGTTCCGCCGACCTCGAGGACCGTTCCGTCCTCGATCGGCGTCGCGTCCGCCGGGTCCCCTTCGATCGCCCGCACACCTCCGAGTAACGTCAGCAGTTCGTCCTTCGGCTCGTCGGGAACCCCCCACGTCTCGAGGAGGTCGCGTCGGCGCTGCTCGAGTGCAGCGACGGCGTCAGAATCTCCCTCGATCAGCGGCGCGTCGGCTTCGTGGACGTAGACCGTCGCGTCGCTTTCGGCCTGGATCTCGCCGGAAAGCCCCGCGTGGTCGACGTGAAAGTGGGTGAGGACGATGTCGTCGACGTCCGCGAACTCGTAGCCCCGCGCCGCGAGCCCCTCCTCGAGATCCGAGCGAATGTCGGGGGTCGAGACGCCGGTGTCGACGAGCGCGAGGTCGTCTGTCTCCTCGTCTGTGAGGACGTACGCGTTGTTGCGTCCTTCGAACTCCTCGTTTCCCAGTACGATTCGGTCCACGTTACCCCTCGAGTTCGCCCTGCAGCAACTGGTTGACGTCGCCCGGATCGGCGCTGCCACCGGTCTTTTGCATGACCTGTCCGACGAGGAAGTTGATCGCGCCGTCCTCGCCGGCCTCGTAGTCGTCGACTGCGTCGGGGTTCTCGTCGATCGCCTCGATGACGGCCTGCTTCACTTCGTCTTCGTCCGTCTTTCCGAGCCCCTCCTCGCTGACGATCTCGTCGGGCGTCCGACCGTCGTCGAGCATCGACCGGAGGACCGTCTCGCGGGCGTTTTTCGCCGTAATCTCGTCGGTCGCGACGAGTTCGACGAGCCGGGTAACCTCCTCGAGTCGGCCTTCGATCTCGGTGATGTCGATGTCGCGGTAGTTGAGTTCGCCAAGCAGGTTGTCCGCGACCCACGTCGCCGCGAGGTCGGGATCGAACTCGCTTGCGACGTCCTCGTAGAAGTCCGCGACCTGCTTCGTCGACGTGAGTTTCGAGGCGGCCTCCTCGTCCAGCCCGTACTCGTCGCCGAAGCGCTCGCGACGGGCGGAGGGGAGTTCGGGGATCGCGATCTTCTCCTTCCAGCCCGACACCCGAAGCGGCGGGAGATCCGCCTCTTCGAAGTAGCGGTAATCTTTCTCCTCTTCTTTCGAGCGCATCGAGACCGTGATGCCGCGGGCCTCGTCCCAGTGTCGCGTCTCCTGTTCGACCGCCCGTCCGCGCTGGATCGCGTTCTTCTGGCGCGTCTCCTCGTAAGCCAGGGCCTTTTCGGCCCCCTTGTGACTCGAGATGTTTTTGACCTCGGTTCGGTTGGCCGCCGCGAGCGCGTCGGGACCGATCTCGTCGACGTCGTCGCCGTCGATCTCTTCGTGCGATATGATCGAGAGGTTGGCGTCGATTCGCAGGCTCCCGTCGCGTTCGGCATCGAAGACGCCCAGATACTCGAGCACTTCCTCGAGTTCCGAGAGGAACGCTCGGACCTCGCTGGGGCTGCGGAAGTCGGGGGCCGTGACGATCTCCATCAGCGGCGTGCCGGCGCGATTGTAGTCGACGAGGGTGTAGTCGGCAGTGTCGATCCCGCCGCCGACGTGCTGGAGGCTGCCCGGATCCTCCTCCAGGTGGGCGCGTTCGATCGTAATCGTCCGCCGGTTCCCCTCGACCGCGACCTCGAGTTCGCCGTCGGCACAGATCGGTTCGTCGTACTGGGTGATCTGGAAGTTCTTCGGCAGGTCGGGGTAGTAGTAGTTCTTGCGGTGGAACCGGGTCTCTTCGGGAATGTCGGCGTCGATCGCTTTACCGATCTTGACGGCGGCCTCGACGGCACCTTCGTTCAACACCGGCAGCGCACCCGGCAAGCCGAGACAGACTGGACAGACGTTCTCGTTCGGCTCGTCGGTCTGCTCGGTCGAACAGCCACAGAAGATCTTCGTGTCGGTCTCCAGCTGGACGTGGACCTCGAGGCCGATGACGGTCACGAGGTCGCCCTGCTGGACGGTCTGGGCAGTCATTGAACCACGATTCGGGCCCGGCCGGGTAAAACGTAACGGGATCCGAACGACGGTGTCAGGGAGGCGGCCATCACTCGACAGTTATAGTCACAACTGGAACTATTCACACACTGATCGCACAACCATCGTGCGATCAGGTGTGCATTGACTTCCAGTGGCTACTATAGCCGACGAGGAAAGACACGAAAATGATCAAAAAGTAATACTTCAGTCGGCGTCGTCTGTAGAGTATGGAGTTCTCCGCGTGGTATCGCAACCTGCCGACGTGGACAGCCGTCGTGAGCGCACCTCTCGGCGCTCTCGCCGGGTTGACGGCTCTGTCGATGGTTCTCAGCGTCGTCTTCGCCGGTACCGCGTTCGGTATCGAACTCGGAAGCACCACCGTCGGAGTCGTCGCTGCACGCCTCGAGATGACGACCGTGGTCGTCCCAGCCGTCCTCGGTATTCTGGCTCTCACGAGCGTCGTGAACGGACCGACGAACCTGTCGTCGAGAGCGATTCGATCTATTCCCTTCGACAGCAACGTCCGGCCGGTGAATTCGATGAATAACTGTCCGACAGACGGATCGACGCCCTGCTCGCCGTCCAGAACGGTGCGAAGAGATCCGACCGTTCTTCGAGCAGCGACTCGACGACCGACGGGACGCGTTTGGACGTGCGGAGTGGTACCGCCGCAGTCGGCCATCTCCTCATTGCGGGTGAGGATGCGCGACGACTGGCGACCGTTTTGCAACTGCGCTAAGACGGGACGGCTCGAGTCGAATCAGGTCGTTCGACGCCGCACGGGCGACGTTCCGGACTCACGGTTGCCGGCAGACGTCCTAACCTGTATGGACTCTCGTTCACCTCCACCGGACACAAACGTAATACCATAGTCATGAACTCGACCGGATTCCTGGGAGCCGCCACACGCGACATCGTCCTGCAGACACCGGAGACGCAGCGGGAGATTTTCGAATTCGTGTTCGAGGACACGCTACTCGCACTCTCGTTCGTCGCGAACATCGCCCTCGCGGGTCTGACGATCCTCTTTATCCTCGCGATGGCCCGCGGGATTACCGATCCGCGCACGAAACTCATCGTCGTCGCGACGATGCTGATATCGATCGTTTCGATCTCGAGTTACACCGGACTCGCGTCGGGGTTGACGTTGAGTTTCGTCGAGATGCCGGCGGGACACCCGCTCGCGGGCGAGGAGGTCCTCACGATGTGGGGGCGCTACCTCACCTGGACGTTCTCGACGCCGTTCATCCTGATCGTTCTCGGGATGATCGCCGGCTCGAACCTGACGAAAATCACGACCACAGTCGCGATGACGATCGCGATGTGCGTCACCGGCCTGGCCGCTGCACTAACGACCTCCTCGTATCTCATGCGCTGGTGGTGGTTCGTGCTCAGTTCGAGTTTCTTCCTGGTGATCGTCTACGTCATCCTGGTCGACTGGTCCCGTGAGGCCGACCGAGCAGGCACCTCGGACCTGTTCACGAAGCTGAAGATACTGACAGTCGTCGGCTGGTTCGGCTACCCGATCCTTTGGGCGCTCGGCGTCGAGGGCTTCGCCCTGCTCGAGGTCTGGATGACCTCCTGGGGCTACAGCGTCCTCGACATCATCACCAAGTACATCGTCACGGTGTTGATCGTGCTGTACGTCGTCGAGGAGCCCGAAACGATCACTGCCGATACCGATTACGGCTCTACGTTGAAAGGCGTCAGCGCCCCCGCCGACGACTGATACCGACGAATCGAGAGCGATCGGTACTGTCGTCCCCGTACTCACCGATCGAATCTCACCGGGCCTCCTCGAGGGTCTCGATGGCGTCGGGGTTTTCGATGCTCGAGAGGTCGCCGAGTTCGTCGCCGGTGTAGGCGGCTTCGACGACCCGGCGGACGATCTTGCCCGACTGGGTCTTGGGGAACTCGTCGACGAACATCAGCTCCCGGGGCCGGAACGGCTTGCCGAGTTCTTCGCCCACCTGCTCACGCAACGCCTCGCGGAGGTCGTCGCTTTCCTCGTAATCGTGCTCGAGGACGACGTAGGCGACGACGGCGGTGCCGGTGGTTTCGTCGGGTGCGCCGACGGCGGCGGCCTGGTTGACCGCCTCGTGGTCGATGAGCGCGCCCTCGACTTCGGCGGGCCCGACCTTGCGGCCGGCGACGTTGAGCGCGTCGTCGGCCCGTCCGTGGAGGAACCAGAAGCCGTCGGCGTCCTTCTGAGCCCAGTCGCCGTGGTCCCACACGTTCTCCCAGGTCGACCAGTACTCCTCGAGGTAGCGTTCGTCGCCCGACCACAGCGATTTCGTCATCGAGGGACAGGAGTCGCGGGCGACGAGATATCCGCGCTCGTTGGCGTCGGCGACGGAGTCCCCGGAGGCGTCGACGATATCGATATCCATGCCGAGTCCGGGGCCGCCGAGGGTACAGGGTTTCATCGGCTGGTTGGGCATCGGCATGAGGAAACAGCCACAGATTTCGGTGCCGCCGGAGATGTTGATGATCGGGCACTCGCCGCCGCCGACGTTCTCGTAGAACCAGCGCCAGGATTCGGGATCCCAGGGCTCGCCGGTCGATCCCAGAATCCGCAATGAGGAGAGGTCGTGTCCCTCGAGCCACTCGTCGCCGTGTTTGCGCAACGCTCGGATCGCGGTCGGGGAGATGCCGAACTGGGTGAGGCCGTGTCGGTCGATCATCTCCCAGAACCGGTCGGGGTCTGGATAATCGGGCGCACCCTCGTACATGAAGACGGTGCCACCGAAGGTGTGGGTACCGATCAGGGTCCAGGGACCCATCATCCAGCCGATATCGGAAACCCAGAAAAACCGGTCCGCGGGCTGTAGATCGAAGCCGAAGTAGATTTCCTTGGCACACTGAATCTGGACGCCCGCGTGGGTGTGGACGATTCCCTTCGGTTTTCCCGTCGTCCCCGACGAGTACAGCAGCATCGACTCCTGGCTCGAGGGCAGCGATTTCGTCTCGTACTGGTCTGAGCAGGACTCGACGGCATCGGCCCACCACTCGTCGCGGTCGTCGGTCCAGGGGATCTCGTGTTCGTTCTTCGGATCGCTCGAGCCGAGTCGGTCGAAGACGATCGTGTGCTCGACGTGTCCCGCCTGGTCGATAGCCTCGTCGGCCGAGGATTTGAGGAAGATCGGGTCGCCGCGGCGGTAGAAACCGTCGCCGGTGAAAAGTACGGAGCACTCGGCGTCTTCGAGGCGGGTGGCGACGGCGTCGACGCCGAACCCGGAGAAGATCGGAACCGCGATCGCGCCGACCTCGAAACAGCCGTAGAGAATCGAGACGACTTCCGGCACCATCGGCATGTAGAGGCCGACCGTGTCGCCGGTCTCGATCCCGCGCTCCTCGAGTGCGTTCGCCACCCGGTTCGACTTGCGCTCGAGTTCGTGGTAGGTGAGTTCCCGAACATCGCCGTCTTCGCCCTCCCAGATGGTCGCGACGGCGTTGCGGCGGGGGTCGTCGACGGCGGCGTGGCGATCGACGACGTTGTGAGCGATGTTGAGTTTTCCGCCGGGGTACCAGTCGGTGAACTGGGGCCCCTCGGTGTCGTCCCGGACGGCGTCGTAGGGCTCGTCGAACTCGATGTCGAGGTAGTCGACGACCTCGTCCCAGAACCACTCGAGGCCCGACTCCGCGAGGTCCTCGCGGTCGGTGGTCGTCCGCTCGATCAACGCGTCGTAGTCGTCGATATCGTATTCGTGCATGAACGCGGCGACGTTGGTCGACTCGGCGAACCGGTCGTCCGGTTCGTGGACGATTTCGTCGACGTCCTCGAGACCAGGGCGTTCCGACATAGCCGGCAGTTAGTGGCGTGTCACCATCAATCATGAGAACGAACGAGCGCGAAAGAACCTGCAAGAATTACTGGCGCGTATGAGAGTGGATGGAAAATATTAAGCGTCGGTATAGCCTAGCCGGACCTACGATGACTGAGTACGTGTCGACTACGACGGGACTCTTTCCGCTTCCCGACTGGGCGAAAGACGACCTCTCGGACCTCAAAGGCCACCAGAAGCACGATCTCATCAGCGGCGACGAAGGTGGGGAGATCACCGCGGCCTACGAGGAAGCTCGCGAGGAAGTAATCGACGTCCAGCGAGAGGCAGGCCTCGATCGCGTCGTCGAGGGCCAGCTCCGGTGGGACGATATGCTCGCCCACCCGCTCGCGGTCCACGACGCCGTCGAAACCCACGGCATCGTTCGGTACTACGACAACAACAACTTCTATCGAGAGCCGGTCGTCACCGACGATCTGGACTTTTCTGGCGACGTCGCATCGGAACTCGAGGCCACGACCGAACTGGTAGACGACGACCTTCAGGCCGTCCTTCCCGGCCCGTACTCGCTCGCCGAACTCGCGACGGACGAGCACTACGGCGACGAGGTCGAATTCCTCGGCGCGGTCGCCGACTTCCTCGCCGGCGAACTCGAGGCGTTTCCCGCCCACGAGACCCTGTACCTTCTCGAGCCCTCTCTCGTGGAGGACGCTCCCGGTGACGGACTCGACGAACGCGCGAGCGAAGCGATCGACCGCGTGGCGAACGCGACGGACGCCGACGTCGTCGTCCAGCCCTACTGGGGCGCACTCGAGGAGAAGGTGTACGCTCACCTGCTCGACGCCGATATCGACGCGGTCGGTTTCGACTTCGTCGCGAATCAGGAGGATAACCTCTACAACGTACAGGAGTACGGCGCGACCGACGACGTCTCGCTCGGACTCGTCGATGGGCAGAGCACGCTCGTCGAGGACGCGGACGCGGTCCGCGATCGGGTCGACTGGGTCACCGAACGGGTTCCGGTCTCGGAGTTCGAAACGATCTATCTGACGACCAACACGGAGACGTTCTACCTTCCGTACGCGAAATACGAGGAGAAACTCGCCGTCCTGGCGGACGCCGCGGAGCTCGCGGAGGTGAAAGCAGCATGACCACGAACGAGAACAAAGACCAGTTCCGACCGACCGATCACGAGAACGACCACTTCCTGCTGACGACCGTCGTCGGCTCCTACCCGAAGCCGAAGTGGTTGAACCGCGCGAAAGAACTGTACGAGGACCCCGACCACGGCTTCGACGAGGACGACTATCGGGAAGCCAAAGACGACGCCGCCCGCCTGATCACGAACGAGCACGAACGCGCGGGCCTGGACGTCGTCGTCGACGGCGAGATGCGCCGCAACGAGATGGTCGAGTTCTTCGCTCACCGGATCGAGGGCTACGAGTTCAACGGCCCCGTCAAGGTCTGGGGGCACAACTACTTCGACAAGCCGAGCGTCGTCACCGACGTCGAGTACGACGAAAGCTGGCTCGTCGACGAGTACGAGTTCACCGCCGCCGCGACCGATCGGCCGGTCAAGGTCCCCATCACGGGACCGTACACGCTCGCGAGCTGGTCGTTCAACGAAGCCTACGAGGACGATGCCGAACTCGCATACGACCTCGCGGACCTCGTCAACGAGGAGATCGAAAAGCTAGTCGAGGCCGGCGCACGCTACATCCAGATCGACGAACCCGCGCTCGCGACGACCCCGGACGACCACGCCATCGTCGGCGAAGCGCTCGAGCACATCGTCGCGGACATCCCCGAGGACGTCAGGATCGGCCTCCACGTTTGTTACGGCGATTACTCCCGGATCTACCCCGAAATCCTCGAGTTCCCCGTCGACGAGTTCGACCTCGAGCTCGCCAACGGCGACTACGACCAGCTCGACGTCTTCAAAGACCCCGAGTTCACCAAAGACCTTGCGCTCGGCGTCACCGACGTCCACGTCGGCGAGGCCGAGTCTGTCGAGCAGATCGAGCGGAACATCCTGAAAGGACTCGAGGTCGTTCCCCCGGAACAGCTGGTTCTCTCGCCGGACTGCGGCGTCAAGCTTCTGGACCGCGAGGTCGCCTACGGCAAGATGGCGAACATGGTCGAGGCCGCTCGCAACGTTGAGGCGAAACTCGACGCCGGCGAAATCGACGTCGAGCGCGGTGCGCCGACGCCGGCCGACGACTGATCCCGGAACGATCGAGTCGACGAGAGGACGCGACTCGAACCGGAGAGGACGCGACTCGAATCGGAGAGGACGCGACTCGAGTTAACGAAAGAGCGCGACTCGAGCCGGCGGGAAATACCAGAGCACGCGACGTCGCGACCGCGAGTCCGGACGCGACGCGAGCGATCACGGGAACCTGATAGATGAGCCACGATATCCTCGTCGCCGGCGAAGCGCTCGTCGACTTCATTCCCGTTCGGCCCGGACCGATCTCATCGGTCGAGGGCTTTCGCCGTCGCGCCGGCGGTGCGCCGGCGAACGTCGCCGTTGCGCTCGCTCGCCTCGAGCACGCGCCGGCGTTCTGGACTCGAGTCGGCGACGATCCGTTCGGGCGATTCCTTCGAGACACGCTCGCGGAGCGTGGCCTTCCCGATCGCTTTCTCGAGATGGATCAGGAGGCGAAGACGGCGCTCGCGTTCGTCACTCACGACGACTCGGGCGACCGCAGTTTCTCGTTTTACCGCGACGATACCGCAGATACCCGCCTCGAGCCCGGTCGGATCGGAGACTCGACGCTCGAGGATCTCGAGTGGATCCACGCGGGTGGCGTCACGCTCTCGAGCGGCAGGTCGCGCGAGGCGACGTTCGATCTGCTCGATCGGGGCACAAAGCGGGGCTGTACGACGTCGTTCGATCCGAACGCCAGGCCGGAACTGTGGCCGGACGGGCGGACGTTCCGGCGGTTCGTTCTCGACGCGCTTGCGGACGTCGACGTGCTGAAGGCCACCCGCGCGGAACTCGAGGCGCTTGGCTTCGACGGCGAGTCAGTCGCCTCCCTCGCTCGAGACGCTCTCGACGCCGGCCCGCATACGGTGTTCGCGACGCGGGGTTCGGCCGGCTCGGTCGCGGTCGCGGTCGCGGCGGCGGAGTCACCGTGGTCGAAGGCGAAGGCCCTCCACGCCGGCTACGAGGTCGACGTCGTCGACGCGACGGGAGCGGGGGACGCGTTCGTCGCCGGCGCTATCGCCGGGATGCGCGAGGACCGGAACCTCGAGGAGACGCTCGCGTTCGCCAACGCGGTCGGCGCGGCGGCGACGACCGCATCCGGAGCGATGACGGCCCTTCCGGACAGGAGCGATCTCGAGTCGATGCTCGAGTGATACGGTCTGCTACGACTGATTGCCGGTCGACCGCGCGCCGTTCTGCGACCGACCGGTACAGACTCATAGTAGACCGTATGGAGCCAGCCGCATTGTCACTCGCCGAACTGTCGGTCGAACCGACGGAAGGAATCACTTAGTCGATGGCTCGTGTAGCCCGTCCCATGGAGATCGGTGTTCACACGCCACCGCTTTCGGACGAATCGCTCGAGGGCGCGCTCTCGTACCTCTCTGAGCACGGCGTCGGCGCGATCGAACCGGGCGTCGGCGGCCACCCCGGCGACGACCACCTCGTCCGGGCGGAGTACCTGGACGACGACGACGCCCAGGCGGAACTGCACGAACTGCTCGAGACCTACGAGATGCGGATCAGCGCGCTCGCGACGCACAACAACCCCCTTCATCCGGACGACGAGCGAGCATCGGCGGCCGACACCGAACTCAGGGAGGCGATCGAACTCGCCTCCCAGCTCGATATCGGAACGGTCACCTGTTTCTCCGGCCTCCCCGCGGGCGGTCCGGACGACGAGGTTCCGAACTGGATCACGGCTCCGTGGCCGCCCGAACACGCCGACGCGCTCGAGTACCAGTGGGAGGTAGCCCTCGAGTACTGGGGGGATCTCGCCGAGTTCGCCGCAGATCACGGCGTCGACGTGGCGATCGAGATGCACCCCAACATGCTGGTCTACGAGCCAAGCGGGATGGCACGCCTGCGCGAGGAGACGAACGACCGAATTGGCGCGAACTTCGACCCTTCGCATCTCTACTGGCAGGGAATCTCCGTCACCGACGCGATCCGGTTTCTCGGCGGGCGAGACGCGATCCACCACTTCCACGCCAAGGACACCCGCGTCTACGAGGAGCAAGCGCGGCTGAAGGGGGTGCTCGATACGACGGCCTACGACGACGAGATCGATCGATCGTGGCTGTTTCGCTCCGTCGGCTACGGCCACGACGAGTCCCACTGGAAGGACCTCGTCTCGACGCTGCGGATGGTCGGCTACGACGACGTCCTGAGCATCGAACACGAGGACTCGCTGACGAGTTCCCGCGAGGGCCTCGAGAAGGCGATCGAACTGCTCCACCGGGCAGTGTTCGAAACCGAGCCGGGTGAGGCCTACTGGACGGATTGATACGGATTACTGTACCGGAGCGACCGCGTGACGGTGCCCGGTCTTCGGAAGCATCGTACAGCAATCCGTATCAGCGCACCGGTGTGAGAATATCGACGTGCGTCCCGGGGCGGTGGTACTTTATCGATCGCTGTTGGGAGTGTCCACATGACGCTGTCAGTCGGCGTTCTCGGCTACCGGTTCATGGGCAAGGCACACGCGAACGCGATGGCGCGGCTCCCGATGTTCTTTCCGGACGCGCCGGACGTCGAACGGAGCGTGCTCGTCGGCCGAGACGAGGAGGCGCTGTCGGAAGCGGCCGGCCGTCTCGGGTTCGAATCGACCTCGACTGACTGGGAGTCCGTCGTCGACGAAGTCGATGTCTTCTACAACCTCGGCCCGAACCACGTCCACGCCGAACCGTCGATAGCCGCCCTCGAGGCGGGGACGCCAGTGTTCTGCGAGAAACCGCTCGCGCCGACGCTCGAGGAGGCCGAACAAATGACCGAGGCGGCGCGCGAAGCCGGCGACGACGTCCCCGCGGGCTGTGCGTTCAACTACCGGTTCGTCCCCGCGATCCGGTACGCAAAGGGGCTGCTCGAGGCGGGCGAACTCGGCGAGATCCACCACGTTCGGGGGCGATACCTCCAGGACTGGCTCGTCGATCCAGACGCGCCGTGGTCGTGGCGCAACGACGAGGAACTGGCCGGCTCGGGGGCGCTCGGCGATCTGGGCTCGCACACGGTGGATCTCGTCCGGTTTCTGGTCGGAAGCGACGAGCTGGCCGGCGAGATCGAACGCATCAGCGGCCACCTGCGGACGTTCGTCGAGGAGCGGCCGGTCGAAGGGAGCGAAAGCGGAGTCGACGACGCCGAAACTCGAACAGTAACCGTCGACGACGCCTACTCCGCCCAGCTCGCGTTCGAAAACGGCGCGATGGGAACGCTCGAGGCCTCCCGGTTCGCGACGGGACACAAGAACGATCACACGATCGAGATTCACGGCTCCGAGGGGAGCCTGCGGTTCTCCCTCGAGCGGCTGAACGAACTCGAGGTGCTCCGCGGAGACGACCGTGGGTACGAGACGATCCTGGTCACCGACGAGGACGACCCGTACGTCGATCACTGGTGGCCGCCGGGGCACGTCCTCGGCTGGGAGCACACGTTCGTCCACGAGAACGCCGAGTTCCTGCGGGCGGTCGCGGGCGACCGCGAGGACGGGGAGTTCAGACCGAACTTCGAGGACGGTCTGGCCGCCCAGCGCGTCCTCTCGGCGATCGAGGAGAGCGACGACCGTGGCGAGTGGGTTTCGCCATCGGTGATCTGAATCGGATTTTCGAGGGGACCGCTCCCGCCGACGAGGGAGCGACGTCGAATCGAGCGAACGCCCTGGAATGCGATCGGCGAAGCCGGTCGCTCGGGCGGAGTTACTCGGACTCGAGCCTGACGACGGTGTGGATCTCGTCGTAGCGAACGCTCCCTTCGTTGAGCGGCTGTCCGTCGAGCTCGAGGTAGCCGGGTTCGATTCCGGTCACCTCGCCGGTAATCTCCGGGTCGCCGCTTCCGGTGCGCTCGGCCTCGCGAATCTCGACTCTGTCGCCGACCTCGACGTGCTCCTGGACGAGTTCCGCCGCGCGAGTCCCGTCGGTGTCCTGTGGAATCGTGAGTTCGGTCACGTACAACGAGACGGACGCGAGGAAAGTAAACGGGGACGCGTCAGGTGACGGTGGCTTATATTACTCCCACTGGGTCGAGATGTACAGCAGGGCGATCAGACAGAGGATGACGATCACGAACAGCGCAACCGTCATGAGCCAGGGGGTGGTCATAGCGGTCGTTCGGACGCACCGATAAAGTCGATACCGGTTTTCGGCGGGGATCGACGGCTGGTAGGCCGTCCGACGGTTTTTGTACGAACCGGTCGAAACGCCGGCAATGAAAGTCATCAAAGACAGCGTCCACGACCACATCCAGGTCGACGGTGTCGCGCGCGATCTCATCGATACGCCCGAACTCCAGCGGCTTCGGCGCATCAGCCAGCTCGGCACCGTCTCGCTCGTCTATCCCTCCGCCAATCACACCCGCTTCGAACACAGCCTGGGCGTCTATCATCTCGCCTGTAAGGCCCTCGAGCAACTCGGCGTCGACGGCCGGCAAGCGAAACGCGTCCAGGCGGCCGCGTTGCTCCACGACGTCGGTCACGGGCCGTTTAGCCACAACCTCGAGTCGCTGACCCACCGGCGGACTGGACGGTACCACGACGACGTTCACGACCTCCTGACCGACGGTGCGGTCGGAACGGTCCTCGAAGACCACGGCCTCGAGCCGGAGCGCATCGCAGACCTGATCGCCGGAGAGGGGCGGTTTGGACAACTGGTGTCCGGGGAACTCGACGTCGACCGGATGGACTACCTCGTTCGGGACGCCCACCACACTGGCGTTCCGTACGGAACGATCGACCACGGCCGGCTCGTCCGGGAACTCACGTTCGTCGACGGCGAACTGGTCCTCGGCGAGGGAAACGTCCAGTCCGCCGAGAGTTTGCTGGTCGCACGAGCGCTGATGAACCCGACAGTCTACAGCCACAGCGTCGCCCGAATCAGCAAGGCGATGCTCCGCCGAGGTGCCGAACAGCTCCTCGAGTCGACCGATATCGATGCACACACTCTCCAGCGGATGGACGATGCGGACCTGCTCGTCGCGTTGCGGTCGGCCGAGGAGACGGCAGAGTTCTCGCGGCGTCTCGATCATCGGGATCTGTTCAAGCGGGCCGTCTGGGCCGAAATCGACGACGTCCCTGGTGGTATCATCGAAGCCGACCACGGGTCGATCCGCGAGTTCGAAAAAGAGATCGGGGCCGAAGCGGGGGTCGGTCCCGACGACGTGATTCTCGACGTCCCACGACGACCGAAGATGACCGAATCGTCCTCACGCGTCGTAGTCAATGGAGATATCCGACGCCTCGAGCAGCAATCACCGCTGGTCGAAGCGCTCCGAACTGCCCAGTACTCCCAGTGGCGACTTGGGGTGTACTCACCGCCGGAACTGCTCGAGCGCGTCGGTCGGGCTGCCGTCGACGTTCTCGATCTCGATATCGACGGTGCGCTGGTACGCGAGGTCCGAAACGGGTTGGATACGACGTTAGATCAGTTCACTGAGTAGTGGACGAACACGTCTATTTTCATATCTATCGTAGCCACTGGACGTCACTGCACACCTGATCGCACGAGGTGTACGCGGTTCTCGCTCGAGCGAGAACCGCGAAACAGCGAACGGGGAGGAACGACCCGTGAGCGACCGAAGTGAGCGAGAACCGCGGAATGGCGAGCGGGGAGGAACGGCCCGTGAGCGAACGGACGTGCAGTGACGTTCAGTGGCGGCTGTCGCTCCCGTATCTCCTCTTCTTGTGAAAGCGCGAGGAACCGGCGACCTCGTCCTCCCACGGACAATCAACTTTCGCCGTGGTCGTCACTATTTCGAAAATCTGGACACCCGGAAAGAAATCCGGTGGGGGCCGTGTCCGTCGCCTCGAGATCTCCCCGATGCTGGCATCCGTAACTTTGCAGTGGAATCCGAAAATATCAGATTTAAAAGTTGATCTAGTGGTATACATAACCGCATATCGAACTGTTCGATCGTTTCATACGGGCCGTTAGATGACACCACTGCTCCCTGTTTCTCGAGTCGACGAGGCGGTCTCGGTTCCGGTCGACCGCCTCATCACCGTTTTGCGACCTCGAGTACGGTTATCGTGTTGGCCCATCAGCGATCAGCGTGGGCTCGGCTGAGTTCATCGATAGCCGTCTCTCGAGGAAACAGATCTCCCGCCAACTCTCTACTGTGAAACGATATCGTTTCTTTTGGAATGATTCCATTGTAGCGACAACTAACACGAGATATATACCGATCGCGCAGCCTATATACTGATCTCACAGCCACAGGCGATCGGGAGTGTGGTGACGGTCGAGAACTGCGTCTCAGATCCACACTGGACTGATCGTTCGACCGGTGGGTTCTCCTCGTACGATCGGTCAACCGATCGGCAAAAAACACCGTTGTCACCTGTGATTACGTTCATATGGTTGTAAACGAATCCCGCATCCTTACGGCCAACTGACCCGAAATTCGGGGTGCGATCCTGTTGACGAACCGAACGGTGCTGATGGATCAGACGGCTCCCCTTTCGTGCGTAGCGCAGTCCAGTCGCGTCGTCTGTTCTCCCGCAATCACCACGTGAGACGACCGTGTGGTGGTCCGGAACGTTTTTGGGCTCGAACCGGCTACGTCAATCAGTGAGCGAATCAAGCACCAAAGAGTCCGAGATGACGTGTGGGTGCAAGGTCGGCCGGATCTCCCAGCGATACGAACTCGCCGACCTCGACGGCGAACTCGTCCGCTACTGGACCGATAGGACCGATCAACGCTACAGTACTCGTGATCTCGCAGAGCACGTCAATCAGCGCGTTCTCGAGGCCGCGCTCGACGACGCCGGATTACAGTACAAAGACGGCGAAGTCGAGAACACGTACCGGCTGCTCACCGGCGAAGACGTCAGCAGCGGGACGCAGGTGCAGACACGGAAAGAACTCGAGCGCGATTCCGTTCCGGTCGAAGACGTCGAAAGCGACTTCGTCTCCCACCAGACCGTCTACAACCACCTGACGAACTGTCTCGAGGCGTCCCTCGAGTCGCCGAGCGACGAGGAACGACTCGAGCGAAGCCGGGACAAACTCGGTGCCCTTCGAAATCGAACCGCCGTGGTTACCGAGGACACGATCGCGCAACTCGCCCGCAACGACGTTCTCGACGTCGGCGAATTCGACGTCCTCGTCAACGTGACGGTCTCGTGTAAGGACTGCCGTCAGCAGTACACTGTCAGAGACCTCCTCGAACAGGGCGGGTGCGATTGTTGACCTCGATTCATACGGATTGCTGTCACTGTGTACCGGGGCGACCGGGTGCCGTCCTGCGGTCCTCGGAAATAACTCACAGTAAACCGTCTCAGGAGATGTGCGTGGCGAGGGACGTGATGAGTTTCCGTTCCGCTCGTCGTAGGTGGTCTTCGGCCGTCCGACGGCTGATACCGAGTTCGGCGGCCAGCGCGTCCGTCGTCGTCTCCCTGGGCAGTTCGTAGTAACCGTTTTCGACGGCCGAAAGAAGCGTCTCTCGCTGGCGGGACGTGAGGTCTGGAACGACGTCCTCGAGGCCGAACAGTTGTGAGGACGACGTCGGAAACCGAATCTCGCCTTTCGAACGGACGTCGACGTCGAGTTCGTCGGCGTGAAGTCCCTCGTAGACGTCCGTGAGCGCGCGCGAGTCGAGTGCGAGGATGCGACAGATCTTCCGGCCGTTTTCGTATCGGATCGGTGGTAAAAGGAGGCAATTGTTCCGTCGCATATACGTTTCGATGGTCGCCTCGTCGTTCGCTTTCAGACACGAACTCGTCACAAGCAACGTTTCGTCCGTCCCGTCGAGTCGCTCCTCGAGGCCGACCTCCGACTCGACCCGGTCGGTGACGGGGTCGACGGCCGGTCCGCTCACGTAGAGGAGGTCGGCGTGCTCGTTACACCACAGTTCGATTCGACAGTCCGCCTCTCTCGTCGACTCGGTGTACGGCCCCGAGTCACGAATGCTGAACGTGGCCTCGTACACGTGCCAGCGATAGACGGGATCGCACATAAACCCCACTCCGAACGGAGCCGTCCCCGTCTTGAGTAGAGACGTCGTCTACTGCCTATGGCAACCGAATCGAACCGCGACGACTCCACCGCGCCGAGCGAACAGTGGCGCGAGTATCAGGGTGCTCCCACGGGGACGGATCGTGAGTGTCGGGGCTGGCGACAGGAAGCCGCGTTCCGCCTGCTCAACAACAACCTCGACCCGGAGGTCGCCGAGAAACCCGAAGAGTTGATCGTCTACGGTGGCACCGGTCGTGCGGCGCGATCGTGGGACGCATACGACGCGATCCTCGAGGAGCTTCGGGAACTCGCCGCCGACGAAACGTTGCTGGTCCAGTCGGGCAAGCCCGTCGGTCGGTTTCGAACCCACGAACGCGCACCGCGGGTACTGATCGCCAACTCCAACCTCGTCGGCAACTGGGACACCTGGGAGCACTTCCACGAACTCGAAGCCGAGGGGCTGATCATGTACGGGCAGATGACCGCCGGATCGTGGGCGTACATCGGCACACAGGGGATCCTCCAGGGGACCTTCGAGACGCTCGCGGAACTGGCTCGCCAGGAGTTCGACGGGGATCTCGAGGGGCGGATCGTCGTCACCGGCGGGCTCGGCGGAATGGGGGGTGCACAACCGCTCGCGGTCACGATGAATCGCGGCGTCTGTCTCGCCGCCGAAGTCGACGGAGACCGGATCGATCGGCGGGTGGAAACCGGCTACTGCATGGAGCGGATCGACGATCTCGCCGAGGCGATAGACCGGTGTCAGGCGGCCGCCGCTGCGAGTGAGCCCTACAGCGTCGGCGTCCGGATCAACGCCGCCGATCTGCTCGAGGGGCTGCTCGAACGCGGGTTCGTCCCGGACGTGGTTACCGATCAGACGAGCGCCCACGACGCCCTCGAGGGGTACTATCCGTCGGGATACGCAGTCGAAGAGGCCGATCGGCTCCGTGAGCAAGACCCCGAGCGCTACGTCGGGGAGTCCCTCGAGACGATGGAGCGCCACGTCGACGGGATCCTCTCGTTGCAGGATCGGGGAGCGATCGCCTTCGAGTACGGCAACAACATCCGCGGGCAAGTACGCGAGGAGCGCGGAATGGAGTCGGCGTTCGACTTCCCCGGATTCGTCCCCGCGTACATCCGCCCGCAGTTCTGTCGAGGGAAGGGCCCGTTCCGGTGGCTCGCACTGTCGGGCGACCCCGAAGACATCCACCGGACCGACGAGGCGGTTCTCGAACTGTTTCCCGAGAAGGATCACCTTCGCCGCTGGATCGAACTCGCCCAGGAGCGGGTCCAGTTCCAGGGGCTGCCGAGTCGGGTCTGCTGGCTCGGGTACGAAACGGACGACTCCGATGGGCGGTACGAACGGCCGGACGACCAGCGGGGGGAACTGACCGAACGCGCGCGCTTTGCCCTCCGGATCAACGACCTCGTCGCCGACGGCGAGATCACTGCGCCGATCGTCGTCACTCGAGACCACCTCGATGCGGGAAGCGTCGCCAGCCCGAACCGCGAGACCGAGGACATGAAAGACGGGACGGACGCCGTCGCGGACTGGCCGATACTCAATGCCCTGCTCAACTGCGCCGCCGGGGCGGACATCGTCAGCGTTCACGACGGCGGCGGCGTCGGTATCGGTAACGCGGTCCACGCGAACAACCACGTCGTGCTGGACGGGACCGACCTCGCAGCCGAGAAGGCGGCCGCGGTGTTCACCACCGACCCAGGGAGCGGCGTAATCCGTCACGCCGACGCCGGCTACGAGGACGCACTCGAGGAAGCCGAGCGATCGGGCGTTCGGATTCCCATGCGGGAGGCGAGCGGAGAATGAACCCTCCATCCACCAACCGCGGACTCGACGGCGAGCGTGGGGAGGAACCCGCGTTCAGCCGTCCCGACTGGGAGGGGTGGCGCGGCTCCTCGAGCGATCCGAACGACAGACAGTTCGGCGACGGTATCGAGGCCGTCGATCCCGGGAGAGCCGACGACTGCGACGTCGTCCTCGTCGGCGAACCCTACGACGGTGCCGTGATCGGCCGACGGGGGGCACGCGAAGGACCCGCCGCGATTCGTCGCTCGCTCGCCGGCGTGAAGACCGCCCACCTGACCGCGGGAGATCCGACTCTCGACGCGAACGGCGACGGGGAACCATCGCAAGTCCGAATCGGCGACCTGGGCGACCTCGAGTTGCCCGACGGGAGCGTTTCCGAGGTCCACGACTGGATCCGCGACGTCGCCAAATGGGTTCACGATTCGAGTGCAGTTCCGGTATTCCTCGGCGGCGACAACTCGCTTTCCGCACCCAACGTCTCGCCGCTGCTCTCGACGGGGAACGTCGCGGTCGTCAACCTCGACGCACATCTCGACTGTCGCGAACTCCGCGACGGGCCGACCAGCGGGACGCCCTACCGGCAACTGCTCGAGGCCGGCCTCGAGACGTACGTCCCCGTCGGTGTGCGCCACTTCGAGACCTCGAGTCCGTACGTCGAGTTCGTCCAGGAGCGGGGCGGGACGATCGTTCCCGCCGACGCGTTCGAGGGTGGCGTCGACGACGTTGCGGCAACCGTCAGGGACGCGGTCGGCAATATCGATCACCTCTACCTGAGCGTCGACTGTGACGTCCTGGACGCGACGGCTGCACCCGGGGTCAGCGCCCCCACGCCTGGTGGCCTCTCGACCCGCGAACTGTTCGCGCTGGTATCCGCGCTCGCGGCGAACGATCGACTCGCCGGACTCGAGGTCGTCGAGTGTGCACCGCCGCTCGAGACGGGCGGACGTACCGTCGACGCGGCGGCGCGGACGATCGCACACGGAGTGGCCGGTTATCTGGGTGATCGCGATGACTGAGTCGCAGTACGGCATCGTCTACGGTGCGAACGAACTGGTCGTCGGGCCGGACGAGACGGTGACGACTTCCGGCGACGGCCCAAGGGACGAACTCGCGGCGACCGAACCCGGCCCGCTGCGACTCGAGGGCGAGGGCGCGGTCGTCTTCGAGGACGGGCGCGTCGTTGCGGTCGGGGACGGCGACGAACTCGCCCGGGAGTATCCACCCGAAAACGCGGAAACTGCCGTCGACGCGGACGGTGGCTGTGTCCTCCCCGGCTTCGTCGATCCACACACGCACGCGGTATTCGCGGGGGATCGGTCGGACGAGTTCGCGGCGAAGCTCAGGGGAAAGAGCTACCAGAAGATTCTCGCCGAGGGCGGCGGCATTCTGCGGACGGTTCGGGCGGTTCGAGAGACGCCCGAGGACGACCTCGTCGCGGACCTGTGTGAGCGCCTCGACGCAATGCTCGCACGCGGAACGACGACGGTAGAGGTCAAATCGGGCTACGGCCTCGACGTCGAGACCGAACTAAAAACTCTCTCGGCGATCGACCGCGCCGATCGGAGCCACCCCGTCGACGTCGTCCCGACGTTTATGGGTGCTCACGCGGTCCCGGGCGGGAGCGACGCCGAGCGCTACACCGACCGCGTGATCGAGGAGCAACTGCCAGCAGTCGCCGACCAGGGAATCGCCGAGTTCTGCGACGTCTTCTGTGAGGAGGACGTGTTCTCGGTCGAGCAATCCCGTCGGATCCTCGAGGCCGGCACCGAGTACGGACTGACGCCGAAGATCCACACCGACGAGTTCGCGAACCTCGGCGGGACGCGACTCGCCGCTGACGTCTCGGCCGCGAGCGCCGATCACCTCCTCCAGTCGACGGACGCGGATATCGATGCGCTCCTCTCCGAGGACGTCACACCGGTACTGCTGCCCGGCACTGCCTTCGGACTCGGCGGCGAGTACCCGGATCTCGAGCCCTACCGCGAGCGCGATGCGGTCCCCGCGATCGGGACTGACTTCAACCCGAACTGCTACGCGCTGAGCATGGGCTTTGCCGCGACGCTGGCCTGCGTCGGGGTCGGTATGACTCCGGCAGAGGCGGTCCTCGGGATCACCGCCCACGGTGCCGCCGCGCTCGATCGTGAGGGGGGGCTCGGGACCCTCGAGGTCGGATCACCGGCCGATCTCGTCGTTCTCGACGCGCCGACGCACGCGCATCTCCCTTACAGGTACGACGTCGACGCGGTCGAGTCGGTACTCAAAGGCGGTGACGTCGTGAGCTGATGGCGGCAATCGCCAGCGCTGCCGGATTCGCGGTCGGGGCGACCGAAGTCGTCTCGGTCGGTGAGTTGCCACCCTCGACTGATAGGGATTATCGTAGGAGTTCATAGTTTCCCGCTGAAGAACCGAGACACAGTGTCGAGGGCCCGGTTCCGAGACCTCCGGGAGGCTACGATAATCCCTATGAAACCTCCGGTCGACGACGACCGTCGGACGGAGTCGACGTCGATATCCGCCCCCGGCTGTTGCAGGCAGTAGCTGCTTGCCTCGAGTGCTGGAACCGGAGCGTATGGCTCCCAGGTTTTCACTGGAGGATCGTGGCAAATCCGTCGTGAACGCGACCGGCGAACTGATCGGAACGATCACGGCCGTCGACGAGGACGTTGCCCACGTTCGGCCGGCGGAGGGAATCGTCGACACGATCAAATCCTCGCTCGGCTGGGACAGCAACGCGGACGTGACGATGCCGCTCGAGCGCGAGTGGGTCGCCGAGATCACCGACGAGACGGTTCGACTCGAGGGAGAACACCTCTCGGGAAACCGGGCGGAGACGGATCCGAAAACGGGCGAGACCGACCACGATCGGATCGACGACGCGACATCCGACGAGGCCACGAATCGCGGTCTCGAGGGCGACCCGACCGAATTGACCGAGGACGACTCCGGGTTCGAACTGCATCCCGACGATGTGGACGGGCGGACGGACGCCGAAGTCGACCCGGAGGACGCGAGCGCTCGAGCCGACGCCGAAGTCGATCCGATCCCGGAATCGTCCGGATCGACCGCTGACGAGCGATCCGGTTCGGAAAACGACCGATAGCTCTTTCTCTGACATCTCCCGTGGCGAGCCGTCGGCCACGACCCCGTCGCCAAATTTACTACGCCGGTCCGAATAGCTATGCCATGGAACGGTCAGGAGAGCGAGAACTCGTTCGGGAGACGGTCCGCGAGTTCGTACAGCGGGAGGTCGAACCCGCCGTCTCGGCGGCCGACGAGACTCAGACGTTCCCGGAAGACGTCTGGGACGGACTCGCCGAAATCGGCATTACCGGGCTGACGATTCCCGAGGAGTACGGCGGCTTCGACGCCGACCGGGTGACCGAAAGCGTCGTCAACGAGGAACTCGCCGCCGGCCACCTCTCGGTCGCGACGGCGCTGTCGGTCCACTGTCTCGCCACGTCGTGTATCAGGGAGTTCGGCTCCGAGCGCCACCGGGAGGAGTGGCTGCCCGCGATGGCCGAGGGCCGACCGGTCGGCGCGTTCGCCCTCTCGGAGGCCGACGCCGGCTCGAACCCCGCCGAGATGACCACGGAGGCCCGCCTCGAGGGCGACGAGTACGTCATCGACGGGCAAAAACAGTGGATCACGAACGGCGAGCGATCGGGTGTGGTGATCCTCTTTGCGAAGGTCGACCGGGACGAGTCAGACACCATCACCCAGTTTCTCGTTCCGAAAGACGCCGACGGCCTCGAGGTGGGCAAGAAGGAGGACAAACTCGGGCTCCGAGCGAGCGACACGACATCGCTGATCCTCGAGGGGGTACGAATTCCCGAGGAGAACCGACTGACCGACGTCGGCGACGGTCTGAAGGCGGCGTTCTCGACGTTGACTGGCGGCCGGATCGCGATCGCGAGTCAGGCAGTCGGCGTGGCGCGGGCCGCTCTCGAGGACGCACTCGCATACGCCGAGGAGCGCGAGCAGTTCGGCCGGCCGATCGGCGACCACCAGGCGATCGCGCACAAACTCGCCGACATGGGGACGAACGTGCAGGCGGCGCGGTTGCTCGCCCGGGACGCCGCCCGAAAGAACGAGGACGACGTCGATCCGATGGCCGCGAGCATGGCGAAGTACTTCGCGAGCGAGGCGGCCGTCGACGTCGCCAACGAGGCGGTCCAGATCCACGGCGGCTACGGCTACACGACCGACTTCGACGTCGAGCGCTACTACCGCGACGCAAAGATTACGACGATCTACGAGGGAACCACGGAGATCCAGAAAGAGGTCATCGCGCGGCATCTGAAATCCTGAGACGGAGTCTTCCTGTCTCCTCTCGGAGTCTTCCTGTCCCCTCTCTTTGATATATTGAATCTGGCACGAAGACTTTAGACTGCCGACGCCGATACTCGTGACATGTTCGATCAGGACGACCTCGAGGGGATCCGCAACCGGCGCGAGCAGTGGGAAGCGGAGACGCTCGAGCCGTTTCTGGAGCGCCACGGCGAGCGCAAAGAGCGGTTCGCGACGGTGTCGAACCACGAGGTCGATCGGCTCTACACGCCCGAGGACGTCTCGGACCTCGAGTACGAGGAGGACCTCGGGTTCCCCGGCGAGCCGCCGTACACGCGGGGGCCGTATCCGACGATGTACCGCGGGCGGACGTGGACGATGCGCCAGTTCGCCGGTTTCGGGACCGCAGAGGAGACCAACGAGCGCTTTCACTACCTCATCGATCAGGGACAGACCGGCCTCTCGACGGCGTTCGACATGCCCTCGCTGATGGGGATCGACTCCGATCACCGGATGAGCGAGGGCGAAGTCGGCAAGGAGGGCGTCGCCGTCGACACGCTTCGGGACATGGAAATCCTCTTCGAGGGCATCGACCTGGGCGAGGTGTCGACGTCGTTTACGATCAATCCCTCCGCACCGGTCGTCTACGCGATGTACATCGCGCTGGCCGACCAGCAAGGGGTTCCCCGCGAGGAGATCCGGGGGACCCTCCAGAACGATATGCTCAAGGAGTTCATCGCCCAGAAGGAGTGGGTGATTCCGCCCGGCCCCTCCCTCGACGTTGTCACGGACACCATCGAGTTCGCCGTCGAGGAGACGCCGAAGTTCCACCCGATCTCGATCTCGGGATACCACATCCGGGAGGCGGGGTCGACCGCCGCACAGGAAGCCGCCTTCACGCTCGCCGACGGCTTCGCCTACGTCGAGGACTGCCTCGAGCGCGGCCTCGAGATCGACGAGTTCGCGCCGCTGCTGTCGTTTTTCTTCAACTCGCACAACTCGATCTTCGAGGAAATCGCGAAGTTCCGGGCGGCCCGGCGCGTCTACGCCACCGTCATGGAGGATCGCTACGACGCGGCGGCCCCGGAGTCGAGACGGATGAAGTTCCACACGCAGACGGCCGGCCAGTCGCTGACCGCCCAGCAGCCGCTTACCAACGTCGTTCGCGTCACCATCCAGGCGCTGGCCGGCGTCCTCGGCGGAACGCAGTCGCTTCACACCAACAGCTTCGACGAGGCGCTCGCGCTCCCGACCGAGAAGGCGGTCCGCGTCGCGCTCCGGACCCAGCAGATCATCGCGGAGGAGTCCGGCGCGGCGGACATCGTCGATCCGATGGGTGGGAGTTTCGCGATCGAGTCCCTGACGAACGAGATGGAAGCATCGATCATGGAGTACCTCGCGGAAATCGAGGAGATGGGCGACGGCTCGATCCGCGACGGCGTACTCGAGGGGATCGAGCAGGGCTACTTCCACCGCGAGATCCAGGACGCGAGCTACGAGTACCAACGGCGGGTCGAACGCGGCGAGGAGGTCGTCGTCGGCGTCAACCGGTACACGATCGAGGAAGACACCTCGCCGGAGATCCTCGAGATCGACGAGACGACCCGCGACCGCCAGCTCGATCGCCTCGAGCGCGTCAAGGCCGAACGCGACGACGGCGCGGTCGAGGCGGCCCTCGACGCGCTGTCTGCAGCCGTCGAGGCGGAGGAAAACGTGATGCCGTCGATCGTCGACGCGGTGAAAGCCTACGCCACGATGGGCGAGATCATGCAGGTCCTCGAGGACCACCACGGAACGTACCAGGAGACGATCAGCCCGGTCTGATGCGGTCTGCTGTCAGTCGTGCCGATGAAACCGCGAACCGTCTGCGATTGTGCTGGGAGACCGGTACACCAGCCCGTGTGAGCGTCGACTGGGCGTGAGCCATCGTCGTCTTTCCCATCCGCCCGATCCGGAACGAATTGCCGCCATGGAGATCTTTTGGACCATTCAGCCGGGAGTAGAGACGAGATGGATCTCGGAATCGACGGCAACGCGGCGCTCGTAACGGCATCCTCGAGTGGACTCGGGAAAGCCGCGGCGACGGCGCTCGCCCGCGAAGGCGCGAACGTCGTCGTCAACGGGAGAGACGAGGATCGGCTCGCGGCGGCGAAAGCGGATATCGAGAAGGTGGCGACCGGCGAGGTACTCGCCCTGCAAGGCGATATCACGGAGGCGGACGACGTCGAACGACTGGTCGAGACGACCGTCGACGAGTTCGGCGGCCTCGATCACCTCGTCACCAGCGCCGGCGGTCCGCCGTCGGGCCCGTTCCTCGAAACCGACGACGAGGACTGGTACGACGCGTACGACCTGCTGGTGATGAGCGTGGTCCGCCTCGCGCGGGAGGCTGAACCCCACTTGCGCGAGGGCGACGGCGGATCGATCGTGACGATCACCTCCCTGAGCGTGAAGGAGGCCGTCGACAGCCTCGTACTGTCGAACTCGGTTCGAATGGGCGTCATCGGGCTCGAAAAGACGATTTCTCGAGAGTTCGCACCCGACGTGCGAGCGAACGCGGTGTTGCCCGGCTCCCACGAGACCAGCCGGATCAGCGAACTCGTCGATCAGGCGGTCGACCGCGGCGAGTACGACTCCTACGAGGCGGGTCTCGAGGACTGGGTGGACAACCCACTCGGGCGAATCGGCGACCCGATGGAACTCGGTAACACCGTGGCGTTTCTCTGTTCACCGGCGGCCGGGTTCGTAAACGGCGAGAGCGTCGTGGTCGACGGCGGAGCGGCGGGATCGAACCTCTGATACGGATCGGTATACCGATTTCCGGTGGGGCCGCGACTCGTCTCGGGTTCTATCGGAAAAGACAGCCAGCGGACCGTGTGATACGGTCGATTCGTGATCCCCTTCATACGGTTTACTGTCAGTCCTTACCGGCGCATCCGCGACCAGAGCGGCGGGTGCGCCGGTAAACAGTGACAGTAATCCGTATCAGGACGGCGTTCCGATCTCGAAGATCTCCTCGTGCAGACTCTCGGCGAGGTGGTCGAGGTTCTCCTCCGCTTCGGACGCGTCCATCGAGTCGCCGACGCCCTGCCACTGTACGGAGAGGCGAGCGATCGGAACGAGCGCGACGCCGCCGACGGTGACCGTTCCGGCGGACGTTCGGATCTCCCACTCGGTTCGCATCCCCTCGGACGTTCTCGTGACGTCGTCGATCTCGACGCCGGCCTCGATCCACCGCTCGAGGAGTCCGTCGGTGATCCGGCGCAGTTTCCGCTCGCCGAGAGCGTGGACGACGACGCCGGCTCCCGCGAGAACGACGAACGCGACGGCGGCAAACGCGACGCCGCCGTAGGGAACGTTCACCGACGCCGCGAGAGCTGCGATCACGCCGACGAATCCGAGAATCCGGATATCGAACGCGTTTGGCACCGTTCCGTTCCAGTTTGTCTCCCGGGACGGCTGCTCGAGTTGCATACGTTGCGGTTCAGTCCAGGATCGGGGTAGAAGTTCCCCTGTCCAGATGTTCCCTTTAAGAGAGAGCGATCGGCGATCGCGTCCGGCGGTCGTCGTACGGACCGTTGGAAGTCGTTGCCGGTGGGATCGCAAGACGGTCGCGGGTGCGCCGGCAACGACGTAAAGCAATCCGTATCAGTCGTCTTCGAGCAGTTCTCCGTCGCCGTGGTCCTCCCGGAGCGACGCCAGGTACGCCCGTTGGTCCTCGAGTCGCGGCGTCGGGTTATCGTACGTGTGTTCGAACATCTCCCGTGGGTCGGGATCGGCCGATTCGGCCCGCTCGATCAGTTTCGAGAGCGTCTCCTCGAGGTCGGCTTCCATCGTCTCGATCCACTCGTCGTCGACGATCCAGCGATCACGGAGGTAGGATTCGAAGCGGTCGATCGGATCCCGATCGCGCCAGCGCTCGAGTTCCGCCTCGTCGCGGTAGACCGACGGATCGTCGGCGGTCGTGTGGGCACCGAACCGATACTGGACCGCCTCGACGAGCGTGGGCCGGAGTCGATCGCCGCCGGGATCGAGAGCCTTCGCTCGAGCGCCTTTCGTGACCGCGTACGTCGCGAGCGGATCCATGCCATCGACCTGAACGCCCTCGAACCCGTAAGCGCGGGCTTTCTGGGCGAACGTCGCGCTCGCGGTCTGGCGCTCGCTCGGTACCGAAATCGCCCACTGGTTGTTGTGACAGAAGAAGATCGTCGGCGTGTCGAAGACGCCGGCGAAGTTCATCGCCTCGTGGAAGTCACCTTCGGAGGTCGCGCCGTCGCCGAAGTGGACGACGGTCGCGTTCTCGCCGCCGTCGAGCTTTTCGGCCCAGGACCAGCCGACGGCGTGTGGGAGGTGGCTGCCGATCGAGATGTTAAGCGGGAAGACGTTGACGTCGGCGAGTCCGGCGTTTCCCGATTCGTGCCCCATCCAGTACGCCAGATACTCCCACGGAAGGCCCCGAGAGACGACCGCGCCGTGCTCGCGGTACTGGTAGGAGATCGTATCGTCGTCGGCGAGCGCGTACGTCGATCCGATCTGGGATCCCTCCTGACCCGCGAGAGAGGCGTACGTCCCCATCCGACCCTGTCGCTGGAGGCTGATCATCCGCTCGTCGAACCGACGAGAGAAACGCATATCGCGGTACATCGAGCGCAGCGTCTCCGGCTCGAGGTCGGGTTCGAGCTCCGGCGACACGACGTTTCCCTCGGCGTCGAGCACCTGGATCCGGTCGTCAGGATCTCGGCCGACGAGGTCGAACTCGAGGGCGTCTCGTGACATGCGTGGTTTCTCGGACGCACAACACATAACTATAGCTGTCGACAGATCGCGACCTCCGACAGGGATCGTGAAGCGTCTCTGTACACATCGACATCGTCGCCGATACTACAGGAGCGATCGTGGCTCGAGGGAGGACGAATTGGCAGCGTTTTCCGTAACCGAAGCGGCATCTCTGTGTGTCTGGGTACAAAGACCGCTCCGTTGATGGATCGGGTGAGCGAAATATGTCTGCTGGTCACTCAGGACTTCGGGGTAGTCTCACTCGAGTAATCCCTTCATGTACCCGGCGGCGAAGAGTTTTCCAGTGATGTGGTAGCCGGGGATCGAGTTGTCCTCGCCTTCCATCGTGGGAACGTGGTCCGGACGGATGGGGCCGTCGAATCCGACGTCGCGGTAGGCGTCGATCGCGGCCTGCATGTCGGTCGGCCCGTCGTCGTGCCACGTTTCGACGAAGGAGTCGCCGTCGCCCTCGACGTCCCGGAAGTGGACGAAGTTGATTCGATCCCCGAAGTGGCGAATCGTCTCCGGAATATCGACCCCCATCGCCGCGAAGTTTCCCTGACAGAACGTCAGGCCGTTAGACGGCGAATCGACGATCTCGAGGACGCGATCGTACGCCTCGACGCTGCCGACGATCCGGGGCATTCCGCGCACTTCCTCGCGGGGTGGATCGTCGGGGTGAAGACCGAGTTTGACCCCCGCTTCCTCGGCGACGGGAACGACCCGTTCGAGGAAGTACTCCAGGTTCTTCCAGAGGTCGTCCGCGGTCGTCGTCTCGGCCGCAGCTGGGGTCGATCCCCGCCGCATCAGGTCGTCGTCGTACGAGCTCGTCAGCGATCCGCCCCGAGCAGGCGTCGTCGTCGACGTTCGAGCCCAGCGGATCCCGGCCATCCAGTCGTAACAGACGACGTCGACGCCCAGTTCGCCGAGGTTACGAAGCAGACGGCAAAACTCCTCGATCTCCTCGTCGCGACCGTCGAGTGCGAGTCTGGTCGTGTCCGTAAGCGGGACGCTTCCCTCGAACGCCGCGGGTTCGAGGCCGTAATCTCGGTATCTCGAGGTCAACGCCAGCAGTTCGTCGAACCTCGAGGGGCGGGTCCCGTCTCCGATCTCGAGGGAGTGGAACACGGCGTGGTCGACGCCGGCCTGTCTGGCGAGCGCCCACCGGTCGTCCGGTTCGGGAGGGAGAACTAACGAGATGTCCATCTGGTGCTCGAGAGTGGGTTTGCGATCTCTTAGACCTTTTCTTCGGCGGCCATCGTCCGGGCCGGCTGCGTCGTCGGGCGTTACCGACGTCGGCGACGTATCGGCTTCTCGAGAACGGAGAGTCGACAGCCTGGTGTATGGAAGGATGGTCGGGGCAGTTGGGGATACAGTGGATGGCCGAGCATCAAATCGTATATCGTTTCACTCCACGTATGATTTAAAGCCCCAATCGATGAAGCGGGAGATACATCCCTCGAGAACGGTACAGTATCGGCATCGAGACTGTATGACTCGAGAAAACGTCGGTGATACGCGGTGGGGATGGTGTTGTCCGCACTGTAACAGGGACGTGGACGTCGTCAAAGACCCCTCGACCGACACGTTCCGGTGGGAGTGTCCCGGAGAGGCGTGTCGTGCCGTCGGGTTCGGGTTTTCGTCCCGTCGGCAGGCCAGAATCGCGCTGTTGAGCTACCGAAAACGGTACGAGAACACGTACCGGTGATCGTTACGCTCGCCGAGCGAGGGACGGACGGTCCGGTCCGGGAGTCGTTGCCGGAGCAGAATCCGCCTCGAGCACCGGTTCGGGGTCCGGTTCGTCGGAACTAGCTGGTTCCCCGTCGGGGGTTTCTTCGATGACGTACCGCTGGCCGAGCATCGGATCGAGGAGTCCGTCGACGCCGCCCCTGTCGTCGCGAAGAACCGGCGCGTCACTCGTGTCGGGATCGCTCATGTAGTTGTCGACCGCCCCCTCGAGATTGACCCCGAGGTCACGCTCGGCGTTCCGTTCCGCGAAATCGGCCCGAGTGAAGTCGGTTTCGGATTTCGTCGCGACGAGTTGTACGTTCTGGACGCTGTTGGCGTCTGACGTGCGGAAACTGTAGACGTCGGGGAACGTCGTCTCCATGGTCCGGTACTGGGCGTGGTAGAACTCCGATCCCGAACCGCTCGGCGAGGAGACGACGTTCGCGTACAGGACGCCGTCGTCGCTCAGTCGATCCGACGCGAGTTCCATGAACTCCGTCGTCGTGAGGTGAAACGGGACCTGGTCCTGTTTGTAGGCGTCGAGGACGATCACGTCGTACGTCTGGTCGTTGTCTCTGAGAAACTGTCTCCCATCCTCGGCGTGAACGTTCAGGTCCTCTCCACGCTCGAGGCCGAAGTACTCCTCGGCGGCGTCGGTCACCGCCGGATCGATCTCGACGACGTCGACCGTCGCGTCGTAGCGCTGAGCGAAGTCCTGGGGACCGGTGTACCCGCCACCCCCCACGAACAGAACCCGATCTACGTCTTCGTGATCGTCGACCGCGAGCATCGAGAGGTGAAAGTACTTCGTGTACGTGAAGACGTGTCGGTCGGGATTCGTGAGGTCTGTCGCGCTGTGGCGAGAGCCGTCGAGGTACATCGTTCGGACGTCGCCGTCGTCGACGATCTCGAGGTGCTGGTGGGCGGTGTCGGCCTCGTAGACGACGTCGCCGCGGTGATCGAGCGCGACCGGACCGGCCCCGGCCGCGACGACGAGCATGGCGGCGACGAGGACGCTCGCAACCGTCGGTCCGCGGGGAAACGCGGGGAACATGAGCCCGAGGGCCGTCGCGACGAGGATCAGTCCGAACAACAGTCCGATCGTATCGATCGTCATCGCGGGAATGAGGACGAACGTCGTCGCTCCGGAGCCGACGATGCTGCCGATCGTGCCGAGGGCGTAGACGTGGCCCGACGCTTCACCGGTTCCCTGTTTGTCCGAGAGTTCGGCCGCGTACGGGCTGACAAATCCGAGCAAATAGGTTGGCGGCCCGAACAGTACGATGACTGCCGGCAGTGAGGCGTACCGTGGGGGTAACGCGAGCGTCGACGTGGTCGAGAGCAGGAGATCGCTCGCGTAGATTACGACACCAACGTAAACGGCGGTCGCGAGCATGATCCAGCTCATCTGTCGGTTCGTTGCCAGCGCCGCGCGTTTCCCGCCCTGCCAGTAGCCGAGGCTCAGTGCGATCAGAAAGACCGTCAGAATGCCGCCGACCGTGTAGATGTGGCTGCCGAACTGGGGTGCGACGATCCGGACGGCCAGAATCTCGAGGCCCATACTGGTGACCCCGGAGACGAACACCGCGAGTTCCGGTTTCGTAGGCCGATACGTCGCGAGCGACCGTCCGTCCATACCGTACCAAACCAGTCTTCGGTTGAGTACCTGTTGTTTCGACGTGCTCTGCAGGTGCCGGATCGACTGATACGGATTGCTGTTACTGTGTGCCGGAGTGACCGAGCGTCGCCCCGCGGCGCTCCGGTACTAACGTACAGTAAACCGTATGACGCCCGGTCGAATCAGCACGACCACCGGCGCTCGTGCCGATATCGTCGTGTTACCTGCTCTCTCGGAAGATCACAGCACCGCCCGTACGACCGGGCTGACCTCGCTATCCACGCCTTCCCGATTTCGACCCTGCGGCGCTGTAGCACGAGTACGGTCGTCGGCGTCTCTCGTCGGGACTCGACGCGTTCGCTCATCGGCTCATCTATAGATGACAGTTGACTGCCAGTACAGATCAGATTCCGAGCCGATCGCCGAACCGACGAAACCGACCGCCCGACGGCTCGACGTCTTCCGTCTCCCAGTGGACGAACACCGGTTCGAGTTCCGCCCCCGGACTCGAGACGAACGCTTTTCGTTCCGGCGCGGCGACCGCGACGCGGATCGTGTACCTGCCGTTGTATCCGAGCTTCAACAGGCGTCGCTCGGAGAACCGCTCGACGAACGTCGTGACGTTTTCGGGAAGATCGGGTGCGATCACGACGAACGTAAACGTCGTGCTGTAGTGATCCGCGTTCGCGTCGATCCACTCGACGGCGAGTTCGTGGCCGAGCGTGATCAGCGACTCGAGTCGATCCTGGGTCACCCGCGGCTCTCGAGTCACGAACAGGTGTTCGTACGCTTCGTGGTGAGCGTCGGTCACCACGGGGTGGAGAACATGTTTCGAACTCTCGATCTGTGACTTCCCGTAGAGATCGAACCGCTCGGCACCGACGACCCTGTCTCTCTCGAGATCGTAGTTTGTAGACAGGCGGTCGGCGACCCGATCGACGTACTCACCCTCCCAGTCGGAGAGGTCCTCTGCCCCACCGAGACTGGCCTCGTCGGTCACGTCGTCTCCATCCGTAGAGACCGGTTCGTCGACCCCCTCGCTCGGTCCGGCGTCTTCGGCCGGTTCTCGAGAGAACCGGTCGGCCACGCTCCCGTTCGGTTCGGTATCGGTCCCGTCGGCAGGTCGGTCGGTCATGGTACGATCTCGCTGCCGTTGGGTTTCGAGCAAGAGCACTTAAAGCGTGCGCCGCTTGCGCGAAGAATCGGTCGTCCGAATCGGCGGTCAGACGAACGGCAGTACCGGCTGCCACTGGTGGCACACTACTCGCAATCCGGGACCCCCGTTCCCGACGTTTCGCTCACGGCTCCCGCTGATCGCCGTTCGATGGACGGGATCGAAACCGGATCGTTACTCGAGGACGGGATACGGGATGACCGACACCGTTTCCCCCTGCTCGAGGGGGGATTTCGTGACGACGACGCCGTCGGCGTTGCTCGCCCGTGTGCTCGAAGAGAGGACGCTCGGATCGAACTGGCGGTCGTAGACGGAAAGCGGCGAGTCGGCGTGGCCGAGCCCGGTGGCCACAGAGCCGTCGTCCTCCCCCTCGAGCAGGACGGGAATGACGTACTCGAATCCCTCGGGCCCGAGTTCGACGTCGTGGGTCATCGTCGCGTCGACCGTCGCCAGCGCGGTCTCGCCCCTGAAAAACGGCCGCATCACGAGCGTCGAGATCGTGTGCGCGCCGATGGGTTTGCCCGGAATCGCGAACGCGACGGCGTCGTGGTCGGGCATGGTCGCCATCGCGATGGGCTTGCCGGGGCGGATGCGAACGCGGTGAAACGAGACCTCGCCGAGCGAGTCGAGAGCGCGGACGACGTGATCCTTGTGGCCGACGCTCGTCCCGCCGGTCGTCACCACGACGTCGTACTCGCTCGCGAGGCGATCGATGGCGGACTCGACGCGGTCGTACTCGTCGGGGACGCTTCCCTCGTAGGTGGCCTCGTGGCCCCACGAGCGCACCAGTCCGGCGAGCATGTCCGAATCGAGATCGGCGATCCGGCCCTCGTGGATCTCCGTACCGGTCGCGAGTACACCCGTCGAAAACCGCTCGTAGACGGGGACGGTCTCGCGTCCCAGGTCGCCCAGCAGGATCGCGTCCTTGGGCGACAGTCGTTCACCCCGTTCGAACAGCGTCTCCCCCGCCGAAAGGTTGCTCCCGCGCTCGTAGGTGTACGTTCCTGGCTCGAGTTCTACGCCCCGAAGCAGGCCGTCCTCGACCGACGATTCTTCGCGTTTGAGCACCGCGTTCGCCTCCGGCGGGAGCGGTGCGCCGGTCGCGATCGCCACCGCCTCCCCGGAGTCGATGGAGGGCGGTTCGTCCTCCGGAAACACCTCTTCGTCGACGAGCGCTAGGGGGTAGTCGTCCGTCGCGTCGAAGGCGTAGCCGTCCATCGTCGCACGATCGTGTGCCGGAACGTCGTAGTCGGCGACGATCGGTTCCGCGAGTGTCCGGCCACCGATCGCGTCGAGGGAGACCGATTCGGCCCTGTGTGACGAGAGGACGGCCGACCGCCGCTCCAGCACGAGTTCCGTCGCCTCGCTGCGCCAACGCATCTCGTCGTGTCCGTGGTCCATAGCGGCGTATTGGTCGGACCGTCAGTTGAATCATGCGGTGTGTGGACCCGGGAACATATCTGTGTGGACTATATGAGTCACCTATGTCATATCGGAATGTATGAGTCGTCGTACCTGTCGATCGAAATCGAACTCGACCCCGACAAAACTCGAGTCACGACGAACCAGTCGTGCGGTAGGTGGCTTCTGTACGGCCGGTTCGATTCGATAGCGAAATCGTTCAATTCGGGGTCCGCGTTCGAACGTGCTCCGGCACCCGAAACATCGACGTGATCGTCGAAGGAACTACTCGAGGTAGACAGCGACGGTAAGCGATTGCGATCGCTCGTAGCGGTCAGTTTCTGTGCGTGAGTCGAGAACGAACACGCGGCGGGGAGTACTGGAATCTATACTGTCGAAATCCTTCTAAATACGGTTTATAGTATAATAACTGGTAAATTTGATTCAGTTGGTCGTAATGACTTCGATCACGTCCCGAGGCTGGACCTCGTAGTCCTTGCCCAGTTGGCGGTTGCTCCGACAGTCGATCGCGTGCAAGAACCCGTCACCGATGTCGGAGTGGAGGCTGTACGCGAAGTCCTCCGCACTCGAGTTCGGCGGGATCAGGTAACAGTCGGGAAGTACCTCGCCGCGCTCGTTTCCGAGACCGTTCGCCCCGCCGGGAAACACCGGTGTGACGCCGAGTACGTCGAACAGCGCGGCCTCGAGCGCCGCCTGGATGCCCGTCGCGCCGTAGTCGTCGAGAAAGTCGCGGATCTGCTCGAGGCCCTCCTCCTGTTCGTCGGAGACGTCGCCGCTGATGGCGAAGTCGTCGTCTCCGGGTCGGTAGTCGACGACGCCCGCCTTGTCGGCGGATTTGAGCGCTTTCTCGGCGTGGGCGCTACAGGGAACGATCGTGAGGTGATCGTAGTCGGGGTCGGCCGTGATCTCCTCGTAGTTCGCCTGTGCTTCGGGCGTGTCCATCTTGTTCGCCGCGATCAGCATCGGCTTGGTCTCCATCCGGATCTCGCGGGCGAGTGCGAGTTTGTCCGCCTCGTCCCACTCGTCGGGATCGAAGCCGACGTCGGTCCGGCGGATGAGCCGCTTGATCTCGTCTTCGTTCGTCTTGAACGCGCTCATCTGAGTGGCGAGTTCCTCCTCGATAGCGTCGTCCTCGGTGGTGTACCCCGACTCGTAGCGTTCGATCCCCTTCTCTAAGACGCCGAGATACCACTGGTCGAGTTCCTCCTCTAAGAACGCGATGTCCTCGCGCGGGTCGTGGCCTTCGGTGGGTTCGCCCTCGAGGTCGGTCGTCCCCGAGAAGTCGACGACGTGGACGAGGACGTCGGTTTCGTTCAGGTCGGTGAGAAACTGATTCCCGAGGCCGTTACCCTCGTGGGCGCCGGGGATGAGCCCTGCGACGTCGACGAGTTTCGTCGGGACGAAGCGGGTGCCGTCGGCACAGAAGCCGACGTTCGGCGTACACTCCTCGTCGAACTCGGGTGCCGCACAGTCGACGCGAACGTACGCCTCGCCGACGCTCGGATCGATCGTCGTAAACGGGTAGGCCCCCTCGGGCACGTCGTTCATCGTCGCCGCGTTGAAAAAGGAGGACTTGCCGACGGAGGGTTTGCCGACGAGTCCGATCCGGAAATCCGTACTCATTACTCGTCTCTGGGATGGCCCGCCTAAACGGGTTACTGTCTGCGGGCACATTGGTGTGCGATCACGTGGCTTATCGGACAGTTGTCGTTCATACTGTCGGACAGAACTATTTGAAGATCGGTTGCTCTCCTGCGGTCGTCTCCGATGGCGACGGCCGCGAATTTGCGACCTCACTGACTTCTGTCCGACAGTATCAGTACCGGTGATCGCCGACCTCATCCGGACAATCAGCGCTAAAAGACGACATCGATCCGAATCAGCCGACTCGCGGACGAGACCGAACCGGTTACTCGTCGATACCGTCATCAAACAGTGACAGTCTGCACGACTTATTTGTAAGCCGCTGTGGATGTTGGTCGTATGAGCTCCGACACCGATCCCGTGCCGACTGCCAAACCACTACCGCGGCCCGACGAACCGGACCGCGACGACCGAGCGTCGGTCGGCTGCGACGCGGTCGTTCCCGAAACCGACGAGTCGGGGCGGGACGACGACGATCCGTCGCCAGCCTCGAGCGCTTCGCGCGACGGCTCCGGAGTCGCTCGCTGTGGGACCTGCGGGGCGGCGATCGGTCCTCGAGCGTACCGACTCAGCAGAATCGTGACGGACGGAACCGAGACGACCGCGACTCACTACTGCAGCAAGACCTGTTTCCCGGACGAGTCGACGCTCGAGCGCGAGGAGTCGTCCCGTCGGTCACGCGACTGGTCGTACTGTCGGTGACGCCGGTTAGCTCGCGATTGCCTTCCAGCTCCAGCCGGCGATCGCGACGACGATCACCGCGAGGACGACGAACGCACCCCACTGCTGCGTTTCGGTCGTCGCGACCGGCGCGAAGACGTCGACGAGCCCCGTCGCCTGCATCAGCGCGATCACGACCAACAGCATCGCGAGTATCGAGACGACCGCGATCCCGACCCAGTTGCGAGCCATCCGCTGCCCCTCCTTCTCGGCCTCCTGCTTGTCAGTCGTGGGCGTCTCGGTCGGCTCTCGATCGGGTTCGGACATACCCGTACTTGGATCGGCGGGAGGGAAACCGTTCCACCTGCAGACTCCGGGCCGCGAGGTCGCCGGGCTGGGCGATCGATCACGGGGCCGTCACTCGAGGACGGCCGCGAGCGCGTCCATCGCCCGGTCGACGCGTTCGACGCGCGCGTTGTGGCCCATGTGGCCGATCCGAAGAACGTCGTCCTCGTGGTCGCCGAGCCCGGTGGCCAGCGCCACGCCGTGTTCCTCGAGGATCGTCCGCTGGAGGTCGCCCGCGTCGTCGACCGCGAGCGCGGTCACCGTCGGCGAGCAGTCGTTCTCGTCTGCCGGAAACGGCTCGAGGCCGAGTTCCGCGGCCCGTTCGCGACAGCGTCGAGCGGCCGCCTCGTGGCGCTCGAACACTGATTCCATGCCTTCCTCGAGCAACAGATCGGCGGCCGCGTCGAGACCGGCGAGGTTGGCGGTGAGGTGGGTGTAGGGGAACCACTCGTCCTCGACGGCGGTCCGCCAGGGCTCGAGATCGGTGTAGAACGTGGCGTTCTCGACGGACTCCATCCGGTTCCAGGCGCGGTCGCTGATCGAGCAGATCGTCAGTCCCGGCGGCGCGCTGAAGCACTTCTGGCTGCCGCCGATACAGACGTCGATCGACTCGGTCGGAACCGGAGCGCCGCCGAGCGACGAGACCGCGTCGACGATCGAGACGACGCCGCGGTCCTCGAGGAGTTCGAGGATCTCCTCGAGGCCGTTCAGCGTCCCCGTCGGCGTCTCGCAGTGGACCATCGTCGCGACGTCGTAGTCGGCGTCGGCGAGTTCGTCCGCGACGGCGTCGGCCGAGAGCGTTTCGTCGTCCGGGACGCGACAGGTGACGGCCTCGCCGCCGTTGGACTCGACGAAGTCGGCGAACCCGTCGCCGTAGGTGCCGTTCGAGAGACATAGCACTCGATCTCCCTCCCCGACCAGCGAGGCGACGGCCGCCTCGAGGCCGAGGATACCTTCGCCGCCGAGGACGACGAGGTCCATCCCCGCGTCGCCAGTTCCGGTCGGCGCGCCGGCCGCGTCCGCCCGGAAGATGCGCTCGAGTTTGTCGAGCAGTTCCCGGTACGACTCGAAGTAGTCGGGCTCGACGTCGGGGTTGGGCATCGGCTCGGCCATTCGATCCCGAATTGCGTCCGGTATCTCCGTCGGTCCCGGCGTCATCCGCAGTCTCTCGGATCCCATGGCTACACCGCGGACCGCCGGGACGATAAATTCGATCCCGACGCGTCGTCCCGGCCTCCGTCGGTTCCGATTCGGATGGAGCGTCGCCGGCAGCGGTTCGTATCAACCCAGCAGACGCGCCCCGGAACCCGTTCTGGTCAGCGTCCCGCGGACGAACGGGGTCACCGGAAAGACGCCGAATCGGACGCGTTCGACCTCCTCGAGCGCGAAGGCGTCGTGGGAAACGAATCGGGGAACCGTCTCGCGGTTCAGGTGACAGCCACCCGCGGCGCGCGTCCAGAGCGGATCCAGCAGGTCCTGGCCCCGCCCGCGCCAGCCGCCGGCGCGGACGTGCTCGAGGAATCGAAACTCGCCCCCGGGCTTCAGCACGCGCGCAGCCTCCTCGAGTGCGGCGTCGGGGTCCTCGATCGTACAGAACACGAGCGACGCGATGACGAGGTCGAAACTCCCGTCGGGGTACGGAAGCGACTCGGCGCGAGCACCCCGGATGTCGACCGCGAAGTCGCCGTCCCGAGCGGCCTCGACTGCCCGCCGGCGCATGTGTGGATCGGGTTCGATCGCGTGGTACTCGACGTTCTCGCCGGCGACGTACGGAAACATCGCGCCGTCGCCGGCACCGATCTCGAGGACCCGGCCCGAGAGGTCCCGCGCGAGCCACTCACGGTGCGATCGCAACAGAAGCGCGTTCGGCAGCAGGTCGTAGACAGCGGCGAACGCGGGGTGAGAGATCTCGCGGTCGGTCCGGCTCGAGGCTCGAGCGCTCCGGTCAGCCATACGCGTCTCGAGGACGGCCCAGCCGGTAACCGTTTCCCCGTCGGTGGCGGGATCACTGGAATTCGGTGTTCGTGAACTACTGGAACTCGGCGTTCGTGAGAACGTCGTTGAGATCGTCGCGGATCCGTTCGCCCATCTCGCGATCTCTGGCCGTCGTCACCACACGGTTCTCCTGTACGCTCGAGCCGTCCCGGAGGAGCATGCGAACGTTTCCGCCGTCGTCGGCACGCGTGACTTTCGCTCGGAGTCCCGATTGGGATCCCGTTCCGCCGGCGTCGATGGGACCCGGAATGACCTTCTTGACGTGTGGGTGGTCGGCGACGATGTGAATCGCCCGAATTCCCGTCCGGCCGCCGATGAGCGTCGAGTGGCTCCCGCCGATCTTCTCGGCCGGTGGCGTCTCGACGACGTCCAGTGCACGGTTCCCTCGGCGTTCGAGGACGGTCTCGACGGGATCGTCGCCGTCGACGCGGTAGAACGGATGGTGGACCTGTTCGCGAACGGTTCGGATTACCGGCCGCGTGCCGCCGGCGTAGACCTCTTCGGGTCGTTTGCGCCGTATCTCGTCGCCGATCCGCCCTGCGAAGTTTCGGAGTTCGACGGTCTCGTTTTCGCCGTCTTCCGGCGTCGTCGTGATCGTCGTTTCCCCGATCACCGGGCTCTCGTCGTCCCGAATCGTTTCGTCGTCCTCGTCCGCGAGCATCGTCAGCGTCGCCCGATCGCGTCCCGCTTCGAGAACGATCGTCTCCGTGTTTGCCTCCCGACAGACCAGGCAAAAGTCGCCGGGCTTCTCGAGCGGCGACGCACAATGACGACACTCCATACCGGGAATTGTCGACCGAACTGTAAAACCAACGCGTTTCGATCCGGGAGCGGGTAACCGATCGCCACGACGAGGACGGTACGGGTGCCGACTCGCGCTATGACCCTTCAAGGGTCGGATCGCCGCTACAGAATCCCCTCGAGTACGTTCCTGACGGGAGGCGTGTCGACCACCTCGTAGGGGATCCGCAGGGGTGAAATCGAAACGTTGCCCTCGAGTAGCGCGTGTCGATCGGTATCCGGTGGATCGGGAATGTCGCGGTTCGCCATCTGCTGCCAGAGACGGTTGGTCAGCCGAAACTGCCCGTCCTCGAGGGTCGCGTCCATCTCGTAGACGTCGGTCGGCCGGGTGATTTCGAGGCTCGGAGACGACTGATCGGGGCGCGGGACGTTGACGTTCAGATAGTCGATCCGGTCGAACAGTCCCGTACCGGGTGCGGCGTCGACGATTGAAGCAGTTAACTCCCCCGCTCGGGAGAATTCCGCCGGCGAGAGGGTCTCGTCGTAGCCGAGCGTGTCCATCGAGACCGCGATCGAGGGCACGCCGAGAAACGCTGCCTCCATCGCGGCGCTTACCGTCCCCGAGCGAGCGAGCACGTACGCGCCGAGGTTGGCCCCGTCGTTGCAACCGGAGACGACGAGATCAGGCGCGGGATCCAGGGCGTTGACGCCGACGATCGCGCAGTCACAGGGCGTTCCGTCGACCGCGTAGCCGAGTTCGTGATCCGTATGCGGTACCGGCGACGTGAACGCCGCTTCGGCCATGTCGATCGACGACGTTCGGTTTTCGGCGGAGTCCGTATCCTCGTCGGGGCTCGCCGACTCCACCCGGCCGTAAGACAGCGACCGTCCGACTGCGCTGCGATCGCGGTCCGGTGCGACGACGGTGACCGACCCGACCGAGGAGAGTGCGTCGAAGAGGCCACGAATCCCCGGCGCGTCGATCCCGTCGTCGTTCGTCAGGAGGATTTCCGGTTCCGATGGCAGGTCCATGCGAGTGCGTACGGGCTCGTGCAGGATACGCGTACCTGTCCGAGGACGCCCCCGGACGGCTCCCCGTCTGTAGATCCAGATGGACCGCCGCCTGCATGAATCGACCAGTATGGACGCACACTACCCACGAATACGATCGAAGATGCGTACTGACAGCACCCGAGGATACGTGCTGACAGCACCTTTCGACCGAGTGCCAGTCGGCGCACCACGAGTCTCCGCCGCCGGTGATCGTGCAGAACGCTCAAGACTCGCCCGACCGAACGGTGAACAGATGCATCGTCGCGCGTTCCTCTCGCTTGCGATCCTGTTCCCGGGGTGTCTCGAGTACATCGATGGAAACGGAGAGGAGATCACGGAACCGGGCGACGTCGAAGTCATCTGGTCCGATCTCCTGCGTGACGACCCCGGAACCGAGGACGAACGCGTCTACGTGTGGGGCGTCGTTCGAAACGTGGGTGAACGAACGCTGAACTACGTCGAGATCCGGGCGACGTTTTACGACGAGGAGGGAGAGGAACTCGAGAGCGTCATCGAGAACGTCGACGAGGACGTCACCTCCGGCGAGGAGTGGTCCTTCGAGGTGGAGTTTCCGGATTTCGGCGAGCGAGCGGCGGCCGTCGCGACGTACGAACTCGAGCCGGCGACGGGAGTCTGATGGGGTCACAGGGGCGAAACACACGGACCACGAGCCGACTCGCAAACACGCCGGCGGATCCGACGACGGCGACGCCGGGCCAGATCCGGTGACGATGCGCCCGGCGAGCGAAACAACCAGCACGGGATATGACCGATCAGGACGAGGGCGTTTCGACGCTCGCAAAGCAAGGTAGCATCACCTTCGTCGGAAACGTCGTCAACGGCGTGTTCGGCTTCGCCATCGTGATGCTGATGACGCGGTTCGTCAGCCCCTCGGTCTACGGGCTGTTCGTGCTCGCGACGTCCGTCATCCTGTTTATGCAGGTGTTCGCGAATCTCGGACTGCCGCTTGCGATCGACTATTTCGTTCCTCAATACCTGGATAAAGGCGAGTACGGAAAAGCGAAAGGAGTCATCGTCCAGGTGACTGCGACCGTCCTCGTCACGTCGTCGATCGTGGCGTTCGTCCTCGCGATGAGTTCGGAGGCGTTCGGCCAACTCTTTCGGGAGCCGTCGATGCGGATCGCGCTGTTGCTCCTCTCGGTGACGATCCCCATGCTCGCGATATACAACGTCTTGCTCACCTCCTACTACAGCATCAAGAAACTCCAGTATCGGGTGATTATGCGGGATCTTGTCCGCCCGATCGTCCGGTTCGGCGTCACCGCTGGCCTCCTGCTGGTCGGCTACGGACTGCTCGGACTCATCGCCGGCTACGTCGTCGGACTGTTCGTCGCGATCACGATCGGTTCGGCCGTCTTCGTCTACAAGGCCTGGGACCTGCTCTCGCGGAACCTCGAGTTCGTCGCACCCGGGCCGCTGGTCACGTACTCCCTTCCCCTCGCGTTGACCAGCGTCGTCTTCGTCCTGATGGGCCACGTCGATTATTTCGTGCTCGGCTACTTTCTCGCCTCCGACGACGTCGGCATCTACCGCGTCGGCTACATGCTCGGCTCCGGGTTGATGATCATCTTCAACTCCCTGTCTCCGGTGTTCAAACCGCTTATCGCCGAGTCCAGAGACGACATCGCGCTGGTCGAACGGCGGTTCCGGATCATGGCCCGCTGGATCGCCGCGATCACGCTCCCGATCGCGATCGTTCTCTCGCTGGGGGCGAGTTCGTACCTCGCCGTCCTCTATACCCCTCAGTACGCCGAAGCGAACGCCGTCGTCGCATTGCTCGCCGGCGCGTTCCTGTTCAACGTGACTTTCGGTGGACCGGACGGCTCGCTGCTCCAGGGGATGGGCTACTCGCGGATCGTCTTCGCGAACACGCTCACCCTGTTCGGGGCGAACTTCCTCATCTCGATGGCACTCGTTCCAATCATCGGCATCGAAGGGGCGGCGATCGGCTCGGCGACGGCGCTGTTTCTGGTTGGTGGATTGACCCTGTTCGAGGTGTACTATCTCGACGGAATCCACCCGTTCACACGCGATTTCGCGAAGATCGTCGGTGCCGGAGTTCCGGCGACGATCGCGGGCGCTCCCGTCGTCTACTTCCTCGAGTCCGACCTCCTCGTCGTCGCGGGACTTCCGATCGTGGTCATCGGGACGTACGCGATCACGCTGATCGTGACGGACTCGTTTACCGACGCGGACGTACAGATGGCCGCCGAATTCAGCCCGACACTCGAGAAGTGGCTCCCTGTCGGGCCGTTCGACCGGTAAGCAACACAGTGGCCGTCTCGTAGGACTGCCACGAGTTTTGTCGGTGAAACCTCGAATCGCCCCCGTCATCACCGGCAAACCGGTACAACGATCCATCATACGGATTGCTGTAACTGTGTACCGGAGCGACCGCGGGACGGCGTCCGGTTGCACCGGTACTGATAGGGATTATCGTAGCCTCCCGGAGGTCTCGAAACCGGGCCTTCGACACTGTGTCTCGGTTCTTCAGCGGGAAACTATGAACTCCGACGATAATCCCTATGACTTACAGTAAACCGTATCAGTCGTCGACGAACTCCGCGTCCCCCTCGGGGGCGTGTTCGTGAGTCGACGACTCGTCGGCCGGCCCCCCGTCTCGAGGCGGTTCGTCCCCGGATTCGGACTCGTCGATGACGCCTTCTTTCCACGTTCCGAGGCGGAACCAGACGACCGCGACGACGAAAGAGACGGTCATACCGAAGGCGTACGCCCACCAGATTCCTTCGATACCCCACTCGAGCGCGGCGATCGCGATTCCGGTTCCGGGAACGGTCACCGTCCAGGCGAACGCGAGGACGAGCGCGACCGGAATCCGGAAGATCCACCGCGAGAGAAACGAGAGAACCATCGCTTCTCGGGTGTTGCCGGCACCGCGGAACGCGCCCTGGATGACCATCACGCCGGCAAACAGCGCCCAGAAGGGTGCCATAATTCGAAGGAAGACGACTCCCTCCGCGATCACCTCGGGGTCAGCGACGAAGATTCGCATGGCCTGTGCCGGAAAGGCGACCAACACGGCCGCGATGGCGAAGATAGCGATCATCGTTCCCGCGGTCGCCGTCCGCGTCACAGCCGCTGCCCGATCGGGCGTCCTCGCGCCGAGGTTCTGTCCGACGCCGGTCGCCGTCGCGTTACCGACGGCACCCGAGATCGCCCACGTGACCGACATCAGCCGCACGCCGATCCCGTAGGCCGCGGTCGGTGCGGCCCCGAACCGGGCGACGAACCCGGCCATCGCGACCGCTGCGAAACTCCGGGCCCAGCCGTCGATCGACGACGGATAGCCGACGTGGATCAACTGCCGCAGGATCGAGAAGTCGGGGGCGAGATCACCGAGTCGCAATCGGATGCCGAACCCACCGTCCAGCAGGATGTATATGCCCGCCGCGGCCGCGACGCCTCGAGCGATGAACGTCGCGATCGCCGCCCCACGGGTTCCCATCGCTGGGAACGGTCCCCACCCGAGGATGAAAAACGGATCGATGACGACGTTGATGCCCGCCGAGACGAACACCAGCCACATCGCCGTCTTCGTATCACCCGCTCCCTGGAGTGACGACCGAAACGCGAAAAACAGGAAGGTAAGCGGTAATGCGAGGAAGATCACCTCGATGTACGCGAGCGACTCGACGTACACCTGGTCTCGAGCGCCGATCAGCCACACTAGCGGTCGCCGAAAGTACAGTCCAGCTGCCGCGAGCACGCTCGAGACCGCAAGCGCCAGCAGGATCGTCTGGGCGACGACCTTGTCTGCCATCCGATCGTCGTCGGCACCGACGTACTGCGAGACGAGGGCGATCGTGGCCGCGGTCAGCCCCATCGCCGTCGAAACGAACATCCACGAGAGGGGAAACATCAACGAGACGGCCGCGACCGAGACGCCGCCGTCGCCGATGCGGCCGACCCAGAACATGTCCGCCAGATTGTAGAACGTCTGAAGGAGATTGCCAAGCACGAGCGGCCACGCGAGGTGTAACAGCTTCGGCGGGATCGCTCCCGTCGTCATGTCCACTCGCTTTCGCTCAGATCCTGTGTCCGACTCTGCCACGTATTGTGCTCCGATGAGTGTCGTTCCCGAGTCGTTGAAAAGGGATCGACTCACGTCGCGGGTTGCCGCCACCGGGAGGGCCGTATCGACCGATGGGTCGCCGGCGACTCGAGGACGACGCCGGTACGTGACAACACGCCATCGTATTCGATCCGCGACGGCGTCGGCCGACGCGTGGTGGTTTGATCGGACGCGTAACGGGTTGGTCGGACGCGTAACGGTTTGGTCGGACGCGTAACGGGTTGACCGGACGCGTAACGGGTTGACCGGACGCATGGCGACTTGGCCGAACGCGTAGCTGTTTGGCCGAACGCGTAGCCGCTTGGCCGACGGCTCGAACCGGCTCACGCGCGTCGCGAACGCATGCACGCCCGCGCTGTCTGGCGTTTTGGCGAAAGCGTTATCAGATCCTCAATCGTAGCGAGCCACGATGCCGAATACTCGCCCGCTCGCTTCGGAGCCGATCGCTCGAGAGGACGGAGGTGATCTCCGGTGGAGTTGATAATCACCGAGAAGGACAACGCTGCGAGACGAATCGCCGACATCTTGAGCGGCGGTAGCTACGACTCGAGTCGCGAGAACGGGGTCAACGTCTACGAGTGGGGCGGCAAGCGTTGCGTGGGACTGTCGGGTCACGTCGTCGGCGTCGACTTCCCGTCGGAGTACTCCGACTGGCGAAACGTCGAGCCGGTCGAACTCATCGATGCCGACATCGAGAAGACGCCGACGAAAGAGAACATCGTCGCGACGTTGCGGATCCTCGCTCGCAAAGCGACCCGCGTGACGATCGCGACCGACTACGACCGCGAGGGCGAACTCATCGGCAAGGAGGCCTACGAGATCGTTCGCGACGTCAACGACGACGTGCCGATCCGGCGGGTTCGATTCTCTTCGATCACGGAAAACGAGGTCCAGAGCGCGTTCGCCGAACCCGACGAACTGGACTTCGACCTCGCCGCCGCGGGCGAAGCTCGGCAGATCATCGACCTCGTCTGGGGAGCCGCGCTCACCCGGTTTCTCTCGCTTTCGGCCGGCCAGCTCGGCAACGACTTCATCTCCGTCGGCCGTGTCCAGTCGCCGACGCTGAAGTTGATCGTCGACCGCGAACGCGAGATTCAGGCGTTCGATCCCGAAGAGTACTGGGAGCTGTTCGCGGACCTGACGAAGACCGACGACGAGGCGGAGTCGTTCGAATCGCAGTACTTCTATCGCGACGAGGACGACAACGAGGCCGAACGCGTCTGGGAGGAGGCTGCCGCCGAAGAGGTCTACGAGACGCTCTCGAGTGCGTCCGGGGCGACCGTCGTCGACGTCAACCGGCGCACGCGGACCGACAGTCCACCGACGCCGTTCAACACGACGCAGTTCATCCGCGCGGCGAGTTCGCTCGGCTACTCCGCCCAGCGGGCGATGTCGATCGCCGAGGACCTCTACACCGCCGGCTACATCACCTACCCGCGGACCGACAACACCGTCTACCCCGACGACCTCGAACCGGAGGCGCTGCTCGACGAGTTCGTCGGCCATCCGACGCTCGGCGAGTCCGCGGAGGCGCTGCTCGAGGCCGACGATATCGCTCCGACCGAGGGAGACGAGGAGACGACCGACCACCCGCCGATCCATCCGACGGGCGAGATTCCGAGCCGCGGCGACGTCTCCGACGACGAGTGGGAGGTCTTCGAACTCGTGGTGCGGCGCTTCTACGCGACGGTCGCCGAGGCGGCCGTCTGGGAACACCTCAAGGTCGTCGCCGACGTCGACGACTGCCGGCTCAAAGCAAACGGGAAGCGGCTCGTCGAGCCCGGCTACCACGACGTCTATCCGTATTTCAGCACCACGGAGAACTACGTTCCCGACGTCGACGAGGGCGAGCAGCTATCGGTGTCGGGCATCGAACTCGAGGAAAAAGAGACGCAGCCGCCCCGGCGGTACGGCCAGTCCCGGCTCATCGAGACCATGGAGGATCAGGGGCTGGGGACGAAAAGTACGCGACACAATACGCTGGAAAAGTTGTACGATCGGGGCTACATCGAGAGCGACCCGCCGCGGCCGACGCAACTCGCGATGGCCGTCGTCGACGCCGCCGAGAACTACGCCGATCGGGTCGTCAGCGAGGAGATGACCGCCCAACTCGAGGCCGACATGGACGCAATCGCCTCCGGCGAGGCGGGACTCGAGGACGTTACCGACGAGTCCCGCGAGATGCTCGGGGACATCTTCGAGAGCCTCGTCGACTCGCGCGAGGAGATCGGCGACCACCTCCGGAAGTCGCTCAAAGACGACAAGCGCCTCGGCCCGTGTCCAGAGTGCGGCGAGGACCTGCTCGTTCGCCGAAGCCGCCACGGTTCGTACTTCGTCGGCTGCGACGGCTATCCGGACTGTGAGTACACGCTCCCGCTGCCCTCGACCGGCAAGCCGCTCATCCTCGAAGCGGAGTGTGACGACCACGGGCTGAACGAGGTGAAGATGCTGGCGGGTCGCCAGACGTTCGTTCACGGCTGTCCGCTCTGCAAGGCCGAGGAGGCCGGCGAGGGGCCGATCCTGGGTGAGTGTCCCGATTGCGGTGACAGCGCGACGTCGGAGACGTCGCGAGACGAAGGCGGTGAAACCGCCGACGAACACGGCGGCGAACTCGCCGTCAAGACCCTCCAGAGCGGTTCCAGGCTCGTCGGCTGTACCCGGTATCCCGACTGTGAGTACTCACTCCCGCTGCCCCGTCGTGGCGACATCGAAGTCACCGACGAGCGCTGTGACGAGCACGACTTGCCCGAACTCGTGATCCACAACGGCGACGAGCCCTGGGAGCTCGGCTGTCCGATCTGTAACTATCAGGAGTTCCAGGCCCGCGAGAGTTCCAGTGGCTCCGACCTCGAGGCCCTCGACGGGCTCGGTGCGAAAACCGTCGAGAAACTCGCCAACGCCGGAATCGAGAGCATCGACGACCTGACCGATGCCGATCCGGACGACGTCGCGGAGAGCGTCGACGGTATCAGTGCAGACAGAGTGCGAAACTGGCAGGCTGAAGCCTAGAGACCGGTCTCGACCCCGAAGACGGATTCGACGGCCCCGACGATATCACGGGCGTCGATGACGCCGAGTTCGTCCCAGCGTTTCTCGCCGGCTTCGTCGATGACGACCGTCACCGGGTAGCCGACGACGCCGTACCTCGTGGCGAGGCTGGGACTCGAGTCGTACCCGACGTACCAGTCCCCACCGAGGTCGGCCCACCACGCTCTGAGTTCGTCCTCGGGCATCGTCTCCGGCGTCTGGTACGTCACCGACACGACCGTCAGCTCGTCCCCGTACTCGTCGACGAGCTGTGATCGTGCCTCGGCGAGACGCGGCATCTGGGCCTGACAGTTCCCACAGCCGGTGACGAAGAACATCACGACGGTCACTCCGTCGTTCGGGACGGAGACGGTCCCGGCTTCGCTTCCCTGTGCGTCGATCGTCCGGATCTCGAGTGGTTCCGTCGACGAGTCCGCTTCGTCGTCGGCTGCGGCGTCGCCGTCGGCTGCAGCGTCGTCGTCGGTCGCGCCATCGCCGTCGGTCCCACCGGTCGGTAATCCGCCCAGGACAATCGCGCCAGCTCCGGCGAGTACGCCGACGCTCGCGACGCCGGCGACGAGGTCTCGTCGTCTCATTTCGATGCTCTCCCCTGATCGCACTGCGGAAGTCGGCCCCATGGCGAGTTTCGACATCGACGACCGGTCATACACGACAGTACGGTGTGACGATAAAAGGGTTCACTGGTACGACCCCCGAAAGAAGGGATCTGGAACCGTTCCGGTACGGGCCGACCGGCCGACCGTCTCTCGAGGGGGTTGCTGACCGCGGTGACGGCGTAACTCGTCGCCGTGACGGCCGTCGTCGACACCATCTCGGTGCTGGGGTGGCCCCATACCGTCCGCGGCCGTGTCGATGAACAGTGATAAAACCCGCACGGACAACCGGGGACGGAGTCATGGAGCGTGTGACAGGGGTCCACAACTCCGGCCGCGTTTACGCGCTCCAGCGCTAAAAACGCGGTCACTCGTATCAGACGTTGAATTAGCCGGATGGGTCCTCGACCGAGCAGCTCATACGGTTTGCCGTACGTCAGTTCCGGAGCGATCGCGGGACGACACTCGGTCGCGGTCCTATCGGTACTGATAGGGATTATCGTCGGAGTTCATAGTTTCCCGCTGAAGAACCGAGACACAGCGCCGAAGGCCCGGTTTCGAAACCCCCGGTAGGCTACGACAATCGCTATGCCCTGCAGTAGACCGTATTAGGCCGTTCGAACTCGCTTCTGTCCGACAGCGTTACCTCCCTGCACCGATTCCCGTTCGATCGTGACTGTGGTAATTACGGCGCTCGCGGGGGTCGTCTTCGGACTCGCCCTCGCCGCACCGCCCGGCCCGATGAACGCCATCATCGCCGAGGAGAGCGTCCTCCGTGGCTGGGCGGCCGGCTTTCGAGCCGGCCTCGGTGCGATGCTCGCGGACGTCCTCTTTTTCGTCCTCGCACTCGCTGGCGTCGTGGCGGTCGTCGACCAGTATCCACCGGTTCGACCCGCACTCTACGTGATCGGCGGCGTCCTCATGCTGTATTTCGCCATCGGTGCGGTCGCGGAGGCCCGATCCGCGGCGTCGTTTACCGACGACGACCGCGGCGAATCCACGGGCTTTCGTAAGACGTTCGCCCTGTCGCTTTCGAACCCCTACCAGATCGGCTTCTGGCTCACCGTCGGCGTCGGCTTGCTCGAGTCGGGTCGGCTCGACGTCCTCTCGTACCTGCCCGGCGGGAGCGAGTCGCTCGCGGGCGTCCTGGTGGTCCAGACCGGATCCCCCTCGCTCCTGATCGGCTTTTTCGCGGGTATCGCCGTCTGGATCGTCGTCTTCCCCGCAGTGCTCGTCTCGGCCGGCCGCCGCGTCGACGCGTTCGCTCCGGCGGTCGCGGCGCTCAGCGCGCTCGTCCTGGCCGGGTTCGGACTGATCTTTCTGGCGACGGGAGCGCTTCGAGTGTTTTGATCGGCCGCCGAAACGACGACTCTCTCGCGTTATCGGTCGAGTTGGTCACTGGAGTGGGATGAACCGCCGTCCAACGCACTCGAGTCACGATCGTCGACGGGGGTGTCCCAGGCCGGCGGGCCCTCCCAGCTGGCCGACTCGTCCCCGTCGCGATCGGACGAGTCGTCGCGTGCGGCGTCTTCGGTACCCGTCGTGATCGTCGAACCCCCACCGTCCCACGAGTCGTCCGTCCGGCTGGAGCGGCCGTGATCGTCCCGTGTGGAACCTGCAGTCGAGGTGGTTCCACCCGGTCGGATCGCCGCACGCTGGTCGGGAACGAGATCGAGACGCTCCTCGGTGTCACCGAGGATCAACAGCGCGTAGTATCGGACGTAGCTTCGGACCGGTGCCTCGACGAACGAGCGGAGGTAGAGATAGAAGAAGTACGCGAGAACACCCAGCGCGAACACGATGTACCCGAGCGCCGGATCGGATTCCATCGCCATCATGCTCGAGACGAGAAACACCATGCCGCCGAACATCGTGACGAAGAAGCCGACGAACGCGAACACGATCCAGAGAGAGAAGCCGGCTACCCACGCCACGGCGAGAAACCCGAGCGTGCCGGCGAGATTCGACCGGATCGACGATCCGACGACCACCCAGGCACTGAACGGATTCCGATCTTCGAGAAGCATTACGGGGACGACGAACGCGTTCGTGAGGGTGGACACCACCCACAGGGCGAGGAACCCGCCGAGTGCGACGAACGCCGTCAGAACCACCTGCCCAGCCGTTACGTCGTCTATCGAACTGACGTCACCCAAGACGACGACGGCGACGACGGGGACCGCGACGAGAAGGAGCAACCCGATCCACAGCACGATCCGGAATAACAGCAGCCACAGGGCCAGCAACAGGTTTTCTCGAGCGTACCGTCGGATCGAAAACGACCTCGAGCGAAGCGATTCGACGAAGACGAACTCGAAGAGCGCGGCGAGATACCTGAACGCGAGCCAGACGCCGAGGGCCACGAGGGGGACCAGAAGTTCGAGCGGAGCCCACTCCGGAAGCGCAGTACTGGCCGTCCCCGTGTCTGGCGGCGTTCTGAACAGTTGCGTGTTGACTTCGAGGGCGTAGACGACGAAGACGACGAGGGCGAGTTTGAGCCACCCGGACGCGCCGAGGGAGCCGAGATACTGCTTCGTCAGCCCGCCAGCGTCATCCAGGTTGTCGACTGCGTACATGTTAGTATTCTAACCATGCCGACGAAAGAAATAGCTTCTGATACGGTGGTGGAGAATGTCAACGGCTCACTGTACACCGCGTTAGGACTGTCCCAGAAACCCGACACGGCATACGGATTACTGTCACTGTGTACCGGCGCACCCGCGACCCGGGCGACGGGTGCGCCAGTACTGATTTACAGTAAACCGTATCAGCCGGCGGGCGGGGAGGATGTCAACCCATTCCAGCGATTTCGTCCTCGAGCCACTCGCGGAACCACTTCACGCGTTTGAGCCGCTGATGGGCGATACTCTCTGCGGTGTCGCTTTGGACGCGCGAGGCGGCGTCGTACCCCCGCTCGAGCACACGTTCGACCATCTCGTCGGCGTCCATGTGCGTGCGAGCCTCGTAGCCCATGCGCAACAGCATCAACGCGGTGCCGTTCGCGCCGATTTTGTCCAGCAGATCGGCCTCGATGAGACACTGGGTCTCGAGCCCCAGGTCCTCGAGGTCGCCCTGGTAGGAGTGGTGTTCGATCGCCTGGCACACCTGTGTGATGAACGATTCGGGGTACTCCGAACGCGATTCGAGGTACTCGCGGGCGACGCGAGCGCCGGCTTCGGCGTGGAGTTCCTGATCGGTCTCGAGTTTGGCCACGTCGTGAAAGAGGGCGGCGACGCGGGTGACGTCGACGTCTGCACCCTCTTTGCGGGCGATCTCTTCGGCGAGATCGACCACGTTGAGGATGTGGTTGTGGCGATACTCCGCGGAGTGCCACGGATACCAGCGCATACGGCCACCTTCTTCTTCTTTCTCGACGCTGGCCGCGAGGTACTCGAAGACGAACCCTTTCATCTCCTCGAACTCGGCATCGGATACCCTGTTTTCTTTTATTTCGACGCCCACGAGAGATCCCTCCGCAATAGACGAACGATAGTCATTGAGAGAATGTTCGGTAGTTTCGCTCTTTAGCCTTTGGTTCGTGGGACTGATTCCTCTCGGGACTGTTCGAATACGTGACCGGTTCGGGAAACGAGTTCGGTTTCGACGCGCCCTCGGACTCGCGCCTGAATTTCCGTTAAAGTCAAACAGACGGCCCCGGAACTGTGTGTATGACCACCACGCAAGGAGAGATCAGGTGCCTCGTCGCGAAAGTAGGTCTCGACGGCCACGATCGCGGTGCACACGTCATCGCACGGGCGTTTCGCGACGCCGGCTTCGAGGTCATCTACTCCGGTCTCCACAAGGCACCGGAGGAGATCGTGCAGGCGGCGGTCCAGGAGGACGTCGACGTTCTCGGCATCTCGATCCTCTCGGGAGCCCACGACACGCTCGTCCCGAAGGTTATGAACGGGCTCGAGGAGTACGACGCCAAGGACGATACCCTCGTCCTCGTCGGCGGCGTCATTCCCGAGGAAGACCGCGAGGGGCTCAAAGACGAGGGTGTGGCGGCCATCTTCGGACCGGGGACGTCGATCGAGGAGACGGTCGAATACGTCCGGGAGAACGCACCCGAACGATGAGTACGGGCGACGAAACGCTGCTCGAGGAGTTGCTCTCGGGCAAACACCGCGCGCTGGCCCGGACCATCTCGAAAATCGAGAACAGGTCACCGGGGTATCGCGATCTCGTCTCCGAACTGTACGCACACACGGGCGACGCGGACGTGATCGGTATCACGGGCAGTCCCGGCGCGGGGAAGTCGACGCTGGTCGACAAGCTCGCCGAAACCTACCGCGAACGGGGCGAGACGGTCGGCATCATCGCTATCGATCCGTCCTCGCCCTTTACGGGCGGTGCGGTGCTCGGCGATCGCATCCGGATGGCGTCGACGGTCGGGGACATGGACGTCTTCGTTCGATCGATGAGCGCACGCGGAACGCTGGGTGGCCTCTCGACCGCTACCGCAGACGCCGTCAAGGCGATGGACGCCTTCGGGAAGGACAAGATCATCATCGAGACCGTGGGCGCGGGCCAGAACGAGATCGACATCGTCCGCACCGCAGACACCGTGGCCGTCCTCGTCCCGCCGGGGTCGGGCGACGACATCCAGACGCTGAAAGCAGGTATCCTCGAGATCGCCGACGTGTTCGTGGTCAACAAGGCGGACCGCGACGGAGCGGACCGAACGGTCCAGGAGCTTCGGGAGATGATCGCGCTCGACGACGGCGGCGGACTCGGGGGCGGCCACCACGGTCCGGACGCGTCGACTCACCACGGAGGAGACGACGGTTCGCCAGAGGGGGAAAGCGAGCGCGACAGCGCATGGACGGTTCCCATCGTCGAGACGGTCGCCACTACCGGGGACGGCGTCGAGGCCCTCGTCGACGAACTCGCCGGCCACCGGACGTACCTCGTCGAATCGGGCGAGCGTGCCTCCCGGAGTCGGAAGCGCCACGCCGAGGAAATTCGAACGCTGCTCAGAGAAGACGTTCACACGATGCTCGAGGCGCAACTCGAGCGATCCGGCGGCGTCGACGAGCTCGCGGACGACGTCCGTCGCGGCGAAACCGATCCGTACACGATCGCGAACGAGTTGCTCTCCCCGGTCGAACGCTGCCTCGAACGCCTCGAGACGGAGCGTCCGACCCGAAACTGACCCCGTCGAACCGGGTGACTGCGAGAACCCGTTTTGACACCGCGAGGAAGCGATCGTCCCTTCTCCGATCCTCACTTCTAAGAGCGTTGCCGTCGAATAGTCGTCGTATGAAAGCCCGAAACGTCCTCGCCGGGGCCGTCGGTGCCGTCGGGGCAGCCGTCGTCGGCAACCGCCTCCTCGCCACGCGTGCAGGCGACCTCGAGAACCCGCTCCCCGGCGTCGAGCGGACGTATCGATGGCGCGGAATCGAAGCGAGTTACACCGTCGCGGGCGACCCCAGCGATCCGGATATGCTCCTGTTACACGGGGTTCACGCCGGCGCGAGCAGCCACGAGTTCGAGCCGGTGTTCGAACGACTGGCCGAACACTACCACGTCGTCGCGGTCGATCTGCCCGGCTTCGCGCGGTCGGAACGGCCGCCGCTGGTCTACTCGCCGACGCTGTACGCCGAGTTCGTCCGGGATTTCGCATCGGAAGTCACCGACGAGCCGATCGTCGTCGCCTCCTCGCTCACCGGTGCGTTCGCAGCCGACGCAGCGACTGAAACGGAGTTCGAGGCGCTCGTATTGATCTGTCCGACCGACGAGACGGCGACGGAACGCCCGTGGCTGCGGACCCTCGTTCGGACGCCGATCGTCGGGACGACGATCTACAACCTCCTCGCGAGCAAACCCTCGATTCGGTACTTCTACGATCGGGACGGCTACTACGATTCGGACCGAATCGACGAGCGAGAAGTCGCCTACGCGTGGGACAGCGCCCATCAACCCGGTGCCCGGTACGCACCGGCGTCGTTCGCCTCGGGAACGCTCGACCCCGACTTCGACCTCGCGACCGAACTCGCCGAACTCGAGACCCCGACGACGCTCGTCTGGGGGCGAGACGCGAAACTCGTCCCGCTGCGTAACGGACGGGACCTCGCCGAAGCCGCCGACCTCGAGCTGGTCGTCATCGACTACGCGACCCAGCTCCCACACGCCGAACACCCCGAGCAGTTCGTCGAGTACCTGACCGCACAGCTGATCCACGCCGACCGCGGCGAGTAACGGGCGGCGGTCGCTCGAGGGGTTCGATTCAGTTTCGAAGGGTCACTCAGCGACGGCTTCGGCGAACGCCACTGGACGAACTACAATGGCCCCTCTCAGCCCGAAACTGGCGTGAACCCGAGAATCCGGTCGTCCGTCGTCTGCGAGACCGCGACCTCGAGTTCGACCTCGAGACCGCTCTCGACGGTCTCCGGATCGATGCCGACGATCTGCCCGGTGATCCGGACCGGTCCGAAGTCCGCGATGGCCGTCGCGTAGGGGGCGTCGTCTTCGAAGGCGGGCGTCGGAACGTGCGTGACGGTGTACGTCTCGACTTCGCCCGTCTCCGGAAGCCCGACTCGCTCGAGGTCCGTCGCGCCACAGTCGGGACAGACTCGCCGCGGTGGGAGCGAGCCGTGGCCGTTTGGACACTCGAGATAGTACGCCTCGCCCGATTCGGCGGCATCGAGCCAGCCGTCGTAGCCCGCGTTCTGAACGTCGTCTCCGGCGTCGCTCATGGCCGTCCCACCTCCTCGAGTACGTGGACCGTCGCACTCGCGACCGTGCCACCCGCGTTGTGGGCGACGCCGGTCGTCGCCTCGGCGACGTACTCGCTGTTTGGATGCTCGCCGGACAGGAGGGTTGCGACCTCTGCGATCTGTGATGCGCCGGTCGCGCCGACGGGGTGGCCCTTCGCCTTCAGGCCGCCCGAGAGGTTGATCGGCGTCTCGCCGTCGGCGGTCGTCCGACCGTCTCGAGCGGCGGAGATCCCTTCGCCGATCGGTTCTATGTCGAGTGCCTCGAGCGCGAGGACCTCGGCGATCGTAAAGCAGTCGTGGACCTCCGCGAGGTCGACGTCGGTCGCGTCGATTCCGGCGTCAGCGTACGCTTCCTCGCCCGCCTCGCGTGCCGCCGGGGAGCGTGCGAGGTACTCGCGGTCGTGAAGGGCCATGCGATCGCCGCCCTGTCCGCTCCCCGTGATCGCGACGGGTGCGTCGAGGTCGTGTTCTTCGGCGTAGGTTTCGCTCGTGAGAACGATCGCGGCCGCGCCGTCGGAGATCGGACAGGAGTCGTAGAGACCAAGCGGACTCGAGACCTGTGGAGCCTCGAGGACGTCCTCGACCGTGATCGCGCTTTGGTACTGGGCTTTCTCGTTCGTGAGCGCGTTCTCGTGGTTCTTGACCGCCACGTGGGCCAGCTCTTCGCGCCCGCCGCCGTACTCGGAGAAGTACGCCTGCGCCATCAGCGCGTACGCCCCCGGAAACGTCATCCCGGCCCGTACCTCCCAGAGGTCGTCGGCGGCGATGGCGAGCGCCTCGGTCGCCCCAGCAGTCCCGAGGTTGGTCATCCGTTCGGCACCGCCGACGAGTGCAACGTCGGTTTCGCCGTTGCGGATCCGGACGACGGCGTCCCTGATTGCGGCTCCGCTCGAGGCACACGCCGACTCGTAGCGGGTTGCGGGCGCTCTGACGCCCGCGGCTTCGGCCATCAGCGGTCCCTGGTGACCCTGGTGTTCGGCGAGTTCGCCCATGAAGTTGCCGTAGAAGACGGCCTCGACGTCGTCTCGAGGCACGCCGCTGTCCTCGAATGCCGCGGCGCTCGCCTGGGCGAAGAGGTCCCGCCCGGTGCGTTCGGGGACGTTCCCGAACGGGGTTAGCCCCGTTCCTGCGATACGTACCTCGCTCATGACGTGTTCTAACGGGTCGATCGGTTAATAGTCCGCGGTTGGATATGTGACGGAACGGGTCGACGGGGGCAGCGAACGTTGAGGCGGTGTGTCCGACGCGTATGGACGACCACGGATTTATCAAAACTGACGAACTGGTGTGCGTATGACGTCGACACCGTTCGATTTCGACTTACTTGTAGAGCTCACGGAGACGAGTGGCGTTCCGGGATACGAAGACCGCATCCGCGAGATCGTCGTTCGAGAGTTCGAGGAGAGCGTCGACCGCGTCCGGACCGACGCGATGGGAAACGTCGTCGGGACGCTCGAGGGCGAATCCGACTACTCGGTCGCCGTCGCGGCCCACATGGACGAAATCGGGTTTATGGTTCGGCACGTCCGCGGCGACGAGGATGGCTTCGGCTTTCTCGAACTCGACGCGCTCGGCGGCTGGGACGCCCGCGTGTTGAAAGCCCAGCGCGTGACGATTCACACCGAAGACGGCGACCTTCCGGGCGTTATCGGCTCGCCGCCGCCGCACACGCTCGACGATGACGAACGCGAGAAGACGCCGAAGGTCGAGGACGTCTTCGTCGACGTGGGTCTCCCGACGGACGAACTCGAGGAACGCGTCTCGCCTGGCGACCTCGTCACGATGGATCAGACGACCGAACTGGTCGGCGAGACCGTCACCGGCAAGGCGCTCGACGATCGAGTCTGTCTGTTCGCGATGCTCGAGGCGGCTCGTCGCCTCGAGGAGCCAGAGGCGACGATTCACTTCTGTGCGACTGTCCAGGAGGAGGTCGGCATCCGCGGCGCTCGCGCGCTCGGCGTCGACGTCGATCCCGACCTTGCGGTCGCGCTGGACGTCACCGTCGCCAACGACGTCCCCGGGTTCGACGCCGGAGAGTACGTCACGAAACTGGGTGACGGAACCGCGATCAAGCTCAAGGACTCGAGCGTCATCACGAACCCCAAGGTTCACCGCCGGATGAAGACCGTCGCCGAGGACGCGGAGATCGAGTACCAACTCGAGGTGTTGCCCGCCGGCGGCACCGACACTGCGGGGTTTCAACACTCCGCCGGCGCGAAACCGGTCGGAGCGATCTCCGTCCCGACGCGGTACCTCCATACGGTCACCGAAGCGGCTCACGTCGACGACGTCGCCGCGACGATCGACCTGCTCGAGGCGTTCCTCGAGAGCGAGGCCGGCGACCACGACTACACGCTCTAGATCCGCCTTCGGCTCGGGATCTGCACTCGAGACCGAACCAACACGGCGGCGCGGTTAGCGAAACAGTTCGAGTACCGTCAGCGTCTCGAAGGGAAACGACTCGTCAGCGACGGCGGCGGCGCTGAATCCTTCCTCCCCCGCACGGTCGACGATCTCCTCGACGCCCGCGAGACTGCTGACGAGCAGGTAAACGACGCCCTCGGGCGCGAGCACGCGGCCAACGCGCTCGAGGAACGGATCGACGACCGCCCGCCCGTCTTCGCCGCCCGAGAGCGCGCGTTCCATCCAGTCGTCCCACTCGTTGTCCGGATCGGTCGGCAGGTACGGCGGGTTGAACAGGACGGCGTCGAACGCGCCGTCGGCGAACGGAGAGACCAGATCGGCCCGGACGGCCTCGAGACCCGCATCGGCGGCCTGCCCGACCGCGTGTGGGTTCAGGTCGGACGCGATCACGCGGGCCTCGGTCTCCTCGGCGACGCGGGCGGCGACGTAGCCCGACCCGGTTCCGACCTCGAGGACGAGCGGCCGATCCTCGTCGCCCCCGTCTCCGCCGGATGGCAAGCGGCTACAGGCGGCGTCGGCAAGCAGTTCCGAGTCCTCGGCGGGCTGGTAGACGTCGGTTTCCAGTCCCCGCCTCGTCGCGAGATCCGTCATCGCTCTTCCGGCCCCGTCATCCGATACTGTTCACCGTCGTCCGGTTGCGAGTCGTCGTGAGCGGCGGTTTCTCCGCCGATAGAGCCCTCGGAGCCGCGGTCCGGGGTTTCGTCTCCCGGTTCGACTCGAGCACCCGCGCCGGGTCGACTCGAGAGTTCGCGCTGGGGGAACGGGATCCCAATCCCCTCCGCCGCGAACTCGCGTTTGATCGCGTTGATCGCGGCGGTTCGGGCCCGCCACCGGCGTTTCGAACTCGGTCGGTCGATCCAAAACCGCACACCGAGGACGACCGCGGAGTCGCCGAACTCCTTCGTGACCACCTGGGGACCCGGCGCGGACAGCGAGTGCTCGAGATCGGAGACGGTCCGTTCGGCGACCGCCGCTGCGTGCTCGGCGTCGTCCTCGTAATCGACGCCGACGTCGATCTCGATCCGCAACCTGCCGCGTTTCGACCGATTCGTTACCATACTCGTCGAGATCACGTCGTTCGGGACCATAACGTACTCTCCGTCGAACGAACGGATTCGCGTGTTGACGATCGATATGTCGGTGACGATCCCCTCTCTGTCCTCGACTTCGATCCAGTCGCCGATCTCGAACGGGCGATCGAACATGAGGACGAAACCGGCGAGGACGGTCCCGAGGGTCTGGCGGGCTGCCATCCCGACGACGATTCCGAGGAAGCCGGCCCCGACGAGCAGCCCGCTCAGGTCGTCGATCCAGACGCCGAGGACGATGACGAGTGAAATCGACCAGATTATCACCTGTGCGATCCGATGGCTGATCTCGCGCTGGTGGGCGGTCACTGCGGATGCCGACCCGAGGATTTCGTCGAGCGCCCGCTTGACGAACCGCCTGAAAATCACGGTTCCGACGAGCAAGATGAACGAGACGATCGCTCGAGCGACGATTTCCCCGCCGATGTCGAGTTGTGCGTAGCCTTCGCGGATCGTATCGGTTTGCTCCCAGACGCCGACGACGACGGCGAGGCTGAGAAGAAACGTCGTCGTAAGGACCGTCGTCGAGACGATGTCGCCGTACAGCGGTTTCGCTCGGTCGCTGATCGCCGTCTGCAACTGCCGATACGAGAGCAAGACGAACAGCAAGATCCCGACCGCCGCGAAGGTAACGGCGAGTTTCAGTTCGATCGGCTCGACGGTCTCGGCCATCCAGTCGAGCACCGCCAGTACCTCGGACATGGTGAACGCTGTCTCGGCCTGTCGTCCGTCCAGCTTTGAGTATCCGTCGGTCGGCGATTCGTCGGTGGCTTGCCACGCCGTCAGTTTCAGCCGTCGACAGCGGGGGTGTCGACCTCGAGTGCGAGCTGTGCCAGTTCGGCGAACGCCGAGGGTGACATCGCGTCCGGTCGCTTCCGAAGGACGTCCTCGTCGGCAGCGTCGACGACCGCATCGGGGCGTTCAAGCCCGGATATGTGTGCCGTGTTCCGGATCCCGTTTCGAATCGTCTTCCGACGCTGGGTGAACAACGCTTTCACGAACCGCAAAAAGAACTCCTCGTCGTCGACCTCGTAGTCCGGGTCGCGAGGTCTGGCACGGATCACCGCGCTCTCGACGGCCGGCGGCGGGGAAAACGCCTCCTTCGGAACGGTCTCGACGAGTTCGACGTCCGCGTAGTGCTGGGTCGACACCGAGAGCCGTCCGTACTCGGACGTTCCGGGTTCGGCGACCATCCGTTCGGCGAACTCTTGTTGAAACATCAACACGAGCGGCCGTTTTTCGGGCAACAGCCGGAACGCAATCTGACTCGAGACGCCGTACGGAAGGTTCGAGACGGAGGCGGTGAACGCGGGGAGGTCGACCTCGAGGGCGTCGCCCTCGATCACCGTCAACCGATCGGCGTCGATCTCCTCACGGAACTCCTCGCGGAGAAACGCCGCGAGATCGCGGTCGCGTTCGACGACGGTCACGTTGCCGTCGTCGCCCGCCAACGCGAGCAACCGATCCGTCAGCGCACCGGTCCCACCGCCGATCTCGAGGAGGTGAGACGCGTCCGCGTCGATCTCCGTTATATACGTCGGCAGTCGGTCGAGTACGCGATCGTCGACGAGAAAGTGCTGGTCGCGGTCCGGATCGCCGCGGACGCCCGCCCTGGCGAGCAGTCGATCGGGGTCCCTCATTGACCCCGCTTCGAGGCCGTCGCGTGTAAACGCACCGTCTTCGCTCGTCTGTGCGTCGCTTCCAATCGAGATACTGACCGGTCGAACCCCGACCGGGTCGACGACAGTAGCCGGACCGAGGTTAGATGGTCCCTTCGCGGACGTACGTCACCGGACAGGGCGACGTGAGCAACACCTGTTGGGCGGTGCTGCCGAACACGGCTTTTCCGGTCGGCGATCGCTTCCGGCCGCCCACGACGACGTTGTCCGCATCCGTCTTCTCGGCCAACGCGACGATCTCTTCCGCTCGATCGCCGACGACACCGCGGACGTCGACCTCGAGGTCGGCTTCCTCGAGTCGCTTCGCAATCTCGCCGACTGGTTCCGTCTCCCGTGCCAGCGACTCCGGCGGTACGTCTCCGTGTTCGATATCGAGTCCCATCCGGTCGATCGCGTCGTGATAGCTCCGGAGTTCGTCTTCGTACTCGTCGGCAGAGATGACGTGGGCCAGTACGACCGTCGCGCCGGTCGGTTCGGCGACGGCTATCGTCTGGGTCGTGAGTTCCTCGACGCGGTCGCTGTCACCCGGTCCGACTGCGAGCAAAACGGTTTCGATCATCACTCTCCCCTTCGTGTCTGCGCTCTTAAATGTGCACGAAATCGAATTCGAACGCAGGTAGTGCCCGGACCCGGCCGCTACGATCGGTCCTCGTCCCGGCCCACGAACGTCTGATACTTCAGATCGTCGTCGCGTAGCTCCTCTAAGATGCGCTCGACGAGAATCTCGTCCGGGTCGTGGAGTCCGGAAACGCGTTCGGACAGTTCGTCGAAGCTCTCGAACGGCTTGCGCTTTCGCTCGTCGAGGATGCCGTTGCGGAGTTTCTTCCCGATACCGGGCAACAGGTTCAGCTGATGGAGCCGCAGGGTGATCGGCTGAGCCTCGTTGTAAAAGTCGACGAACCGCTCTTCGTCCTCCTCGACCACGTCCTGTACGACGTACTCGAGTTCGGACTTGGATCCCGAGGAGAGGTCCTCGTACTCGACCCGTCGACACTGGGTGACGACGTCGCGTTCTTCGGGGGGTTCGACGACGACGGTGCTACCGATCGTCAACCGTTCGTCTTCGTCGAAGGCGACCTGGTACAGTTCGAAGTGGTCGACGTCGATAGCGTACCCTGCCGGTGACTTTTCGTACTGCGGTCGTCCGTCGTCCGACAGACCGTGTGCGAGGTAATCCAACACGACCGCGCGTCGAACGTCCGTCTCGTCGCTGTCGGCTTCGCTCATTGTCACCCGATACGGCGACGGCATACTTAAAGAGTCGGCCCGCTCTCGGCCCGCTGGAGCCCGACCGAATCAGGCGTACTGTGCGACGACGTTGAGTATCTCGTCGAGTTCGTCCCCTGACAGCGAGTACCGCTGCTGGGCGTACACCGACCGCAACTCGTCCCGGTTTCGCGGCAGGAGATTGGCGATCTTGTACGCGGTCGGCTCGTCGACTTTCTCTACCTCCTGTAAGTCGTCGACGAGTTGCTGTGCGTCTGCCGGCTCGAGGACTGCGAATCGATTGGCGTGCTCGATCGCTCGTGCGAGTTCGTACGGCAACTCGCGGTCCTCGTCCATTGCGCGTTCGGCTTCGATGTCGGCGAGCAGTTCCTTCGTTTCCGAAACCGTGAGGAACTCCTCGTCGACGATCTCTTTGAAGATCGTCATACCAGTCTCGGATCAGACCCGGTCTTCGGAGCGGTCCTGGGCGCGCAGGTGGGGCGCGGTGACGATCAGGGTCTTTTTCTTGTTTCCGTCGGTGATCTCGACTTTGAACGCGTTCCCCTGTTTCCCGATCACTTCGCCGGTTCGACCGTCGAAGCGCGGGTGGAATCGACCCTTGGGGACGCTCGGGTCGATCTTCAGGTGGACTTTTTCACCCGCTTCGTACTGCTGGATCGCACGCTGTGGCGGAGACGAGCCGCGATCTCGAGGAGCGTTCGCGAGTTTCTTCCGGGTTCCCTGACGAGGGCCATTAGAGTTGGGCATAGTCGTACGACCCTCTTACTTGGTGACGGTTATAAAACGCACGTTCCGGATCGGTCGGCACGGGCCCGCGTCGACGAGCAGGACGGGGTAAACGTGACGTGGGTTGGACCCCTCGGGGTGGATATGGACGACGACCCGGCCGATGGCCACGAGTACCGGATCGAAACGCGATCGATCCACGCCGGACAGCATCCGGACGAGGAAACCGGCGCGTTGATGACGCCGATCCACGCCAACTCGACGTACGAACAGGACGCCCCGGGCGAACACCGCGGGTACGAGTACTCCCGGACCGGAAACCCGACGCGAACCGATCTCGAGGCCAACCTGGCGAGCCTCGAGAACGCCGAGTACGGCCGGTGTTTTTCGAGCGGAATGGCTTCGATCAACACCGTGCTCAACCTCCTCTCGGCTGGCGATCACGTCGTGACCGGCAACGACGTCTACGGCGGCACCCACCGCATCTTCACGCAGGTCTACGAGGAGTACGACCTCGAGTTCTCGTTCGTCGATATGACGGACCTCTCGGCGATCGAGGACGCGTTTCGAGACGAGACGGAACTCCTCTGGCTCGAGACGCCCACGAACCCGCTCATGTCGATCGTCGATATCGAAGGGGCGGCAGACATCGCCCACGGACACGACGCGCTCTGTGCGATCGATAACACGTTCGCGACGCCGTACCTCCAGCAACCGCTGGATCTCGGTGCGGACGTCGTCTCACACTCCCTGACGAAGTACCTCGGAGGCCACTCCGACGTCGTCGGCGGTGCGCTCGTGACCAACGACGAGGAGTTAGACGAGCAATTCGGCTTCTACCAGAACGCGGTCGGGGCGACGCCGGGCCCGTTCGAGTGTTTCCTCGTGTTGCGAGGCACCAAGACGCTCCCCGTCCGGATGGATCGCCACTGTGAGAACGCCAACGTGCTCGCGGCGTGGCTCGAGGGTCATCCAGACGTCGATCGTGTGTACTACCCGGGACTCGAGTCCCACCCCGGCCACGACATCGCCGACGAGCAGATGGCCGATTTCGGCGGCATGTTGAGTTTCGAACTCGACGCGAGCCTCGAGGAGGCGAGCGCGGTCGTCTCGAACACTGACGTCTTCACGCTGGCGGAGAGTCTGGGCGGCGTCGAGAGTTTGATCGAACAGCCCGCACCGATGACTCACGCCGCAATACCGCGGGAAGAACGCCTCGAGGCCGGCCTCACCGACGGGCTGATCCGGGTGAGCGTCGGCATCGAGCACGCCGACGACCTGATCGCGGACCTCGAGGGAGCGATCTACACGGCGCTTTCGTAGGTTCTCGACGCCGGACTGGTTTCTGGCACCGATCCAGTGTTGATTCTCGATCCGGGGTCAGCGACTGAATGCGGTCGAACTGACTCGAGTCCGTCTCCGAACCCTAAGGGCTCCCCCTGACGCCCGTAAACACATACGTGGCGCACGTCAACTGCCTCGGGGTCAAGCCCCGAGGCTTGTCAGTGGACTCCCGTTCTACCCGAGTAACTCGGCAGGTGTGTAAGCACCGTTCACGTTCAGCGTCCCTGACTTGAGGGCCAGTTGACTGGTGGCCCATCCACCGCGAGACTTCTGCCCGCGATGGATATACCCGCAGTATCGGTTGGCGATGTTCTTCGCCGCGTTGTAATCCGCGTTCACCTCATACCCACAATCCACGCATTCGAACTGCTTGTCGTTGCGGTTATTCTCGTGGGTAAACCCACAGCAAGAGCAACGCTGCGACGTGTACGCAGGATTCACAGTATCCACGAACAACGCCGTGGATTCAACTTTGTACTCCACGAGTTCCACGAACCTCGCGTACGCCCACTGCTGGAACTTACTGCCGTTGGCGATGTTCTCGCGGATGTGGTCAAGCTTCTCGAAAATGATGCCGTCCACATCCGCTCTCTGGGCTTCCACGATGAGGTTGTTCGCCCGATTGTGGAGCCAGTCCAACGACCAATCACTGAACTTGCTGCCGATGGATTGAATCGTGAGATGCGCGGAGCGAGTACCCGTCTGTTGCAGTTTGGCGCGGCGTTGTTCGTACTGGTCGCGTTTGTGGGTGAGGTAGTCCGCACTGCCGATGAATTTGCCCGTGCTGGTGACGGCAAACGCGCCAGTCACGTTCAAGTCCACGCCGAGAACCACTCCGTTCTCGGCACCATCATCATCGTGACTGGCTTCTTGGCGTTCCGTTCCGTCACCCTCGTAGTCGGGGTTCTTCAGCGTAACGTGCAGGTAGAACGTGTCGTCCTGCTCGTCGTACTGAAGCGTGGCACTCGACGCATCCCAATCGTCGTTCTCGTAGTACCTGCCGAATGGCGTGTCTTCTCGCTCCTCTTTGAGCGGGAATACGTATTCGCAGGTGACTCTGGCGTTCGGCGTGGACAGCGTGGCGTGGTCAGTGTTGAACGTTGCGGAGCGTTTGTCGTAGACGACGCTCCACGAGTCGAACTCGGGTTGGCTAGTCTTTTCGCCCTTCTTCAACTTCTCGACGCCACCTTGGACAGCTTCGATGGCGCGTCTGATGCCTTTCTGGACGAGGTTGGCAGTGAGGTCGGTTTCCTCGCGCAACTCGTCGTACAGGGCGTTTTCGGCTTTGTTCTTGCTGGTGACACAGTAGTCGTCGTAGCGCCACGCCCACTCCGAGGTTCGGTTGGTGCAGTGCAAGAACTGGTCTTTGGTTTGATGGAGGTCGCCACGACGCTCTCTGGGTACGTCGAGTTTGATTTTGACGGTGCGTCGTGGCGCGACGTCCATCCGTGATTTATATTTACACCTACTGCCTAATAAAAATTTACGTGTAGGATAGGGAGAGTCGAACTTGTCATCAAACGTGGTTTGTCGAATGGAGTGTCAGCTTCCTCCACGGGGTCAAGCCCCGTGGCATCCGCCTCGATTATTCTGTGAACGTACCCGTATGCCACGCGAAGAAAAGGCGGGCGTTCACGTCCTTCCGATCAGCGTCGAGTACGGCGGCCGCGAACTCACGATCACGCCGACGGCCGTCGAGACCGACCGCGGACTCGTTCTGATCGACGTCGGGCCACCGGGAGCCGTCGACCCGCTCTCCGTTCACCTCGAGAGCCTGGGGTACGAACTGGCCGACGTGTGGCTGGTCGTCCTGACACATCACGACGGCGATCACGCGGGCGGACTCTCGGAACTGCTCGAGCGAGTCGACGCCGTCGTCGCGACACACCGGGAGGAAGCGCCGTTCGTGACGGGTTCACGCGATCCGATCAAGGGAAGCGGGGACCGCTACCCGCCGGCTGCAGTCGACGTCGAACTCACCGGCGGGGTGCGTATTCCGACGCTCTCTGGACCGATGGAAGTCGTCGAGACGCCCGGCCACGCGCCCGGGCACGTGTCGCTTTACGTTCCCGAGGGCGGGTTGCTGATCGCCGGCGACGCGCTCGTGGCCGACGGCGAGGAACCGCTCTCGGGGCCGAAACCCGAGTTTACGCCCGAAATGGATCGGGCCCTCGAGTCGGTCGCCGAACTCGCGACCCTCGAGATCGATCGGACGATCTGTTTCCACGGCGGCTACGTCGACCGGGGCACCGACGCAATCCGGGACGTTGCTAATCGGGCGATCGAATAGGGATTGGTGTCCCGATTGACCGGTGTACCCCCAGTCCGATCGAGGTGGCACCGGGACTGGTTTCCGACAGTCCCGCTGACTCCGGCGTCCGGTCTCCAGAACGGAATCCTCATCGGCCTCGAGTGACAACCTACTCACAATGCGAATCGAACTGCGCGTCTGTCAGCACTGTCTCGACGGCGACCACGAGCCAGGGGCACAAAAGTCGGCACTATTAGAGGACATGGTCGCCTGTGCCGAGCGAATCAAAGAGTACAAAGAAGTCATCGACCTCGAGGAAGTCCACATCCGGAAGGTACGCGACGACGAACACGGAAAACCCGCGGCGCTGCCGGTCGTCGCCGCCACGATCCAGAACGATCAGATCGTCCTGAACGACACGCAACTCGTCGCCGAGGGCCAGGATGGAAACATGCTCCTGTACTCGAACCCCCGCGACATCCTGACGGTACTGGCCGGTAACGTCGACGAGATCAGCAAGGCCGTCCACGGGGACGTCACCGTCGAACTCTCCGAACCGGGAGCCGAGATCGTTTCGCAGGCGGACCTCGGTGCGAATCGGAACCGGGACGGCTGAACGCGCCGCGACGGCACGTGGTCACCGGACGGATTCGTGTTGGAGCGACAACTGAAGAACTCGGCGACGATCTGTCTCGAGGGTGAACTATAGTAGCCACTGAACGTCATTGGACACCCGATCGCGGGACGAATCGGCGATCGGTGTGTAACTCGTTTCAGTTGTTACTATACGTATTGTGTCACCCTCGGCCACGTGCCGACGGGTAACTGGTTTGGAATCCAAAGAATCACCCTCGAAAACCACCACATTCGAAGTGAACAGGGAGAAAAACGAGTAGGCAGTACGACACTTCGTATGCTGTGTACGAGTCTGGGCGAACACCCCACCGAGCAGGTTGACGCATTACAGCCGACTCCAATTCCGCCCGATGGGCGCGAGTCCGGTCGCGAACTGTGTTGCACCGGCGTCGGCGGTTTCGCCTTCCCCCGGCCACGCTCACTGGTCCCGAAACGCCCACTCGAACGACGATGACAGGTGAACCGTCAGTGTTCGACACGACGGATCGATCGCACTCCCGGATGTTCGAACTGCTCGAGGCGACGGACGACAACGTGGTCGCAGTGGGCGTGGCCGACGGGACTCGCGACGGGTACCGGGCACTGTACGAACTGCTCGTCGAGAAGACTGCTAATCACGGATCGGTTCACCTCTACGAAGAGGTACCGAACTGGACAGTCTCGACGTTTCTGTCTCACTACCGTGGCCTCATTCCCGACTTGCGATACGGACCGAAGTTCGACATCGGTCGGTATGCGGCGGTCGGCAATTCGATCTGGGCATCTGCCTTGTATCACCTATGGAAAGCTGTCGCTCCCGTCTTCCCCGTCAGTCCGGGCGCCATGCGCTACTACGACCCGTCGGAGCGCTTCAGAGCCCTCGAGTGGGTGCGGACCGGTGACGACGGACCGAGTCAATGAACCGGCGTACCGATCTCGACACGACGGCTCACGCTCGTCCGGACGGGGAGGGATATCGAACGTCCGAGCCGAAACGCCTTCCAGTATATTAAACTCCACTCCAACAATAATAACCCTTGTAGGATAGGACTCGATTTCACATCCGAGAACACGTCACGGGCAGTGCTAACGTGTGACGAAACGAAAGAGACTGCAGTCAAACTGGCGACATATGACCGATCCATCACGAGCGAGCGACCGAACCGAGACGACGATCACGACGAGCTACACGGTGCCCGGAGCGCCCGCCGAGGTTTTCGAAACGACCATCGAGGAACTCGAGACGAGTCTTCACCGACGCGGGTTTCGATTCGAACCGGGTCCGGACGGACGGATCGCCGAGGACGGATTCGACGTCGGCCGGGTCACCGTCTGGGAACCCGGGGAGTCCATCGTCCTCGAGTGGTGCGGGGCGTCCTGGGCGCCCGAGGAGTTGACGGAACTCGCCGTCGATTTCGAAGAACTCGAGGACGGGACGCAGGTCACGGTCGAACACCGCGGCTGGGGACGGCTGATCGACGACTCGACCGACCTCGTCGGCTGGTGTGCCGACGAACTCGTCGCGCCGCTGCTCGAGGCCACGGCCCCCGAGTCGTTTGGCGACTGGCTGACCGACCGACAGGCGCGGACTCCTGCCGGCGAGCACGCCCGCGAGACCTACAGCGAACCCCTGTATCACTACCCGGCCTTTCACCTGTTGCTCGACGAACTCGACCTTTCGCCCGACGACCACCTGCTCGAGATCGGTTGCGGCGGCGGCGCGTTCCTCGAACTAGCCCTCGAGGCTGGTTGTCACGCCGCCGCTGTCGATCACAGCCGCGAGATGGTCGAGGTCGCCCGCCGAACCAACCGCGAGGCGGTCGACGAGGGCCGGCTTCGCGTAGATGAGGCTGATGCCGAGGCCCTCCCGTTCGACGACGACACCTTCACCTGTGCGACGATGGCGAAGGTACTTGGCCTCCTCCCGGATCCGGCCGCTGCCCTCGAAGAACTTCACCGCGTGCTCGAGCCCGGCGGCCGGATCGTCGTCGAGGGAAGTGACCCCGAACTGCGGGGGACCGTCGCCGCACCCGAACCGCTCGCATCGCGGCTCGAGTTCTACGAGAGTGACGACCTCGAGGGGATCGCTCGAGACGCCGGCTTCGAGGAGGTCGAGGTCGTCCGCCGGACGCTCGAGCCGTACGCCGAAACGGTCGGCGTTCCCGAGGAACACCGCTCGCTGTTCGAGTACCGCGCTCGAGCGCTACGGGCACGAAAAGCGTAACACTGCGACGCTCGAGCGGTATCGACGTCTCGAGTCACGACCGGCCGGTTCACGAATCCCACCGAGGAGTACGCTGACCGTCTCCGACGAACCGACGATCCACATCCCTCCGGGCTGATCGTCGGAGAAGACCTCCAGTTGTCTTGGCGAACCGGAAATCGCTCGAGGATCACGAGACCGAGACCGAAACCGACGCCCTCGTCTCGGATCGGCGCGAGAAATACCGGGTAGTGATCGTGAACGCGGTGTGGCGGGCGTGTCGTCGATGCCCGTCAGCCGTCACGACCACCAGGATGAGCGCGGCCACGCTCTCGTTCGGTTCGACGGGACAGCCACAGCGAACACAGGAACGCGACGGCGACGGCGGCCGAAAGGAGTCCGAACGCGATCCGGTAGCCGAGTTCGGTGTAGGCGACGGTGCCGCCGACGGTGTCGCCGGTCCGGTACGCGTCGAGGACGACGCCCATCGCGGTCGGCAACACGGTCGCGCCGACGAAACCGGCCCCGTTGACGGTCGCCGTCGCGACGCCGCTTGCATCCGCGGGGTAGCGCTCTTTGACGATCGACAGGGTGAGCATGACCGTGCCCAAAAGCAGGCCGCTGAGCAGGTAGCTTCCGGCGACGACGAAAAGCGGTGGCCGACCGAAAACCGGGACGATGCTCAACACGATCGCGAACAGCCCGAGCCCGATCGAAAGCGGAAGCATCCGCCGTTCCACCCGGTCCGAAATCCAGCCGATGACGGGCGAACCGACGAGGATTCCAGCGGATCCGAGCAACGTGTAGAACGAAGCCGTCGTCACGTCGAGGTCGTAGACGACGACGAGGTACGGAACGCCCCAGAGTCCGATGAGCGTCAGTATCGCTCCGTTTCCGGCGAAGAAGATCGCCGACAGGAGCCACTGGTCCGGATCCCGAGCGAGTCTGTACAGATGGGTTTTCGTCTCCGAGAGCGTGATCGAGCGCTGTTCGGGGACGCCCTCGATCGGCTCGAGTCCGGCGTCGGCGGGCGAGTTTCGGGCGAGAACGAAGACGGCCGTCGCGCCGAGAAAGCCGACGGCGGCTAACCCGAGGACGGTCGGTCGCCACCCGACGGCGTCGACGGTGACCGCGAGCGGCGTCGTCGCGAGGATCGCACCGAGGCCGGCGACGCCGGCGGTCAGGCCCGTCATCGTCGCGAACTCGTCGGCTCGATACCAGTTCGCACAGAACCGGAGGATCGAGACGAAGATGACGCCACTGCCCAGACCGATGAGCGACCGGGAGACGACCGCACCGACGTAGCCGTCACTGATCGCGAACCCGATCGCCCCGGTACTCAGGACGACCCCGCCGATCGATCCGACCGACCGGGGACCGAACCGGTCGGCGAGCACCCCGGTCGGAATCTGAATCGCCGCGTAAATCAGGAAAAACGACGCGTGGAGCGTCCCGAGCTGGGCCGCCGTCGTTCCGAAATCAGCCGTGAGTTGCTCTGAGAGGACGGCCGTCGAGAGCCGGTGGAGATTGACGAGCAAGAAGACGATAGCGAGGGCTCCCCACGCGAACCACCGGCGTTTCGTGGGGTCGGTGAGGACGGTCACGCTCCGCTCTTCCGGGGTGGGAGTGGTAAGGATTGTGATCGAACACCGCCTCTTCCGGCGGGAATCGGCGTTGCTCGAGGTGAACGCGGCTGATTAGAAACGGGGGCCCGAGGGAAACGGAAACCCGGGACTAAATTCGGCCGACGTTCTCGACGCCGACGCTTTCGACGCCGTCGACGCCGGTGAAGTTCTCTTCGACGGTTTCGGTACCGCCGGATCCGTCGGGAACGATCACGGTCGGGTAGAGCGCCACGAGGCCGAACGCGACCTCTTCTCGCTCGACGCCGTTGATCTTCGCACCTTCGGGGAGGGAGCTCTCGAGACGCTCCTGGAGTGCGTCGAGGTCGATTTCGGGACTGTTCGGCATGACCTTGATTTTGGCGGCTACTTTTCCCATAGTGGTAGTGGATTACGGACCGGTGAACCCGCAGTCGGGGCACTCATAGAGGTTACTCTGTTTTCGGCACTTGGCACAGCGGTAGATCTGGGTGCCACAGTCCGGGCACTTGAACGCGGCGGCGTTCGTGCCGGCGATGTTGATCCCACAGGAGACGCAGGATCGCGTCTCTCGATCGTCGGTGGTGCTCATACTCTGCTCTTCCCGCCCGTCGTTTTTAACCGTTGTCTTTTGAGAACCGAGCGCGTCGCCCCTCTCGAACGGGACTGCAGTGAGCCGGTACCGCCGTTGTGTTAGCCGGGTATTTTCTGAATCAGAAAACACGGGTATACCTATTTCATCTCTCGGGTTGACCTTCGAGGTGCGGCCCACCGAGTCGGTGAACTGCCCGGTCGCCGATTGGGCCGTGCCTCTGACACTTCTGTTTCGTACTGCGTCGCCGACCTCGAGCGCTCTCACCTGATTTACTGATACGTATACTCAAGCCAAATTTCCCCTCGATTGTTCGTCGAGTCTGTGCGGATCGAGATCCGCCACGATCTTCGATTTCCCACACTGGGAAAGTAGCCGGCGCTGATCGGTCGTCTCTGCAAGTGACCGGGCACTTCTATAAGAAATCTGTCATACCTACAAGCGGATTGCAATGGTGGGGAGTCCCTCGGGGGCCATCGGCCGTTCATACTGTCGGACAGAACTATTTGACGATCGGTCGCTCTCCTGCGGCCGTCTCCGACGGCGACGGCCGCGAATTCGTGATCGACGTCTCATACGGATTACTGTACCTGTGTACCGGCGCACCCGCCGCCTGAGTCGCGGGTGCACCGGCAATGACGTACAGTAAACCGTATCACTGACTTCTGTCCGACAGTATCACTCCGGAGGCGCCACCGCTCTCGCTGTGTGGAACTCAACATTCAAACGGTCCCCCGTTCAATCTCGAGTGAATGCGCCTCGACGACTACATCGAGGAACTCGAGCCCGACGAGGAGGCCGAGCGACGCCGCCTCGCAAAGGAGAAGTCGTACGCGATCACGGATCACCTGGCGGAGTTCGAGCAGCGGTTCGACGACGCACTGAGCGGCGACACTCTCGTCGGCTCCACGTCGCCATCGATCTTCGTCGGGCGTTCGAACTACCCCGACATTCCGATCGGATTGCTCTCTCCGGTCGGCGACGAGGAGTCGGCCGAGGAGTACGTCACCGACGGAAACTGGTACCGGCAGGGGTACGCCATCGACGACGTGTTACAGCGCCGGACGGGTCTGCTGAACTCGAGCAAGCGGGCGAACGTCGACTCGCCGAGCATCGCGAGTCGGCTGACGCCGTCCGTCCACGACGCGTGGGACGGCTTCGTCGGCGTCCAGCGGGAGGTCGCCATCGCGGATCGACCGGTCGACCTCGAGATCGGGCTCGACGACGCGCCGGATCTCGGTCTCGATGCGGGGACGGACGTCGCGACGCCCCGCGGACCGCGGGCCAGCGCCCGGAACGCGGAGCTTCGGGAGAACCCGTACGTTCCGCGACCGGTGAAGAAGACGCTCGAGGACGACGACTGGCAGGCACAGGGAGCGATGACCTACCTCTACCGGCGCGGGTTCGACGTCTACGACATCAACTCGATCCTCTCTGCGGGCGCGCTGGGCGAGGCGAAACAGCGTCGTCTCGTCCCCACGCGGTGGTCGATCACCGCGGTCGACGACACCGTCGGTCAGTACCTCCGCGGACGGATTCGAAACGCACCCAGCATCGACGAGGTCCAGGTCTGGGCGAACGAGTACGTGGGAAACCGGTACTGGATCGTCCTCGCGCCGGGACGCTGGGAGTTCGAACTCGTCGAGATGAAAGCCCCCGGGAGTATCTGGAACCCCGACCCACACGACGACGTCTGGATGGCGAGCGCCAGCGAGGGGTACGAGGGACGCTCGAGCTACGTCGAGGAGACCGCGGGTGCGTACTACGCCGCCCGACTCGGCGTCCTCGAGTACCTCGAGTCGATCGGCCGCCAGGCGAAGTGTCTCGTCCTCCGGGAGGTGTCCGACGACTACTGGGCCCCCGTCGGCGTCTGGCAGGTCCGCGAGAGCGTCCGGAACGCTTTCGAGGAGGCTCCCGGAAGCGCGGGCGGCCGGGAGTTCGGTCAGCGTGAATCGCTCGCCGGCGAGTACGGCGAGGCCGAAACGTTCCACGACGCCGTCTCGGCGGTCACAACCCAGCTCCCGGTTTCACTGGACCGGTTGCGTCGGAAATCCGAACTCGCTGCCGGACTGCAGTCGAGTCTCGACGCCTTTTCCGGTTCGAAGACTCCGTAGGACGGGGGCCTGTGAGGGACGGCCGATCGTCGCATTCACGAACGTTCCCTGCACTGCGAAACGGCTGGTACAGGGCCGCCGATGGAGTGTCCTCGAGGGGAACGCCTTTAGTCGACCGGAACCGAGCGGGCGTATGGCGCTTCCCACCGACCTCCTGACGATTCTGGCTGCGCTCTTCTTGCTGTTTGGCGTTCCGTTGATCCTCTTCTCGCTCGTTATGCTGTACACCGGCTACGTGCGATACGACGCCGAACGCTACATCGAGGAACTCGAGGAGAGCGAACGGATCGAGAGCGACGACCACGGTTCTCGGGAGGCTGGGTCCGACGAGCGGGAAGTCGATCCGTAACTCGTTGGTCGGGATTTCCGTTCCCGAGTTCTCCCTGGAGTGAATCGCACCCACTCTGGCGCAGTGGTACGACCAAACCTGTGCGACTGGGAGAATCGACCGGGACGATGGCGCTCGAGGCGGTGTGAACGCTACTCCGTGGGGGCCGGCGGCGTCTCCTCGGCAATCGGCGTCTCCCCGTCTGGGGCCGCGGGAGTTGGCGTTTCGAAGTTATGCCTGCTGAATACGTTGAGACCAGCTTTGAACACCGCGAGGAGGACCGGGCCGAGAAACAGCCCCATGATTCCGAGCAGGTAGATCCCGCCGATGACGCCCACGATGACCACGGCCGGGTGGAGTCCGGAACCCCGATCGACGAACAGCGCCCGGAGGTAGTTGTCGACCAGCGAGAGGACCGAAATCCCGTAGAGTAACAGCACAACGGCGGGAACGGGTCCGGCGGTCATCGCGAGATACCCTACCGCCGGGGCCCAGACGAGCCAGACGCCGATCGCCGGCAGGAACGAGACGATGACCATGATGATCGTCCAGAACGCGACGTTCGGGATGCCGAGCAGGTAAAAGCCGATCCCGCCCAGAATGCCCTCGACGACCGCGACGAGCACGTGGCTCTTGATCACCGCCCAGGTGACGACGTTGATCTCAGCGAACAGTTCGGATCGAATCCCCTCCTCGAGCGGGACGACGTCCCGAAACCAGTCGAGAAACGTCTCGCCGTCGGCGAGCAGGTAGTACAACAGGAAGACGAACACGATCAGGCCGAGCCCCATTTCGATGCTCGTGTTGACGAGTCCGACCAGCTCGAGCAGCGCGATCTCGAGCGCACCGGAGAGCGACGAGTCGACCTCCGCGAGGATCGCCGATTCGAGCGCCCGGACGTACTCGTCGCCGAGTCCGAGGTCGTTTCTGGCGATCTCACGCGCTCGTTCGCCGATGACCTCGCCGTCGACGGTCCCGAGAAACGAGACGACCGTCTGGAGGACGACCAGCGAGACGAGAAGGAGTGGAATCACGGCTCCAACGACGGCGACGCCGGTCAGCGCCAGTGCGGCCAGCTTCGATCCGAGCCGCGGCTCGAGTCGCTCGTAGGCGGGATAGAGCACGAACGCGAGGAGCGCGGCGGCCATCACGTACTGCAACAGCGGGGCGATCATCAGGGTCGCGATAGCACCGAGGACGACGAGCAGGAGGGCGAAAAAGGCGGTTCGAACGTCCATACACCGTTGTGCGGCGGTCGATACGTAAACGTTGACATCTCTCCGGCCATCGCGTTCTCGCGTCGACCAAAGCCGGCTGTCGGAGTCTCATACGGATTGCTGTCACTGTCTACCGGAAACCACGGGACCGCGCCCGGTCTCCGGAAATGACTGCCAGCAGTTCGCCCCATACTGTCGGACAGCAGTCAGTAAGAAGTCGGTCGCGGATTCGCGGCCGTCACCTTCGGGGACGGCCGCAGTAGCGCGACCGATCTCCAAATAGATCTGTCCGACAGTATCAATCGGTCGTCTCGGTTTCGATCGACTCCAGCCGATCGAAGGCGTCCTCGGTGAGATCGCCGGTCGCGTCGAGAATGTCGGCCCAGGCGTCGTTGTCCGGTGCTATTCCCAGTAGTCGGGCGACTTTCATGATGGAGACGTGGTAGACGCGCTGGCGGCCCGGCTCTTCCTGCCAGACGATCACGTTACAGGGGAAAAAGCCGCCGATCCGCATCGTCTCCTCGAGCGCACGGTCGGCGATGTCGGGGTTACAGGCCCCGAGGACGTAGTACGGGTCGCGGTCGGCGTCGACCTTCTCGTTTAACAGCTCCGACGGCGAGAACTCGACCGGAATGCCGAAACCGACGTCCTCACAGACCGACCGGACGTGTTCGATCGCCTCCTCGTGGTCCATCTCGAGGACGGCCTGTTTCTCGCCGAAGTCGTCGGGATCGATCGTCGCAGGGTCGATCGGGAGACTCATAGACGTCCGTTCGCCGTCCCGGTCCTTATACTGTCGGACAGAAGTCAGTGAGACGTCGGTCACGAATTCGCGGTCGTCGCCATCGAAGACGGCCGCAGGAGCGTGACCGATCTTCAAATAGTTCTGTCCGGCAGTATTACCCTGCTCCCTCGAGTGACGGCGACCACCGCTCGAGTACGGGTGTCCGGACGGAAGTCCCCATCCGCAGGCTCGCGTTTACGCCTCGCCGTAGACCGGGACGGCTGCGCCGCTGGTTACGGTCGCGCCGTCGCTACAGAGAAACGCCATCACGTCGGCGATTTCGGCCGGGTCGACCCAGCTTTCGTGGTCCGCGTCCGGCATCATTTCGCGGTTCATCGGCGTATCGATCACGCTCGGCATCACGCAGTTCGCTCGAACCGTACCGCGATTTTCCTCCGCGAGCGTCTCGGTCAGCAGCCGGATGCCGGCTTTCGTGATCCGATACGGACCGTCGCCCTCGCCGCCCTCGAGCGAGGACCGCGCGCTGACGCTGACGATGGCTCCATCCGATTCACGGAGGTGGGGAAGGGCGTGTTTCGAGGCGAGAAAGGCCGTCTTCAGGTTGACGTCCATTAGGAGTTCGAACTCCTCGAGGTCGGTCTCCGCGATCGGATCGCCGCCACGCCAGGTGCCGGCAACGTTGAGCAGGTGGTCGATCCGCCCCTGGTCGTCGACGATTTCGGAGACGAGCCTCGAGACGTCATCTTCGTCGGTTAGATCGGCCTCGTAGAAGGAAAATCCCGAGTCCTCCTCGAGTTCGAGCAGGCTGTCGTCGGCGTCGGGAGCGACGACGTCGACGCCGCAGACGGTCGCGCCGGCCGCGTTGAAACGCTCGACGGCGGCGCTTCCCAGCGCCCCACTCGCACCCGTGATCACTGCGACGGTTCCATCGAAGTCGACGTCGAACGCGGTCTGTGGTGACATACCGTAAGCTGTGACAGCCGACTGCATCAATTGCCAGGGTAAACCCCCTCGGGGTCAAGTGGTTCGAGACGCCGTCGACGTCTCGTCATCAAGCGAGACCGGCGGTCTCGCGGACCTCGCGGAGCTTCGCTCCGCTCAGTCACGGAAATCTTTGATTTCCGTACGATCCCGAGGCACTCGGCCTGCCCCGCCTGTAGAAGCCGACAGTCGTTACGCCGTCGCCGGCGGGAGCGTCGCCTGCCTGAACCAGAAGTCGACGACGGCTTCGACCATCGTACTGAACTCCGCGGGATCGGTGGGCTTCGTGAGATATGCGTTCGCGGCGAGTTCGTAACTCTCGAGGATGTCGTCGCCGGCGTTCGAACTCGTCAACACCAGGACCGGGATTCGAGCGAGTACCGGGTCGTCCTGAATTTCCTCCAGAAACTCGAATCCGTTCGTCCGCGGGAGATTGAGGTCCAGAAGGGTGAGGTCTGGAACGGGGATCGAATCCGACGTGGATCGGTCGCGTAACTCCTCGAGCGCATCGTCCCCGTCAGTACAGACACAAAGCGTCACGTCGGTCGGCACCTCTCTGAACGCTTCTCGGGTCAGCCGAACGTCGCCCGGATTGTCCTCGACCAGCAGTATTTCCATCGGTTCGTCGAGTCGGTTCGTCATCGATCGATCACCACGAATACCGTCGTTCACAAACGGATACGTCGAACATTAGATAGCGTACTCGTCTCCCTTTATCCATACCACCCTTATAAGGATACTTGCTAAAGGGTTTGGATCAGGAATGGGGGCCAACCGCCTTTTCCTCCGGATTGGGGTCGTCCGGCTGTCGGTGCGATAAGCCGGGTCGGGTGCATTCGAATGGCGCGTTTCGATCGGGGTGGTGATACTGTGGGACAGCGGTCAGTGAGATGTCGGTCGCGAATTCGCAGTCGTCTCCCGTGGCAACGGCCGCAGGAGGGCGACCGATCTTCGAACATATCTATCCGACGTACGACTATCGGAAGCGCGGGATCGATCAATCCGCCGGCGCGACCGCTGGCTCTCGGTCCCGGGTTTCGGCCTCGTCGGTCAACTCGCGGAACTTCTTCGATCTGCTCGCGATCCGGTCTGCCGTCTCGCTGTCGGGCGTATCCGATCGGGACTCGATAAGAAACGTCGTGATGACGACGGTCTTCACCCAGGGTTTGAGAACTCCCGCGTACACCGAGAGTACAACCCCGACGACGACGACCCAGCCGGCCACCTCGAGGGCGGGGGACAGACCCCCGAGAACGCTCGCAAGCGGGGTCATCGCGAGGAGCAAGGCGAAGGCGACCGCGTACATTCCGAGGACGATCACCAGCGTCGAGCCGAGAACCGGCTTCCAGTTTTTTCCGTAGAGGACGACGCCGTCTCTGGCTGCTCGCCAGGGGTTTTCCTCGTCGGCCGTGAACATGTAGGCGATGATCGCTTCGTCGATGTACGACGCCGCGAGCGCGATCGCACGCCCGACGAGCCTGACGGCGCTTCGAAGGCCCGAGTGGAACGCAAACAGGCTCGAAAACGAGACGACCGCGTTGTTGAACTGCTTGATGATCGCTTTCACGAGTTGATCGACGGCGAACAGCGCGCTCGTCTCGGAGAACCGCGAGCGAACCTGTGATTTGCCGAACTGGACCTGGTTCGACGGCACGTCCCCGGTTTCGACGATGTGTGCGATGACGGCGATGTGGGCCGCTTTCACCAGGTACAGCACGTACCTACTGAACAGCCGCCACGCGACGACGAAGACGAGTACCGATACCAGGAGTCCGATCCCGCCGATCGGGCCCGAGATCGTTCCCGCCTCCAGGAGCCTGACCCCCAGCCAGACGACGATACCGAAGTAACACACCGCAGCGATTCCCAGCAAGAGCCCGACTCCGATCCGGAGCAATACGAACGGAAGGGTCTTGACGAATATGCTCGTGGCTTTGGCGAAGTGAAGTACCATGGAGAGCCCCTTCTGATTCGGGTACCAAAAGTGATAGATGAGTTTGGAGTAACTCGTGTAGTTACGCCGGCGTAAGTTACACGGGTTACGGAGTACGACGGGATACGAAGTACGAGTGAGCGAGCGCTCTCGAGCGATCGGTATCCTTTTTGCTCCCACGTACCGTTCGTTTACCCGAAATGTCCGCCGAACCCCCTCTCGTCGAGTACATCGACAATCTTGTGTACGAACCGGCACAGGTCCACGAACACGGGGTCGATCTGACGGTCAGTGCCGTCTACGAGGTCGCGGCCCCGGGTCGAATCGATTTCGGCGGCGACGAACTCGAGGATGCGGACCTCGAGCCAGTCCCGACGGAGCTTCGAAATCCCGACGACGAGTTCGGCTGGTGGAACCTCGACGGCGGTCAGTACGTCGTCCAGCACAACGAGTTTCTGACGGACCTGGAAGAGCCTCTCCAGCTCCAGCCGCGAAACGAACTCCTCGCCCGTGGCGGATCGCACCCGTCGATGCTGGTGGCGTCTCACCTGCCGCTCATTCCGCTTTCGGTCGCGGGGGATGGACTGCGGATCAAGGAAAACGCACGGATTTCGACACTCGTGGCGAACAGTTCGGGCGGCGATCGCGTCGAGTAGCCGGCCGCCGTGATCAGTCGCCGAGCGGAATCGGTCGATCAGCCGAGATGCAGTCGACTCCTCGCAACTCGAGTGCGGCTGCGGTCGTGCGTCGTTCGATCGACCACGCGTGAACCTCGAGCCCGACGGTCTTGGCGCGCGGGACCAGTCGCGTTCCCAGACACCGCCAGTAGTTCGCCCCGATGACGTCACAGCCGAGTTCGACCGCAGTCGTCACGGGCGAGTCGAGTCGCCGACTCGCGAGCAGGCCGGTCGGCTGGGAGGCGTCGAGTTCGCGCATCCGCCGGAGTTCCGGAACGAGAAACGACGTCGCGACGACGCGATTGTCGACGCCGTCGATGGCGGCGAGGACGTCCTCCGCGATGTCGAGTTCCTTCATCTCGAGGTTGATTTCGACGTCCGGCGGCACGACCGTCAGCATCTCCTCGAGGGTCGGGATGTGCTCGCTCGACTCGAGAACGGTGTGTGTCTGTAACTCCGCGAGGCTGGTGTCGGCAACCGCTCCGACGCCGCCGGTGACGCGGTCGATGGTTTCGTCGTGAATTACGACGAGTTCCCCCGATCCACACCGGCGTACGTCGAACTCGACGGCGTCCGCGCGTTCGGCCGCCGATCGGACGGCAGCGATCGTGTTTTCGGGACCGGTTGCGGCGAATCCTCGATGAGCGATCAGTCGCATTCCGTTGGTAACCGAACGCCGGCGAGGACTATATACTGTCGGACCGCGACCCGCTGCGGACCCGAGGACGTGGGTACGTCATTTTGGAGCCACAAACTTTTGGAGCCACAAACGAGCGTAGGCCATCCCCATCGCGTTCGGCGGCGTCGCTGCCGACGGCCGACGCGTCCGGAGGGGGCCGCTACGTTCGTCGCCCCGCCGATGCCGTCGGCAACGTGACCGTAACGACGGTTCCGCGGGGATAGTTGTCCTCGATTTCGAACTCACCATCCAGCTCTTCGACGATCGTCGACACCAGAAAGAGACCTGCCCCGACGATCGGATCGTCGGTCGTCCGGCTGGAGTTTGCGAGTGACCGTTTCTGTGCGTCCGGAACGCCGACGCCGTCGTCGGTGATCGAAAGGGAGACCCGATCGTCGGCCGTCTCGACTTCGACGGTGATACGTACCGTCTCGCGTTCCGTGTGGGCCGTCGCGTTTGTGAGGAGTTGTCTGCATACCGATCCGAGCATCGGCGACCCGGAGACGAGAACCCGCTCTTCCGGACCGTATCGTTCGATGGAAACGTCGACGTCGGCATCCTCTCGAAGGTGAGCGATCTCCGCATCGAGGATCGACGAGAGGTCGACCGGTCCGCGGGCGAGGTCCGCGTCGCTCGAGAGGACGTCGACCAGATCCGCGGCGGTATCCGTCAGTTCGAGGGCGTGTTCTGCGGCCGAAAGCAGTTCGTCGACGACGGCAGCCTCACGGTCGTCGACCCGTTCGTGGAGTTGGTCGCCCCAGCCGACGATCATGCTCATATCGTCACGGATACCCGTTCTGAGAAGGCGATTCAACAGCGCGAGGCGGTGGTTTCGATCGCGCAGCTCACGCTGGGTCCGGGCCCGCTCGATCGCGTATCGAAGCGTTCGCAGCAGCAATTCGGCCGTGATCGTTCCTTTGACGAGGTAATCCTGTGCGCCGCGGCGAATCGCGCGTGCACCGACGTCGGCGTCGTCTCGACCGGTGAGTACGACGACCGGAACCGACGGCGCGTGCCCGACTACTGCGTCGACGCTCTCGAGTCCGCCGCTGTCCGGGAGCATGAGATCGAGCAGTACGACGTCAGGCGGCTCCGTATCGATTCGTTCGAGGCCACCGTCGAGCGAACCGACGTGTTCTATCGTTTCGATCGTCAGCGCCGTTTCGCCGGTGGAGGCGTCGGACTCGGCCCGGTGTTCGACGAGCAACCGCTCGACAAAGCGGGCGTCGTCGGGGTTGTCCTCGACGAGCAGGAGATCGACGCCACCCGTGGAATCCATACCACACGCCTCGAACCGAGTGAAACTATGTGTTACGGAATTACCCCGTCGTCGGTGATTACTTCGGCGCTGGGAACCGCCAGCTCGGACATCAATAGACCGAACAGTTATGAAGTGTCGCTTGGAATCGATTCCATGCCGACTCACGTAGCCGACGTACCGATTTCCTCGCACGTGGCACTCGAGGCACTGTCACTGCTATCGAAGAAGTGGCACCCGGTGGTCGTTCTTACGCTCCACCACCGCGGGTCAGCTGGATTCAACGAGTTGCTGGCGGCGATCCCCGACGTTTCGGGAAAGGTTCTCTCGGAAACGCTCGAAGGGCTTGCCGACGCGGAACTCGTCGAGCGGACGGTCGTCAGCGAGTCCCCGCTCCGAGTCGAGTACGCGCTGACGAACGCGGGCGAGGATCTTCAGCCGGTGTTTTCGGCGCTCAGCGAATGGGGTGAACGTCACCTCGAGGCGGTGACGCCGACGGTGTTGCTCGCCGACGCGAACCATCGTATGACTGACATGTACAGTCAGTGGCTTGTCGATCGATACACCGTTCGTCGAGCGCACGACGACGACGAGTTCGCCTCGAAACTCGACGAGTCGGTCGACGTCGTCTGTTTCGACGAGGATCTCCCGGGTGTAACTCCCGCCGACCTCGTGGAATCGGTCCCACCGACGTGTCGAACGATTCTCCTCGTAGGCGATCGGCCGGCGTTCGACCTGATCGACGTCGATTGCGACGCGCTCTTTCGAAAGCCGATCGTCAGCGAAACCGTCCGTGAGGCTATCGACGAACAGCTCCAGCGCCGAGGTGAATCCGCCGAGAACCGCGAACGAGCGTCGCTGAGTGCCAGACGCGAATTGCTCGAAGCGGCGTATCCACAGGTCCGACTCGAGGAGAACGAGGCCTACGCCGACCTGTGTGATCGCCTCGAGACCGACGACCGATGACCGGTTCGGCCGCTCGAGACGGGCAGGGTAAGCGGTCGCGGACGAACTCGCCGATCGGTCGGGGAACTGATCATCCGCCCGGCGGGTCGACGGGGATAGAGACGGTCACCGACGTCTCGACGCCCGGTGTCGAATCGAGTTCGATCGTGCCACCGTGTACCGTGACTATTTTCTCACAGATGGACAGTCCCATTCCCGTTCCGCCGGAGGTCCCCGTCCTGTCCCCACGCTCGAAGAGATCGAAGACGCGGTCGGCGTATTCCGGTTCGATGCCGATGCCCGAGTCACTGACGGTGAACACCCACTGCTCGCCGTTTCGTTCCCCGGAGACGGTCACGTCGGGGGCAGTCTCGCCTGCGTTCTCGAGGGCGTTCGCGAGGAGGTTCTGAAAGAGCCGCCGGAGCAGGTGATCGATACCGAAAACCGTCGGCAGATCGTCGACTTCGATCGTCGCGTTTCGGTCTTCGATTTCGAAGCGCAGGCCGTCGAGCACGTCTGCGACGAGGCGGTTGCAGTCGACGCGTTCGAACTCTCCCGTCCCGTGTTCGATCTTCGAATACGTGAGCAGGTCAGTGATCATCTCCTGTGCTCGCTGTGCGTTCTCTCGAGCGACGGTTAGCAGTTCGGCGTCGTCCGGATCGAGTTCGCCCTCGGCGTTCCGGTCGAGAAGCGAGAGGTACCGCTCGGTCGTTCGAAGCGGCTCTCGCAGGTCGTGGGAAACGACGCCCGCAAACGACTCGAGTTCCGCGTTCGACCGACGCAACCGATCGAGAGTGTCGTCGATTTCGGCCTGCAGGCGACGGGTTTCGGTCACGTCACGGATGACGATCGATCGACCCAGTCGATCCCCGCCGACGCCGAGGACCGGGGTTGCAGAGAGTCGAAGGTGACGCCGCGTCGATCCACAGTCGGCGATAAGTTCCGCCTCGACCGGAACTCCCTCGTCGACCGGGCGACTCGGGTCGAGAAATCGGGTGTCGATCGACTCACTCGCCAGCGATTCAGGACGTACTCCGCGACTTCCGGCCGAATTCGGGCCCGCAGCCACTCCTCCGTCCGTCCGATCGGCCGAGCGGTAGACGTCCGGATCGACGAACTCGACGTCGTCGGCGAGCAACGATTCGAACGAACGGCCGATGACGTCGGGCGTCTCGACCTCGAGCAGGCGCGTCGCCGCTTCGTTGACGTCGACCACCCGGCCGTCGGTGTCGAGAACGACCATCCCCTCCTGAATCGTGTCGACGATCAGCGCCCGTGCGACCGGCGTCAGATCGAACAACCGATAGTGGTAGATCGCGAGGAAAAATATCAGCCCGGATACCGTGAAGCTAAACGGGGTCAGATCGACGGACGGGAGCGGGCCGTGTCCGGCGTGATAGAGGACGTTCGTCACGGCGGCGATCGCCGCACCGACGATCACAAGTCCGACCTGTCGGCGATAGACCGCCGGCGACCAGAACAGCAGGTGGGTGAGCAACAGGACGCCGACGGCCATCAGCGCGTAACTGTACGCGGCGTGTGCCCAGAAGACGATCCCGAACTCGTGTTGGGAGACGAAAAGCGCACCATCTGCGACCGGTTTCAGATCGATCGGGCCTCGCACGAGGTGGTGGTACTGGTTCGTCCAGACGAACAGCAGATAGACGGCGGGAACGACCGAAAGTGCGCCGACCGTCCACCGATTCAACCACCGATCTCTGGCGCTGAACTGCAGGGAAAAGCAAAACCAGGCGACTGGGACGACCGCAACGCCGACGTGATTCGCGTTCGCCCAGAACCCGACCGTTGCGGCGTTGGTTCCCGCGAGCTGGAACGCGTAGGTGACTGCCCACAGCGCGGTCGCCGCCATCAACGCGGCGAAGCTGGTCGCACCCGCAACGCCACGGTTGTTCCAGGCGTAGACTCCGATCGAAGCCATGATGAGCCCAGCAGCTACCAAAATCGGTGTAAACGGCGTGTACTGTAACTCCCAGCCGACTGCCTCGAGCACTGTCGTATCGGAGACTGGAAGAGCCGGATACTAATACTGTCGGACAGAAGTCAGTGCCACGGACTCGTGAAAGTATTTTCCGGTAAAACTGTAGACGGGTCGTGCTCGCACGGTACTGATGGCCAACGGTTCGTATAATGCATCTCGCGCTCGAAGTCTCCGTATGGACGTTCTCGACGACGACATCGCTCGCTTCGTTCGCACCGTCGGCCCGGATCCCGACGAGACGCTCCGCGAGATGGACGAGTTCGCCGACGCTGAGGGGTTTCCCCACGTCGGACCGGACGTTGGCGCGTTCCTCCGGTTCGTCGCTCGATCGGTCGGCGCGGACAGGATCTTCGAGTTCGGTTCGGGGTATGGCTACTCGGCGTACTGGTTCGCCGACGCGTTACCCGAAGACGGCGAAATCGTACTGACTGAGGTCGACGAGGACGAACTCGAACTCGCCAGAACGTACCTGACCGAGGGTGGGTACGACGACCTCGCCCGATACGAACTCGGTGACGCGATGGAAACGATCGAGCGCTCCGACGGTCCGTTCGACGTCGTCCTCGTCGACCATCAGAAACACCGGTACGTCGACGCGTTCGAGGCGGTCCGGCCGAAGGTTCCAGTCGGCGGGGTGATCGTCGCGGACAACGCGATCACCGCGGGTCCGATCGAGTTCGAGAAACTGCTCGACTCCGTCACCGGTGGCTCTCGAGAAAATGGGGCGTCAGAACGCGACGAGGGGACCGATTCCGACGCAGACCACGGCCACGCTGACGTCGAGATGAACGAACACACTCGGGGAATCGCGGATTATCTCGATCGAGTGACGGCGGATCCGGCGTTCGAGACGATCGTTCTCCCGCTCGGCGAGGGAATCGCGATCAGTTACCGCGTCGAGTAGTCCGAGGTTTCGCCCTCGAGTACCTGTTCGTCGGGGACGTCGGTCCCCGGCGAGGCGCTGTACTCTCGAAAGCCGAGAAACGTCGTCGCCGAGCACGCGGTCAGGAGCGTCGCCCACGTGATCGCCGATAGCGAGAGGCCGAGGCTATCGGCCGGTCCGGGAACGGCCGTGGCGACCGTTTCGATCCCGACCGCGTGGATGCCCGCGACAAGCAAGAACCCGACCCAGAACGCAAGCGAAAGGTGAGCGAGCGTCTGACGCGTGACGCGGCTGGCGTAGCGGGCGACGCAGTAGACGCCGACGACGGCGAGCGCGGTCGCACCGATCGTCGGTGCGACTGCGTCGACGGTGACGTTCGCGACGCCGGCGACGGCGAAGCAAGCGAACGATACGGCGAGCAACAGCCGATTCGAGCGGAGTGTTGTCGAAATCACGTCGTGCACCGCTTTGCTGGCATCTATAGCCGATCGGATTTATAGTTGTTGGCTGGTGCCGTCTCCCGGCGCCCTGTCCGAAAAACGAGAACAGATGGACCGGGGCAGCCGTCCAGTGATCCGTACAGCGGCCGGACGCCGTTTACCGTTCCGACAGGCAACGGTTACTGGCCCGACGGAAAAGTTACTGTCCGACGGAAAATCACGTCTGGGTGACCGAGCAACTCTCGAGCGTTTCGGCCACCGACTTCGATCGCCTGGGCCTCCGATTTCGATCGCCTGAGCGCTCCACCGCGCAGATCGATGATAAGCCTTAATAGATTCTGCGTCTCGAGTTATTATATGGCAGTCGTAAGCGTCTCGATGCCGGACGAACTTCTCGAGCGCCTCGATCAGTTCGCCGAGGAACACGGCTACACAGGGCGAAGCGAGGTCGTCAGGGAAGCCTCCCGGAACCTGCTCGGCGAGTTCGAAGACACCCGGCTCGAGGATCGGGACCTGATGGGGATCGTTACGGTGCTGTTCGATTACGAGACGACCAGCGTGGAGGAACGGATGATGCACCTGCGCCACGAACACGAGGACCTCGTCGCGTCGAACTTCCACAGCCACGTCGGCGATCACTACTGTATGGAACTGTTCGTCCTCGAGGGCGAACTCGAGGACATCTCGACGTTCGTCGGCAAGATCCGCGCGACCAAGGACGCGCTCACCGTCGACTACTCCGTGATCCCGGTCGACGAGTTCGATCCGATTTCGCAGGGACGGTAGACCCGTCCGCGATCCTGCCGCTATCGGCTATCGCCGGTTTCATACGAGTTACTGTACCGATCTCCCAGCGCACCCGCCGCTCGGATCGCGAGTGCGCCGGTACTGACCGACAGTTACCCGCATCACGCCCCGTTCGCGGTTTCGTGCAGTCTCCGGCGTGTTCCGTTCGCACACCTGTCGTCGCTTTCCACTCGCAGCGCTTTCCTGCGTTTCTGTGATCCTGTCTGACAGACGGATGTGAAGATCGGTCGCCTTCCTGCAATCGTCTCCGGAAGTGGAACGCGTAGTTTTACTGTTGTCGCGTCAAAGAGTCACATATGTCCTACCGGAAGGTGAATTACGAGGACGTCGATCAGGTCTCGAGCGCCATGCACTTTCTCAGCGATCCGCTCGAGACCGAGCAGGTAGGGGTGACGGTCGCTCGGTGTGATCCTGGATGGAAGAGCCGCCCGCACGACCACACCGACAACGACCACGAGGAAGTGTACGTCCTCATCGAAGGCGAGGCGACGGTCGTCGTCGACGACGATCCGATCGAGATGGAGACCGGTGACGCCCTCTGGATTCCCCCCGAATCGACTCGCCAGATCCACAACGGGGACGACGAGAGCGCGTTCGTCCTCGTCAGCGCGCCGAGTATCGGCGACGACGAGGGCGACGACGGCGAGTGGTTGCTCACCGGATTCGCGGGCTAACGGGGCCGGCGTCACGTACGGGGCCGCCACACCCCTTCTCCGCCCTCGAACCCGCGCCGGTGCGGGACGGTTTTGTACGTCGACGGCGTTTCAGCGAGCAGGTGAGTAGCGATGTACTCCTCTCAGCACGCCGCGATTTCGATCGTCGCCTCGAGCGTCCTCGTGTACGCGCTTTCTCCGATCACCGTCTTCGGATCCGTCGTTCCGGCCGTCGCCGTCGTCGCCTGCGCGACCGCTCTCGGCGTCCTCATCGACCTCGATCACTTTCTCATCGCCCGCGTGAAAACGGGTAACTGGAACGCCGTCCGGTTCTGTCTCTCTCACCCCTCGGCCGCCGTCGCCGATCAGGGGCGAATCTTCGACCGGGGGGACGTCGGTGCCCTGTCGCGGCTGTTGAGCCACCTCGTTCTCGCGGGGGTCCTGGTCCCGGCCGTCGCACTCGCGAGTACCGGACTGGCAGTCGTGATCGGCGTCGTTCTCTACGTCCACGTCGTCTGTGACGTCGCCTGGGACATCAGACGGTTTCGACGCGAAGCCGTCCCGTCACCGGACGAGGATCCGCACACACTCCGGTGAGCGCCGTCCGTCTCGAGCGATGGGGACTATCTGTCTGGCGGGAGGGCGAATGAGGTCTGCCCGACTGGAGAGCGAGACGACGGGTCGCGCCTCTGGGCGCGGTCGGGATATGAGACGTATCTGCGGTGCGTACGCTACCTCCTTCTTCCCCACCTCAGGATGCGTACTCCACCCACGGCTATATTCCGCTCGCCGTCGACCTGGATGACATGGACTTGCTCGAGGAAAGCATCGTCCCCGAACACGCACGCGACGTCAAAGACGAAGCGCGCCAGTTCGCCCGCGAACAGATCGAACCCGGCGCACAGACGCACTTCCAGTCCGGCGAGTACCCCCACGAGATCCTCGAGGCCGGCCAGGAGGCGGGTCTCGTCGCTCAGGACATCCCCGAGGAGTGGGGTGGGCGGGGCCTCGACCTCCCGCAGTTGCTCGCGGTCACCGAAGAGTTCTACCGGGCGGACGCAGGCATCGCACTGACGCTCCAGCTCGCGAGTTTCGGCTGTGAGATGACCTACGAGTACGGCACCGACGACCAGTGCGAAGCGTACATTCGGCCAGTCGCGGAGGGCGATCAGCTGTCGGGACTTGCCGTCTCGGAGCCGGAGACTGGAAGCGACCTCGCCGGAATGGAAACTCGCGCCGAGAAGGACGGGGACGAGTACGTCATAAACGGCGAGAAGTACTGGATCGGCAACGGCGTCGAGGCCGACTGGGTGACCCTCTACGCTCGAACCGGCGACGACGAGACCAACCGGTATGGCAATCACTCGCTGTTTATCGTCCCGACCGACGCGGACGGCTACGATGCAGAACACATCCCCGAGAAGATGGCGATGCGGGCCTCCAAGCAGGCGCACGTCACGCTCGAGGACTGTCGAATCCCCGAGGAGAACCTGATCGGAACCGAAGGCGCGGGATTCTGGATGCTCGCGGAGTTTTTCAACCACGGGCGGGTGATCGTCTCCGGCCACGGCCTCGGACTCGCCGCGGCCGCCATCGAGGAAGCCTGGGAGTTCACCCACGACCGCGAGGAGTTCGGCCGAACGATAAGCGAGTTTCAGTCGGTCCAACACGACCTCGCCGACATGTTGATCGACTTCGAGCGGGCGCGCGCACTCTCCTGGCGAGCGTGTGAGAAGGTCGCAGACGGCGAACGCGCCGGCTACTGGGCGGCGCTGGCGAAGACGAACGCGACGGAGGCGGCTGTCGACGTCTCCGAGCGCGGGATGCAACTCCACGGTGGACGATCGGTGCTCGACGAGCGACGGATCGCCCGCGTCTATCGAGACGCCCGAATCCCGGTCATCTACGAGGGCGCAAACGAGATTCAGCGAAACTTGATATACAGGCAAAGCCCCTCGTGAATCGCCTCGAGGTCAAGCCCCGAGGAATTCTCCGATACCGCTTGTAGAGTACTCGAGTGCGAGCGGGGAGAATCGGTTCGGCGACGACGATAGCCGTTTCTTGCCGCGAAACGGGTGTGTGCGTTTCGAGCGGTGCCGAAAGAACAATCCGTACAGAAGTGAATCCTCAACTGATGCCTGTCAGAAAGCGTGGATGATCCGGCGGTAGACGCCGCGGAGAATACGGTATCCGATACGCCGCTGACAGGGGCGGTCTCGGTCCGCTGTGAAAACGGGGACCGAAACCAGCCGACCAAAGAGAACCCAGTCCCTATGACCCGACCGCGCGTCCTCTGTGTGAGCACCGATCGGGCGACGCGTGCGTCCGTCACGCTCTCGCTTACCGACGCACCCGTCGACGTCGTCATCGCCCAACACCCCTCGGAAGCCGTCTCCCACCTCGAGAACGCGGATGCGATCGACGCCGTCCTCGTCGATGCGAGCACCGTCGAGAACGTCCCGGACGTGGTCGACGCCGTCGACTCCGAAGCGCCCGGCGTTCCAACGTTCGTCCACTGGAGTGCAGAAAGCGGGCCACGAAACGACTCCGTCGCCGTGCTGAGCGAAGTCTTCGCCCGGGCGGAGGACGCGGATCCGTCGGCGAGGTTGGCTGACGTCGTGACCGCCCAGATCGACGCGGACGGAACGACCGACGACGGCCGGTCGGCCCGAGACGGTACCGACCTCGACCGGATCGTCGACGAGTCGAGACGACGACTGGTCGACGTTCGTTCGCCGCTTACGGTCGAACGGATCCTGCGTGAATCGATCACGTCGAGCGATCGGTTCCTGTTCGTCTGGGTCGGCGAGTACGACCGCAGAGAGCGAGAGATCGTTCCCTGGCTCACGCCCTCGACGGGATCCGAGTGGCCGCTCCGGCGAACGTTCGCGATCGGGACCGGCAAACACCCGATGCTCGATCGACTGATCCGAAGCCGTGACCTGCAGGTCCACCAGCCACTCGAGAGCGACCCCGAGGACGTCCCGTTCGGCGAACTCGCGTTGGGGCGGGGTGTCGACGCAGTCGCTGCCGTCCCGCTCGGGACCCCCGAGGAACTGTACGGCGTCCTCGTCGTGTACGGACTCGAGCCGTTCTCGTCGCCCGGACGGGACGCGATCCAGTCGGTTGCCGACGCCGCGTCGTACGTTCTCGAGACGATCGCCGTCCACGGCCGCCTCGAACAGTGCGAGCGGGCGCTCCAGCGGTACGAGCGGCTCGTCGAAACGGCGGGCGACGGCATGTACGTTCTGGACGATCAGGGCCACTTCATGACGGTCAACGACGCGCTCGTCGAGATGACCGGATACAGTCGGGAAGGGTTACTCGGCGAACACGCGTCGATACTGGTCGAGGGGCCGGGCGTCGAAGCCGGTGAAACGACGATCGAGTCGTTACTCCGTGCGGAGGGCGGACGGACGACGGATACGATCGAACTGAGCTTCGAGACGAAAGCGGGCAAGACGATCCCCTGTGAGGTGCAGGTATCCGTGCTCGTCCGCAACGGGACGTTTCTCGGGTCTGTCGGCGTCGTTCGTGATATCACGGAGCGAAAACGACGCGAACGAAAACTCCAGCAGCGAAACGAACGCCTCGACGCCTTCGCGCGAATCGTCAGTCACGACCTTCGGAACCCGCTCAGCGTCTCGCAAGGATATCTGGACGTGATCGAGGAGACGGGATCGCTCGAGCACGTCGAAAACGTCCGGGGCGGCCTCGACCGGATGGAGTCGATAATAGAGGACGTCCTCGCGATCGCACGCGGCGGGGAGTGGGCGGCCGAAACGGAATCCGTCGACGTCGAGTCGGTCGCCGAGAGTGCCTGGGGTCACGTCTCGACGGGGGACGGGACGCTTTCGGTTCCCGGATCGATGACCATCGAAGCGGACCGAGAACGGCTCCTTCGACTGCTCGAGAACCTGTTTCGTAACGCCATCGAACACGGGGTTGACGGATCGGGAGAGGCAATCTCGGTCCGAATCGGCCCGCTCGATGGCGACGAATCGGGATTTTTCGTCGAAGACGACGGACGGGGCATTCCCCGGGACGTTCGCGAAGATCTTTTCGACCCCGCCGTGTCGTCTTCGTCGGACGGGCTCGGCATCGGACTCTGGATCGTCAGAGAAGTCGCTACCGGACACGGGTGGTCGGTCACCGCGACGGAGAGCGAGAACGGGGGCGCACGCTTCGAGTTCGGGTTCGCCGATCAGTTTTCGGGCTGAATGTCCTGGAACGCACCGACGAAGTCGTCGTGACTCGTCAGACCCGAGACTCCCTCGTCGACGCGCTGTTCGAGTTCCTCGATGCGCTCGCACAGGTGCTGGTACTCCTCGTTGGTCGCGAGCGTTCGATCGGCCTTTTCGGACTCCAGTAGCGCTTTCTTCGAGACGAGCGCGTAGTATTCGAGGATGTCCGACTCGTACTCGGACCGGTTCGAGACCTCGTCGACGATGTCCAGGAGTTCGTCCTTCGAGACCGGTTTGACGAGATAATCGTCGAATCCCATCTCGATGATGTCGAAGTCCGGGTCGACCGCAGTCACCATGACGACCCGACAGTCGTAGCCGTCGTCGCGGATCACTTCGAGGACGTCGTCTCCTGACAGTCCCGGCATTCGACGATCCAGGAGGACGACTTCGACCGACTCCGCCATCTTCTCGAGCGCTTTTTCGCCGTCGTAAGCCGTACCGACGGACCATTCGCTCTCGAGCCACGTGGCAAACAGGTCTGCGAGACGGGCCTCGTCGTCGACGACGAGCACCTCGGGTCCGTCACTCACCGAGTACCCCCTCCGTTCTCTTCATCGATTACAGCCACAGGTCACCAATGGTACCTCTGGGTGATAAATCTCGCGACCAGCTATCAACCTTCTTTCCGTTCTCATGGTTCAATTAACCGGAATTTCGGTTAGTACACGCTGGATGCCGATGATCGGTCGGCGAGCGTCGTTACTTGCCTTCGAACTCCGGATCACCGTCCCCCATAAACGCCGTGATCCCTTCCATCAGGTCGTCGGTCGCCATCAGGTGGCCGAACGCCGACGCCTCGTACTCGAGTCCAGCGTCCGTGTCGTCTCGGCCGGCAGCCATCGCACGCTTCGTGAACTTCTGGGCGATCGGCGGGCCGCCGGCGAGGTCCGTCGCGAGATCGAGCGCGCGCTCGTCGAGTTCGTCGTTGCCGACGACGTCGTTGACGAAGCCGTACCGTTCCATCGTCTCGGCGTCGTACCGATCCGCGGTAAAGATGATCTCTTTCGCGCGACCCTCGCCGACGATGTGCTTGAGCCGCTGGGTCCCGCCCCAGCCGGGAATGAGTCCGAGGTCGAGTTCGGGTTGGCCGAACTCGGAGCGCTCGCTCGCGATCCGGATGTCGGCACAGGTCGCGAGTTCCATCCCACCACCGAGACAGTAGCCGTCTATTCCGGCGACGACGGGCATGTCACACGACTCGAGTTCGCCGAACGTCGACTGGCCAGTCCGGGAGAGTTCCTGTCCCTCGATCGGATCCGCGCCAGCGCCAGCCATGCTCTGGACGTCCGCCCCCGCGGAGAACGCCTTCCCGCCTTCGCCGGTGATCAGGACGGCCCGAACCGACTCGTCGTCTTCGAGCATCTCGATGGCCGTCGAGAGCTCCTCGAGCAACTCGTCGCTGATCGTGTTCATGCGGTGTGGACGGTCGAGAACGACGTGACCGACCATATCGCCCGGATACTCGACGCGGATGGATTCGAACTCGACGCCGTCCGCGTCGTCCTCGAGGTCGTAAAAGCCGCCGGCGTCGGCGCGTTCGACGAGGTACTCGGCCGGCCTGTAGCGGTCGTGTCCCGTCTCCTCGTATGCCTCCTCGAGGACTCCGTGGAGTTCCTCGAGACCGTACTCGTCGACGAGCTTGACCGGACCGTCGGGGAAGCCGGCACCGAGTTGGGTCGCCTCGTCGATCGATTCGGGCGGAGCGACGTCGCCGCCGATCAGCTTTGCGGCCTCGTTGGCCATCGTCGCGAGCAGCCGCCGTTCGACGAGTTCCGACTGCTCGTCAGACGGGATCTGGACGCCGTCACCGTCCTCGTAATCGTAGAATCCTTTCCCGCTTTTCCGGCCGAACTCCTCGTTTTCGACTTTCTCCTCGAGCAACGGCGCTGGCTCGTAGGCCTCGCCGAGTACGTCGTGCATGTAGTCGAGAACGTGGTAGCTGACGTCGTTGCCGACCTGATCGCCCAGTTCGAAACTCCCCATCGGAAGCCCCATGCCGTACTTCGTCGTCGAGTCGACCTCAGCGATCGTGGCCTCGTCTTCGGTGACGAGCCAGCAGGCCTCGTTCATTAGCGGAACGAGAATCCGGTTGACGATGAAGCCGGGGGAGTCCTTGTGGACGCGCACGGGCGTCTTGTCGAACGCCTCTGCGAGTTCCTCGGTCACCTCGAGGGTCTTTTCGTCCGTTTCAGCGCCGGAGATGACTTCGACGAGTTGCATTCGAATCGGCGGGTTGAAAAAGTGCATCCCGCAGAACCGTTCCGGTCGCTCCGTAAACGACGCGAGTTCCGTAATCGAGAGACTCGAGGTGTTGGTCGCGAATATCGCGTGATCCGGCGCGGCCGACTCGAGTTCTTCGTAGACGTCCTCTTTGATCTCCATCTGTTCGGGGACGGCCTCGATGACGAACTCCGCATCCGAGACGGCCTCCTCCATGTCGACCAGCGGCGTCACCCGCTCGAGGGCGGCGTCGGCTTCATCTCGAGAGAGCTGGTCCTTTTCGGCGAGTTTGTCGAGCGACCACTCGATGTCGTCGTACCCGCTCTGGACGAACTCTTCGTTGATGTCGCGCATGTTCACGTCGTAGCCGGCGATCGCGGCGACCTCCGCGATTCCGTGGCCCATGCTCCCTGCTCCGAGAACTGCGATGGTGTTGATATCTTCCACTTCCATGCTCGAATATGCAATGCGCTCCCGTTTGAACGTTTCCCTGTTTGATTGGAAAAACTACAATTAAGTTCATATCTGGTTACAAAGGTCTTTATCGGCCGGTCGAGAAGGTCCACTATGGAATTCGGCCTCACCGACGAACAACAGCAAATCCGCGAGGAAGTTCAACGATTCGCCGAGAACGAGATCGTTCCCGTCGCCGAGGAGTACGACGCCGAGGAGACGTACCCCCACGACGTGGTCGAGGAGGCCGCCGAGATGGGGATGACCGGCGCGTACATTCCGATGGAGTACGGCGGTGCCGGCTACTCGATTCTCGACACCGCGATCATCACCGAGGAACTGTTCGCGTACGACGCCGGTATCGGGCTCTCGATCGTCTCGACGTCGTTCGGGTGCGAGTCGATCATGAACTTCGGCACCGAAGATCAGAAAGAACGATACCTGGAACCCGTCGCACTCGGGGAGAAAATCTCCGGCGCTGCGATCTCCGAACCGGATACGGGATCTGACGTCTCCTCGGTTTCGACGCGTGCCGAGAAAGACGGCGACGAGTGGGTGATCAACGGAACCAAGATGTGGATCACCAACGGGACGGTCGGTGACTTCTTTGTCGTCCTCTGTGAGACGAATCCCGACGCCGAGGGACGGTACAACGGCTTCAGCCAGATCGTCGTCGAATCCGACCGCGACGGTTTCTCCGCCGAGAAGATCACCGGGAAACTGGGCATTCGCGCCTCGGATACCGCCGAACTCGTCTTCGACGACGTCCGCGTTCCCGAGGAGAACCTGATCGGAACCCGAGACGCCGCCTTCATGCAACAGATGCAGTTTTTCGACGAGACGCGGACCGCCGTCGCCGCACAGGGCGTCGGCATCGCGAAAGGAGCGACGCGCGCCGCCCTCGAGTACGCCCAGGATCGCGAGCAGTTCGGGCAGTCGATCTCGGAGTTTCAGGCGATCCAGCACAAACTCGCGGAGATGGCGACGAACACCGAAGCGGCCCGCAACCTGACGTACAAAGCCGCCTGGAACGTCGACCAGGGCGAGGACATCACGAAACTCGCGTCGATGGCCAAAGAGTACGCCTCCCGAATCGCCGTCGAGGTCGCGGACGAAGCCGTCCAGATCCACGGCGGTGCCGGCTACGTCAACGACTTCCCCGTCGAACGGTTCTACCGCGACGCCAAGATCACCCAGATCTACGAGGGAACGACCGAGATTCAAAAGAACATCATCGCCCGCGAGATGCTCGGAAAGGGATTCTGATCGGAATCGCTGTCCCGGGTAAGCAGCAACGGTTCGCGTCGGGACGTCGGGACGTCGGGTCGTCGGGTCGTCGGGACAGCAAACCGTCTCGCTCTCTCGAGTCGGCCCGCCACTGTCGTAGCCACTGCACGTCGTCCAGCACCTGATCGCCATGATGATCGTCTAGGGGTGTGTCGATCGGTGCAGTTCTTACATAGTTCTCACTCCAGTGTCCGTCCGTAGCATTATCGAAAAACAGGTTGGAAACTTATCCGAAATATAGACGGATCGGTAATTTGACGTACGACAGGCACCTCGTTTTCTACACTTCTCGAACCGATATGAGTGCAGAATCGACCGGTAATCGTGAGTCATCGGCAATTCCGTGGGACTCGAGTGCCCTGTACGTAATTCTCACGAGTTCGCTGATGGGCGTGATGGGAGTGCCGCTTATCAGCCCCGTTCTCCCGGAGTTGCGCCCGGTGTTCGGCGTGACGGACGCACAGATCGGTCTCGTCATAACCGCGTACACGCTTCCGGGCATCTTTCTGACGCCGTTTATCGGACTGGTCGCCGACCGGATCGGCCGCCGCCGTGTCATTATTCCGCTTTTGTTCACGTTTGGAATCGGTGGCGCGGGAATCGCGTTCGCGACCAGTTTCACCGAACTGCTGGCGCTTCGGTTCCTGCAGGGAATCGGAGCGAGCGCCCTCGTTACGCTCGCGGTGACGCTGATCGGCGATTTCTACGAGGGGGGTCGACAGAACGCCGTCATGGGACTCAACTCGAGTATGATCGGAACGGGGGCTGCGGCGTATCCGCTCATCGGGGGTGGGCTGGCCGGAATTCGGTGGAACGCACCGTTTCTCTTTTTCGGAGTCGGGATACTCATCGGTGTGTTCGCGTTGCTTACGCTTCCGGAACCGGAGGGGAAGCAATCGAGCGACGTGAAGACGTACCTTCGACGGCTTCGGGACGTCTCCGTTCACCCGCAGGCGCTCGCGATTTTCGTCGCGATCTTCGCGATCTTTTTCGTGTTCTTCGGTGCGATTCAGACGGCGTTGCCGTTGTTGCTCAGCGACGAGTTCGCGCTGTCGTCCGGCGAGATTGGGCTGACGTTGGCGATGGTCTCGGTCGCCAGTGCGACCGTTTCATCCCAGTACGGGCGCATCTCACAGTGGCGAACGTCGCCCGAACTGATCGCGCTCGGCTTCGTCGCCTACGGAACGAGTCTGCTCGGCGTCTGGATCGCACCGTCGCCCCTGCTCATCGGCGCTTCGTTACTCGTGTTCGGCGTCGGGTTGGGAATCGCCATGCCCTCGGTCGATACGACTATCGTGACGTTCGTCTCCAATCGACTACGGGCGGGAATGATGGGGATGCGAACCAGCATGCTTCGACTGGGACAGACGCTCGGCCCGATCACGTTTACGTATCTCGCCGAAACGGCGTTTCCGTCGGCGACCGAGGGGTACCGTTTTCTCATCTTCGTCTCGGGAGCGTTGATTCTCGTCACGGGGCTGATCGCCTACCCGATCCTCCGCAGATAATTCTTCGATTACGACCGTAAGTCTTCGAATGTTATACACCGTAATTACTATTGGTGTGCACCCCAGTTACCGTAGTATGACCGTCGAACGACTGCAAGATACGAAACCAGCGATCGACCGGTGGGACGAGGTGTTCGAGGCGTTATCGGCCGAGCCGAGACGACAGTTGCTGGTGACGCTGATGGATTCGCCTGACGGTCGACGTGTCCCCCTTCCGGACGCGGCAGTCGACCCATCGGAGTCGGCGGAGTGTGAGGAACTTCGTCTCCACCTCACGCACCGTCACCTGCCGATGCTTGCAGAACTCGGATTCGTCGACTGGACGACGGACCCGTTCTGTGCCCAGCGAGGGACGCGGTTCGGCGAAGTCGCTGCAGTCGTCGAATTGCTGTACGCGAACGCACACGCACTTCCCGACCAGCTCGTCGACGGCTACCGACGCCTCGAGCAGGAACGTGACGACTGATACGGATTGCTGTCACTGTGTACCGGAGACCGCGGGTCGTCGTTCGGCCTTCGGAAATAACTGACAGCAGTCCGTACGACACGGTCTGCTGTACCGGTGTACCGAGAGCGCGCAGACGGTCACGCTCACACGGGATGGCTGTACAACAGCTCGTCTGACCGTCTCGTCGAGGCCGTCCTCACAACACCAACGACACGATGGCCAACACGAGAAACAGCAACACGAGCCATTTGGCGATCGACATCGTCAAACCGGCGATTCCAGTTGCGCCCATTGCGCCCGCGACGATCGCGATCACGAAAAACAGCAGTGCGAGTTCTAGCATATTTCCTTCAAGGGTCGGATAACGGTAAGGGGTTTGGCCGGAATATGCCGATATCGAGAATCGCCCTGGTTCGTTTCCCCCGTCCGGTCATCGATGCTGAACGTTCGTCACTCGGTAGGGGACTCCCATCACTCGTTGAGATGCGATCGATACCCCTTGGGTTCGAATCCCCGCCGGCAGATCACTCGCTTTCGACCGACGGTGATCGCGCTGATCTGATCGTCGTCTTCCATGCCGGAGATGACCGTCTCGAGGCGGTCCGCCGCCCAGTCGGTTTCCTCGCGAATAGTCGATTCGTCGACGCGGCCCCCTCGCTTGACGAGCAGTCTGAGTATCTTATCCTCGTCGGGCAACTCGTGTTCGTCGACACCGTACTCGATCTCTTCGGCGTAACTGAGCGTTTCGTCGTCGTGTTCGGTTGCCGCCGATTCCACCGTGGGCTCCGTGGTGGACTCGTCCGATGACGTCTCCTCGGTCGATGTCCCCGACCAAAGAGACGACAGACGAGTCCAGAGTGTGCTGAATACCATGTATTGATCACTTCATTGAAACGGTTCCTGCAGGGATGCGGGTATCTCCATCTTCTGTGCTAACAGTAATATTTGTGCCGCCGGAGATCCGATCACGACTTCGCTGTCGCTGTCGCCGGCGAAGGGTGGACGCCTTGCGACCCGCAAGTGAATTATCCATCATCTGTGCAATACGTTCACGGTGTTCGTGATCCGAGATTACAGACGGGACCGAACCCGTCTGACGATTTCGTCGACGTCGAACTCGTCTTCGCCCTTCCTGAAGACCGAATCGCCCCCGACGCGGACGACGAACACGCCGTCGGTTCCCGTCGAGAGCGCGACTGAATCGAGTTCCTCGCCGAACGTCGTCAAGAGCGCGTGCTGGACGTCTTCTGCCCGGGGGAGGAACCCACACGGGACGCAGTATTCGATCTCGACCGTCACCATACGTGACCGTTCGACGGGGAAGTACAAATCAACCCGGGTTGAGATAGAAACATGATAGAAGTGTCACTTGCTGGTCCGTTCAGCCGACACTGTTCCGTTCGGCCGGACGTGTTGCAACCAGTCAGAACAGACTGTCTCATACGGTTTACTGTCCGTCCTTGCCGGCGCACCCGCCGCCTGGATCGCGGGTGCGCCGGTACACAGGGACAGTAATCCGCATCACTCGGCCTCGACGACGTCGACCGCATTCGATTCGGCGTACGCCGTTACGAGGCGCTCGAGCGATTCGTGCTCGAGCGTCGAGTGAGGCGCTGTCAACGGCGAAATACTGATTCGCCCCTCGGCGACCGCCCGGCGGTCCGTCCCCTCCGGATCGGGGATAATCGCCGGGTCCATCGTCTCCCAGATTCGGTCGTTGAGGTGTATCGACTCGCCGATGCGTTCGGCGTCCATCGCGTAGCGCTTCGACGGACGCGTGATCTGGACCGGCGCGGCGGAGCCGTCAGCGATCGGGACGTTGACGTTCAGATAGCCAGCGTGGTCGAAGACGTCCGCCTCGAGCGCGTTCTCGACGAGAAACGTCGTCACTCGAGTCGCGTTGCTGTAATCGTCGGTCGTCAGTTCGGTTTCGCACAGCGGCGTCTCGTCGATGGGGACGTACATCGAGGTCGCGATCGCGGGAACCTCGAAGAAGGCAGCTTCGACCGCCGCACCGATCGTTCCTGACCGACCGAGAACGTACTCGCCGAGGTTTGCACCCCGGTTACACCCCGCGACGACGAGATCCGGATCGGCCGCCAGTTCGGTGAGGCCGGCGACGACGCAGTCGGCCGGAGTGCCGGCGACCGCGTATCCGAGTTCGTGTTCGAACACGTCGACCTCGTGGGAGATGGACCGACCGCAGGCGCTTCGGTCGTCGCTGGGTGCGACGACCGTCACGTCGGCGATATCGGTGAGCGCGTCGTGTACGGCGCGGATCCCCGTGGCGTCGATGCCGTCGTCGTTCGTCAGGAGAACCTCGAGAGCGTCGCCCATACCTCTTCCGTCGAAAGCGGAACGCGAAAAGCCCACCGCTTGTGGTCAGGCGATCCGGTCGACGACCGTCTCCTCGTCGACGACCAGATTGTACGCCCCCTCGTCGTCGTTCCAGAGCGCGAGGATGCCTTCGAACGAACAGATCTCGCCGTAGTCGGCCTCGATCAGCGGCCGATTCAGCGCCGTCTCCGACGTGAGGACGGCGTAGTGATCGACCGACTCGCTCCCGTCGCTGATTTTGAACAGTGGATTTCTCCCGTCCGTCTCCTCGTCGCCGTCGCTCAGGGAGTGGCTGAGTTTCGCCGCGACGAGGTCGATACGGTTCGTGACGTGGCGGTCCATGTCGGCCATCTTCGCCCAGTCGGTCGTCTGGAGCGAGAGGTCGATCCGGCGCGTCCCGTCCAGTCGCAACAGCGAGTAGGAGTACTGGACGTCGACGTTGACGAACTCCCCTTGCGTATGATCCGGGTCGTCGGCCGGCGTCGCCTCCTCGAGGCTGCGCTGAAACGCCGGCACCTCGAGATCCGGGCCGACGTCGAACGACCAGCCGCGATCGGACGGCCGTTCGCCGTCCCAGAGCCGAACAGTGGGGCCGTACACCGTCACTCTGCTGGCTTCGGCGGGCGCGTCACCGCCGTCGTCCCCGCTCTCGGTTTCGCCCCCCTTCTCGCCGTTCGTGGCTGGTCGGGCCCGCAGGCGTTCGTCCTCGAGTTCCCGCTCTACCTCCCGCAGCTGGATACTGGTGTGTTTGTCCGCCGGTGCCATCGCCAGCAACGTCCCGTCCGGTGTGAGCGTCTCGAGGTACGACCGACAGACCGAAACGGGATCTTCGAGTTCACTCAGGACGTTACAGGCGAGAACGAGATCGAAGCCGTCGTCCGGGTCCGTCGGATCGAAACCTCCGGTTTCGTCGACCGCACTCGGATCGAACGCCTCGGCGGTCGTCCGGTGGATCGTGGTGTGGACGTTCCGGCCGGTCTCCGAGAGCAGATCAGACAGGATCTCCGCCGCGGCGCTCGGTTCGATCGCGTGGTACTCGAGCAGTGCGTCCTCGGGTAAGTACTCACAGAGCCCGATCGCGGGGCCGCCGACGCCGGCACCGACGTCCAGAACGCGAAGCTTCCGCCCGAGCAGACCGCGGTCGGCCAGGTCGTCGAGTGCGTACTGAACCGCGGCGTAGTACCCCGGAAGGTGATAGATCGCGTACCCGGCCGCGACGTCCTCGTCGTACTCGACCGCGGCTCGCTCGAGGTAGGCGGACTTGAACCGGCGGATCGTCGACCGGAGGAGGTCGCCGCTCGCCCCGTCGTGCCAGCGTGGTCCGTATCGGTCGGCCAGCAGATCCTCGAGGCGATGCTCGAACCGCTCCGGGAACCGCCGGATCGGATCACTGCACGGCCGAACCGGTTCGTCGTCGACGGGGACGAACGTACCGTCCTCGCGCTCGATCAGACCGAGGTCGACGGCTTCCTCCCGGAGGATCTGACGGACGACCGCCGGATGGGGCGAGCCAGCGACGTAGTCGCAGATCTCGTCGGGATCGATCGGCCGAACGTTCCGGAGGTACTTCGCGTTCGATCGGACCGATTCGCGCTGGTCGCTCATCGGGTTTCACCGGAGTCGGTGTCGGTGTCCGTCCCGGCGGGAACGTCGTCCGTTCGTTCACTACCGTGCAAGCGATGTGCCGCTTCCCGATACAGCGCCTCGAGCTCCTCGGAATCGGCGGCGGCGATATCGCTGGCCGCGACCGCGACCGCGTCCGCACCGTCGAACGTCTCCTGAATGTCGGCGTACACCTGTGGCGTTCCGTCGGTGACCTGTTCGGCGACCGCTCGCAAGCGGTCGTACACCGGCGTCTCGAACCCGTCCGGAACCGACTTCGACGCGAGCGCGAACGAGAGTATCGCGGCGTGGGCCGACGCCTGAACCGTCTCCATCGCTTCGTCGTGTTCGTCCGCAGTCGTCTCGAGGAACTCGTTCCCGCGTTCACCGATCGTCTCGAGAAGTTCGTCGGTCGTGGGTCCCGGTCGATCTCGGACGACGGCGATCGAGCCAGGGGCTCGCTCGGGTGCGAAAAGCGGGTGCAAGCTGACGCGTTCTCCGTTCGGCGCGTGCGTCTCCATCGCCCGAACCGGCGGTCCCATCACGCCCGAGACGTCCACGACCGCCCGTTCGGCCCGGTCAGCGTGTTCTTCTATCGCCTCGACGACGTGTGTCATCGGCACCGCGAGACAGACGACGTCGAAGGTCGTTTCGCCGCCGAGGTCGACGACGTCCCCGCCAACCACGTCCGCCGCTGCAGCCGCCGTTTCGGCGTCGACGTCGGCGAAGGAGACGTCGGCATCGATCGCCCGACCGAACCACCTCCCCATCGAGCCCGCGCCGACGATCAGTACGTCCATCGGTCTTGGGTATCCACCGCCGTCGCAAAAGCGGTTCGGTCGATTTCCACGCCGGCGACACTCGAGTGACCGGCGTCGGGGTATACGTTTCCGTACGTGGTGACCGGCGGCGGGATATAAGTTTCCGAACGTGGTGAGTGCCGAGTATCGCATGGTCCCGCGTACGCACCACCTCATATCGGAGCCTGACGGCGGCTCAAACGGATCGAGGGGGACGGATGGCCGCGATTGAACTCGAGGGGGTAACGAAACGGTTCGGAGACGTCCTCGCCGTCGATAGCCTGGACCTCACGGTCGACGACGGCGAGATATTCGGGTTTCTGGGCCCGAACGGGGCCGGGAAGTCGACGACGATCGACATTCTGCTGGATTTCGTTCGTCCGACGGCGGGGACCGCGACCGTCCTCGGCCACGACGCACAGACCGACGGACGGGCCGTTCGACGCCGGACGGGCGTACTCCCGGACGGTTACCACGTCTACGATCGGCTCACCGGCCGCCACCACCTCGAGTTCGCCCGCGAAATAAAAGGGGTCGAGGCCGACATCGAGGGAGTACTCGAACGAGTCCGGATCGCCGACGCCGCCGACCGCAAGGCGGGCGGCTACTCGAAGGGAATGCGCCAGCGACTCGTGCTCGCAATGGCGTTGATCGGCGATCCCGACCTGCTCGTTCTCGACGAACCGTCGACAGGGCTGGATCCGAACGGGGCCCGCGAGATGCGCGAGATACTCCGCGAGGAGAACGCCCGCGGGACGACCGTGTTCTTCTCGAGCCACGTCATGGAACAGGTCGAAGCGGTCTGTGATCGCGTCGCGATAATCGACCGGGGCCGACTCGTCGCGGTCGATACGATCGATGGACTCCGTGACGCATCCGAAACCGGGGAGACGCTGTACGTCTACGTCTCGACTCTCGACGACGAAATCGTCGCGGACGTTGCCGCTCTCGACGGCGTCGGAAGTGCGTCGATCGAGGACGGCCGCCTGCGGGTGACAGCCGACGACGTATCGAAGTTCGCCGTACTGCACGCGATCGATACCGACGTAACGGCCGTCCAGGACTTCTCTGTGGTCGAGTCCTCGCTCGAGGACCTTTTCGTTCGGTACACGAACGAGCGACAGGAGGTCGACGCATGAGCGGCTCTGAACTCGGAGCCGGAAGCTGGGTTGCCGTCGCCAAGAAGGATTTCCGAGACGCGGTTCAATCACGGGCACTGTGGGCGCTCGTGGCCGTCTTCGTCGTTCTCTCGATCGGGTCGACGTACGCGTACGTCGAGGCACCCGAACTGCTTGGTAGTCCGGGCGGTGCGACGTTCGCCGGATTGATCTTCTTCACGATCGGTCTCACCGGACTGTTCGTTCCGCTGGCAGCGATCGTCGTCGGCTACAGGTCGATCGCCGGCGAACGCGAACTCGGGAGCATCAAACTGCTGCTCTCCATGCCGACCACGCGGGGGAGCGTTTTCGTCGGGAAAGTCGTCGGTCGTACGTGTGTTCTTGCGTTCGGTCTCGTGGTCGGACTCCTCGTCGGTCTCGGGGTCGGAGCTGCGATGCTCGGCGAACTCCGGATCGTTCCGGTTGCGGTGTTCGTTGCCGTCACACTACTCTTTTCGGCCGTCTACACCGCGATCGTGGTCGGCATCTCGGCGACGACCGGATCGACATCGCGTGCGACTACGCTGGCACTCGGGTTCTTCGTCGTCTTCGAGTTGTTCTGGGACGCCGTTCCCATGGTAATTCTCTACGTTGTCGAGGGCTTTGCCACGCCGACTGCGATCCCCGACTGGGTGTTCCCGATTACACAGCTTTCACCCTCTTCGGCGTACTTTTCGTCGGTCGTCGCTCTGTTGCCGGATCTCGCCGAGACGGCGGAGGCTACCCAGGCAGGTGCCAGCACGGGTGCCGACGCCGCGTCCGGGGAGCCGGCACCGTTGTACGCCACCCCCGAAATCGGCCTTCTCGTCCTCGCGTTGTGGCTGGTCGCGGCGCTCGTCGTCGGCTACTATCGGTTCAGGTCGGCAGACCTCTAACGGCTTGGGAAGACACTATAGTAACAACTATGACAACTCACACGCCGATCGCAGTACCTCTGGCGATCAGTGTGAGATGATTTACAGTAGCTACTATAGAAGGAACGGCGAAGCGGCGTTACTCGTCTTCGAGGGCGTCGGCGATGCGTTTGAGTGCGCGAGTCTGATCGCGCATTTCGTCGCGCAGTTGCCGAACCTCCTGAACGAGTTCTTCGTTGCCCACGTCCTCACCGCGTCCGCCCGGACCGCCGGGGGCACCGCCAGGACCGCCGGGACCGCCGCCCATCATGCCGCCCATCATCTGGGCGAACGGGTTGCCGCCCATGCCACCCGGGCCGCCGGGGCCGCCGCCACCGCCGAACGGACTCTCCGGTGGCTCACCCTCGCCTTCGCCTTCCTCGGCTCGCTTTTCTCGGATTTCTTCGACTCGCTCGCGGAAGGATTTCTCCTCGCCGTCGTCTCCGTCGCCGTTGGAATCGGGTTCGTCCGACATACTCCCGGATTCTGTACCTGCGCGGAAAAGGGTTGCCATATTTCGAACGAACGAGTTATCTCCGTCCGATTCGACGCTCGTCGTATGCAGGGAACGGTACACGCGATTCACGTCGCCCCGGAGCAGGGAGCGCCGATGAACGCCACCGACAGCGTCGAGGCCGTCGCGGGTCGCGGACTCGAGGGCGACCGGTACTACCACGACGGCGGAACGTTCGGCAGTCGGGAGGGAAGCGACCTCACGCTGATCGAACGGGAAGCACTCACGGCCGTCGAGCGAGACTACGACGTCGACCTCGAGCCCGGCGTTCACCGCCGAAACGTCACGACGACCGGCATCGCTCTCAACCACCTCGCGGATGCTCGCTTTCGAATCGGCGACGTCCGCTGTGAGGGGATCGAACTCTGTGAGCCGTGTTCGTACCTCGAGGGTCACCTCGAGACCGAAGGCGTCCGGGAAGCGCTCGTTCACCGGGGCGGGCTCAGAGCCCGGATTCTGGAGGGCGGAACGATCTCCGACGGCGATCCGGTCGAGCGACTCGAGTGACTGTCGACGATCGGGGGACCCCATTCGACGGCCGGACCACAGATCATCGCGACGGCTGATCGGCGTCCACTACCCTCTCCGGGTCAGTACGCGAACAGCTGCCAGAAACGTTCGCCGATCGTCGGCGGCCCGAGTTCCTCGGGTCGTTCGACGTCAGCCCCGATCTCGTACTCGTAGGCGAGGTGGGCGTCGTACGCCTCGTCCGTCGATCCTCGATCGGAGACGTTCATTCGCAGTTCTCCGTGAGAGAGCGTCTTTCGCTCGGTATCGATAGTAACCCGTGCCCACGACTCGTGGATCACGGGATCGTCGAACCGTTCGTCCAGCTCGTCTTCGTGCTGTGCGAAGTACACGTCGTCGGGATCGGTGAGCTCGAGCGTGATCTCGTCGCCGTCCTCGGCGACGACGGTCCAGTTTTCGGCGTCCGGCGAGGGTTCGCCGAGCTTCGGGAGGCGGTCTTCCTCGGTCATCATCGCGTATCCGGGCAACGGAGCAGGTTGGCCGACGTGAAACACCGCATTCGTGTGGTACGTGTCGTACCCGTCGAGCGACGTCGATACGTGGCGGTTCTCCCTGTCGATCCGGAACTCGTAGACCACTTCCTCGTCCGGCGCGGACGCGTTGAGCCAGCGGAACGCGTGGTTCGAGCGGTCCGTATTGTCGTGGGCTGTCGCGTACAGTTCGTCTGGATCGTTCGGAAGCGGCTCCGGCTCGGTATCCACGGGCCGGATCTCGTTCGCCCGAATCGCTCCGGCGGCGACCACGAGCGACGTGACGAGCAAGACGGCGATCGCGAGACGAGCAATCGGCACCGACCGAGGAGCGGTGTCCCGTCCCGACGATCGGGACGGCGGCCTCGAGTCGGCGAAACGGTCGAGTGCGAGCCCGAGCGCTCCCGCGAGCCACACCGCGCCGGCCGCGACGAGAATCGAGATACCGAGAGCGATCGGAACGATCGCGGCGTCGACCGGGCCGACCGTGAGTGTGGCGTCCTCGAACCAGCGCACCACGCGATCGGTGGCGACGAACGCGCCGGCCGAACCGCCGACGAACGCGAGCGTCCAGGCCGTCGCCGTCGCGAGCGATCGCGGCGAAGAACGCGGTGCGGCGATCACCGTGCGGAACGCGTCGGTGACGCCCACACCGCGTCCGATCTCGGCGACTGCGATCCCGGGCAGAATCCAGACGACGAGCGCGCCGATTCCGATCCCGGCGAACGGGCCGAACGTGACGACGGCGAACGTGAGCAGATCGCCGTAGCCAGCCCAGTAGAGGACGAATCTGATCGGCGTATCGACCACCAGAAAGAGGACGTTTCCGAGGGCGAGCGCGACCCAGTGGCCGACGGTCGCGATCGCGGCCAACGCAGCCAGTCGTCCGGCGAGATTGCCGTCCCACCCGCTTCCGGCGACGTCCTCTTTGGCTCGAGTCTCCTCCCCCGCAATCGCCGTCCGAGCCGTCGAAGAGACGGCCGCGAGACCGAAGACGGCGACGATCGGCGGCCAGAGGAGGACCGCGGCGGCGAGCCAGAGATCGCCGAAATAGAGGTCGAGAAAATCGACGAGCGTGATTCGGAAGCCCCCCTCGAGTACTGTGACGAGCGCCGCGACGGCGACGAGTCGCCAATTCGACGTCGCCCGTGTGAGGACGGTCCTGAACGAAGACATGATCAGTACTCGAGACGATTCGACCATAAATTATCCTCATCTTCTTCGATCGGAGATTGCTGATGCACTTTCGCTTTCGTTCTGGAATCGAAGAGACAAGGACACCGCGTTATACGGATTACTGTCACTGTGTACCGGCGCAGCCGCCGCCCGGGTCGCGGGTGCGCCGGCAATGACGTACAGACAACCGTATTAGTGCTTCTCGTTTTCCAGAGCGAACGTGCACTGTTGGGCTCTGGTGAATCCCCAGACAGCGCCAACTTGATCCGTCACAACTATAGTAGCCACTGAACGTCATCCCACACCCGATCGCCAGACGAAACGGCGATCGGTGTGTACATCGTTTCAGTTGTTACTATAGCGGCGTCGAAGCGGGAAACGGCGGCTGTTTTATACATGTCCTGGAAAATGCTTCCGTCCGGGAGGGAACTCGGGCCGGGGGAGGCCGCGGGGTCACGTTATCGGTCGTTCGAGCCCGACGACGAAATCGACTCGAGGAATCGATCGAACGCCCCGCTTTCGGGGTGGACGTGGGCGTACGTGCCGAGGGAATCGTACTCGAGCAGGCCGTCGCGGTCGCCGTCGATCCCGCTCCCGCGGACGGTTTCGAAGGCAAAGCGGGCGTCGGCGTCGACGTCAGCACTCGAGTAGTGAAACTCGTGACCTCGAAGTCGGTCGCCGGCCGCCGCCGTGAGCGTCGCCGCACTCGCCTCGAGTTCGACGTGATCGAGCGCCTGGTACCGATCGTGTACGGTAACGTCGGCAGGGAGAATCCCCGCCATCTCGCTTCGATCGCCGTCGGCGGTCGTCAACGATTGGCTCATCGCCATCAGGCCACCACACTCCCCGAAGACGGCCAGCCCCTCGCTCGCCAGTTGCCCGAGTTCCGAGAGCGTCCCCGTGTCCTCGAGTGCAGCCGCGTGAAGTTCGGGATAGCCGCCGGGCAGGTAGACGCCGTCGCAGTTCGGGACGGGATCGCCGGCGACCGGCGAGAACGTCAGAACCTCGGCGCGTTCCCTGAAGCGTTCGATCGTCGCGGGATACCGAAAGCAGAACGCGGCGTCGCTGGCGACCGCGATCCGGGCGTCGATGTCCGGACGATCCGCCGACTCGGCCGCGGACTCGGGTTTCGGCGGTTCACGAGCGATCGACGCCAGCCGCTCGGCCGACAGCGAGGCGGCGGCGTCCCGCAGCGCCGCCGTCGGAAGCGTCGCTTCGTGCCCCATCTCGAGTCCGAGGTGGCGGTCCGGAATCTCGAGGTCGTCGTTTGGCGGAACCCGTCCGAAATACTCGAGGTCGTCGGGAAGCGCGTCGCGGATGCCCGCCTCGTGGCGGCCGCCGTGGGCGCGTTGGGCGACGATCCCCGCGACCTCGATCTCGCGGCCGATAGACGCGGCGTACTCTCGAAAGCCGAGCGCCGTCGCCGCGACGCTTTCCATGCCGGCGCTCGAATCGACGACCAGAACGACCGGAAGACCGAGCGCTTCGGCGACCATCGCCGTGCTCGAGGCGTCGCCGTCGTACAGGCCCATGACACCCTCGACGATGCAGACGTCGCCGTCGCCGCGGTAGTAGTTCCGTCGGAGCCCCTCCTCGCCCTCGAGCCACAGGTCGAGGTTCCGGGAGGGGCGACCCGCCACCGCTTCGTGATGGCTCGGGTCGATGAAGTCCGGCCCCGCTTTCGCGGGCTGGACCGCGTAGCCGGCGTCGGAAAGCGCTCGGGTGATCGCGAGCGTCGCGACTGTTTTTCCGACGCCGGAACTCACGCCGCCGAGGACGAACCCCTTCATCGCTCTCGCCTCGGGGATCGGCCGGCTATTTCGGCGGTCGTCGTCGGACTGTGGATCGTCTCCGTTCTGCCCATTGGGGTTTCGTTAGTACAACTGGACTTTAATCCGTCGGTGAACGGAACGGACCAGGTGTGCTGGATCCGAGCGGTCGATCCACAGCGTTATCCGTCGTGTTCGTACTCGCGGAGGACGGCGGCGACGGTGTCGGTGACCTGCTCGAGGGCGGCGTCGTTCGTCTTCCGCAGGTCGCCGTCTCGCGCACGTTCGATGTGACGAAGCGCCTCTCGAAGGTGGTGACCGGTCAGGTCGTCTTCGGTATCAGTCATCGAAATCGGGACCTGCTGGTAGCCGACTCAAACACTTACGTTCGTCGGTGAGAGCCGACAGAGATAGTCCTCGCTGGAACGATCAACACCGATCGCACAGTATCCGGTTCTCGTTCACGGCGGGCGCTCACGGCTCCCGTTGGTCGCCGCTCGCCGTTCCGCGGCTCTCGCTCACGGGCCACTTCGTTCCCCGTTCGCCGTTCCGCGGTTCTCGTTCGCTTTGCTCGCTTCAAACCGCGTGCACTCCGAACCGCGTTTTCACCATTCGGTCATGTACGCAATGACGTGCAATGGCTACTATAATATGCGAGACCAGTACTCCAGGGTGGGAAAAGACGACGTCTCATCGTGTCGGCACGGCAGGTCAGCGACCGTTCGTGGTGGGTGAATACGTCAGCAGGGGAGACTTTCGTGACAGTTCGTCGTTAGTATTTCACAGCCGATCCGCGAGCCCTGCGTGCAGCTCCCTCCGATGCACATGACGATTTCGAACAGCTCCACTTCGGGAATGGGGCACCCGTCCAGATTACAGTAGGGCTCATCGAGCGTCCAGCAGCTGCTCGCTGTGACCTCGTCTCCATCCACCGTAAACATCTCGAGTGATCCGTCGTCTTCGTCGGCCGGTTCGACCAGGGCGCGCGTGCTCCCTTCCTCCGGGTATACGTGTAGTTCCGCCGTGTACTCTTCGGACTCCGTGACCAGAGCAATTCGGGGCACGTTCTTGCCGTCGACCACGGCACGCTGGACCTGCGTGCCCGGCCGACCATGTCGGGAGACGTTCCCTTCGGTCGGCTGAAACGACGGCAACGACTCCGAATCGACGTACCCCTGCTCCTCGAGTTCCTCGAGTAGCTGGTGGGCTTCTTCGTCTACTACGCGCTGAATGCGAGCCGCTGCTTCGTAGTCGGCGATCCGTGCGTCGTCGCCGTCGTTCGCGTTCGCCAGGCCACTGGTGAATCCCAGGGTCGCCACCGACGCGGACACTACTTTCAACATGGTTCGTCTGTTGGTCGTGCGGGGACTTTTTTCGGTCATACTCCGATCAAAGTCCAATAACTTAGCGCATAAAATTTTTCTAGGATTAAAGACACGATACCTGGCCGTTAATAGTCCACTTCAAACGGGGTGTAAGCATCTCGCCGGAGATACAATTTCACGTATGTCGGCTGATTTCGGAAAACAACAGCCACAGAGTCTGCCAATTCATCGGGAGAAACGATTTCGAGAGTGACTGTCTGCGCCGACGCCGCGAGTGGCCTCGCCAGCAGACGGTTCGATCGTACCGACGGTGGGAGTAACAAGTCATTCGAGAGGGAACGAAAACCCGTTTTTTGGCCGAACCGGGAGTCGAATCAGAACGAATGGGTTTTGTCAACAATTCCCAAATATTATTACCTAGCATATAGTTGGCCGTCGTATGAGTGACGATGACCCCGGAAAGGGTAACGACTGCAACAAACGATATCTCCATGCCGATAGCAAAACCCGCTGGAGCGGTGAGTACGGAACGCACGGACCGGACCAGTTACGAACGATTTTCCAGGTGCTGGCCGAGAAACGCCGCCGTCACATGCTCTACGAGTTGCGCCAAAACGACGTAACGTATCTCGACTCACTCGTAGACACGATCGCGACCGAGCGTGCGATTCCGGGTGAAGAACGTGACGAGAAAATCGACCGGCTGAAAGTGCGAATGATCCACTCGGATATCCCGCTACTGGTAGACTCCGGCCTGGTCGAGTACGACTCGAGAAGCGGGGCCATTCGGTACTCTGGCGCGGAGCGATCGGTCGAACGGATTCTCGATATCTGTGCGGATGTGGATCGGCAATCTCGAGAGTTGTGATCGGGAAGTCGGTCGACAGCGAGTTTTAATACTATCGGACAGGAGTCAGTGATACGGACCGTTTTACACACAACGAATAGGAATATTCGTATACCACCACGCTTTCGGCAGCTATTTATATTGTCTTACTTCTGATGACAGGTATGGATGGCACTGTCTAGATGAGAGTTTGAGGAACGAGCAGGTGGTGGCGAGAAGTGTCCAATGCAACTCGCCAACCTGCTCAGAGAGACCTTAGACGTGGATTGTGATGAGGTTTGGGAGAACGAGCGCACCCCGACACCCGTCAGGGTGTTCGCGGTGCGTCTGCATTCGATGGGATTGTC
>NZ_REGA01000015.1 GCF_003841505.1 Natrarchaeobius chitinivorans
ACCATCTCCGCGACGGGACGCCAGAGGAGATTGTCGGTGATCGCATGAACGTCTCGAGCGACGTCCTCGAACAGCACTACGATCGGCGCACTGAACGCGAGAAAATGGAGCTTCGACGCCAGTTCATCAAAGAATCATGATCCGACCAATTACGAACGAAACCAGTACTGCATCGACGAATATCCGTCGCTTGGGAGACCAGCGTTCGCCGAATTATGTCTCCCCCGGCGAGTCCACTTGTAATTAAAAGCCATGGAGAGGGTTCTCTACCGCAAGGTAGGACCTTCGAAACGGCTGCATTCGCCACTTTTGGGCTGAGAACTACTCCCTCAGAGAATAGACTTCATCAGAAAATCAGACGCGGGCTAGCGCCTGCTGGCGGTTATTTGAGGGAACCGAGGTGGTTAGCGTGATCCGACGCTGGAACGGCGTCGATCGCGCGCCACTGATCTGTGAGTTCTGCGGCTGCGAGATCGATTATCCTGAGAAGCGCTGCGCGGCGCTCGAGGATGGGAGGTGTCGGCCGTGACTCGAGAGGCAACCGCGAGGGCCGGTCACAGTTTCCAGGCTACGACGGCCCCCAGCGGCGCACCGCTTCGATCTCCAAAACCGATCACCGGCCATTCAGTGGGGGTGATCGGGCGTGCGTGACGGCTACCTCGAGCGAGTTGAACCTTCTGCTGAGACGAGTCTCAGCACGTCGCTCGAGACAGTCGCCGATCCCACGCGTCGGCGGTGTACGGGGGAGGTGGTCTAAGTGGCCTCCCAGCAGTTCCTCGAGACCCAGTGCCACGAGTTCGACGCCTACCTCAATTTCGACGAGTACGGGCTGAAGCCGTACTACGGGCTCACCACCTTCCGGAAGGAGCACGACTGGGTCAATAACGGAAAGCCGTCGACGACGTTCGAATTCGACGGACGGGAATGGGCGGCCGTCCTGGACTACGACGATCAGCCGATTCTCCCGTGGTCAGATCCGTCGTACACGCTCGAGACGGCGTACCTCTATCGCGTCTACGTCGTCTGCATGGACGAGACGTACGACGAGAAGAGCGCCGACACCAGCCAGCGGGTGAAAGGTGGCACGTTCACCGTCTATCCGCGCTGGCCGGACATGAAGAAACGCGACGATGAGACGGGCGAGATCAGCAAGGTCAACGGCTACATGGATCTGGGTCGGCCGTATCTCACCGTCCGCGCTCAGGCCTCGAATATCGACTTCGCGAAGTACGTCGATCTCACGGCCGAGGCGTTCGCGGCGTTCGACGTTCCGCGTCGGTATTTCTCGAACCCGCACGAGTCGAGTACCGTCAACGACACCGCGGTGTACGTCCGCCCGAAGCGAGACGTGTCCGGGCCGATCTACGCGGCCGACGGACCGATCGCGCGCATTCACCAGCTGCTCGAGTCCGATCGATCGGGCTATCGCAAGCACGTCGAGGACAATCGGGAACGTCCCGGCGACCAGGTGACGACGATGGTCGATTCCGAGCGCGCGGCGAAGCTCATTCGGGGTCACAAGATCGGGAAGGAGGTGAAGCACTACTACATGCGGAACCCCGACAACTACAATCCCGATCAGTTCGGGTGGCATCCCAAACTCGAGGTGTCGTTCCAGACCTCGATCACGGACGAAACGATCTACTGGGACCGCGAGGATGCGCTCGACATTGAGCAGTGTCGGCGCGAGCTTGAGGAGATGCTGATGAACGTTCTCGACTGGGCCGGTCTCGACGTGACCGGCGGCGACGAGTACCACGAGGACGCGTACTTCGATCCAGAGCGTCGAAAGCGGCGTAGCCTGAAGCTCGTTGACTGTCCCCTTCCGGAGATCGAGAGCGAGCAGGAGAACGCCGTGATGCGTCTCTGGGGCGATATGAACGGAAGCGATCGGGAAGTCACCGAGCTGTTGCTCACGGATGGCGGTGAGATCTCGCCGAAGGACGCAGCCGAGAAGACCGGCTACTCCTACCGGACGATCCGGCGAGTGGTCGACCGACTCGAAGACTTCGTCCGGCACACCTACGGCAAGCTCGAAGTCGAGAGCGACTCGCTGCCCAGGAGATGCTCAAGCGCGTCATATCGGCCGAGGAGCAGTTCCGACGGGCGGTCGGAGCGACGACCATGCAGGTCGCCGAAGACGCGTCTGGATTCGAGAGCGGGCCGTTCGATCGGTTCAAGCGGTCGTATGAGGTCGGCGTTCGCGAGACAGACAGCCGAAGCCGAAAGCTCCTCCAGGTCCGGTACACACCAGCCGACCGAGATGAGGCCCTCGAGATCGCCCGCGAGGCGGTCACCAGTTACCAGCAACAGTACGATGATGAACTCGGTATCAGCGGTATCTGGATCAAATTCGAGTATGCCGACGGATCGACCGAACGGTTCCATCTCACGAACGTCTTCCAACTGTCGAAGGCTCGCGTGAACGTCAGCCGATCTCGAGAGGATCGTCCCCTCGACAGGACGCGGCGAAAGCTGCTCGAGGAACGCGAGAACCTCCCGCGACGGATGAAAAGCCGAAACGCGCTCGGCGGCTGAGCACCGCTTAGTGAGTGGCAACGCTATTTCTTCCTTTAATTTCGTCTTTTATCGAGTGATTTTTGCGTGGTTTCGTAGCTCGTCAGAGCAATCGCGTCGCTTCGACTCGATCGACTCGGTGAGGCTTGCGTGAGAAACCGGACGCGACGCGTCCGGGTCCCCCTTAGGGGGTGTGACTAAGGCCAACAGACCAAACTAACCGCTGCACCTTCGAAAAACTGGAGTGGAAACAGAGGATGGTGAGGATACGATTTAGCGAAGAACAGTTCAGGTCTCGATTTTTCAAGAAGACCTCCGTCCAGATGGCGAGGGATCCCATTGATCCGTTTCGACAGCATCACTTGGACCAATCGTCGCGAGGTCGCCCTCTCATCCCTAGTCACAAACGAGCGAACGGGTGTTGGTTTCGTCACGCTTCTCCGTTTGCTTCGATAACCGGACCGTCTTCTCATTCTTCTCTCGAATCACTTTCATGAACTGACCCCGAACAATGGACTCCTGGAAGCGGATGGGGGTCTCTTTTCGGGCCCATAGCTTGTGCTCGTGGTCGTCGTCACGCTTGCGTTCCAGCTGGCGATTCTCTATATCCCGATCGGCGTCCTGTTCGGGGTGACACCCCTCGGAGCCGTTCACTGGATGCAAACCGGCGTCGCGGTTGCCGCGTTCGTCGTTCTGATAGGTGCGTTCGCTCAGGTTCAAGATCGGCTGTTCGATCGGTATTGACCGTTACAACCTTCGAAGTTAGATTGAGGTCTGCACACGTGTCTCACTCGAGCGGCTCGGCTTCGGGGAACTGATAGCTCCCGTCGAGAATCTCCTCGCGGGGCCCGTAGAGCCGGACCAAGTAAAACCAGTCCTCTGGGGTGTAGAGGTAGTTCGGTTGATCGGGGTCACCGCCGAAATGAATTGTGATACTGCCGTCGTCGTCGGGCTCTGCAGTCACGTTGTTGAACGAGTACGCGTCGTACTCGTTTGCCTCGAGAAATCCGTCTCTGTTGTAGACGGTGACCGACCAGAACCCGTCGACGGGGACGTCGTCGACGGTGAGTGTGTGTGGCGTGTCGCCGTCGTTCTGGTCGGGGACCTCTGGCATATAGATCGTGTCCGGCTGCGGAACTCCGCTCGGTGTCACACTAACGAGCAAGTACTCCACGGGGTCGACCTCGTCGACGTCGCCAATCCCGCCGCCGAAGTCGTCCATCGTTTTCATGAGTGTGACGAGCGCGGCGAAGAGTTCGTCGTGTGCTTGGCGGTCCCAGTTGGGGACCTCGAACGTGCCGGCCGAGTCCTGGCTCACTGCGAGTTCGTCCTGTAATCCGTGGACGGTCTCTACGTCGTCCGGATCGGTCGGGTCGACGAACGTGCGGATCATGACCCACGTGTACCGCGTCCCGATCTCGTCCTGGGTCAACGTGTACTCGCCGGGATCGTGGTGCGTCTCTTTCACATACGCGTCCTCGTCGAGGACGACCATCGACTGGTGACGGTCACCGACGTCCGGTTTGGTAACGGTGACCGGTTCGGTCAGGTCGAAGACTCCACTCGAATAGAACGTGTCACGATTGGGTAGGGCTAAGAACCGCACGTCAGGTTCGACTACCGTTCGGAAATGATGAAGCTCCCCGAACCCGCCCTGTTCGACGATGTTCTCCATTATTAGATGTATCTCTGACCGTGGGAAGTTTTCCCACGTCACTGGGACTGTCTCGTCATCTGCTGACGTCTCGTTTTCAGCCCCCTGGGTGTTCGCCTCCGAGGGGGTTTGGCTGGCAGTAACGCTGCCGACGCCCATCGCGAGCAGTCCGGCGAGGCCCGCCCCGCGAAGCGCGGTTCGGCGCGTTGCCCGCAGCAGTTTGGCGTCTGATTCTGGCGTCGTATGGTGTGTTTCGTTGCTCATGGCTCATACCGCTCCGAGTGGCACACAGCAGCAGTTGGGGCCAACCCACACGTTCGCACTCCAGCATTCCATATAATACAGTGGCGAGACTCGAGAATACTATCACGACACGATGATAGTGGTGGACGGATGACAATCTCTGCGTTCTCGATCGACTATCTGTACGTATAGTGAGCGGTCACGGACCGCAGTTCGTGTTGTACTCCCGCTGAGTATCTCGCACGTTTCGCCCGGTCTATCCACAAATTATCAGAAACTGTCTACAAGATACAGAGGGCAGAGGATGAGTTAGCACGACCGTCAGTACGAAGCGGAAGACGAGCGATGGCCGAATCACGCCGATTTAGACGCCAGAACATACACCCACGCCGGGTACAGATCCTCTACGTTACGGAGGGGGACGGAATCGTCGCAACGCGCGACGAAGAGCGGGAGGGCTCGGAAGGTGATTTGATAGTCTTCCCTCCCGGTAAAGAACACTGGCATGGGAACACAGAGGATGCGACGTCTCCGTTCACCCACGTCTACTTCCTCGCTGAACCGGGGGACGGTGAGCTGACGGTTCTGGACTCCCCGTAAGCCCGAGGAGCGAGACTCTCGACTCGGTTGGAACGATGGTTGGGCGGCGGTGGCTTACCAATCTGGGGAGATGAAGGCGTCTACTCGGGCGTGCGCCTGAACAGCGCAGGACTGCTGCTCCGGCGAATCACGTGCGGGATTCTCCTGCCGAGACACGGGACAGAGAGGGAGATCAGGTCGAATCCCACAGTATCGACAGTGGGTCGCTCACGGTTCTGAGGACTGGTACACACGACCCCATCGGTCGAGCTCCTCGATAACCCCCTGCAACTCTCGGCCGGTGCTCGTGAGTGAATATTCCACTCGTACTGGCTTCGTCTCGAGAACGCGTCGCTCGGCTATTCCCTGTTCCTCGAGATCGGTTAGCGACTCGGAAAGCACCTTCCCCGAGATGCCGTCGATCTGGGTCTTGAGGTCGCTGAACCCTTGTGGTCCGACCTCCAGTAGTTGGCGGACGATTGTCGGGTGCCACTTCCGTCCGAGGACGGTCGATGCTGTGATCAGTGGGTTGTTGCCCGCACCTCTTACCAGTTCCTGAGGCTGCTCTTTTGCCGTCGACATCGCTGGTACTCACACTCCGAACCCCTATGTAGCAACGGGGGTAGCGATACCGACCGAAGTGAGATCTAGACGGACTTACTCGTCGGTATCGTCGTCAGTCCCGGGTTCGTCGGGTGCGTCGTCGTCCTCGCCGTTCTCGTCCGGGTCTTGCTCGGGTTCGTCCGCCGAGTCGTCGTCTTCCTCGGCATCGTCGACCGGTTCTTCGGCATCAATTTCGTCGTCGAGATCTGCGGTCGGTACCTCCCCGAAAGCTTCCTCCGGGGGTTCGACGCCAGCGTCGACGAACAGCTGTTCGATACACTCGTCCAGGTTCGGGTTGAGCCGCTCGTAGATCGACTCGCCCATACCGAACCCGTCGTCGAGGACGTCGACCGCCGAGATGATGACCCGGTCGCCGAGATTCAGGCGGAACTCGCCCTCGACTTGCTCCTCGGCGGGCTCTGGCTCCCGAACGTCGATCGTTCGCTCACCCTCGACCGGACCGGCAGGGAACGAGCCCATCGCGCCGATCGTCCACTGCTCGAGTTCGGGGTACTCGTCGGGCCCCATGAGCTCGAGGAGGTAGAGTACGGCTTCCGGAAAGTCTCCGACGATCCGAACCGTGTGGCAATCGAGGAACTCGATCACGTCCTCGGCGTCGAGATCGTCGTCCGGCTCCTCGTCATCGGGATCGACCTCGTCGGGGTCTTCGTCATCAGGGTCCCCCTCCTCCGGGATATCGACAGCCGGCTCGCCCTCGAGGATCGCTTCGGCGGCGTCCTCTACCGTCACGAGCTGGCCGCGAATCTCGCCCTCGGGATGGTCCTCCGTGTGAACGTTGACGTACGCGTTTCCGTCCCGAATCTCGCCGACGAGTCCCTCGATGGTCCCGCCAGCCTCACCGCCGACGTGTTCGTCTGTGATCCGATCCGTCGCGAGGACCCCGTCGAATCGACCGTCGAGCAGTTCGGGGGTATCGGCCTCGGGTTCTGGATAGAGCCAGGCGACGACGGGACCGTCCTCGTCGACCTCCCCGAGGTGGACGTGCGCCTGATCGACGTCCTCGATCGCATTGACGAGAAGTGCGAACTCGAGTTCGGTCCCCCCTTCGGTGAGGGCGAACACCGCTCCGCCCGTCGCGTCGGTCTCAACCGGCTCGGGCTGTTGGCCACCGGTCATGGCGGCGAGGAAGAGGCCTTCATCCTCGAGATCGGCGTCCTGTACATTTAGGGCAGAGACAGTCGCCGGGCCAAGTGCAGCCCCCACTGCAGCGGCCCCACCGAGCGCCAGTAAATCGCGCCGTCGAACGTCGGAGTCGTTCCGGTCTTCAGTGCTGGGACGTGAATCATCCATGGTCCGTTGCGTTGCACGCAACTTACGGTAATAATACCGTACTGTCTCATCGGTTACCTGGTGACCTAACGGTAAGGCAGGTCAGGGGCATTTCGACGCCCCGTACTGTTTTGTTTGTCTCCGGCTCTGCTATGCAGTCGCTAAGCCGGGCCACAGCGTTGGATATCGACACTCCGGACTACATCGGCCTGCGTCTGCAGGTGGGAGCACTATTACCGATATCGGCGTCGATGACAAGCGCATGATTGGAGATGGCGTGAGCCGACGGCGAATTATACAGATCGGCGGCGGCCTCGTGGTGGTCAGTGGCGTCGGAGGTACTACGGTCGCCTCGAGTGACCACGAACCGGACGACCAGCCAGCCGATACCGACTTCCGCACTCGAGTTGCACACCTCTCACCCGACGCACCCAACGTCGACATCTACGTCGACGGAGAGCGGGTCCGCGAGGGCATCCCGTACGGGACGGTCACCGACTACCGCGACCTCCCGCCTGGCACGTACACGGTCCAGGTCGTTCCCGCCGGTGAAGATCCGTCCGAAGCAGTGCTCGAGGAGACCGTCGAGGCCGGCGACGTGGATCCCACCGTCGACGGACTCCTCGCAGTGATCGGCGAAGTGGCCGCCGAAAACCAGCCCCTCGAGGCGCTGTTTCTCGACGACGACAACAGCCCGGTGGATCCGGGTACCGCTCGCGTTCGCGCCCTCCACGCCTCACCCGATGCGCCTGCGGTGGACGTCGTTGCCGGTGAAAACGGTGAGGCGCTGTTCGAGAACGTCGCGTTCGGTGAATCCGGCTACACCGAGGTCCCGGAGGGCGAGTATCCACTCGCCATCTATCCTGCGGGTGACCGGGAGAACAGCGTCTTCGAAATCGACGTTTCCCTCGCCGGCGGAACCGTCTACTCCGCGTTCGCGATTGGCTACCTCGAACCGGAGAGGGCACCCGCCGATGAGCCGTTCGATATCCTCCTCACGGAGGACTCCCTCCCGGACGAAGAGGACGTCGAGCCGGACGAAGCGAAGCCTGATGAAGACGAACCGGAGAAAGAGCCTGAAGAGGAGCCGAAAGAAGACGAACCAGAGAAAGGCTGCGAGAAGGACGAGGAAGAGAAGAAGGCTACGTGATACTGCCGCCGCCCACCGTGGAAAATTCTCGCTGCCATGGGGTAGTGAGTGTATTCATACAGGTACAGCCGAACGTATGAGCAAACGCGATACGTTTGCGATGTTCGAAGCACTCACAGCGATATGAGTGAGGTGAGAGGAGAGCAGACGCGCAGGAACGCCACCGAGTTTCCCGTCGATGTCGCCGTATCGGCCGTTCAGCGGTGGTGCCCGATCGAGATACATCGGATGGGGTCGCCTCAGCTATCTGCTTGCTCGAAGGGGAAGACGTACTTCCAGTCGTCTTTCATACTGGTGACGACCCAGCCCCGCTCCGCTGCGACGTCGATAAATGGCTGGGCAGACTCGTCGACCACCTCACCTGTTAGGTCTTCGTCCATACTATAGGTATACTCACGCTCGGCGTCGTCGTGGTTAACCAGCAGGTACAGCCGTGGGCCGTCCCCTGCATCGGCCCACTCGAGCATCTCGCGGTCTCCAACGTAGTTGCCGAACGCCGCGATGGGTTGCCTGCCGATGAACTTTTGGATGCCGATTGGCTTGCCATCCTCGTCGTCGACGAAGTCGATCTCCGGAAGCTTTACCAGCACCGGCTCGCCGTCCCGGATCTCGTAGCGGGTCTTCCCAGTCGAGCCGACCACCTGCTCTGGTGGAATTCCGTACGTCGGTTCACTCATCGGTCGCATGAAATCGACGCCACCGCCGGAGACGATGAACGTCTCGAACTCGTTCGCCCGCAGAAACGAGAGAAGCTCCAGCATCGGCTGATAGGCGAGTTCAGTGTAGCGCCGGTCGAAACGCGGATGGCGCGCGGTGTTCAGCCAGTCGGTCACGATTTCTTCAAACTCGGCTGTGGTCATTCCGGCGTGCGTGGCAGTGAGCAGTTCGACCAGCTCTTGCTGGCTCACCGCCGCCAGCGTCTCGAGGTCGTTCTCCAGCGCCGCCTGGAAGTGTTGCTCGTCCTCCCACTCCGGGTGCTGGGGAGCCAGCTCTTGTATTCTGTCCACTGTAAAGGCGAGTTGGGCGTACACTGGCCGCTCGACCCACAGCGTGCCGTCGTTGTCGAACGTAGCTATGCGCTCAGCGGGTGGCACGAAGTCGGGGGAGTCTGGCGTGGTCACCGCCTCGACGAACGTGAGGATGGCCTGCTTGGTCTGGCCGTCGTTCCAGGACGGAAGCACCTCAGCGGTCTCGTTTCGACTCAGGTGGGCGTTCGCACTCGGATCAGTTCGCTGGGCCGTGGCGCTACCGGCGCCCAGCGCGAGTAAGCCGGCGAGACCTGCCCCGCGAAGTGCGGTTCGGCGGGTTGCTCGCAGCGGTTCGAAGTCCGATTCCGCAGTCGTGTCTGGTGGTTCGTTGCTCATGGCTCGTGTCTCTCTGAGTGTCCCACCGCAGCAGGTACGACCAACTCACACGCCTCCACTCCAGCATTCCATATAATCCAGTAACGATACTCGAGAAGGATTTCACGACACGATGATAGTGATCGATGGATGACTATCTCTGAATTCTCGATCGACTACCTGATTCTGTAGTGACCGACCACGGACCGTAGTTCGCGCTTCACTCGTGCCTTCTATTCGACTCGTCGTGATTAACACCGCTGAACGGTGTACTCGTTCATTTCGGCCTTCAGCGACAGCGCTGGCTAGCAATAGCAACAACCTCCTTCTAAAGATCGGGGTATAATGTCGGTGGAACGTGTATTCGGACGAAGGCTGCATGAGTACAGTTGACAATCACCAACACTCGGCACGTGGTGTTCCAATCGACGTCAGTCATAGTCGTGAGCCGGAACTCTCGAGTGTCGACGGACAGGCCGCGATCACGCGTGTAATCCTCGAACGATGAACTTCCTGGTGATTCTCCCGCTGGTATTCGTCATGATCGGAGGGCCGCAGATCCTCAGCGCCATCTTTCTGGCCACGAGCGAGGATTGGCGGCGGAATTCGGCCGCGTTCGTCTTCGGCGCCTCCCTCTCCATCAGTCTCGTCGTCACGCTCGCGTATTATCTCGGCAGTGGCGTTCGTCAGGGCGGGTCGAACCGAATGCTGCAACTGCTCGTGCTCGTCGTTCTCCTCGCCGCGATGGTGCACGTCTACCTGAAGCGCGAGCAATCGGAGCCACCGACGTGGATGGGCAAACTCGAGACGGCGAATCCGAAGTTCTCGTTTCAGCTCGGATTCCTGCTCATGGGGTTCTTTCCGACCGACATTCTCACGTCGATCACCGTCGGAGCCTACCTCGCGAGTCACGGCGATCCGCTGTGGTACGCGACCGGGTTCGTCTTACTGACGCTACTGTTCCTGGCCGTTCCATCGCTTTCCCTGGTTATGATCGGTGACCGTGCGGAGACGCTCCTTCCGAAGGTTCGCACGTGGATGAACACACATTCGTGGATCGTGAGCGAAATCGTGATCCTCATCTTTGTCGTGATCACCATCAACAACATCGTCGGGTGACTCTCTATCGAAGAGGACAGTGGCGCCGGGACACCACGAAAAGGCGGTGCTTCCGGGTACCGTGTACACGGATAGCGACCGTCGCGGTCAGCACTGAGACGTTACCGTCGACGTTCCTCGAGTACAGGTTCAGGTCGAGGAAACTCACGCTAACCGCCGGAAAGCTACTTTGCGAACTTTGTGGGGAGTTGGAGTGGACGATGTCGCGAAGATCTAACGCCAGTGAACAGGAGCGGCGGAGCACGAATCGTCGACGGTTTTTGAAAGCGACCGGGGGAGCAGGCGTCGTCGCTCTCGCAGGCTGTCTGGGTGTCGAATCGACGGTAACCGCCACCACTTCCGAAACGGACGATAGGAGCGACGAAGACGACGGGGGTGACGAGATGCCGATGGACACGATTACGCTCGGCGGATCGATGAGTCTCTCCGGCGACCTCTCCGACCTCGGACGGCTGTATGCGGACGCGTACGAACTGACCATAGAGCGCATCAACAACGCCGGCGGCGTCGAAGCGGGCGACGGGACCACCTACGGCCTCGAGTTGGTCCTGCGAGACGACGAGAGCGACCCCTCTAGGAGCGAAGCCATCTATCAGGACCTCGTCAACCAGGCGGGGATCGACTACCTGGTGGGGCCGTACTCGAGCGGGATTACATTGCCGGCCAGCGACGTGGCGGCGAGCGCCGAGCGGGTGATGGTTGCGGGTGGCGGCGCCAGCAGCCAGATATTCGAACGCGACAACGAGTGGATTTTCAGCCTGTTACCGACCGCCGACACCTACTCCACCACGAGTATCGAGATGGCGATGGCGCAGCCGGATCCACCGTCATCGGCAGCGATCCTGGCCAAAGCGGATCCGTTCAACCAGGACGTTGCGGAGGGCGCACGCGGAAACCTGCAGTCGGCGGGAGTTGACGTCGTCGTCGACGAGACGATTCCGGATGAGACGACCGACATCTCGACGTATCTCGCGCTCGTCGAGGATGCCGATGCGGACGTTCTCCTCCTGTGCGGCTATCAGGACGACGTGGTGATCACGGCCGACCAACTGGCGAGCGAGAACGTCGACGTCGACGTGGCGTGGGCGCCGGGTGGCAACTTGACTGACTCGTTCAGGGAACAGACCGGAGAGAACAGCGACTACTGGTATGGCCCGTCACCGTGGGCGACCACCGTCGACTCTCCGGACGACGTTTTTGAATCGACGAGCGAGTTTATCTCGGCCATCGAGAGCGAGTACGGGTACGAACCCACCTATCACAGTGCGGCAGCCAGCGCCGTCGTCCAGACGTTCCAGCGTGCGTTCATGGCCGTCGACGAGCTGACGCCGAGAACCGTGCGTGACGCCATCCGCGAGACTCAGTTCGAGAGCCTCTACGGGGCCGTTCAGTTCGACGAGGACGGTACTATACCGAGAGAGATGGCGGTCTTCCAGTGGCAGCCGGACGCGGGCAGGCAACTCGTGTGGCCGGAGGAGAGCAGCGAAGCCGACCCCATCTATCCGACGCCGACCTGGAACGAGCGGTAAATCAGTCGGACCGTGAGAGGTGGTGCTTTCCGCCCGCTCGAAACGGAGTATTCGTTCTTCACAGAGAGTGAATGTCATTTGAACGTCGAATAGCGATTTAAGCCTCCGTGGGTCGCCAATCGGGTTGAGGACGCACCATGGACGTGACGAACACCGCCGAAAAGACCGAGTGGGACCATCCAGTTCAGGTGACGACGGCACTGCTCTCCGAGAGTGTCGAGAGCGAGTTCGGCGGGAATACCGTTCGCTCGGCCGAGGTAACGTTTCGACCGGGTGAGCGAACCAAGTTCCACATCCACGCCGGGATACAGATCCTCTACGTTACGGAGGGGGACGGAATCGTCGCGACACGCGACGAAGAGCGGGAGGTATCGCAAGGTGATTTGATAGTCTTCCCTCCCGATGAAGAACACTGGCACGGGAACACAGAGGACACGACGTCTCCGTTCAGTCACGTCTACTTCCTCGCTGAACCGGGGGACGGTGAGCTGACGGTTCTGGACTCCCCGTAAGCCCGAAGAACGAGACTCTCGACTCGGTTGGAACGATGGTTAGTCGGCGGTGGCTTACAGAAAAGAGCCGCTGTGTATATCCGGAGTGCTCAGCACGTTAGGCAAACGGTTGGGCGCTGCAAGTTCGCCGAATCGGTTTGTGATGGCTCCTGGCCGAATATCCAGTCAATGGTAACCGTTCGGACCGCCGATATCAGGGTACTTTGTTGTCACACAGGAACCACCAGCAGCGCGTTTTGAAAACCTAATCTCAAGTGCATTAGGCAGGGGTTCGACGTAGATGTATTCACCGACCGCGATGTATGCACGATCCAGCTCGTTCGAGTCCGATGGTGTGCATATATTTCTGCCAGGTGACGGCGAGCGAGCGGCGATTCACGACATCGAGCTGAATCCTATTTAAACAGGACTAGTTCAGTGACTCCAGAGAAACACTCTAGGACCCCCGGTGCATACATCGGTTTATATGGGTTCGACGAAACAGACGACACTCCGACTGAGCGACGAACGACACCGGCTTCTCGACGAGGCCAAGGAGATCGGAGCCAACGGCCAGTACGATGATCCACCGAACTCGGACGTTATCGACGCGGCACTAACGCACCTCATCGAGTCTCGAGAGAACCTGGACGCAGCGAGAGGGGAGATCGACCCTACGACGATCCAGCTGTTCAATACCTCAGTACTGGGCCTTCGCTACCGGACATCGATCGAGAGCCGATGGCGGTAACTGACTGAGAACGCTGGTACTTCACGTCGCTTTGCCAGTAGTCCTGATCAGCACCGAAAAACCAGAGATGATCCTGGTCGAGCCCTATCGATTCGTTGATGACTGCTTGGAACTCCTCGAGCGTTCGGTCCTCGCCGACGACGATATCTCGCCACAGCGAGGTCGGATCCCACTCGAGTTTGACGCGGAAGCGATAGGCCGTCATCTCACACCTCCGCACCGGATCGGAAGCTCGTGAGGTCGTTGATGCGCCGCTCCAGTTCCTCGATCTCTTCGCGTAGTTCTTCGGCCTCGTTCCCCTCGGTCGCAGCCAGCCGGTCTTTGAGGCCCTGGAGCCGCGTCTCCTTCTCCTGTTCGTCGACCTCGGCCTTGCGGACGTACTCGCGCTCTTCGAGATCGTAGACGTCCGACGGAGCCACCTCGGTTACCTCGAGTGCCTCGTCGACTTTCGCCGAGTCGACGCTGGTGACCCGCTCGCGCGGAATGCCTGCATCCTCGAGCGTCTCGAGGACCTCGTCTTCGTCCCGGAGCGACCGATACGTCCGCCCGGTCCGCTGGACGGAGCCGAACTGTCCGTGAACGGGCTGGTCGTGATGAACGCGATCGAGGAGAACGTCTGCAACGTCCCCACGGAGATCGTCGGCATCTCGCTGCACGTCCGAGAGCAGCGTATAGAGGTTGACCAGCGAGGTAGTTTCCAGAGCCTCGAGTTCGGAGACGTCGTAGCGCTCGAGTGTATCGACCAGTAACAGCGCGTCCGAGTAGACCGCGAGATCGGGTTCCGTCCGTTCCTCGTCACTGTCGGAAGAGCTTCCTCGAACGAGTTGCGACGGCGTCGGGTCGTCGGTCTCGCTGAGTGTTCCGGCTTGCGTGTCGATCTCGAAACGCGGGTGGAGGCTCAACACCGCCGGGTACGGGTCGGCTTCTGGTGGGAGGCGATCGAGTTCGAATTCTGTGACACTATCCCGAACTCGGCCGACGAGCGTTTCGAACTGCTCTCGCTGGAGCGGGCGCGACTCCTCCGGGTCGACGAACTCGACGATGACGCGATGCTCTTGCACGTCCGTAATTCGAAACCGCTGCTCGGACAGCGGCGTGATGAGTGTCGCGTCGTCCTCGAGCGCCTCGCACTCGGCGAGCAAATCACTCCACGTAGACGCGAAGGTCATGGATAATACATGCACCTAGGGCGGTAAAATCGTTCGCAGCACGACTGACCGTCTATAGGAGGTGTGACCGCACTGTTATCTATCTGTACTACCATGAAGTACGCCAACGTCAGCGTCAAGTTCCCCGAAGAACTCGATCGGGAACTCGAGCAGTTCCTCGAGGAGACGGGCGTCTACACGAACAAAAGCGAGTTCATCAAGGAGTCCGTTCGCCGCCACCTGATCGAACTGAACAACGAGCCGGCGATCGCGGCGCTCCGCGTCGAACAGTTACTCGCTCGCGCCGAGCAGGAGCCAGTGAGTGACGACGAACTACACGGCCGACTCGACGAGCTTCGTCAGCGTGTCGACGAAGAGGAGATCGCAGACGCGGTTGCAGCCGCTCGCGAAGAGACAGCCGACGAGTAGGCCGATCACGCGTGAAGATCCTCGATACGAATCTCTGGGTTTTCGGAACGCTTGGAACGAACGATCGAGCGGAACGTCTCCTCGACGACCTCCTCGCGAACGGAAACCACGGCGAGAATCGGTGCGATGACCGTCGGCCCGGTGGTGACCAGTTGCGCGCCGACGAGAAACGCGATGTCCCAGTCCGCACCGAGCAGAAGGCGAACGGTCAGCGCCGTTCCGACGAACGCGATGGCTACGCCGATCGTGATCGTCCGATCGACCGTCTTCGATGCCTTCCGGACGACCCCGTACTCGAGGTGAAACGTCCCCTCGAAGATGATGATGACGGCGACGAGGACGACGGTGTCGAGACTGACGTGAATGGACACTGACTCATCGTCCTCCGAAACGGGGAGTACGACGATCCGCGTGCCACACACCGAACGATCGACGACCTCGGATGTGCTTGTCGAACCGCACGGGAACCATACGACGTGGTCCCACACCGAGTCACAAAAAGCGTCCACTCGGACGATCGAACCGGATCGATGCAGTGTCGACGTCGCGTTCGGAGCCGACGAACGCACAACGGCGGGATCGACGATTCAACTGCCGTGGCGCTGAAACAGCGGAGCGTCCGATCCGCTCGAGAGCTCCTCTGGCGGGAGCTGGTCGGATCGCTCGCTCGCACTCGCGAGATAAATTGCGCTGTTGATCAGGCCGATGTGACTGAACGCCTGCGGGAAGTTTCCGAGAAACTCGCCGGTTTCCGCGTGGATCATCTCCGAGAGCAAGCCGATCGAGGAGGTGTGCCCGACGAGAGTCTCGAAGAGGTCCTCGGCCTCGTCCAATCGATCGGAGAGCACCAGTGCGTCGACCAGCCAGAACGAACAGATGAGGAAACCGCCGGGTTCTCGCGGACGAGCAGGGCTGTTGGCGAACCGAAACACGAGGCCGTCCTCGGTGGTCAGTTCCTCGAGGAGGGTGTCGATCGTGTTCTGTACCCGCTCGTCGTCGGCCGGCAGGAAGTCGTACAGCGGGATCAACAGGGCCGTCGCGTCGAGCGCTTCGTCGGCACCGAAGAACTGGACGAAACTCCCCAGTTCCTCGTCGTAACCGCGGTCTTCGATCGCGTTCCTGATCGCCTCGCGTTCGTCTTCCCACCGATCGACGGGCGCGTCGCGATCGTACTCCTCGGCCAGGCGGAGCGCTCGATCGAGCGCGACCCAACACAGCAGTTTGGAGTGAACGAAGTGTTCGTGTAAGTCACGAAACTCCCATATGCTCTTGTCCTTTTCGTCCCAGTGGTCACAAACGTACTCGGCGAGCGCGTGGACCGACTCCCAGTCGTACTCGGAGAGACCGTTTTCGTATCGGATCGTCTCGTAGATGCCCTGGACGATCGTCCCGTAGATGTCGAGTTGCTCCTGGGTCGCCGCGGCGTTTCCGATCCGGACCGGCGTCGAGTCCCGATATCCGGAGAGATTGTCGAGGGTCTCCTCGCCGATCTCCGCCTCGCCGTGGAGCCCGTACAGCGGCTGGATTTCGCCGGGGTTCTCGTGTCCGATCTCTCGGAACCACTCGAAGTATCGGTGGGCCTCGTCGGACTGTCCCACGCTGTGAAGCGCCTGGATGGTGAATTTGGCGTCGCGGATCCAGTTGTAGCGGTAGTCCCAGTTGAGCTCGCCGCCGATCTCTTCGGGAAGCGACGCCGTCGGCGCGGCCGGAATCGACCCGGTTTCGTCGTGAATCAGGAGCTTGAGGACGAGCGCGGAGCGAACGAGCACGTCCTGCCACTCGTCCTCGAAGTCGAAGAGATCCGTCGCCGATTCCTCGCAGGTGTCGAGCCACGTCCGCCAGTAGTCGATCGTTCCCTGGAGTACCTTCTCGTACTCGTCGTCGGAGCGGTAGTCCGGCGCGCCGTACTGGAGACAGAACCAGCGTGTCTCGTCCTCCTCGATCGTCGCGGTGGCGGTCGCAGTCGCGTCGTCGACGTCGAAATCGACGTCGGTGTGGAGGTAGAGTCGCTCGACGTCGCGGTCGTGTTCGTCCTCGGGCTCGGCGTCGCGTTCGTCCGTTTCATCGTCCCCGAGCGCGTCGCGCTCGGTCGCGATTACGTCTCCGTCGTCGTCGATTTCGATGGCGGTCGTCGCCCGCGCGTAGTCGAAGCGCGGCTCGAAGACGACGTCCAGCTCGACGGTCCCCGAGACGCCCTCGAGTTTGCGGTAGACCGCTTGCTGAAATCGTTCGTCCGGCGCTTCACCTTCGCGCACCGGCATACAGTCCGTCACCGTCACGGCGCCGTCGTCCGTTTCGAACGTCGTCTGGAGAACGTTCGTTCGATCCACGTACTCGTGGTTCGACTCGTACTCGCTCGCGGGTTGGACGGCGAACCGACCGCCGTCCTCGGTGTCGAGGATCGCCGCGAAGACGCTCGGAGACTCGAGGTGCGGAAAGCTACACCAGTCTATCGAGCCGTTCCGGCCGATCAGGGCGCAGCGATCGTCGTTACCGATGATCCCGTAGTCGTCGATGGGGAGAAACTCCTCGTTCATTCGATCCGAATGTACTGCTGTACCGCGGCTCGTTTTCGAACGGTGCGACGTTGTTCGAATTTCACCCGTACCGGGAAAAGTGTGGTTTATGGCCGCCTGAACTGTTTGGTATTCGGATAGTTGCGTGTCGGTTTCACTCGGGGGTTCCGGAGTCACGACTCGCGATGGCACGATTCGCGAAACACGCCGAGGGATGCGGAGGGATCCGGTGAAGCGACCGCCACTTCTCCGAGTCCGCTCGGCGGCTGGTATCATGCATGCGCAACCTGTACAACTAAGGTTCTTTTTCCGGTGTATTTGCCCGTGCTCTCGTCGCGTGGTCGATCGGTCGAGACTCTTCTCGGGTCTCGAGCTACGATGCGGGAGATTGCGCTGACGCTACTTCGCTCATGACAGACATTGGATATCACGCCTCACACGAGCAGTTCGCACCGAGTGCCCTCCTCGAGTGGGTCCAACGCGCGGACGAGGTGGGGTTCGATCACGCGCTCGCGTCGGATCATTTCCACCCCTGGAGCGAGCAACAGGGCGAGTCGGGGTTCGTCTGGTCCTGGCTCGGATCGGCGATGGAGGCGACCGAGATGACGTTCGGGACGGTCAACGCTCCCGGCTACCGGTACCATCCAGCAGTCATCGCCCAGGGTGTAGCGACGCTAAGAGAGATGTACCCCGAGCGGTTCTGGCTCGCCGTCGGGAGCGGCCAGCTACTCAACGAAGGCATTACGGGCACGAACTGGCCCGTCAAAGACGAACGGAACGCCCGCCTCGAGGAATGTGGCGAACTAATGCGGCGACTCTGGGACGGCGAGGAGGTGACCCATCACGGTCACGTCGAGGTCGAACGGGCGCAACTGTACTCCCGGCCGGAGACGCCGCCGCCGTTGATCGGCGCGGCACTCTCCGAGGAGACCGCGTCGTGGCTCGCAGAGTGGGCCGACGGCATGATCACGATCGCGACGCCGGACCACGAGGACGACGCCAGCCGCGTCGACGCGTTCCGGGAAAAGGCACCGGAGAAACCGGTTTATCTCAAGGCTCAACACTCCTACGACGACACGGACGAGGCCGCACTCGAGGGAGCGTACGAGCAGTGGCGTACCCAGTGCGTGCCGGGAACGGTAACCCAGGAGCTTCGGACTCCCGAGGACTACGACGAACTCGGGGAACGAATCACTACAACCGACGTCGAGGAGAACGTCCGCGTTTCCTCGGATACCGAGGATCACGTCGAGTGGCTCGAATCTGACCTCGACCTCGACGTCGACAAGGTCTTCGTTCACAACGTCAACACGAACCAGACTGAGTTCATCGATGCGTTCGGGACGGACGTGTTGCCCGTCCTCGAGTGACCCGTCGGACACCACTCGTTCTGGTCACCGTTCGCTCGCTTGTGACCCCCTGTGATCTCGAACGCCGCTTGCAACCCCCTGTGATCTCGAACGCCGCTTGCAACCCCCTGTGATCTCGAACGCCGCTTGCAACCCCCTGTGATCTCGAGCGTCGCTTGCGGACGCTCTGTAATCACGAATGTCGTTTCTCGACGACGTACACGCGAATTTTCACGGGGATTGAAGTCGGCCCCTCCCCACCACCGAGCGGGGTGATTGCCTTGCGCGACCACAATCGCGTTGTGGCCGTGTGTCGTCGCTGCGACGCCGCGTATGCAGCGAAAGAACTTGCAGATGGCAGTATCCGCCCTATTGGAACACACTGCTGTTCCTGTGGGTCGAACCAGTTCCGGGCGTTCCAGTGACTCGGTGCGCAGCCATCCGGTGCAGTCGCCCTTTTTACGCGGGACCCAGACCGGTCGCAACCATACCGGAACCGACCGATAGCAGTCCGTATCAGGCCTCGAGCAGCCGAGAGTTCGGCCCACCCGGTGTCGAACGGTGCCACAACCCGACGAAAGACACGCATTTGGCGCGTGAGTCCGTACTCCCGCTGATGAGAGAATTCGTCTTCGCCCTCGAATACGAACCGGGAACGAACCCGGTCGCCGACGTCCTCGCGGCATATCCCGAGACGTCGATTCGGTCGCTCTCGTGTCACGTCAGCCGGGATAGCCTCTGGCGTGTCGATCACGCGAACGGTCCCGACGAGGCTCTCGAGGCGCTCGAGCGGGCTTACGAGAACGCCGACTACTTCGCCGATTGTCTCGTCAAGGACGACTGCGGTGCCGACTGCGAGGTCCAGGTACTCGATCGATCGACCGACACGCTGGTCGTCTACACCTACTGGGAGCGGACGGACGCTTGTACGTCGGTTCCCCACGTGGCCCTCGAGCACCTCGGTGAGGGGTTGCTGTTCGAGACCTACCGCGAGGGACGGCGCTACCGGTGGCGAATCGTCCTCGGAAACGGCACACCGATCCACGACTTTTTCGACGCACTGAGCGACGAGGTCGGCGAGTGCACGGGCATGGAGATGCTTCGACTGACGGAACTCGACCCCGAACGAACCGGCGTCTCGCCGGAGGAGACGCTTCCCGACGAACAACGCGACGCGCTCGAGGCCGCGGTCGAACACGGCTATTACGAGACACCGCGGCGAATCGATCTCTCGGAACTCGCCGACCGCCTCGACGTGCCGCGCTCGACCCTCTCGTATCGACTTCGACGAGCGGAAGCGGCGCTCGCGACGGCCTTCGTCGACGAAGAGGAATCGATCGAACGGATCGCGGCGAACCTTTGAGACTGATTGCTGTACCTGTGTGCCGGAGCGGCCGCGCCATGGCACCCGGTCGCTCCGGTATTGGCGTGCAGTAAGCCGTATTAAACGGAGTGGTGTCGACCGTTAGCGGCGTCATCACGACCGATTCGGCCCAGACCAGCGACTGATTTGGCACACGCCAAATAACTCGTATGGGAACGTATCGACTAGAGTCCGGTGATGAACGATTCGTCGTCCGAGCCGGCCTCGAGTGCGGGGTCGAACCGGACCAGCGAGTTGGGGGTTCCCGAAATGGACTGCCCCTCGTGTGCGGGAAAGATAGAGCAAAGCATCGAGCGCCTCGAGGGAATCGAGAGTCTCGAAGCGCGCGTAACGAGTGGCCGCCTGATCGTCGAGTACGATCCGACGCGTACCGACGAGGGTGCAGTGTGCGAGCGCGTCCGCGCTGCCGGCTATGCGGTCGAGGCTACCGAATCCGAGCGCACGCTGTCGGTTCCGGGGATGGACTGTGCCTCCTGTGCGACGAAAGTCGAGAACGCGCTCGCGGACGTCGACGGGGTCGAGACGGTCGAGACGCGGCCGACGTCGGGGCGAGTTACAGTGACCGCAAGCGACGGGCTCGACGTCGATCCGGTCGTCGAGGCAATCGAGAGCGCGGGCTACGAGGCGACGCCGACGAGCGACGAGCGCGACCGCCTCGTCGAGAGTCGGACCGTCTGGAAGAGCCGGCGGGCACTTGGGATCGGCGTCGGCGCTGCCCTCGTGACCGCCGGGATGGCACTGAAGTTCGTCGTTCCCGCTCTCGACCCGGCGCTGTGGACGGTCGCGGGTCGAACGTACGCGCTCTCGCACCTGCTGTTTATCGCGGCCGTCGTGGTGGCCGGGACGCCGATCCTCCGGAACGGCTACTACTCCGCGCGCAATCGCAGCCTCGACATCGACTTCCTGATGAGCGTCGGCATCGTCGCCAGCGTGGCGGCCCACCATCCCTTCGAGGGGGCGTTGCTCGCCGTGCTGTTCTCGGTCGCGGAGCTGTTAGAACGCTTCTCGATGGATCGTGCGCGCGATTCCCTGCGCGAACTGATGGACCTCTCGCCCGAGACGGCGACCGTCGAACGCGCGGACGGCACCGAGGAGACGATTCCGGTCGACGACCTCGAGATCGGCGACCGCGTCGTCGTCCGTCCCGGAGAGAAGGTTCCGGCCGACGGAACGGTGCTCGCGGGCGAGAGCGCGGTCGATCAGTCGCCGATCACCGGCGAGAGCGTTCCCGCGGACAAGACACGCGGTGACGACGTCTACGCGGGAACGATCCTCGAGTCGGGCTACCTCGAGGTCGACGTCGAACGCGAAGCGGACGAGTCGACCATCGCCAAAATCGTTCGACTGGTCGAGGACGCCGAACGCGAGCAGACCGAACGCGAGCAGTTCATCGACCGGTTCGCGAGCGTCTACACGCCGGTCGTCGTCACCGTCGCGGTCGCGTTCGTCCTGGTGCCGCCCCTGGCGTTCGGCGCGTCCTGGAGTTACTGGTTTCTCGTCGGACTGACGCTGCTCGTGATCTCCTGTCCCTGCGCGCTGGTCATCTCGACGCCGGTCAGCGTCGTCTCCGGGATCACGGCCGCCGCGCGAAACGGCGTGCTCATCAAGGGCGGCCGTCACCTCGAGGCCGTCGGCGAGAGCGACGTCCTCGCGGTGGACAAGACCGGTACGCTGACCGAAGGCGACCTCACGGTGACCGACGTGATCCCGCTCGAGGGGGCCGACGAAGACGACGTGTTGGGCCGCGCGAGCGCCGCCGAACGGCGGAGCGAACACCCGATCGGTCGGGCGATCGTCGGCTACGCGGAGGAACGGGGGGTCGTCCCCGGTGTGGACGACGGAGCCGACGTCTCCGGTTTCGAGGCACTGACCGGTCGGGGGGTCCGGGCCGAAATCGACGGCACGACCCACTACGTCGGCAAGCCCGATCTGTTCGACGGCCTCGCGGACCTGGAACACGTCCACGCGACGACCGACGGCGGGGTCGAACTCGCGTCGATGGGGTACGAATCCACTCCCCAGTGCGAACGCGAGGGCTGTCTCGACGTGGTCGCGGACGTCGTCCCGAAACTCGAGGCCGAAGGGAAGACGGTCGTCGTCGTCGGAACCGAGGATCGACCGCTCGGCGTCGTCGCCGTCGCGGATCGGGTCCGGCCGGAGGCGAAGTGGGCGGTCGACCGCCTGCACGAGCAGGGCGTCCGCGTCGTCATGCTCACGGGCGACAACCAGGGGACCGCCCGCGCCATCGCGAACGAGGTCGGCATCGACGAGTACCACGCGGAGTTGCTCCCCGAAGAGAAACTCGAGTGGATTCGCCGACTCGAGGGGAGATCGGACGGAGTCGAAACCAGTTCGGACGCGGAAGGGAGCGAATCGGACCCCGGAGGCGAAATCGAGAACCGCCACGTCGCCATGGTCGGCGACGGCGTCAACGACGCGCCCGCGCTCGCGACCGCGACCGTCGGCATCGCGATGGGCGCGGCGGGAACCGACACCGCCCTCGAGACGGCGGACGTGGCGCTGATGGGCGACGACCTCACCCGACTGCCGTACCTCTTCGAACTCTCGAGTAAGGCAAACGGCGTCATCCGACAGAACATCTGGTCCAGCCTCGCCGTAAAGGCGGTGCTGGCGGCCGGAGCACCCGTCGGGATCGTCACGGTGATCCACGCGGTCGTCATCGGCGACATGGGAATGAGCCTCGGTGTGACCGGCAACGCGATGCGACTGGCGAACGTCGAACCAGAGACGCCGGCACAACTCGAGGCGGGCCGGCGGGACCGGTAGGCGGTCCCCACGCCGGTTGGCGATCGGACGCGTTCGAGTCGCGTTTCTCGAGAGAGGAATCGGTCGCTCACGAACGCGTTTCGACGTCCGGTGTGAGATTGGAGACTCACGAACGGATTCGCCCGATCACCCGCCGAATCGGCTCGAGGCCCGGGCGGCCGTCGTGCCACCAGAGCGCGACGCCGCCGACGAGGATCACGGCCTCGAGCCACAGCGTCGTCACCTCGACGCCGGCGACGGCTCCGAGCGTCTTCACGCCGGAGTACTCGGGCATCGGCGTGATCGGCCAGAACAGGAAGCCGAGTTCGTGGTAGTCGCCCGAGAGCACGTGCCACGGGACGTCGGTCGCGACGTGCGAGAGGTAGCCGATAGCGAACGCGACGCCGAGGAGTTCCCGTCCTCGAGCGCGGGTGACCACCCAGACCGCGAGGACGAGCGGGATCGCGAACAACAGCGAGTGCCCGACCGTTCGGGTGACCTCGACGACCCCCGCGGCGGCCAACGACTGGTCGAGCAGATCCGGCAGCGCTGCGCCGAAAATCGCGACGAGTGCGGGCAACTCGGCGGGTGACGTACCCCGAGTTGCCCGCGTGTAGCCTGCATAACAGAGGTAGCCGACGGCGAGGTGGACCACCGGTTGCATTCACGCCCGCTACGCGGTCCGTCGAAAAAGGCGTGACGACGGTCCCGACGCCCCAGCGGGTCCGCGACCGGTTCGGAACGAAAATCCATTTGTTCCATTATGTTCTCGAGGAACGTACGTCCCCGAAATCACTCGCCCCGGCCGCAATCGTCGCCCTCCTCGCGGGCGCTACGGAGGCGTTCGTCCGACACGCGACCGTTCTCGGAATCGAGGTGTTCGATCTCGGCGTCGAGGCGACCTCGCTGGTGGCACCCGGTGCGAACGCCGTTTCGTTGCTGGTCACGCCGATCGCCGTGTTCGCGGTCGGCTACCACTTCGCTCGAGCGGCCGACGACTATCGGGCGACCGCTTCCCTGGCGGCCGTCCTGTTTCTCGTCGCAGCCATCACCAGCGCCGCCGTACAGATCGGTCTCGGCCAGTACACCGCGAGTTCGTACGTCTCGGTCGGACACGGTGTCCTCGTCCACCTCGAGACAGCAGTCTCGACCGGCCTCGCCGTGACGGTCGCCGGACTCGCGGGCGTCGGCACGCACCTGGCCCGAAACGGCCCGGCGCGGCCCGACTCGGCCTCGAGTACAGGCGGCAGCTAATACCGGCTGTTCCGAGTCGTTACCGGTCGATCGTAACACGGCGGGCAATCGATCGACGATCAGTTATCGCCGACCACATCAGGCCTCGTACTCGGCCCAGACGTACCGCGTCGCGAGGCTCCGGTACGGTCGCCACGGCTCGGCGATCTCGCGCATCTCCGCTCGAGTCAACTCCTCGCCGTCGGCGTACAGTGTCTCGATGCCCCGACGAACCGCGAGGTCGCCGAGGGGGAGCACGTCGGGACGCTGGAGGACGAACACGAGGTACATTCGGGCGGTCCACGCGCCGACGCCCGTTATCTCCGTGAGCTCGTCGATCACCTCCTCGTTCGTGTGCCCGGCCAACCCCTCCCGCGTGAGGTCGCGTTCCCGGAACGCTCGCGCGGCGTTTTTCACGTAGTCGGCTTTCGTTCGCGAGAGGCCGGCTTCGAGTAACTCCTCCCGTGGAGCTGCGAGGACGGCCTCGGGAGTAACGGTTCCCTCGAGGACCTCGAACACCCGCTCGCGGACCGCCGCCGCGCTCGCCGTCGACAGCTGCTGGTTGATGATCGAGACGCACAAGCGCTCGTACTCGTCGACGTCCGGATCGAGCGGGTGAGGTTCGCGTCGATCGACGACCGCCGCCATCACGGGATCGGCCCGGAGGACTGATTCGGGATCGGTATCGGCAGTAGGATCGACCGTCATTCGCGTTCGACGGTGAGTTGGCTCGAGCGAATAAAAGCGCGTTGCTCGCGGTACGTGACAGGCCGGAGCGGACGCGTCGTCCCGGTCAGTTCCGGTGTTCGACCGGGGGATGTGATCCGCGACGACCGACCACCGGCGCGAACGTTACTCGAGATCGAACCGGTCGTGTTGCATCACTTTGCTCCAGGCGTCCACGAAGTCGCGTACGAACTTCTCCTCGGCGTCGGCGGCGGCGTAGACGTCCGCCGCGGCTCGAAGTCGGGAGTTCGAACCGAAGATGAGGTCCGCACGGGTCGCCGTCCACTCGAGTTCGCCCGTCTCGCGGTTTCGAAGCTCGAAGACCTCGCCATCTTCGGTGTCCGTTGGTGCTTCCCAGCCCATGATGTCCTGGGAGTCCTCGGCAGCCTCCCACTCGTAATCCATGTCGAGCAGGTTCACGAAGAAGTCGTTGGTCAACGCCTCCGGTCGGTCGGTGAGGACGCCGAGTTCGGAGTCCTGATAGGTCGCGTTCAGTGTACGCATCCCGCCGACCAGTACGGTCATCTCGGGCACCGTCAGGTCGAGCAGGTCGGCCTTATCGACCAGCAGCTCTTCCTGGGACTGGTCGGCCTCGTCGCTGTAGTAGTTACGGAACCCGTCAGCCGGGGGCTTGAGCGCCTCGAAGGAGTCGACGTCGGTCTGTTCCTGGGACGCGTCGGTGCGGCCCGGTTCGAACGGAACCGTCACGTCGTGGCCCGCGTCGGCCGCGGCCTCTTCGACGGCCGCGTTGCCGCCGAGCACGATCAGGTCGGCGAGCGAAACGCGTACGTCGTCGGATCGGGACCCGTTGAACTCCTCCTGGATCTCCTCGTAGGTCGAAAGCACCGTCTCGAGTTCCTCGGGTTCGTTGACTTCCCAGCTCTTCTGGGGCTCGAGGCGGATTCGTGCGCCGTTGGCACCGCCGCGCTTGTCGCTGTCGCGGTAGGTCGACGCCGACGCCCAGGCGGTCTTGACGAGCTGGGAGATCGAAAGCTCCGAGGCCAGGATCGTCTCTTTGAGTTCGGCGATCTCCTCGTCGCCGATCAGGTCGTAGTCGGCGTCGGGGATGGGATCCTGCCAGAGCATCTCCTCGTCCGGCACTTCCGGACCGAGGAAGCGGTCCGTCGGACCCATGTCGCGGTGGATCAGCTTGTACCAGGCTCTCGCGAACGCATCCTGGAACTCGGCGGGGTTCTCCTGGAACCGCTCGATGATTTCCCGGTAGTCGGGGTCGCGCTTGAGCGCGATGTCCGTCGTCAGCATCATGACGTCCTCTTTTTCGTCCGGATCCTCGGCACCCGGCGCGGCCTCGTCGAGTTCGCCGTTTTGCGTCGTCCACTGCCAGGCACCGCCGGGTCCCTTCTGGGGCCACCACTTGTACTCGAGCAAGTTGTCGATGTAGCCCATATCCCACTGGGTCGGCGTGGCGTTCCACGGTCCTTCGATTCCGCTGGTGATCGTGTCGGCTCCCTTCCCGGAGCCGTGGCTACTCTCCCAGCCGAGCCCCTGCTGGTCGATCGGGGCCCCCTCGGGCTCCGGACCGACGTGCTCGTCGGGATCGGACGCACCGTGGACCTTCCCGAACGTGTGGCCGCCGGCGATGAGCGCGGCCGTCTCCTCGTCGTCCATCGCCATCAGGCCGAACGACTCCCGGATTCGTTCCGCGGACTTCTCCGGGTCCGGCTCGCCGTCCGGTCCCTCCGGATTCACGTAGATCAGGCCCATGACGGTGGCGGCGAGCGTTCCTTCGAGTCCACCCTCCTCGTCGAAGCGATCGGACGCTTCCCACTCGTCTTCGGGACCCCAGTCGACGGCGTCGTCGGGCTGGTAGTCGTCTTCGCGTCCGCCGGCGAAGCCGAACGTCTCGAATCCCATCGACTCGAGGGCGACGTTCCCGGCCAGGACGATCAGGTCGCCCCACGAGAGTTTGCGGCCGTACTTCTGTTTGACGGGCCAGAGCAATCGGCGCGCTTTATCGAGGTTCGCGTTGTCCGGCCAGCTGTTGAGCGGAGCGAACCGCTGTCGGCCGCCGGAGGCACCGCCACGACCGTCGCTCGTTCGGTACGTGCCGGCGCTGTGCCACGCCATCCGGATGAAAAGCGGTCCGTAGTGGCCGTAGTCGGCCGGCCACCACTCCTGTGACGTCGTCATGACGTCCTCGATATCCGCTTTCACTTCGTCGAGGTCGAGGGATTCGAACTCCTCGGCGTAGTCGAAGTCCTCGTCCATCGGGTCGGACGGACGAACGTTCTGATCGAGCATGGAAACGCTCAATCGGTTCGGCCACCAGTCACGGTTTGATCCAGTCATCACCCGGCAATTGCTGGCTTCCCCTATTAAGATTGTCTAACTCGGTAACGAAGTCTCCGAATGAAGAAAAACTTTCTTTCGGATCAGTGAATTTTCTGCCGGCAAGAAAGATCGATCGGACGAACGATGGAAATCGGGACTCTCACGCATGCGAACGTCGCGTCACCCTCGGCGAGGCCAGTTCGAGGCGAAATCAAAGTTGCTATGTCCCCCTCGAACCGTGTAGTGTACATAGAATGGTACGTGCCAGCGTCATTGGGTGTGGAAACATGGGGAGTGCCCTCGTACGGGGCCTCTCGAGAACCGGGAATCACACGGTGATCGCGTGTGACGTCGACCCGGACGCTCTCGAGTCGGTAGCCGAAGACTGTGCGGAAACGACGACGGATCCGGCGGCGGCGGCGGCCGACGCCGACATCGTCTTCGTCGCGGTCAAGCCGGGCCTGGTCGTCGACGTCGTCAGCGAACTCGATCTCTCGCCGGAACAGACGCTCGTCTCTATCGCAGCCGGCGTTCCCACGACCGTCCTCGAGGAGTATACGGACGCGACGCTCGTCCGGATCATGCCGAATCTCGCCGCCGAAACGGGCAACATGGCGGCGGCCGCGACCGGAGCCGACATTCCCGACGACGTCGAGGCGGCCCTCGACGACGTCGGGGAGTTCGTCGAAGTGGACGAGGCCCAGATGGATATCGCGACGGCGGTCAACGGAAGCGGCCCCGCGTTCGTCTTCTATCTGATCGGCGCGATGAAAGACGCTGGCGTGGACGCGGGCCTCGAACCGGAGGACGCCGAGGTCCTCGCCGCACAGACGTTCAAAGGGGCCGCGGAGACGGTTCTGCGCTCGGACGCGAGTATCGACGAACTGATCGACGCGGTCTGTTCGCCGAAGGGAACGACGATCGAGGGAATGGAGGTCCTCTGGGACAGCACGGTCGGGGAAACGGTCGGCGAAGCCGTGACAGCGGCCGAAACGCGCTCTGCGGAGTTAAGACGGGAGTTCGACGATGAATGAAACTGTCGAACTGAGCGTCCTCGAGGAGACCAGACAGCTCGCGGCCGACGCCGACCGGGCCGTCGTCAAAGCCGGAACGAACTCGCTGACCGACGACGAATCGAATCTGGACGACGAGAAACTCGACAAACTCGTCGACGACGTCGTCGACCTGCTCGAACGGGAGACGGAAGTCATCCTCGTCTCCTCCGGTGCGGTCGGCGCTGGCAAGGGTCGCGTCGATTACTCCGCCGATACCGTCGAGGAGTCCCAGGCACTGTCGACCGTGGGGCAGTCTCATCTTATGCGCCGGTACACGGAGAGCTTCGAGCGCTACGACCGAAAGGTCGCCCAGGTCCTGCTCACCCAGAACGACCTCGATAACCCCGATCGGTTCACGAACTTCAAGAACACGATCGAAACGCTACTCGAGTGGGACATCGTCCCGATCATCAACGAAAACGACGCGGTCGCGACGGAGGAGATCCGGATCGGCGACAACGACATGCTGTCGTCGTCGGTCGCCATCGGCGTCGATAGCGACCTGCTGGTCACGCTCACCGACGTCGGCGGTGTCTATACGGGCAATCCGAAAGAAGATCCTGCCGCCGAGAAGATCGAGGCCGTCGGCCGCAACTACGACGAGGTGCGGGAGCTCGTCGAGGACAGCTCGAGCAGCCAGTTCGGGGGAATTCGGACGAAAGTCGACGGCGCACGGTCCGTCAGCGAACACGGTATTCCGGCGGTCATCGCCCGCTCGACCGAACCCGACGTCCTCGAGAAGATCGCTGCTGGGAAGAGGGTCGGGACCGTATTCGTCCCGACGAACGGTGTGATCGATGACTGAGAAAGCTACCGAAACGAAAGTCGATGAGGCACAGTCCGCCGCGCTGGAACTCGCGAAGTACTCCGACGAGCGCCGATCGGACGGCCTGTACGCGATCGCAGACGCCATCGAGGCGAGCCACGAGGCGATCCTCGAGGCGAACGAGGTCGACGTGGCGGAAGCAGAAACGATGCTCGAGGCCGGCGAGTACAGTCAGGCGCTGGTCGACCGGCTGAAACTGACGCCGACGAAACTCGAGAGTATCGCGGAGATGGTTCGCAGCGTCGCCGAACAGGACGATCCGCTCGGGAAGACCCAGACCGCTCGCAAGCTCGACGACGGCCTCGAACTCTACGAGCAAACGGTACCGATCGGCGTCGTGGGGACGATCTTCGAGTCCCGTCCGGACGCGCTCGTCCAGATCGCCGCGCTCGCGCTCAAGTCCGGAAACGCGGTCATCCTGAAAGGCGGCAGCGAGGCAAGCGAGTCCAACAGAGTGCTGTACGAGATCATCCGGGAGGCGACGGCGGACGCGCCCGACGGGTGGGCACAGCTCATCGAAGCCCGGGCCGACGTCGACACAATCCTCGAGATGGACGACGCGATCGACCTCGTCATGCCGCGGGGAAGCTCCGAGTTCGTCCGCTACATCCAAGACAACACGAGCATCCCCGTCCTCGGCCACACCGAGGGCGTCTGTCACGTCTACGTCGACAGCGAGGCCGACCTCGAGATGGCGACGGAGGTCGCCTACGACGCGAAAGTCCAGTATCCGGCGGTCTGTAACGCGGTCGAAACCCTGCTGGTCCACGAGGACGTCGCCGAGACGTTCCTTCCCGAGGCCGTCGACCGGTACGAAGCGGCCGACGTCGAACTCCGCGGCGACGAGCGAACCCGCGAAATCGTCGACGTCGAGAGCGCGACCGAGGAGGACTGGTCGACGGAGTACGGCGACCTGATCCTCTCGATTCGCGTCGTCAACTCCCTCGAGGCGGCGCTCGATCACATCACCACCTACGGCTCCAAGCACACGGAGTCGATCCTGACCGAAGACGGAGATCGTGCGAGCACCTTCATGCGGAGTCTCGACTCCGCGAGCGTCTTTCACAACGCCTCGACACGGTTCAGCGACGGCTACCGCTTCGGCCTCGGCGCGGAGGTCGGCATCAGCACCGGCAAGATCCACGCTCGCGGCCCGGTCGGACTCGAGGGCCTGACGACCTACCAGTACTACCTCGAGGGCGACGGACAGTGCGTGGGGACGTACGCGGGTGCGGACGGAAAGGAGTATCTCCACGAGGACTTCGACGGGACGTGGACCCCCGGTTCCCGCTCGGAGTGACGCGAGGGTCTACTCGACCATCAGGTGGGTTACTCGACGATCAGATAGTCGTCGAGCGATTGAACGCGTCCGGCGGGGACGAGCAACGTTCCGTCGTCGGTGGTCTCGAAGCGTGTGACGTCGTCACTTTTCGGATCGACGAGGACGTACTCGAGTGCGCCGGTTTCGACGTTCATCGAGACGTTGTGGACCGTGCCGAGTTCTTTGCCGTCCGTTCCCATCACCGGCTTGGTGGAGAGCGTGGATGCGAGGACCGTCGTCATGCGAGGACCTGTTAGTGAGACTGGTCAATAAACCGATCGGAATCGGCCGGTCGCGGATCGGATGAAAACCGGGAGGCGGCCGGTCGTTTCAACTTCGAGGGTCGGTACTACTCCTCTTCTTCAGGCGTGTCCGGGGCGTCGCGGTCCGTTCGGCGACTGACGTCCACGCGGTAGTTCTCTAAGATGTCCCGGCCGAGCAAGACGGGATAGTCCATGTGATTGCGATCCTCGACGCTCGCGGTGACGGTGTGCTGGTTGCCGCCGACGCCGACGACGACGTCGACAACTGGCCGACTCTTCGCCGTTTTGGAGCTTCCGGAGCGGATTCGCGTAATCGACTTGATCGGTCCGGCACCGATGTCGGCTGCGAGTGCGGTGTCGATGCTCGTCCGCGTCGCACCCGTGTCTGACTTTGCGAGGGTGGTTTTCGACCCGCTCGTTCCCGAGAGAACGATCTCCTCGGTGTAGCCGATGATGGCGGGTTCTTCCTGGGGTTTCGTCGTCTGGACCGGCTGGGCGATCGGCTGGGAATCGTCGAGGACCGCCGACAGCTCCTCGACCCGCTCGTCGTCGACCTCGCCGCCGGCGCGTTCGATCGCGAGTTTTGCGATGTGCGGGGCGGGGCTGACGTGCGTGGCCTCGTACAGCCCTTTGAAGCCGGCCGTCGGGTTGACCTCGAGGACGAACCAGCCCTCGTCGCTCTCGACGAGATCCACACCCGCGTAGTCGAGATCGACTGCTTCCGCCGCACGCCGAGCGAGGTCTTCGACCTCGGCGGGTAGATCTTCGGTCGCGTTTTCGACGGAGCCGCCCAGTGCCACGTTCGTCCGCCAGTCGTTGTCCGGTGCGTACCGGTACATCGCGCTGATAATTTCTCCGTCGACGACGTACACCCGGACGTCGCGGTGTCTGACGTCCTCGCGGTCGACGAGTTCTTGCAAGAACGCGTACCGATTTCCGACTTTCGCGTTGACGGGATCGTTTCGGCCGACTTTCCAGGTGCCGCCACCGTGAGTTCCGATCGCGGTTTTGTACACCGCCTCGTCGCCGTAGCGCCCGCGGGCGGCGTTTAACTGTTCGCTGTTGAGTGCGAGCGTGACGTCGGGAGTGCGAACGTCGTTCGCCGCGAGCGTCGTCGCCGTCGAGAGCTTGTGAATCGCCGTCAGGACCGAGGCGGGTTCGTTGAGCGTCGGAACGAGTTGGGCGAACGTGTTCGCGAGTCCGAGATCCTCCGCGGGCTGTTCGGTGTTCGAGAGCAGCATTCGGTTCGCGATCACGTCGACCGACGGCTCGAGGACGACGCTCCCGTCGGAGACGCTGACGGAGGTGTTTTCGGTCCGAAGCCACTCCGTGTCGTGGCCGAGCGCTTCGACGGCGTTCAGTATCGCTTTCGTTTCCTTGCTGACGTGCAAACTGAGAACCCCGACAGTGACGGGATCAGAAGTGGTCATACCTGAGATACACAAGACGATCGGATAAGTATTCCCAGTTGACTGCACGTAGGGACGCTGTTCCCGAAGATCGTTCCCCGAAATCAACCGATAACCGACCGGACTTCCTGTGGGTCGACGAGACCGCTGACGACGACGAGGACGGCCCACGTGAGCGCGCCGAGTCCGATCGCGCCGAACAGCGTCGGGAGACTCGAGATCGTCGGTGCCACGAACAACACGGCAGCCGCCATCACGCCGGTAATTCCACAGATTAGCCCCATCGAGCGGGCCACCTGTTCGACGCGAAGTGAAAGCTCGGCGTGGACGATGTAGACGTTCACTGCGACGTACACCGAGTGGGTCGCGACGGTGGCGATCGCCGCACCGACCACGCCGATCGTCGGAATGAGTATCAGGTTCAGGACGAAGTTAGCCGCGGCCGTTCCCCCTTTCGCGATGGCACGCGACCGGGCACGCCCGAGGTAGTCGAGACTGTCGCTCGTCAGGTTCGTGATCGCCTGCAGGACGACGAACCCCGCGAGAATCTGTAACACCGGAACCGCACCCGCGTAGTCGGCCCCGAAAATCATCGTGATAAACGGCTCCGCGACGATCACGATCCCGGCCGCAGCCGGCACGTACAACATCATCGTCTGCGTGAGCGACGTCTCGTAGATCCGACGCGCCTGCTCGAGGCTGCCCGATGCCTTCTGCTCGCCGAAGTTCGGCGAGATCGTAAACCCGAGCGCTTCTGCCGGCGCGAGCAGGAAGTCCGTGATCTGCTTGCCGAGCGTGTAGAAGGCGACTGCCGCGGGCGTCAAAAAGACCCCGACGAGAACGGTGTCGATCTGTTTGTCCACGACGTTGGCGCTTCGCGTCGCCGTCAGGGGGACGCTGTACTCGAGGAGTCGTCGCGAAAGGCCGGATTCGTACTCGTCGGCCGGTTCGTACCGTCGGTAGAAGCGCTCGTAGAGGATCGTCAGCCCGACGGCGGCGGCGATGGCGTAGCCGACGACGTAGCCGAACAGCGCGCCGAGCGCGCCGAACCCCGCGAGGACGAACGCGACGGCGAAGACGAGCCTGAAGAGTCCGCTGATCGCCTGGATCGCGGCGCTGTACCCAAGCTCGTTGAACCCCTGAAAGGAGATCTGCGTGAAGACGTTAAAGGAGTTGGCGACGATGTAGATGACGCCCGCAGCGAGAAACGGTGCTGCACTCGGATCGCCCAGAAGGACGGCGATCTGCTCGTAAAAGAGCAACAGGCAGGTCGAGACGATTCCGATGATGACGAGTTTGAAGACGATAGTCGACCGCAGCAGGTGAGGAATCTGGCCCGAATCCTTCTCGCTGTACTCGGAAATGTAGCGCGCGGCCGACTTTCCCAGGCCGACGTCGGCGAGCAACTGAACGACGGCGAGGATGCCGATCGCCCAGTACAGCGCGCCGTAGCCGTCCGGGTCCAGCAGGTATCGTGCGAGGACGAACATCAACAGCGCGCTCGAAATCATGTAGATCGCGCGAGCGACGAGCGTCGCTTTGAAGCCGCGAACGATGTGTTCTCTGGTACTCATAGCATCATCTCCGACGGATGGTACCGGCCCGCAGATCGCACCGAGCGATACTGTCGGACGGAAGTCAATGACGAGAGTTCGCCGGCGTGGTGCGGCGTATTCTCACGATGGTTCTGTCCGGCAGTATACTATCTCGATTATCGAAGTGATGGATTGTAATGCGGAGACAACAGCCGGCCCGGATCGACCAACGCGCGCCTACACCGATCGGAGTGAGCGACCGATCGCAACTCGATGGAGAGAAGCGTCTACGAGGGGGTGTACGGTCCGGCTACCGGTAGTAGGGTCGTATTTGGTTTCCAGGCCGCGGGGACGACGATGCGCCGTTCAAACCGCGACAGCAACGAATTCGTCGGGTGACCGGTCGCCCCACTACAGGTACGACGAGTCCCACCGCGTCGCTTTTCGCCGATTTCCACACTCGTTGCACTCGACCCGCCCCATCGAATCCATCGCGTTGTCGATCGAGTTGCAGTTGCCACAGAGCAAGGCGTAGCGCTTCGCGCGGTCGTCGCTCTCGTAGGCGGTGTAAAACGGCGCTTTCGATCCGCGGGCGGCCTCGCCGTAACTGACGTACACCGTCTCGCCGTCGATCTCGAGTTCGTCGACCGCACCCCATCCCTCGTCCTCGAGGTCGGCCTCGACGTAGACGTTCTCGGTGAACGTCTCGTCGCCGATGTCGACCTCGTTCTTACCCGCCCGTTCGAACCCGTGATTCCGGTAGAACTCGTTGCCGCCCTCGTTGTCCTCGAGGACGAAACACTGGATCCGTTCGGCCCCCTTCTCGAGGAGTTTCTCCCGCGTCCGGACGAGCAGGCGAACGCCGATCCCGCTGCCGCGGTGGTCGGGACCGATGTGGAGCCAGAGGACGCGCCCGCTGCGGTGTTGGGACCCGATCAGATCGTTCTGGGAGAAGCCGACGACCTCGCCGTCACGTTCGACGACGAGCACGAGCGATCGCTCGTCGGTGAGTTCGTCGCCGAAGGACTCCCCGTACCACTGCGCTATCGCGTCGTCGACGGTGTCTGCATCGAGGAAATCTGTGTACGTCGAACGGAGCGAACGCTGGGCGATCGACCGAATGGCGTCGACGTCCGAGTCGGTGGCCTCACGAATGTCCATGCCCTCCTGTAGCATGGCATCGTACAAAACGTATGCTGTCGATCGCAAGCGTGGCAACGGATCGATCGGTCGTCACGGACTCGTTACTGACGCCTCACCGACAGAATCGAAGACAAGACTCTCGTCACTGCCGTCCGAGAGACGTGTATGAACGACGATGCCTCGAGCGACGAACCGCCCGGGGAGCGATCAGGGTCTGACGCCACCGACGACGCGTTTACGTACAACGGTGGCCGAGTCGATCCCGGCGAATCGGCGAACATCCGGTACAGCATCAGCGAAACCTATCTCGGCGATCCGGTCAAGATTCCCGTAACGGTGGTCAACGGTGCCCATCCGGGCCCGACGGTCTTTCTCTCCGCTGCGGCCCACGGCGACGAACTCAACGGAATCGAGGTCGTACGCGAGGTCGCACACGACTGGAACCACGCCGAACTCCACGGGACGCTCGTCTGCCTGCCGGTGATGAACGTCCCCGGGTTTCTGGCACAGGAGCGGTACCTCCCGATCTACGACCGGGACCTCAATCGGTCGTTTCCCGGCCGGGAAGGGTCGACCAGCGCGCGCCGGATGGCCCACCAGATATTCACCAACTTCATCGAACCCTGTGACCTCGGTATCGACTTCCATACGTCGACGCGCGGCCGAACGAACATGCTCCACGTCCGCGCGAGCATGGACGACCCGACGGTCAGTCGCCTCGCCAACGCGTTCAGTTCGAACGTGATCATCGCGGGCGAAGGTCCCGCCGGTACACTGCGTCGTGAGGCGACCGAAGCCGACGTCCCGACGATCACCGTCGAGATGGGCGAGGCCCACCGCTTTCAGCGCCCCCTGATCGATCGAGCACTGACCGGTGTGGCGAGCGTCCTCGCCGAGTTCGGCTGTCACCCCGATTCGTCCGTCCACTGGCCCGGATGGCGAACGGTGATCGACGACGACGACGAGAAGACGTGGCTTCGCGCCGACGCCGGTGGAATCGTCGACATGAAACGCGGTCGCGGTGCGCTCGTCGAGGAGGGCGAGGTGATCTGTACGATCACCAACCCGTTCAAGGAGGAAGACGACATCGTCACCGTCGAGGCACCGTTCACCGGCCTGATCGTGGGCGTCCTCGAGAACCCGGTCGTCTATCCGGGGAACCCGCTCTGTCACCTCGTCGGTCTCTCGGCGGATACGTTGACGGCGCTCGAGCGCGAGCGGACTACGGAGCGCTCACAGGCCGAACTCTGATCGGCGAACCGAATCGTCCCGGGGAGCGACTGATCGCGTGTCACGACGACCCCTCATACTCGGGTGTCACGACGCTCCGTCATACCCAAGGGTGTGAACGGACGCGATGCCTGCTGGAAAGAGACAAAAGTAACTTCTATACCTCCACGGTCTAACCGTCCACACGAGCGCATGAGTCAGTCTTACAATCGCGGCCTAATCGAGGACTACGGCCGCTGGAAGGAGTTCTCGGCCGGCATGTGGGCGTGGATCTTCCACAAGTTCACCGGGTGGATGCTGATCGGCTATCTGTTCACTCACATCGCCGTGTTGAGTACGGCAATCGGGGCAGCACAGGGCGAAACGGTCGAAGTGTTCGCGGAGGATCTGCCGAACGTCGAGGGGACCGGCCTCACCGAGGTCGACATCTACACGGCGACACTCGGCGGGCTCGAGGGCCTGTTCATCGTTCGGCTCCTCGAGGTCGGTCTGCTCGCGGTGGCCGTCTTCCACATCCTGAACGGGCTCCGTCTGCTGATGGTCGACCTCGGAATTGGACTGGAGGCACAGGACAAGAGCTTCTACGCCTCGTTGATCCTGACGGGAGTCATCACCGTCGCGAGCGTACCGACCTTCTTGAGGGGGGTGGGCTTTTAGATGGCAGAACGATACTCCTCGTTCGCGCCGGGTGGAACCGCGTGGCTCCTCCAGCGCATCACAGCGGCGTTTCTCGTCGTCGTTCTCGCCTTCCACTTCTTCCAGCTTCACTTCGTCAACCACGCGGCCGAGGTCACGTTCCTCGGTACGCGCGCCCGAATGGAGAACCTCGGTTACTTCCTGGTGATGGTGTTGTTCCTCATCGCCGGGACCTTCCACGGCGTCAACGGCGTTTACAACGCACTCGTCAATCAGGGCCTCAGCGGCACCCCCAAGAAGGTAGTGCTCGCGGTCCTGACGATTGCAAGTGTGGCACTGATCGTCCAGGGAATCTGGGTTGCACTCGCGATGGCGGGGATGATCTAACATGAGCACGCAACAACAGGAACCGGAGACGCAGGAGCCGGAAACGCAGGAAGCACCGGAAGACCCCGAGATGAAAGGGGCGGAGTCGCCACAGCAGCGGCGACTCAAGAAAAAACAGGAGGGAATGGTCGACGAGCGATCGGAGGCGGAAGCCGAAGCCGAGGGCGAGACGGTTCACATCAAGGTGTTCCGCTACGACCCGGAAGTCGAAGGAAAACAGGAACCGCGTTTCGACGACTTCTACGTCCCCTTCGAGAAGGGAATGACCGTCCTCGACGCGGTGATGTACGCCCGCGACGAGTACGACTCCTCGCTGACGTTCCGCCACTCGTGTCGACAGGCGGTCTGTGGTTCCGACGCGTTCTTCGTCAACGGCTCACAGCAACTGGGCTGTAAGACGCAGATCTCCGACCTCGAGCAACCGGTCCGTATCGAGCCCCTGCCCCACCAGGAGGTCGTCAAGGACCTGGTCGTCGACATGGATCACTTCTACGACCAGATGCACGCCGTCGAGCCGTACTTCAAGCAGGAGGACCTGCCGGAGGGCGAACTCGAAGAACAGCGCCAGAGCAGGGAAAACCGCGAGAAGGTCAAGATGTCGACGCGGTGTATCTGGTGTGCGGCCTGTATGTCCTCGTGTAACATCGCAGCCGGCGACAACCAGTATCTCGGTCCGGCAGCGATCAACAAGGCCTACCGCTTTGCGATGGACGAACGCGAAGACGAGGAGATCAAAGAGCACCGACTCCGCATTCTCGAGCAGGAACACGGCGTCTGGCGGTGCCAGACCCAGTTTTCCTGTACCGAAGTGTGTCCGAAAGATATCCCGCTGACCGAGCACATTCAGGAACTCAAGCGGGAAGCGGTCAAGAAGAACCTGAAATTCTGGTAATATGTACGAACACGACGTCATCGTGGTCGGCGCGGGCGGCGCCGGCCTCCGAGCCGCGATCGCAGCGAACGAGGCGGGAGCAGACACGGCGATCGTCTCGAAACTCCACCCGGTCCGCAGCCACACCGGCGCGGCCGAAGGCGGGATCAACGCCGCCCTCAGAGAGGGCGACGACTGGGAACTGCACGCCTACGACACGATGAAGGGCTCCGACTATCTGGGCGACGCGCCCGCAGTCGAGACCCTCGCACAGGATGCCCCCGAGGAGACGATCAATCTGGAACACTGGGGGATGCCCTTCTCACGAGAGGACGACGGCCGCGTCTCCCAGCGCCCGTTCGGCGGCCTCTCGTTCCCGCGAACGACCTACGCCGGTGCCGAAACCGGCCACCACCTGTTGCACGTGATGTACGAGCAGGTCGTCAAACGCGGCATCCAGGTGTACGACGAGTGGTACGTGATGAACCTCGCGACCAGCGACGAACCGGACCCGAACGACCGTGAGTGTCACGGTGTCGTCGCCTACGACGTCCAGTCCGGTCAGATCGAGGGCTTCAAAGCCAACCAGGGCGTCGTCCTCGCGACAGGCGGACCGGGACAGGCGTTCGATCACACCACCAACGCCGTCTCCTGTACCGGCGACGGCCACGCGATGGCCTACCGCGCCGGCGCGCCGCTCGAGGACATGGAGTTCATCCAGTTCCACCCGACGTCGCTGCCGTCGACCGGCGTCCTCATCTCCGAGGGCGTCCGCGGCGAGGGCGGCATCCTCTACAACGCCGAGGGCGAGCGGTTCATGTTCGAGTACGGCTACGCGAAAAACGACGGCGAACTCGCGAGCCGCGACGTCGTCGCCCGCGCGGAACTCACCGAGGTCGGTGAGGGCCGCGGCGTCAACGACGAGTACGTCCACCTCGACATGCGTCATCTGGGCGAAGAGCGTATCCTCGACCGCCTGGAGAACATCCTCCACCTCGCGGAGGACTTCGAGGGCGTCGACGGCCTCGTCGAACCGATGCCTGTCAAACCCGGCCAGCACTACGCCATGGGCGGCATCGACGTCGACGAGAACGGCCAGACCTGCATCGACGGCCTCTACGCGGCCGGCGAGTGCGCCTGCGTCTCCGTCCACGGGGGCAACCGACTGGGCGGCAACGCGCTCCCCGAACTCATCGTCTTCGGCAAGCGCGCCGGCCGTCACGCCGCCGGAGAGGACCTCGGCGAACCGGAAATAGAGACCGGCTACGGCGACGACGTCGAAGACGAAACCGACGCCGACCTTCCGGTTCAGCCCGGCGCTGCCGGCGTGGGATCGAGCGGCGACGTCGCCGCGGACGGTGGCGTCGCGACGGGCGTCGGTTCTCTCGAGCGTGCGGTCGAACGCGAGCGCGAACGCGTCGATCGGCTGATGGACAAAGACAGCGGCGTCCAGCACGCCGAGATCCGCTCGAAACTGCAAAACGCGATGACCGACTACGTGAACGTCTTCCGGACCGAAGACGGGGTCAAAAAGGCGCTTTCGATCATCCGAGAGTGTCGCGAGGAGTATCAGGACGTCTACGTCGACGATCCGTCGCGGACGTTCAACACCGACCTCCAGCAGACCTACGAGACGCGCAACCTGATCGACGTCGCCGAAACGATCGCGCTCGGCGCGCTCGTCCGAAACGAGTTCCGGGGTGCACACTGGCGACAGGAAAACCAGATTCGCGACGACGAAAACTGGCTCAAACACACGCTCATCTCCTGGGACGGCGGCGATCCGTCGATCTTCTACCGACCGGTCATCCTCGAGGGCGAGGACAAAACGTACGAGCCGAAAGAACGTAGCTACTGACTCGCACTCGGTTTCTTCCCCGGTCCGCACTCCTCACGTCCTTCGGTCTCTCGTCTCGGGTCCTCCCGTTTCCGTCACGCTCGCTTTTCACTGGCGGGTCCGAGTAGCCGGCGTGGAAAACAGTCAGACATTTCACATGATCGGCCGAAACTCCCGTCGATGGACGAAGCGCAGCTCCAGCGACGGTTGTTTCGGATCGAACGACTGCTGGTCGCGTGTCTCGTCTTGCTCGTGGCCGTCGTCGTCATTTTGCTTGGAACAGTCGCTCGAACGCTCGGCTTTCTGCTCGGTCTCGTCCTCGTCCCGCTCGCTGCCCTGGGAGTCGTCCTTCTCGGTCTCGAGTGGGTGAGTTCGTCGTTCGACAGCCGAAACTGAACGCGCGACAGGTCACCGACCCACCGACGCGGATAGACGAACGCGGCGACCGGTATCCGTCGGCGGATCAGGCACCGAGCATCTCGAGAAGGTCGACGCCGACGTCGAAGTACTCGATCAGTTTGTACCCGACGAAAATCCCGACGATACCCATGACGCCGGGAAGTTCCGGCGGTGCGGGGATCGGAATGTTCAGGAATCGAAACAGGGCACCGGTCACCAGGCCGGTCAGGAGTGCAAGAACCGTGATGTGAGTCGACATCGCATACACTCATCTTCGGGGAGCGTACAAAAACGATACGACGATCGGTACAATCACTGATTCCGTCGAAACCGCCCGCCTCAGCCCGTCCTCGGTGATTTCTTCCGCCGATCGACAGTCGTTCCACCGAAGAGAGTTACCGCCGCGAGCCGATATTTCGACGATCGTTGAAATACAGATTTAATATCGTCGAAATTCAGATGTCGAATATGAACTCGACAGTGGAGCAGGAAATCGACGTGGCGGTGCCCGACGACATTACCACTCCGCGAGCGAAGCTGGTTTACTACTATCTCGCGACGAACGGGGGAGCGACGGCTGACGACATTCGTTCGGACCTCGACATCAGCAAGGGAAACGCCCTTTCGATCATCGGAACCCTCCGTGAACGGGATCACGTCGAGCGGGAGAACGGGCGGTACGAACTTCGACGGGTCGAGTGAGAACGAGGCCCTATAGTTCGATCCGCTCGACCAGTTGTTCGTGCGATTCGTTCGTGTTGACTGCGACGATACGAATCTCGTCTTCGAGTCCCGATCCACGGAGTTTCGCCTTCAACAGATTGTCGACCTGGTAGACGCCGGCGGCGTTCGTCATCGCGATTTCGACCATGACCGGACAGGCCTTCCCTTCGTACAGTGACACGCGCTTGATCGCTTGACTCGAGAGCGTGTTGATTCCTCGACCGCCGTGTTCGTAGGGGATACGAGACCGGCCGCTTTCCATATCCAGCGCGTCGGAGACGCGAATTACGCCGGCTTCCGTCGTCAGCGGCGTTTCGGCCGTGTGATGACAGAGTATCGCGTGTAACACCTCGCCTTTCATTCGAACGGTATCTGCGAGATCGTAAAACTCGTCGAGAACCCGGTCGAGGATGGTGGCGGCAAGCGGGATCGAGTAGTAGACGTGTTCGTCTCGGTGGACGACGTGGCCGACGTCGTGTAAGGTCGCCGCGAGCGCGATGATGACCGATTCGTCCTCTTCGGCAAGTCCCTGCTGGCGAGCGCCGTTGAAATCGACGTCGCCCGCCTTGAGCAGATCGTACAGACACAGCGCTCGATTCCGAACGATCTCGATGTGTTTCGTGCCGTGGTCGTTGTACTGCATCCGGTCGACCGCGTTGACGTTCTGGGCCTCGAGATACGTCTGAATTTCCTCGTCGTCGTCGACGAACTCGAGGACGGTGTTTAACTTCTCGTCCGGAAAGTTGTGGTCGTCGTCGGGAGAGTAGACGCGTTGGGGATCCTCGTCGGCGGCGAAATCGTTCATACCGAATCGTCGACTGCCGACTAAAAAAGCCCTGCGCTGAGTGGCAATCAGGGTGCTATCATACGGTTTACTGTACGTCGTTGCCGAAGACCGGGCCCGTCCCGCGGTCTCCGGTATACAGGTACAGCAATCCGTATCAGGCCGTCTCTTCGACCGCAGCTTCGACTTCGGCGTACTCGGGTTCGACGCCCGGGTCGTCGCTGACCCACGAGTAGACGACCTCCCGATCGTCGTCGACGACGAACACCGATCGCTTGGCGACGCCGTAGACGCCGAGATCCTCGAAGTCCATTTCGATCCCGTACTCCCCGATCACGTCTCCGTTGAAATCGCTCAACAGGCCGAACTCGAGGTCGTTTTGCTCGCGGAACTCGTTGAGGGCGAACGGGGAGTCACGGCTGATCCCGTAGACGGACGCGCCGACGTCGTCGAACGCCGAGAGGCGACCCTGGAACGTACACATCTCGTCGGTACAGACGCCCGTGAACGCGCCGGGGAAGAACGCGAGGACGATCGGGCCCTCGGACGCGAGCGCCTCCGAGAAGGTAAACGAGTCGACGTCGCCATTTGCAAGCGGTACGGTGAAATCGGGTGCGGTGTCACCAGTTTCAGGCATCGTCGTTCGATTACGTTCTCGCGGGAAAGACAGTTTCGTTTACGCACCATTTTCGATCCCCCGCTCGACCGACCCACGAGGCCAAACGCACTGTCGGCCATCAGTTCCGGGAGAGCGCGAACCTGTACCCGGTTTCCGGGAAACCGTTACAACGGACCGTCGCAAGCGTGTGTGACGGAGCACGAGTCACTCGACGGGGTTCGATTGGCGCCGCCTCGAGCAGCAACCGGTCCGCGAGCGGGAGTGCATTGATATTTCCCGATTACTCTCCCCCTCACGGCCGTTTCGACCGGAGATCGGTCTCGAAGCATGTATGCGGACTTTCTTGAATCACTGCCCGAGGCAAAAAGGTTATAATTGCCAGCCGGTAACCCACGCATAGAGATGGTAGCCGAAATCGCACCGCTGTTCATCCCTGGTGCACCCGGGGGTCCGGAACTACTGATCATCCTTTTCATCGCCATCTTGCTGTTCGGGGCAAACAAAATCCCGAAGCTGGCCCGTTCGACAGGGGAGGCCATGGGCGAATTCCAGAAGGGGCGTGAAAAGGTCGAAACAGAACTCGAGGAAATGCGCGACGGAGAATTCGAGGACATCGACGAACCAGACGAAGACTTCGTCGATACCGAGCCGGTCACCACCGAGGAGACGGACTCCGAAACCGAAACCGAATCGGAGACCGAATCGAACTAGCCTTTTCTCGAGAAGGGCGTGTGGCCTAGCGGAGAGGGCAGGAGGTTCCTAACCTCCTGATCGCGGGTTCGAATCCCGTCACGCCCGTTTTCGTGCTGAGCGTCAGCGAAGCCGAAAGCGGACCTGGACGGGGTTCGAACGAGACCGAGGTTCCGCGAACGCAGTGAGCGGGTTCTCGGGCGTGGTTCGAATCCCGCCACGTCCATATTCCTGCGACCGACAGCGGGGCCGATACCGGGACGAGCGGGATTCGGAAAAGAAAACAACGAGAGAGCCGAGCCGTTCGCATCGTTCGAATTCCGCCACGCAGTGATTCGGATTGCTGCACCGATATGCCGGTAGATCGCAGACGGACTCCCGACCAACACGAGCGTCTACCGGCTCGCAACCGAGAACACGTCGTGTGCGCAGTATCTCGATCTGTGTCGGTTCACCGAATGCAAACGCGCTATGTAGCCCGCCCGACAAAAGTCAACCATTTGATCGTTTGTGCGAACAGAAGACGGAGATTATATTTACTATTTTGGCCAGAATTTCAGTCTACGTGTACCGTTGAAACGGAAAGACACCAGCTCGAGTACGATGGGAAGAAAACGCGACGTTCGAAGGAGCCGTGGTATGTGGACCGCTATTCGATTATCCCCGTATATAGGCAATTAACGACAACTGGCTTTCGATGAAAGTCGATAATGTACACATTATGGTGTGTCTGGTCGACGAGTGTAAATAGGTAAATTATCGGTTTCAGGTCCGATAAAACGAACACACGGCAGAGTTATCAGGAATGATAATCCGCACATGAATTTTTTGAAGGGTGAGGGTTTGGATGGTACCAATGGCTATTGACGAGGCCGACCAATCGGATGCCGGGGAATTTTCGGAGGGCAAGGCATCCGATTCCGCGTCGGGGGCACCATCGGGTCAGGTCGCTGAAACGGAATCGGGCACGTCGGTTCGCGTCGGCGACTACACGTGGGCAGACTTCATGCAAGAGTTCGGGCACGCCGACGACGTTTCTTCCCTCTATTCGGAAGCGGAGTCGAGGGCGAGTGACCAACTCGGATTAGATACCGACGAGAACGCCGCGAGAGTTCCTCGAGGGGACGACTGGGATCGCGTCGAGTTCGATCCCGACGCGTACCTGGGATATCACCCGGACGAGTTGACCGAGTGGATCCTCCCGGTCTGTGGGGACGGCGCGGAGTTCCTCCAGGACCGATTTCTCGAGCACTGCGATCCGGAAACCACACCGGTCGTCAAGGACGTCTGGTCGTGGGAACACTACAAGTGGGAGTACTACTACGACGAAAACGGAAACAGGCCGCGCGACGGCGACGGCGAGATCGTCCCCTTCGATGGCGAGGAGGCACTGGGATTCGATCCGGATCACGTCGACGAACAGCTCTCACACGGTGACGACATCGCGATGGCCCTCGACGAGATCATCGACGAACGGACGGTCTCGGTTCAGGACGACTTCGACGAAGACGAGTTCTTCTCCACTGACGACGGCAACACTACCGTCACCAACCGGTACGACCTCGAAAAAGCGGTTCCACTCGAGAAGAAAACCCACTTCAGGGAGGTAGAGCGCTACTGGGTGAACAAACCCTACGCGTGCGTGATAATCTTTCACTCCGAGAAGGAAAACGAGAAGAAGTACTACGTCGTCGAGCCGTATCTCAACGAGATCGAACTGGAACTCGAGGAGTTTCTGACCGGAAAACTCAGGCGTGCGATCAAGTACTCCGAAGAGGGAATACAGAAGAAGGCGAACGAAGAGGGGAGACGGGCGGTGATCGAAACGGAGACCAGACGACTGCTAAAGCGGTACGATCTCTTCGAAAAGACCGCTGGAAGTACGAAAGCGGGACTCCTCGAGTCGATACAGACGGTGCTATCGGACGACGACGAAGACGAGCCGGAGGCGACCGAACTCGAGGGGATCGAAGTTCGGCCGGAACCGATCGTTCTCGAGGAAGACCCTGATACGTTATCCGAGTACCAGGTCGAGAAGCTGTTGTACCTGCTCAAGCGCGATTTCATCGGCTACGAGCGAATCGACGGAATCAAACACGACATCAACGTGGAGGACATCTCGTGTGACGGGTACAACTCGCCGGTGTTCGTCTACCACTCCGAGTACGAACAGATCATCAGCAACATCTATCACGGCGAGGACGAACTCGACGACTTCGTCGTCAAACTCGCACAGCGATCGGGGAAAGGGATCAGCAAACGACTCCCACAGGTCGACGCGACCCTCCCCGACGGATCACGTGCCCAACTCACGCTCGGGAAAGAAGTCTCGGACCACGGGACGAACTACACGATCCGTCAGTTCAAAGACGTCCCGTTTACCCCGATCGACCTCATCAACTGGAACACCTTCAGCCTGGACGAGATGGCGTTTCTCTGGCTGGCGATCGAAAATCACAAGAGTCTGATCTTCGCTGGCGGAACAGCATCCGGGAAGACGACGTCGCTGAACGCCGTCTCGCTGTTTATTCCGAGTAACGCAAAGATCGTCTCTATCGAGGACACGCGGGAGGTCGAACTCCCACAGCGTAACTGGATCGCGAGTGTCACCAGACCGTCGTTCAACGACGACTCTGCTGGGGACGTCGACGAGTTCGACCTCCTCGAGGCCGCGCTTCGTCAGCGCCCCGACTACATCGTGATGGGGGAGATCCGGGGTGAAGAGGGGCGGACGCTGTTTCAGGTCATGTCGACGGGTCACACGACCTACACCACGTTCCACGCGGACTCCGTCGACGAGGTGCTCAAGCGGTTTACTACCGACCCGATCAACGTCTCGAAGACGATGTTCACCGCGCTGGATCTGGTTTCGATCCAGACGCAGACGCGGGTTCAGGGAACGAAAGTCCGCCGAAACAAGTCACTGACCGAAATCAACCACTACGAGGCCGAACACGACGAGATCAACGTACAGGACGTCTACCAGTGGCAGGCCGAAACCGACGAGTTCCTCAAGATGGGGGACTCGAACACGCTAGAGGAGATTCAGTTCGATCGCGGGTGGAGCAAAGAAAAGCTGGAGGAAGAACTGTTCAAACGTGAGATAATCCTCGCGTACCTCATCAAAAACGAACTCAACACCTACGCCGAAGTCGCTGCAACCGTCCAGGCGTTTATCAACGATCCCGATACGATCCTGACCCTCATCGCAAACGGCCAACTCGAGGATAGCCTCGACGACCTCCGGGAGATGGAGAGCGTCCTGATCGACGTCGATCAGGACAAAGAAGCGCTCGTCCCCCGTCCGTCCTCGACGACGGAGACGTACAACCTCTCGATGGACATCCTCGAGCGCGCCGAAGAGTCGTTGTTCGACGAGTATCGCGGCAAGGTTCCAAGCGGCCTCGCGAGCGCGCTCGGCGACGTCGAACCCGAAGAGCCGATCGATGTCGAATCGGACGACGAGTTCGACTTCACCAGCGGCCTCGACGAAGCGGAGTGGGGACTCGACGACGATTCGGCGAGTTTCGATTCGGATATCGACGAGGCGGACGAACCCGACTGGTTCGAGACGGAAGACGGAGTCGCGACCGCATCGGCCGACGATCGACTCGAACCGGCCGACGACGATACCCCGGCGATCGAGCCTGCGGACGAGACGGACGTCGAGTCCCTCGAGACAGCGAGAAGCGAAACCGAGGGGAGCGATGCCCTCGACTCACCGAGCTGGGATACTGACGACGCGTCCGAACCGGCCGAAGCCACTCCCAGTGAGGGAGTGACTGGCTCTGAAGCGGAGGAGTCGCTCGGGGGGCTGTTCGACGATATGGACGAGACCCTCGAGACGATCGACGAAGTCGAGCCCAGCGAATCGACGTCCTCCGGTGGCACCGAGAACCGAACCGACGGTCCGACGTTCCCCGAAGGTGAACTCGATGCGGTGTTCGATCCCGAGCGGGACGACGAGGAGACCTCCGCGGATTTCAGCGACGAACTCGAGGATACGCAACCCCCCGATAGCCACTCCGGCGAGAACGAAGACGAACGACCCCGTGAGGACACCGAACACGAGCGGTCCCGTGAGGACACCGAACACACCGACGAATCGATCTTCGGAACGCAACAGAACTCGCCGTTCGGGGACGAACCCGACGACGAACCCGACGGAGGGTCACTATTCGACGGTGTGACCGACTCGAGCGACGGCGATTCCCTGTTTGATCGGAGTACCGACGAGTCCGGAAACGACAGTGAAAGCGAGGAAAGCGAGGAAAGCGACGAATGAGCCTTCAGACCGACGACCGTGGCGTCGGCGGGGGAGACGGCGTCTCGACCGGCTCGGACGCACTCGGAGATGCGTTTTACCCCCTGTACCGACGGCTGTTCGACGAAGATAGCGAGTTCGTCTCCGACGTCGAGACCAAACTCGCCCAAGCGCGGATGACCGACACCGTCGAACTCTATCTCTCGCGAGCGCTCGGGATCGGCGTTATATCCGGGTTCGCGCTGTGGTTGCTCGGAATGGTTCTCGGCTGGGGCCTGTTCGCGACAGGGCTGATCCACGTCGAGCACATCATCGGAATCCCGGTCGGAAACCCGACGGTTCTCGAGATAATCGAGTTACTCCGAATTCCGACGCTTATCACCGTCACGGGACTCGTGTTCGGAACGATCGGATTCGTCCTCGGGTTCGGATCGCTCGTCGCGATTCCGTACTCGCGTGTCTCGAATCGAAAACGCGAGATCAACATGTTGCTCACCGACTCCGTCTCGTTTATGTACGCGCTGTCGGTCGGCGGGCTCAACCAACTCGAGATCATCGAGGCGATGGCCGAAGCCGACGACACCTACGGCGAGGTCTCGAAGGAGTTCCAGAGCATCGTCAAAGAGACCGAGTACTTCGGCGTCGACTACCGAACCGCGATCCGAAAACAGGCGATCGAAACGCCCAGCAACGAACTGTCTCAGTTTCTGACCGACATGCTTTCGATCGTCAACAGCGGCGGTGACATGCAGAGTTTCCTCGAGGACAAGAAGGAAAAACACATGCGAACGGCCAAGCAAGAGCAAGAGCTCACCCTCGAGACGCTCGAGTTGTTCGGCGAGATGTACATGACGTTGTCGTTGTTCCCGCTGCTTTTGATCATCATCATGGTCGTCATGCAGATGATCCCACAGGCGGAGGTCGCCGACAACTTGCTTTACATGACGGTCTACGCGTTGATTCCGCTGATCGGAGTCGCGTTTATCGTCCTCGTTTCGACGGTCAAACACGACGAACCCGGCGACGGGTATCTGACCATGAGCGGGACCGGACGACGCGTTCAGGACCCCCGCGATCAGGGAGTGCTCAACCTCGGCCTCGTCAATCAGTTCGCGGGCGAACGCAACATTTTCGACCGAATCAAAAACCGAGAGGGTGCTCACGAGACGATGAACGTGTTGCGACAACCGCACGTGTTCTTCCGGGATAACCCCCTGTACACGCTCGCACTGACGGTCCCCGCGTCGCTTGCGGTCGTCGCCGCCGCAGTCGTCAACGGCTCGGCACCGCTCTCGTGGACCGGGCTGTTGTCCAACCCGATCTGGGGGACCTTCATCTACGTCTACGCTCCCCTCTACATCATCGCCATCCCGCTTGCGATTTTCAGAGAGTGGAACGTCCGCCACCGGACCGCCGTCGTCAATCAACTCTCCGAGGACCTCCGAAAGCTCTCGAGTTCGAACGATACGGGTCTGACGTTACTCGAGTCGCTCAAGACGGTCTCCGATACCACGAGCGGAAAACTCGCACGCGAGTTCGAGTTGATGCACACGAAGGTCAACTACGGGATGAGTCTGAAGGAGTCGCTAATCGAATTCAACAACAAGTACCACATTCCCAGGCTCGCACGAACGACGCGGCTGATCACCGAAGCCCAGGAGGCGTCGAACCAGATTTCGGACGTCCTCCGGACCGCCGCACAGGCAAGCGAGAACCACGACGACCTCGAGCGAGAACGGAAGTCCCGAACCCGAATGCAGGTCGTCATCATCATCATGACGTTCATGACGGTCCTCGCCGTCATCGCGATCCTCAAGACGCAGTTCATCGACACGATGGCCGGCCTCGGAACCGGCGGCGCGACGAGCGGGGCCGAGGCGGGCGACGAACTCGCTGATGCGGATCTCAGCGAGAACATCGACGTCGACATGCTGTCGGTGTTGTTCTTCCACGCGATCACACTGCAGGGGATCATCTCCGGGTTCATCTGCGGGTATATCCGTGATGCGGACATCCTGAGCGGCCTGAAGTACGTGATCGCGCTCGCGACGATCGCGCTCATCGGCTGGACGATGGTGGCCTGAGATGACTCGAGAGCGACCACGGACGGTGTCGGTGGGCGTTCGAGGACGCGGACAGACGACACAGGATTTCGTCGTCGGAATCGGGATCTTCGTGATCGCAGTCGCGTTCGTCTTCACGACGGTTCCCGACTTCATCGCGACCCAGACGGCGTCGATCGACGGCGACGACACGGCCCAGGTCGAGCGAGTCGCGTGGACGGTCATCAACGAGACGGAGACGGAGACGCCGAACGAACTCGATGGGCACGTGTTCGCGAGAAAATACATCGATAAGGATGATTTGGAAGAACCCCTTGGCTTACGTGCTACGGATGATCACCGATTCGATCGTGTGAATATTACCGTTCGCGCGCTCGATGCTGGTCCTGATGAGGAACCACTGAACGTGACCGTTGGAGTGCCTGGCGCTGGTGGGCCTTTCGCTGCTGGTGATGAATACGACAACGAGCCGGCAGCTCAGATCACTCGTATCGTGACGGTTACGAACGTCGATGTGGGGCCGGACGAACCCATCGACCACGAGGGAGAACCCGTGAAACTCGAGGTGCGGATGTGGTAACATGAAGACGAATCGCCAGCCGGACGATCAGAGAGGGCAGATGTACACACTCGAGGGGTTCGCGGCGGCGGCGATCGTCCTCTTTGCGCTGTTGTTCGCGATGCAGTCGGTGGTGGTCGCACCGGGGACCGGTGGGGCGATCGATCAGACGGCTCAGGCACAGAACCAGCAGGAATTACAGGACGCGCTCGTGGTCGCGGCCCACGCGGAGGAAGGTAACGGTTCCCTCTCTGAACTCGTCCGCCACTGGGCCGAACTGGGGTACGTCGACGAGGAGGATTTCGCGGAGTACTTCGTCCTCGGCGGGATTCTCGAGGACCACTTCTCCGGGTCGGGCGTCGGCGATCGGTACGGCGTCGAGTTCGTCTACCTGAACGAGAGTGAAAATTCGAACGAAATCGAGACGGAAACTGCGCCGGTCATGGGGTCGTACACCACCGATCCCAGCGCCGTGACGGCGAGTTATACGGTGACGTTACACGAGAACCAGAACATGACCGAAATCGACAGGACCAACGGAAGGATCGTCGACAGCGGCGAATCGATAAAAGGGAACGAAATCCCGGACGGTGCTCCGGACACCGATCACATCTACAACGTCGTGGAGGTGCGGGTGACCGCATGGTAACGACCGACACTCCGGATCGGGGCCAGATGATCCTCATCGGCGGAATCGTCATCGCGTTCGTCGTCCTCGGAACGATCGTCGCCTTCAACGGATTAGTTCATACTGAGGAGTTGTCCTCGAGCGAGACCGGACAGAGTATGGCGCAGGTAGAAACGACCGCATCTGAACTCGAAAACGGAGTCCAAGGATTTGGGTATTCGTACGTAGAAGAGCACGAAGACGGGTTCGAGGGCAGACTCGGCGAAGAGGACTTCGCGGATCAGTTCTATGACGAGGACGAGTGGGAGAGTGCCCTCAACGAGGAGTTCTTGCCGGTCTTTCAAAACATGACGACCGAACGAACGCCTCACACACTCCGGGTGACTGACGTATCTGGGTCCGTATCGATTAGCGCAATAGACGGTGAAAGTCTCCCCGGACGGAGCGGGACTGAAGAAGAGGTATTAAACCGTACTGGTTCGCACGGATATCTATTCGAATTCGAAGCAAGCGGTTTTGACAGGGGTGCGGGCAACAACGAGGCATTCACTATCGAAACCCCTGACGGAGATGAGTTTGAGTTCGTCGTCGACCAAGGTCAAGAAGAAATTAGACATCCTAACGGAGTGTGCGATGTTCAAGACAGGATCGATGGCGTCGATTTCATGTCTGGTGAAGTCGACACACGCTCAGGACCGGACAGTTGTGACTTCGAAGTCCTAGAGCGGGGAATGGAGATCGAACGGGTCGAAGTAACGGAACGCTCGAGCGAAATAGATTACGACCTCATCGGCGTTGGGAGTGTCCAAGAGGGGGCCGGTGCTGAAGAATTTCCGTGGGTGGCCGAAATAACGTATACGTACGATTCCAACGAGGTCGCGACCGAACGGACGATCGAAGTCGATCTCTACAGTGATCTACTATGAAGAGCGTTCTGGCCCACGATTCGCGCGCCCTCTCGAGTGCCATCACTCACGTTCTCACGATGGCGATGACGACCATCCTCATCGCGGGGCTGTTCTTGAGTTCGGGGGCGATGCTCGAGACGCAGACGGAAATGAGCGCCGACGGATCCCTCGAGACGATCGGCGAGCGGCTGGCGGGAGAGATTACGCGGGCGGATCGACTGGGCAGTGGTGGGGATACGGTGACCATCACGACGAACCATCCCCGAACAGTTGCAGGCTCGTCGTACAGCGTGGAATTACGCGAGGACTGTGACGGACCGCTTCTCGACGGCGGGACGAACTGTCTCTATCTGGCGACGAGTGTCGGCGGGACCGAGGTGTTCGTCCCGATTTCGGACGACGTCGATATCGAAGCCGGGAGTTCGGCGACCTCCGGAACGATTGAAATTGTCCACGACGGAGACAGTGTGGGGGTTCGATGATCCGCGAACCGACGACACGGGAGAGTTCGCCCGACGAGCGGGCAGTCACCGAACTGCTGAGCTTCGTTCTCATCTTCTCGATCGTCCTCACCTCCGTCGCCCTGGTGGGGCTCGTCGGCTTTCAGGCGATCGAAGACTATCAGGAGAACGAGCGACTCGCGAACGCCGAACGATCGATGGACGCGTTCGCCACCAACGGAAATCAACTCGTGAAAAACGACGCCGTCACCCACCGGTCAAGTGATCTCCGGCTACGACAGGGAACCGTCTCCCCCGGCGAGGCCGGAACCAGACTCGAGATACGGGTAACGAACAGCAGTGGACCTGACGATCACTGGTCGTGGGACGACGAGTACGGCTCCGACGATCTCGGCGCGTTCGTCTACGAAAGCGGCGGTCCGTCCGAATCGATCGCTTACGTCGGCGGCGGCGTCTTCCGCGAGAGCGACGGAACGAGTGGCGTCCTCTCCGAGCCGATGATTACCTGTCGCGAGGAGACGAACACCGCACTGATCTCGCTCGCGAAAATCTCCGAAGACGGTCGATCGATCCAGAGCAGCGAGGCCGTCGAGTTCCGAATGGCACACGAGGGTAGTACGAGGGAGTACTACGACGAGGATGTCGAGTCCGTCGAGATCGAAGTCGACAGCGGCCCGTACGAGGACGGCTGGCAGACGTACCTCGAGAACGACGAGCACTGGAACGAGGGGACAAGCCAGTGGGAATGCGATGCCGACCGGGTGTCGATCGATATCGTCGAGATCGATATCGACTACCCGGAACTGGACGACTGATCCCAGTCGCCGGTTACCATCACGCGTAATCCGGCTCGAGAGGCGAGCGCTTCGACTCGAGCGGCGTGTTCGTCGACGTCGCCGCCCGTCTCGAGATACAGCCCGTTCGAGAGCTGTCGCCTCGTGGCCATCGGCGAGCCGTCGGCCCGTGTGGGCTCGTCGTTCAGGACGGTGCCTTCCCCGTCCGGAGCCCAGGGGAGCCTGATACCCGAGAGTCCGCGTTCGAAGAGGTACTCCGCCGCGTGAACGAGCGCCTCGTCCGATCGGGAGTGGCCGATCGCGCCGATCGAGCCCCGATCGTTAAAAAATCGGGCGACGAATTCGCCGTCGGTTTCTGCGCCGTCTTCGGCTGACTCGCCGTTCGCATCCGCGAGTGTGTCGGGGTCCGACTGGCCGTCTGGTCGATCGTCGAGTTCGTCAGGGGAGTGCTCGACGGCGACCGATTCAGACTGTTCGGCGCCTTCTGGTCGGTATTCTCCGTCGTCTACGTTCCTCCGCTGGTCGGCTCCCCCCTCGACCGATTTCGTTTCGCCGCTGGGGGACGAGGAGTCGGTAAAGCGCAGCGAAACGTCCGACGAATCGGATTCGAATCGATCGTACTCGTCGCCTGAAAAGGAGACGACGAGGCGGTCGAGGAATCGTTCGGCGGCGGACTCGAACTCGCCTGCGTACGCGTCCCCGCCGCCGATTGCCGTCGTCAGCCGCTGCGCGATCGACTCGACGATCGGCGCTCGCTCGAGGGCGAGTTGGCGGGCGACGTGCTCGCGGGAGTGGCGCTCGAGGCGACCGGCGAGTGCGGCCCGCGAGAAGTGGGCGAACGACGATTCGTGGTCCGGAAGCGACGGAAGCCGACAGGCGAGTCGATCGACGTCCGTCGTCCCGGCGAGCAGGAAATACTCACGGCCGTTCGTGTAGATCGTACGGTCGACGCCCGTCCACGACATCGCTTCGAGAAGCTCCCTGGCACGAGCCTCCTCGAGGGAGGTATCGAACGGTTCGACGGCGACGAAGACGGCGGGGATCGAGTCGACCGAGAGGACGTACTCGAGGCGGACGTCCTCGACGGTGGCGTCGGCCAGCGTCGAATCCGCGTGAACGTCCCACCCGAGGGTCTCGAGAAACGGCGTGACGAGCCAGGTTCGCGTTTCGCGTTCGGTCGTCGGGGGTGACGAATCGACCAGCGTCCGCGAGCGGGAAACGAACGAGCGAAAGTCGGGGCCGGTCATCGTTCGGACGTATTCGGTCGACGATCATGTAATGGTCGGTGTCACTCAGCGAGAGAAAGACGCCTGGCCAGCCAACAGGAGTCGTCGGTCGGGTTACCGCACGGCGTCTGGGGCCAAAACCGTACTCTCCCGCAGAATCCGTCGATTTCGGACGTCTATCATTCCCGCTGATAGATTCGGAGTCGCGCGTCTCGTACCGCGAACTCGGTGCTGAGAGTTGGGGGAATCGTCTCCGCCTTGCCGATCACGAGATATCCGTTCGGGCGAAGCGACCGGGAGATGACCTCGAGCATCGGCTTTTTGTACTCGTTGTCGATGTAGATGAACAGGTTACGACAGACGACCAGGTCGAACCCGGATTTGGGGCCGTCGTTGATGAGGTCGTGGCGCTCGAACGTCACGTCGCGTTTCGCCTCGGGCCGGATTCGATACGTCCGGTCGTCGACGTCGACGTACCGGTCGTACTCGTCGAGAAAGTCCAGTTGCTCGCGGATGTCGACCGTCCGCGACTCGGTGTAGACGCCGGATCGCGCCGTTTCGAGGGCCGGCTCGCTGATGTCGGTGCCGAGAATGCGAAGCGAGGACGCATCGATCTGCGGATCGTCTCGAACGAGCATCGACAGTGAGTAGGGTTCGCGCCCGTCCGCACACGCCGCACTCCAGATCCGAATTTCGTCGTTCTCCCGGGAAAGCGTCCGGAGAACCGATCGAATCCCGGACCAGACGTCCGGATTTCTGAAAAATCCGGTTACGTTGATGCTCATCGCCTGGAGGAGCGCTTCCTGTTCGTCGGCCTCCGTTCGAAGCAACTCGAAGTACTCCTCGTAGCTCTCACACCCCGTTCGACGCATTCGAGAAGAGACGCGGCGATCGAGATAGCTGTCGTTGTAGTGGCTCGTCGCGAACGCCAGTTCGTCCTCGACGAACTCGAGGAGAGCCACCAGAGCGTCCTCGATCACAACTCCGTCACTCCGTTTTCGTCCTCGTCTGAGGTCTTTACGAGGAGCGTTCCGGTCCCGGGAGTGAACTCGACGGTCCGACCGTGTGTCCCGCCGACGTCCTCTGCAACCAGCGGAACGCCGAGTTTCTCGAGTTCCTCTCTGGCCGCATCGGCGTTTCGTTTGCCGACGCCGTCGCCGAAGCTATCGAATTCGAACATATCACTCCCGCCGGCGATTTTCGCCTCGACGGACGTGTAGCTCGCGCCGCGTTCGACCATGCGTCGAAGGAGCGCCCTGATCGCCGTATCCGCGTACTTCCCCGGTTTCCGATCGCTGTTTGTCGCCGTATCGCCGTCCGGCAACATCGCGTGTGCGAGTCCACCGATCTCCCCGTCGGGATCGTACAGTGCGATCGCGAGACAGGATCCCAGGCCGTAGGATTTGAGCGTGTCGTCGCCGTCGCTGACGGCCAGTTCGGAGATTCCGACCTGGACCGATGTCGGCGCGCCCGGTTCGCTTCCGTAGGTCTTCATGCGTTATCGACTTCCTGAAACGTTGCAGTCGTCGGCGTCTCCTCGATGCGGTCGACGTCGAGGTCGTTCAGTGCGCGTTCGAGATCCGATTCGTCGGCGATCGCGTACACTTCACAGTCGAACTCCCGGTCGTCGGCGACGACGTGCGTGTCGAATACGAACGCGAACTCCTGGTTCGTACCGAGTTTGACGATGACGGGGTCGACGGCAGCGCCACCGAAGTCGTGGACGAACTCCGGCGTCGAGTGATCGATCGCAGTATCCAGCACGTTCGCCCACCCGTCGAGAAAGCCACTCGCCATGATGTTCCCCAGTTCCTCGATCGCACTGGTTCCCATCTCACCGAACCCGTCTTCGTCGATCGAAGACGGAACCATCGCGTCGACGATTTCGCGTGCCGACTGCTCGTCGAACAGGAAGATAAGGTAGCCACTGGGGACGCCTTCGAACTCGAAGGCCACGCTGACCAGTTTCTCGTCGGGGACTTGCTCCGGGATCGTCTCGAGCGAGACGAAGTTCAATCGACGGATATCGACGCTGGTTTCGATGCCGGTGAGCGTCGTCGCCGTTTTGGCGACCTCCTCGGCACCGCGTTCGGCCATCCGATCGAAGCCGTCGAGTTTGTCGTACTCGATCCCGTCGCTCGTCCGGAGCCGATCGAGCAGCGTGGCCATCGACTCGCGTTTCGGAAAGAGGTAGTGGTTGAATCCGATTTCGGTATCGACCGCCTCGATCCGACTCTGAAAGAGCAAGGCGAGGTCGTCGCGTTCGGGTGCTTCGTCGACGTCTTCGAAAAACGGCTCTGCCGTCTTCCCGTCGACGAACTCGGGGGTCGAGACGTCGATAACGGTCTCGAGGACGTCCGCCCAGCCGTCGACGAATCCGCTGTTCATGATGTGACCGACTTCGGTCGTCGCACTTCGACTCATGCGATCGAACTCGTCGGCTTCGACCTCGAGATTCGAATCCGGATCCGCCTCTTCGAGGAGGGTTTCGACGATCTGGATCGCGTTCTCTCGCTCGAAGACGATCAGTGAGTGGCCCTCGATCGCGCCGGATAGTTCGACTCGGACGCCGACTTTCGACCTCGAGTCCTCGAAGTTTCGCCGGATCTCTCGGCCCCGCATGAAGTTGAGCTTCGTCACGCCGACCCGGGTTTCGACGCCGGTCATGTGTGTCAGTCGACCCGCAGCGAGCCCCGTCCCTTCTCGAGCCATTCGATAGAACGTTCCAAGCGCGTTAACGTCGAGTTTCATGCGGTTTGAACTTCGATCCCGTTGACCATTTCGACGAACTCCTCGAGGTCGGGGAACGCATAGATTTCCGCTTCGATCTGATAACTCGGCACTGTGAGATCTGAGTCGAAAAACAGCGCGAGATCGTCGCCCCCGAGACCGGCCGTTCGAGTGACGATGTCCCCGCCCGGCGCGTAAACGAGTTGTGGCGCAGCGATGTCGATCACTCGGCCGAGAACGTCGGCCCAGCCGTCGATGAACCCGCTGGCCATCATGTTCCCCATCTCTTCGACCGCGCTTCTGGCCATCTTTCCGGAGACGTCAGACATGTCGTCGACGACGTCGCTGAGCATGATCGCCGTGATCTTCTTCGCGCTCGCTTCCGGAAACAGGATGAGGATGTGTCCGTGGGGCGGATCGAGGAGACGAACCCGGACGCCGACGCGTTTTCCAGGATCGAGTTGCGTTTCGATGTCGTCGACGTCGACGAAGTTCGTTTTCGTCACCTCCATCTGGGCGTTTTCACCCGTTAGTTTGCTCATGTTGTCGGCGACGCCGTTCGTTCCGACTTTCGCCATTTCGTTGATGAAACTCAGCTTTCGGATGTCGACTTTCAACGTCATTGGATACTCCGTGTGTGTTCGTGTACGTTCATAGTGTTGTTACGTCGATGATGTTGACGACTTTCCCTCTCCCCCGAACCGTTGCACCGCTGAGGCCGGGAACGCCGCCCATGAACCCCTCGAACGGTTTGACCACGACTTCCTGCTGGCCGTGGACCTCATCGCAGTGTAAGACGACCGGGCGTACGCTATCGCGGATCCGGACGACGACGCCGTCACCGTTTGCACTCCGGCCCGGCGTCTCGAGCGTCTCGTCGAGATCGATCACCGGATACGTTTCGTCGCCGGTCGAAAACACCCGTTCGTCGTCGACCGTTTCGATCGCGGCCGCGGTTTCGACGTCCTGGACCGCCTCGGTCGGGACGCCGAACTCCTCGTCTCCGCTCTGGACGAACAGGACGTCGTCGATAGCGATGGAGACGGGGAGCGTCATGGTGACGGTCGTCCCGTCACCAGGCTGGCTGTCGATCGAAACGGTGCCATCCATCTCCTCAATCGTCCGTTTGACGACGTCCATGCCGACGCCCCGTCCGCTGACGTCGGTCACTTCCGTGGCCGTCGAGAGCCCGGAGTGGAAGATGAGGTGGGCCGTCTCCTCGTCGGAGAGTTCGTCGGCTTCCGCCGCCGAGAGGACGCCGGCGTCGACGGCCTCAGACCGGAGACGATCCGGGTCCAGTCCACTTCCGTCGTCCGAGACGGTGATCGTCACCTGGTCGCGCGTTCGGCTCGCGGTGACCTCGATCTGGCCCTCCCGAGGCTTCCCGGCTGCGTCCCGTTCGTCCGGCTTTTCGATCCCGTGATCGACAGCGTTGCGGACCAGGTGTACCAGCGGGTCACGTATCCGGTCGAGAACGCTTCTGTCGAGTTCGACGTCTTCGCCCCGAATCTCGAAGGAAACGTCTTTGTCCTGTTCGCGGGCGATGTCGCGGACGATCCGGGGAAGGCGATTGACGACGGTCTCGAGCGGGACGAGCCGGACGTTCATCACGGTTTCCTGAAGTTCGGTCGTCAGCCCCTCGAGGTCGTCGAGTTCGGCTTCGATCGCTCCGAGATCGCGGTCGGATTCCACCTCGTGACGGAGCCGAACGCGACTCGTGACCAGCCCCTCGACGAGCGTCATCAGTTCGTCGACCTGATCGGTATCGACGCGGACGGACTGGATCCCATCGTCTTTCTGACTGGTTTCCGGTCGATCGGACGGCTCCGGAACCGTAATATCCGGAATATCGAGCGACGGTTCGTCGACGATCCTGGGGACGTCCTCGTCGGCCGCGCTCGGTTCGTCGGTCGCGCGATCGCTCGAGGCCGTTTCCGAGTCGCTCGAACCGAACCCGTCGATGCCGACGCCGAATTCCGTATCGTCGACGTCCTCGAACGCGTCGTCGCCGAACGTCTCCTCGAACGAGTCGTCGGCGTCGTCAACCAGGTCGAGCGGATCGACCGAGTCGTTGGCGTCCTCGAGCGCGCTATCGGAACGGTCGCTCGAGTCGGCGGCATCCTCGCCCGAACGGTCGGATTCCACCGAAGCCTCGACACCGTCGGAGTCGTCGAAGCCGATATCGTCGCTGCCGAACTCGTCGTCGAATTCGGCGGAATCGGCCCCGCCGAAGCCCACGTCTTCGGATTCGTCGAATCCGTTCGAAGCGTCGTCGAATCCACTGCGTTCGCCGGCCACATCCTCGAAGCCGCCGGCTCCGGAGTCGTCGAACTCGTCGAAACCGCCCGAATCAGTCTGGCCGAATCCGTCGTCTTCGAAGCCGTCGACGGGGGAAACGGTCGACTCCTCCGATTCGTCGAACGATACGTCCGGCTCTGCAGAGTTCGCCTCGAGGGTGTCTGGCGGTTCGACGTCTTCGAACGCTCCATCGGCCGTTTCCTCTTCGAACGCTCCGTCACCTGTTTCCTCTTCGAACGCTCCGTCACCTGTTTCCTCTTCGACCGCCTCATCTTCGGTTGACCCGTCTTCGGTTTCGTCCAGTAATTCGTCGGGGTCCTCCGACGTGTCCGCCTCGTCGATCTCGGCGGTATCCGGTTCGGTGAGGTCGTCTGTCTCCTCCGTTTCCAGTTCCGGATCGGGATCATCCGCCGTCGCTTCGGCCGCTTCCGGAGCGTCGTCGCTCTTCGGACTCCCGTCGTCGACGTCTGCCGGTTCGTGGCCGTGATCGTCCTCGAGACCCGTGCTCTCGACCGTATCCTCGGCTTCGACCACCGTATCGGCGGTATCGACATCCGGGCTCCCGAGAACGTCTTCGGCTTCGACCGCCGGTTTGGCGTCCGATACTTCGTCGGCTCCGTCGTCCGGATCGACGAGAACGTCCTCGAGGTCGTCGTCACGCTCGTGGGCGTCGACTCCGTCGGTCTCGTCTTCGAACTCGTCCCCGAGGAGTTCGTCCATGCTGACTTCTTCCTCGTCGCCGAACTCGTCGAACTCGAGTTCCGCGAGTTCGTCCTGAAGTTCGTCGAATCCGACCGTATCAACCTCCGCTTTCAGTTCCGCGAACACTTCCTCGGCGTCCTCGACTTGCTCGTCGTCGTCACTCGAGCCAGCGTCGGACGGGGTCGAGGCGTCTGGCTCGTCCGAAGACTCCGATCCCGACTCGATGGGATCTTCGGATCGGCTCTCCTGCTCGTCGAGCGAGCCCTCGGCCTGTTCGAACAGATCGTCGAACGAGCCGGCCTCTCCCATCTCGTCGAAAACGCCGAGATCGTCGTCCGCCTCGACTTCCTTTACTTTCTCGTCCAGGTCGTCGAACTCGTCGAACTCGTCGAGGAGTTCGTCGACTCCGAGCTCCATGGCCTCGTCCGAGGAAATGTCGGCTCCGTCGACGTCCGGCGTAAGCGTTCCCGTCTCGATCGGCTCTCGTTCACTCGACCCGGCTCGAGAGGCGGCCGCAAGCTCTTCGGTCACCTCGACGAGTTCGAAATCAGAAACTTCTTCGACGGGCTCGAGTCCCGATACGATCGCGGCTTCGCCCACGGCACAGCCGAAGACGGCATCGAACTGTCCGCCGTAGGCACCGTCTTCGATTCGCTCCCGGGAGGGGACGGTCCCGATCAGATCGAAGGCGTCGACGAGCGCATCGACGACAAGCGTTCCGTTGGTCGGGGCCTCGGAGTCGCCCTCCGCTATCGCGATGCGGGCGAGATAGGCGTCGTGATTGTCGTTCGCCGGCGGATCGAACCGCGACAGAATCGACGACCGTTCGTCCGCCGTCGGTGCCTCGATCGACGTGATCGCCGACCTCTCGAGGTAGTTCCTGAGCGTCCGGATCGTCGACGAGGGGTCCGTTCGGATTTCGCCTTCGCCGTCAACCTCGTCGATCATGGCCTCGAGTTCGTCGACCGCATCGAAGATCCCGTCCATCAGTTCGGGCGTGACGGAGATCCGCCCGCCACGGACCGCATCGAGGAGGTCCTCGATCGCGTGTGCGAGATCGCTCGCGGACTCGAATCCCGCCGCACCGCAGTTCCCCTTGAGGGTGTGTGCGATTCGGAAGATGTTCTCCATCGCCTCCTCGTCGTCAGGGGTTCGCTCGAGGCACAACAGCGCGTTGTTCAGCTGCGTGATCCGTTCTCGACTCTCCTGTACGAAATCGGTCCAGTACTCACTCATCCGTCTCACCCGTAACCGCGTCGATGATTTCGTCGGCGAGGTCGCCCGCAGGGACGACGTCGTCGACGCAACCGGTCTGAATCGCTTGCCGCGGGATTCCAAAGACCGGACTCGTCGCCTCGTCCTGGGCGATGGTGTGGCCACCGGCCTCCTTGATGGCCTCGATCCCCGCCGCACCGTCACGACCCATTCCCGTCAGGACGACACCACAGAGTGGGTCCTCAACCCGGCGAGCGGCGCTTTCCATCGTGACGTCGATCGCGGGTTTGACGCCGTGGACGGGGTCGCCGTCGTCGAGACGCACTCGAACGTTTCCGCCGACGTTGTTCGTGATTTCGAGGTGGGATCCGCCCGGGGCGACGATCGCCTCCCCGGCCCCGATACGGTCGCCGTCGGCCGCTTCGCGGACGGCGTATTCACTGATCGTATCGAGACGTTCGGCGAACCGTCCCGTGAATCCGGCCGGCATGTGCTGGACGACCAGAAGTTTCGCCCCGAGATTCGCCGGGAGTCGGTCGAACACGCGCTCGAGAATCTTCGGACCCCCGGTCGATGCGCCGATGACGATCGTCGAATCGGTTTCCGGTTGCGTCGTGATGTCGACAGAGTGTGTGGACGCCGCCGCCGGACCCGGTTGCGTCTCGACGGGGCTGGCGGTCGTCTCGGAGTTCCCTCCCGCCGTCTGCGTGGTCGAACCGGATGCGGTCGCCCGACCAGTCCGGATCGATCTTGCGGTCGATGCCGTGTGTGCGACCGCGAGCGAGGACACGTCAGCCTCCTCGAGCGCTTCGATCGTCTCGACGAGTTCGTCCGTCAGGTGGGCGATATTTCGCGCCCCCGATCCGTCTGGTTTCGAGAGGAAATCGACCGCTCCCCGCTCGAGCGCATCGAGCGTCGCTTCTGCTCCCCGTTTCGTGTACGCACTGAGCATAACGATCGGGGTCGGGTCCGATCGCATGATCCGATCGACGGCTTCGATACCGTCCATCTCCGGCATCTCGACGTCCATCGTCACGACGTCCGGGTCGAACGTCGATACCATCTCGAGCGCATCGACTCCGTTTTCGGCCGTTTCGACCTCGTATCCAGCAGTAGTGAGTGCGTTGTCGATAACCATTCGCATAAACCGGGAGTCGTCGACAACGAGTACTCGCGTCATGCCGCAGCGACGTCCGTGAGGGCCTTTCTAACGCTCGGTTCCTCGAACGGTTTCGTAACGTATCCATCGGCACCCGCCTTGACCGCCAGTTTCATCTTCTCTCGTTGTCCGACGCTCGTACACATTATCACCCGGGCGTTCGGATCGATCTTTTTGATCGCAGCGGTTGCTTTGATCCCGTTGCATTTCGGCATCACGATATCCATCATCACGATGTCGGGATCGTGTTCTTTGTACAGTTTGACGGCTTCCGCGCCGTTAGTTGCCTCTCCAATGATGCGGTAATCCTGCTCTAGAATTTGGCGCAGTAGATTCCGCATAAAATGAGAGTCGTCCACGATGAGAACCCCTGTCGACATTCACTAGTACACCGACTGTTAGTACAAAAAGAACTACTATAAATGCTGTCTCCCGGCTATCAATAGTGATAACGAACGGAGACCGACGGTGACAGCGGTCCTCTCGGCGACTCTCGCGGGAAGAAGGAAACCCGTCCGGACTCACTCGTCGCGGTGTTCGGGCGCCGTCTCCGAGATCAGATGACCGGAAGCCAACAGGAGTTTCTCGACGTCGACGAGCGGCGTCACCTCGAGGACGAGTTGGCGACTCCGATTCGCGTCGGCGCCATCGTTCGTCTGGATCTCCTCCAGAGGAGGCCGGTCACCCGATGCGGACGGCGGTGGTGACACCGCGTTATCGGCATCGACGGCTGGCATCGTTTTTTCGGCGTCGGCAGGCATCGCGTTCTCGGCGCCGGCGGCATCCGTACCGACGGCTGTGGACGCCGATGATCCGACTCTGTCACCGCGTCGTTCTCGTTCCTGTTCGACGAGTTTGTCGACGAGCGGGTGCTCGAGGGAATCGCTCGAGTATTCCCGGGATTCCACGTCATCAGGTCCCAGAACGTTACGTTCGGGAACGGCGTCGACGCTGAAGACGTCGTCGACCCGGGCTGCCGCCGACTGCTCGTCTGCGGGCGTATCGAAGACGAGCAACTGCTCGCGACCGTTCCGCGTTTCGGAGGTGGGGAAGTGTGCGGTGATGTCGAGGACCGCCGTGATCTCCCCGCGGAGATCGGTCATCCCCTCTATCGCTTCCGGCGTCCGTGGTACCCGCGTCAGATCGGACGGAACGTCCGTGATCGTCTTGACACTGTCGACGGGTACCGCGAGCCGATGTTCTCCGACCCCGAACGACACGAACCGGACGAGTTCTTCGTCTTCGGCCGTCTCCGTCGGGTCCCGCGTCTGTCGATCGTCCGCAGCACCGATGTCGATGCCGAGTAGCTTCTCGGGGAGATCCGGAGCCATCGTTCTTATTCGTCTATACGATTCCAGCGATAAAACGTTGACTCTCCGCCGGATACTATCGTAGCCACTGAACGTCACCCCACACTCGATCGCCAGACCGATCGGCGATCGGTGTGAATCGTCTCATACGGTTCACCGCAAATTCCGCTGAAACGCCGTCAGGATACCCGATCTGGCGAACGGCCCCATCAAAACACTTATTTCACACTCGAGTCGGGTAGATGACGATGACAGCGCCCTCCAGTCGAGACGGTTCCGACGCCGACGCGGACCGGGCGACGGTCCTCACGTTCTCTCTTGCCGAAACGCGGTACTGCGTCCGGGTTGACGCGGTCGCGTCGGCTCTCGGCGTCGGCGATACGAGTTCGATCGATGCGGCCGACGACCCGTGGAACGCGGGTGCGACGACCGTCGACGACGAGCGCATTCGCGTCGTCGATCTCCGACGCGTTTTCGAACCGACGGCTCGCCTCCCAGACCGGTCGGAGACGCCACAACTGCTCGTTCTCACCGAATCCGACGAACGCGGACGTCGGTACGGATGGCTCGTCGACGACGTCGATACCACGAGAACGATCCGAACGGCCGACATAGCGCCCGCCCGAACGAGCGCCAGGTTCGTCGAGGGGAAACTCGAGGTCGACGGCGACGACGTCACCTGGCTCGACGAGAGCGAGATGCACAACTACAGTAGCCACTGAACGTCATCCCACACCCGATCGCGGGACGGATCGGCGATCGGTGTGTACATCGTTTCAGTTGTTACTTTAGGAATTTACGCCGAAATCGAACCGTTCGAGTCGAACAAACTGGCGCTGATCACTTGAACCCCGGCGGCGGTCCGTCGTTGTCGTCGTCCTCGACGTCGACGTCGAGGCCGAGTTCCTTTCGCTGTTCCTCGAGGCGCTTGACCTGTCGGTAGTAGTACCCGATACCGACGCCGCCGATGGTGACGGCGATCACCACGAGCCCGCCGAACAGCGGGATGTCCTGAGCCCGGTAGAACCTGAGCGCAACCGTGCTATCCACCTGTTCCCATTGAATCCGTTCCTGATCGTCGACGACCTCTCGTTCGTACCCGCCCGGGTTGACGTCCCCGAACAGCAGGTTCGACGTTCGATACCCTTCCGGGATCGTCAGGTCGTACGATCCGTCCACGTACGCAGGAAGCTGGAACGTTCGAGCGCCGGTGGAGCCAGAAAACGCGATCGTTCCGTTCCCGTCGGGCACTCGGACCTCGGTACTCGAACGACTTTGGTCGACGTCGAGTTCCGAGCCGGTCAGTTCCGTCCCGTTCGGATACCAGTAGCGAACGCTGTGGATGTCGAGCGCTTGGTCCCGGAAGATGTTCGACCGGTACATCGACAGCTCTTCCGTTTCGTTCAGGTCGTAGACCGCACGGAACTCGCCGTTTCCGACCAGGCCGCCGCTTTCGATGTCGACGGCGACGTCCGCGTCTCGGTCCCGCAGATCGTCGTACTCCTCGTCCCGGTCGAGTTCCTCGTCCGAGATGCCGCCGAATATCATCGAACACCCGGCCAACCCGACGAGTAATCCGACCGCGACGACGGCGAGAACGAGACGCCTGTTCATACTAGGGGACGACACATCGGAGCTCTGCCGGGAGGTACTCGCCGACGCTCGCGAGCAGTCCCGGCGGATCGGTGTCGTCGGTACAGACGACGCTCTGTTCTAACAGGCCGAGACGTTCGACGGTGACGTAATCCTGGGCGTGTCCGGCGCGATTGAGCGTCGCCCGGACCTCCGCTCGCGTCGCGCTGTTGACGTTCAGTCTCCCGCTCCCCCGGGTCCACTCGAAGAGCCGGTCGCGTTCGGCGTCGGCGAGCCGGGACGGCTGGCCACCGTCGACGTCGTCGGATCCGCCGTAGACGAACCGCAACGGGACGTGCTGGACCAGACCGAATCGCTCCCGGACCTGAATCGCCGTCCCCGGGCCGAGCCCGAGTTCGTCGACCGGAATGCGTACCGCCTGCCCGGCGTCGAGGACGAACCCGTCCTCGTCCCAGGACTCGAGCGTGCCGACGTAGGTTTCGCCGGCCTCGAGATCCGGGACGATCTCGCCGAACTCCTCGCGGAGAACGTTGCGTGCGACAGTCGCGTCCTCGCCGTCGATCGTCACCGAAGGGAAGTCGTCGTGGCGCACCCCGAGTTCGAACTCGACGGCGAGTTCGCCGATCTCGTTGTCGACGAGCGACCGGAGCGAATCGAGCGACCGCTCGCGAGCGTCGCCGTCGACGTAGAGTTTGGTTGCGAGTACGACCATCAGGCGTCCGCGTCGATGTTGAGTTCGTCCTCGAGCGCGGCGAGGCGGTCGTCCATCGCGTTGACGAGCCTGTCGTTGTCCATCGATTCGAGCGGCGATCCACACTCCGGACACTCGAACCCGAAGTCCATCGCTTCGCCGAACTCGAAGCGGATCGAACAGATCTCACAGAGGTAGAACTCGTGATTTCGCTCGTACTCCTGTCGGTCCTCGAGGGCGTCGTGGAGGCGGTACATCTCCTCTTCTAGGTTCTCCGGGATGTTGTCGTACTCGAACGTCCAGAGGTAGGTGAGCCACCCCGAATCCTCGTCGCGCAGCCGTCGGTAGCTGGCGAGGTCGTTCTCGTACAGAATGAATAGCGCCCGGCGCACGTCGTTCAACTCGAGGTCCAGTTCCTCCGCGAGTTCCTCGTCGGTCACTTCCCCGTCCGGCGGCGCGGCCGCGACGGGCATCCCCTTGGGACCGACCAGCTCGTGTAGGTACTTCTGGATGACCGGATCCTCGAGCAGGTCCTCAAAAGCCATTACCTATCCGTAACGGCATGTAGCCATTAAGTCTTTTGAGGCGCTTCGACCATCCCCGCCGGTCGTCACGACGGATCGAACTGCGGTCGGCTGAGATGGATTACTGTACCTGGGTCCCGGCGCACCCACCGCCCGGGTCGCGGCTGGGCGGGCAATGACGTACAGCAATCCGTATGAATCACCCGTCTTCGGACTTCTCGACCCCCCACTCCAGCGAAAGCGTGATCTCTTCGCGATCACCGCCCAGCATCGGGGATCGTTCTTCGACTTCGATCCCGTACTCGACGATGGAGCTGGGCGAAAGCGTCAGCATCTTGTTTCCGACGCGAACCTCGGCCGTCCCACCGCTTCGAATCTCGCGGGCGAGCTCCTGGAGCAAGTCGGCTGCCTCGTCGCGCGAGACGTCCTCCTCGTAGTTCGTGGTTTCGCTCATGGGTCCAGTGCCAACGGACGAACAGAAATAGTTTGGCTGCGAGCAGGCAGGCCTCGAGGCGGTGGCTGATGCGGTTTACTGTACGCCACCGCCGGCGAACCCGCCGCCCTGGTCGCGGGTGCGCCGGTACACAGGGGCAGTACTCCGTATGAGACCGCGATCGGCGAGATTCGGCGGGGTCGATTCACTCACCGCCTTCGGGAACGCCGTCGCCCCGAACCGTCCGCCACGCGACGACGAGGAAGACGACGACGAGCGCCAGCGTGAGGCCGCTGACGAGGCCCATCGCGACTGCGGACGGCAAGGTGTGACCGGTCGCGAGCAACCAGACGACGTTGAGAATGACGAGGACGGCTCCGAACATGTACCACTCTATCGCCGTCCGCGGCAGCGACGCGATCGAACTCATACCCACAGTCCGTTCCGGAAGGGTGAAAAACTATGCCGATTCCGGTCCGTTATCGTCCGTTTCGCCGTCACCGCCCGTTTCGCCGTCACCGCCCGTTTCCTCGTTCTCATCCGTTTCGCCGTTGCCGTCCGCCGGTTCGACTCGCTTTCCCGTCTCCATCGGGATCACGCGGCGGTCGGCCCCGACCCACTCGCGCTCGAGTTCCCGGCCCTCGAACAGCCGGTCGAGGAAGACGGCGAGTCCGGCGACCTCCGAGTGAGGCTGGTTCGTCACGCCTACGTTCCAGTCAGCCGCCTCGTAGACGTCGAAGGCGACCTTCTCGGAGCCGACCACGAGCAACAGCGGCTCGCCCTCGTCCCGATGGGCGGACCGGATGTCGCCTTCGACGTCCTGGATTCGCTCGCCGTACATCGTCAGGTGGACGACCCGCCCGTCCCACCCGCGGATGACCGCGTTCGGCGAGTCCGTCAGTTCGACCTCGAAGGGGCCGCCGAAGCGGTCGGTGATGTCGGCGACCGTCTCGAGGGACTGACCGGCGTTGTCCGGAAAGAGGACCCGGTCCGCACCGAGGGCGCGGGCCGTCAACCCGACGTGGGTCGTCATCCGCTCGTCCCGGCCGGGGCGGTGACCGAGTCGGAGGACGGCAACCTCCTGATCGTCGTGCATGAAAGAACCCACTCGTGGTCAGGGTTAGGGGGTTTCGCTTTCGCCCCGACAGCCTTTTTCGCTCACCCCCGAATCACACAGTCGATGATCGTTCGTGCTCGAACGGGGTGTGGCGGATCGTGACGACTCCACGCGACTGGCTCGAGCAGGCTCGTGCCCAGAAGTGGGGGATGTTCGTCGATCTCGTGTTCGCGGTCGGCTGGGTGACGATGGTCCACCTCCTCTTTCGGGTACTCGACGGTCCGGAGTGGGCCTACTACACGTTCATGCTCGCGGGCGTCGTCGCCTACTTCGGCTTCGTCTCGAGTCTCGAGTCCGCGACTGCCGGTCGCGAGCGCTCGGAGAAGTGAGACGGACTGCTATCAGTACCGTCGCGACTGCGACCCGTCATACGGTTTGCTATGACTGATTGCCGGTCGATCGCCCACCGTTCTGCGATCGACCGGTAAAGACCCATAGCAGACCGTATCAGGGTCCCATCGGAATCGATTGACACCGGTTCGTATCAGTCCTCGTCGCGGACGTCGACGACCAGTACCGGAACGTCCGTCGTCCGGAGGGTTCGTTCGGCGACGCTTCCGAGTAACACGCGACGGACGCCACCGCGGCCGGCCGATCCCATGACGATCAGATCGACGCCGTGATCGTCGGCGTATTCGGCGATCCGCTTGTGCGGGTTGCCCGCGACGATCGATTCCGTGACCGGGACGTTGCGGTCGCTCGCCCGTTCGCTCACCCGAGCAACGGCGTCTTTGGCCCGCTGCTCGAGCTCGGGCAGATCGCCGAGGTCGCCCTGTCTGAATCTGTCGATCTGTTCCGTTCCGACGGCGACGTCCATGGCGCTCAAGTCGACGACGTACAGCGCGTGAACGTCGGCGCCGTAGGTCGCCGCGAGGTCGATCGCGTGGTCGATCGCGTTCTCTGCAACGTTGCTTCCGTCCGTTGGAACGAGGATCGTATCGTACATGGTCAGTCGTCTCCAGGGGTGGCGTCGTCAGTAACGGCGTCTTCAGCCGATTCCATTCGGTGCATCGGTTCCGGACTGTGACATTGGCGGACGAGGCGCTTGACGTTTTGCGGTGGGGATTCGGTCAGGATCGAAACGACCACGATCACGGCGAAGACGATCGGAACGCCGAGTAGCGCCGACGACGTCCCCGGCAACCACGTCGCGAGTGCCGGAACGACCGCCTCCTCGTAGCCCGTATACATCGGAATCGCGGTATCGTTCAGGATCGCGCCGAACGAGAGGAGGATGCCGGTGATCATGCCGGCGAGCGCACCTTCTCTGGACGTATTCTCCCACCAGAGTCCGAGGAAGAAAACCGGGAAGAAAACGCAGCCGGCGATGGCGAACGACATCGCCACGAGTTCCCCGATGAGTGCGGGTGGATTCAACCCGATCAACGTCACGAGCAAACCGATTCCGAGGATCGTCGCCCGTCCGACGATCATCTGTTCGCGCTGGGTCGCATCTTCCTTGTAGAGATTCGTGTAGATGTCGTGTGCGGCCGCCGACGAAGCGGTGATGAACAGCCCGGCAGTCGTCGCCAGCGCGGCTGCAACGCCACCGGCGGCGACGAGTCCGACGAGCCACGTTGGCAGGCCAGCGAGCTGGGTCGTCAACACGACGAGTGCATCGCTTTCGGCGGGTGCCATCCCCGCGAAACCGCCACCTTCGGTCACGACCTCGTCGTAGAGAATGCCACCGTAGGCCGCGTAGGTTGCCGTCCCCCAGTACAGCAGGCAGATGAAAAAGAGCCCCCAGACGGTCGACCATCGGGCCGTCCGTTCGTTTTCGACCGTGTAGAATCGAACGAGCACGTGTGGCAGACCACACGTTCCGACGATCAGGCTAAACGCGAGCGCGATCCACTGGTAGTAGCCGGCCGTCGCGAACGGCTCGACGAACTGGGCCTCGATTTCGGCTGCCACTGCGACTTCGGATCCGAACTCGAGATACGGAAAGACCGTCGCCCATCCCTGTGACCATCCGGTCGCGTACAGTCCGAGTGTGAACGCGATAATGAGGATGACGTACTGCAACGCCATGTTCTTCGTCGTGCCGAGCATCCCCGAGAGAGCGACGTAAGCGATGGTGACGCCCATTAACATAACGACGCCGGCCTCGTAGGATATTCCGAAGATGTACTGGGCCATCAGTCCCATCCCGCTTGCCTGCCCGATCGCGTACGTGAAGGCGATTGCGAGCGTCGTGAACGCGGCGATGCCACGCGCCCACTCCGAGTAGAACCGATCCCCCACGAAGTCGGGTGCGGTGTACTTACCGAACCGCCGAAACTGCGCGGCGAGGAAGATAAGCAGGATGAAGTAACCAGTCGTCCAGCCGACGACGTACGCCAGCCCGAAGTACCCCGACAGCGCGACGAGCGACGCCACGCCGAGATAGGACGCGGCACTCATCCAGTTTGCGCCGATCGCCATCCCGTTCTCGATGCTTCCGATCGAGCGGCCGGCGACCCACAGTTCGTCGACTGCGGCGACCCGAAAGAAGTAGCCGACGCCGAGAAACAGGATCAACATTGCGGCCACCGTCAGCGCGGGCACCAGTTTGAACTCGCCGACGTCGAGTGCTGTCTCCTGGAGGACGATCGGTTCGACGACCTCGAGCATCAGTCTTCACCTCCGTCGGTGGCGACGGAGTCACTCGAGTCGGGCGACTGTTCGTGAGAGATACCGTATCTGGTGTCGAGTCGGTCCCGCTGTATGGCGTAGGCGATCGACAGGAGCAATGCTCCGAGTGGGGTGAGAATCGCTGCAAAGAGAAAGTGCAGCGGAAAGCCGCCGAGTATCGTCGTTTCCGTCATGAACGTCGGCGCAATAAGTATCGCGGTCGTCGGTCCGAAGACGACGAGAACCCACGCGGCGAACGCCCCCCAGATCACTCGCAGGTGGTCGCGCATGAACGGTGTCGCCGGCTTGAATATGTTTATCTCCTCGTCGAGGTACGCTTCCGTCTTTACGCCACCGTCGGTGTCGACGGCATCGGCTGAGTCGTGTTTGTTATTATTTGACATTGTATCGATCTCAACTGTCTCTCGATCGGATAGAAAGAGAGAATCAGTCGCTAGTCGTCGCCGACCTGCGCGGCGATATCGTCGACGACGTCGGGGTTACGAAGCGTCGACGTGTTTCCGAGTTCGTTGCCGCTCGCGATGTCCTCGAGCAGGCGGCGCATGATCTTGCCCGAGCGCGTCTTCGGCAGTTCGGGCGTAAAGACCACTTCCTCGGGTTTCGCGATCGGGCCGATGGAGTCGAGGACGCCTTCGACGGCGCGCTCCTCGAGGTCGTCACCTCCCTCGTAGCCGTCTTCGGGGATGGCGTAGACGTAGACGGCTTCGCCTTTGACCTCGTGGTCGCCGCCGACGACCGCGGCTTCGGCGATACCCTCGACGCCGACGACGGCCGACTCGATCTCCATGGTGCCCAGCCGGTGGCCGGAGACGTTGATGACGTCGTCGACCCGGCCGAGAATGGTGATGTAACCGTCGTCGTCGATCTTTGCGCCGTCTTCGGGGAAGTACACCCACTCGTCAGTCTCTTCGTCGGAGTACTCCTCCCAGTACTCGTTGATGAACCGCTCGTCGTTGTTGTACAGCGTCCGGAGCATGCCCGGCCACGGTTTGTTCACCGTGACGTAGCCGGCCTGTCCGGCGTCGACTTCCTCGCCCTGGGCGTCGACGACCTGCGCGCCGATCCCTGGCAGCGGTGGTCCCGCAGTGCCGGGTTTCATGGTGTTGATCCCCGGCAACGTGGTGATCATCATGCCGCCGGTTTCGGTCTGCCACCAGGTGTCGACGATCGGACACTCCTCGTTGCCGATGTGTTTGTAGTACCACTTCCAGGCGCGGGGGTTGATCGGCTCACCGACCGTCCCCAGCAGTCGAAGCGAGGACAGGTCGTGTTGCTCGGGGTACTCCGTGCCCCACTTCATGAACGCGCGGATCGCCGTCGGCGCGGTGTAGAAGACGTCGACTTCTTCCCGCTCGATGATCTCCCACAGCCGGTCCTTGTCGGGATAATCAGGCGTGCCCTCGTACATGACGGTACTCGTCCCGAGCGCCAGCGGCCCGTAGACGATGTAGGAGTGGCCCGTGATCCAGCCGATGTCCGCCGCACACCAGTAGGTGTCTTCGGGTTTCAGGTCGAGCACCGAGTGCCCGGTCCAGGCGGCGTACGCGAGGTAGCCGCCGGTGGTGTGTTTGACCCCTTTCGGCTTGCCAGTCGTTCCCGACGTGTACATCAGGAACAGCATGTCCTCGGCGTCCCGTGAAACCGGCTCGACCGACGCACCCTCGTTTTCGGCGACCAGTTCGTCGTAGTCGTGCTGGTTCTCCGAAAGCGAGTGCTCGAGTTCGTCGCCGAGGCGGTCGACGACGACCACATCGGAGACCTCGTGGTCGACGCCCTCGAGCCCCTCGTTCGCTTTCGAAATGTGATCGAGGGCGTCCCCGCGTCGGTAGTAGCCGTCGCAGGTGACCAGGTACTCGCTGTCGGCCGAGTTCATCCGCGTCGCGAGCGCGTCGGCGGAGAAGCCGGCGAAGACGACGCTGTGTGGCGCGCCGATCCGGGCACAGGCCAGCATCGCGATCGGCAACTCCGGAACCATCGGCATGTAGAGGGTGACGACGTCGTCCTCCTCGACGCCGAGCTCTCGAAGCGTCGCGGCGAACGCTTCGACCTCCGCCAGCAGGTCGCCGTAGGTGTACGTTCGCGTCTCGCCCAGTTCGCCTTCCCACTTGATCGCGGTTCGATCCGACGCGCCGTCTTCTACGTGTCGATCGAGACAGTTGTACGAGGCGTTGAGTTCGCCGCCGGTGAACCACTCGTAAAACGGTGCGTCCGAGTCGTCGAGAACGGTGTCGTAGGACTCCTCCCACGAGAGGAGATCGGCCGCCCGCTCCCAGCAATCCGGCCAGTTCTCTGCGAACTCCTCGTAAATCCCCGGGTCGGTGACGTTCGCCTGCTCGACGAACGACTCGGGCGGATCGAACGCCTCCTGTTCTTCGAGTCGCGCCTCGAGGCTAGCTTCGTCCTGTGTCATAGTCCGTCCGAATGATAGACAACGATGATAGTAAAGCTGGCCTCTAGTTGTACAAAATCAGCGGGCTCGTAGCCGCGGGTTCCGCTACGTTGGAATCCGCTGAGGGCCTTCGGCGTCTTATCGTCGACCGTCGTGACGTCTAGTCGTCGCTCGAACCACCGTCCAGCAGATCGAGTGGATCCGCCGGCTCCACCCCCCGCTCGAGCAGGAGTTCGATGGACGCCTCGAACAGTTCCGGCTCGATCCCTCCGTCGTGGATCAGAACGATGTCGGGGGACGGATGGGCGAGCCTGTCAGACTGCGAGTCGATCTTCCCCCGGAGTTCGTCGCGCCCATCCACCGCCCAGTCTTTCGAATCCAGAGTCCAGTGCCAGTCGTAGTCGCCACCGTGGTGGTCGTCGTACCACTCGTAGCCGAAGCGATCGGCGTCCGGCGGGCGAAAGTCGTATCGCTCCAGCACCTGCTGGAAATCCTCGCGATTCTCGGTTCCTTTCTCCCCGAACGGAAATCGAAACAGCCGTTCGGGACGCGACACCGCCGCCGAGTCGTACACCTCCTCGAGCAGCGTCTCCGTTCGCTCGAGTTCCTCACGGAACGCCTCGACGGAGAGGCCAGACGCGTGTTCGTGAGAGTAGGTGTGATTTCCCAGGTGAAAACCGGCCTCGAGCGCGTGACGCGCACGCTCGGGGTACTCGGCCAGTCGCCTGCCCTCGCAGAAAAACACCGCGGGGACATCGTAGCGCTCCAGCGTGGCGACTTTCTCCGGCAGCGTCTCCGACGGGGCGTCGTCCACCGTGAAATACGCACGAGCCATCAAGCAGTCTACAGTTTCGTCGAAACTTACGTATTTCGAACGGGCGGCCACCCGTCGTCGTTTCACCGGTACCGGCTTCCAACGGTCCCTATCGGCGTCGGTCGTCCGCCGACGAATCGTCGAAGAACGTCCGCAGTAACTCGTGTTGGGCCTTTCGAAGGTGGTTGTGCAGCGTCGGTGAGGTAATTCCCATCACGTCGGCCACCTCCTCGGCCGTGCTCTCCCGGGGCCAGTCGTAGTACCCGCCGAAGTACGCCGCTCTGAGCGCCGACTCCTGTCGATCCGTGAGTCGGTCCTCGAGACCCTCCCTGAACTCCGGGGTCGTTCGAGCGGATCGATCCGTCTCACGCTTGCCGACCAGGTTCGACTCGGGGAAGACGGCCCGCAGGCCGTCGACGATCGTCCGGAGATCGGCGTTTGCTCCGCACTCGGCCGTGATCGTCGCCCGTCCGTCCTCGAAGGTCGCCTCGCGGACCGTCGCACCGTACTCGGTGAGCACCAGCGTCGGGGACGAGCCGTCGACGACGACCTCGAGGCGCGACCCTCGTTCGTCGGTTTCGATCACCCGACAGTCGTCGATCCCCGGTTCCGCCTCCGCGAGGTCGAAGACCGCCGCCGGTGACGCCCCCTCGAGTCGGATGTAGTAGAGCTGGCTCGACTCCGAGACCGGGACGAGCGAGTCGAGTTCGAACCGACACGACAGCGACCGGGAGGCGTCAACGAAGAACGATCCGGTGTCCCGACAGCTGATCTCGAGTTCCACCACCCGATCCGACGACAGCAGCGTCCGACGCCGCGCCGCGGCGATCGCCGCCCCGATCGCTCGAGCGGTCGTCTCGAGCCACCGTCTTTCTTCCCCGTCGAAGGCGTCCGCGCGGGCGGATCCGACCGACAGCGTTCCGTACACGGTCTCGCCGTGTTCGACGGGGACGGTCGCGACCGATCCGTCGAACGAGTCGCCGTCGATCGTAGCGGTGACGTCCCGAAGGACCGCCACCCCCGACTCGTCGCACGTGGTGGAGTCATCGCCGAGATCGTCGCTTCGGGGAGCGCTGTCTCCGAGAGCGTCGGTTCCGGGAGCGCTGAGCGACGTTTTCGGCGACTGCGCTCCGGTTCCGTCCGTTCCACGACGGTTCGAAACCAGCGCGTCGACGGCGTCGGGGGTGACGCCGCTCGTAGTCCGCCACTCCCGACGGCTGTCCGACAGCGTCGTCCGATCGATCCAGGCGAACGCGTACACCTCGCCGTCGACGAGCGCGGCACACGCGTTCGTCTCGATCGCTTCGTGGTCGGTCGACTCGAGCAGCGATCGGGAGACCGCCCGGTGACGACGGGAAACGGCGTCGCGTCGCGCCAGTTCGTCCCGCCGGGTTCGAACCGACTCGAGTGCCTCCTGGTGAGCCGAGACGTCTCGAACGAAGACGGCGTATCCGCGATGGCGACCCCGGTCGTCGCGCAGCGGAGAGATAACTTCCGTCGCGCGAAACCGGGAGCCGTCCTCGTGGACGCGCCAGCCGTCGACCTCGTGACCGGCCTCCTCGAGCGCCGTCGAAAGGGTCCGCTCGGGGACGCCGTCGGCGACGTCGTCGTCGGTGTAAAACGCCGACACGTGCGTGCCGACGATCTCGCCGGTCCGATAGCCAAACAGCGCCGCGGCGCTGCGGTTCCACCGGTCGACGTAGCCGTCCGCGTCGAGGCGGACGAGCGCGTACCGGTCGCTGGCGGCGAGCAGCAGGCGGACGACGCCGTCGTCCCGTACGGGGTCGATGTCCCCCGGGCTGGCGCGATTTCGATCGGTTCGCGAGGTGCCCTCGAGGGCGTCGAACGCGTCGACGATCTCCCCGTCCGTCGGCTCCGGGAGGAAGAACTCGAGGGCGTCGAAGCTCCCCCAGCCGCCGGCGGCCTTGACGGCGCGGGGATTGACGTCGTGGTCGACGAGCGCACGGCGTGCGAAGTACCGCCGCAGATCGGCGGTCGAGACGTCGGCGAGTGCGGGGTCGTCGTATCGCTCGCTCGAGCGGTCGCCGACGGCTGAGACGAGCATCTGCAGGCGACGTGGGGTCACCGCGAAGATCCGGTCGTCCGCCGAGAGGTCGTTGCTCCGCGCGTACCGGCGGAGTTCGCGTTCGACGTCGGTCGGGAGATAGGCCGTTCGGTCCCGACTCTCCGCCCGCTCGTCGTCCGCACCCGGAACGCGAATCAGATACCGCGGCGGATCGAGTCGAACCTGCTCGAGATCGTCGATCGACAGCCGGACGAGTTCAGCCGGACGAAGCCCGACTTCCCCGCAGAGCCGGACGACGAGGGCCTCGCGGTACGTCTCCGCGGCGTCGAGCAACGCCTCGTACCACCGACTCGAGATCGAATCCTCCTCGGCGTCCTCGAAACCCATGTTTCGCAAGTCCAAGGGAATCGAAATAACTGTACCGATTGCGACGGCTGTCGATCCGAACACTATTCAATTGACGGGATTTTCGCCGGTGGTGGGATCCGTACCCGTCCTGGGAGTCGTATCAGGTCTGGGGTCCGCATCTATTCTTGAACCCGTGTCGGCTCTGGGAATCGTATCGCCCCAGTGTCGTGCGGGTCGAACGTGCCGGACGAGGGGTGCCACTGATTTCGCTTCTCTTGAACCTTCGAAATCAGGTGTCGTCTTCACGGCCGGCCCGAATCTCGCCGACGATTTCGGGGTTGCGCAGTGCGCTCGTGTCCCCCACCGCCTCGTCGTTGGCGATGTCCTCGAGGAGACGGCGCATGATCTTCCCCGAGCGCGTCTTCGGGAGTTCGGGCGTGAACACGACCTCGTGGGGTTTCGCGATCGGACCGATGGCGGACTCGACGTTTTCCACGATCGCTCGTCGCAACCCGTCGCCGGGGTTCGATCGCCCTTCGGTGCTTACGTACGCGTAGATCTCGGTCCCGTTCGGCTTGCTCGCTCGGCCCACGACGGCGGATTCGGCGATGCCGTCGACGTCGGTGATCGCGCTTTCGATCTCCATCGTACTCAGTCGGCGACCGGAGACGTTGATCACGTCGTCGACCCGGCCGAGGACGGTGACGTAGCCGTCCTCGTCGACGGCCGCGGTGTCCCCGCTGAAGTAGCGCCACTCGCCGGCGTTGGGATCGGAAAAGCGCTCCCAGTACTCCGATCGGTATCGATCGTCGCCGTCGTACAGCGTTCGGATCATCCCCGGCCACGGTCGAGTGATCGTGAGGTAGCCGGTTTCGCCCGGATCGACCGGCGCTCCGTTTTCGTCGACGATCGCGACGTCGATCCCCGGGAGGGGAGGGCCCGCTGCGCCGGGTTTCATCTCGTCGATTCCCGGCAGCGTCGACACGATCACTGCCCCCGTCTCGGTCTGCCACCAGGTGTCGACGATCGGGCACTCGCCGCCACCGACGTGTTCGTGGTACCAGCGCCACGGCCGCGGACTGATCGGTTCGCCGACGCTCCCCAGCAGTCGCAGACTCGAGAGGTCGTGGCGGGCGGGATACTTTTCGCCCCACTTCATGAACGCGCGGATCGCCGTCGGTGCGGTGTAGAAGACGTCGACGGCGTTTCTGTCGACGATCTCCCAGAGTCGATCGCGATCCGGATAGTCCGGCGTGCCCTCGTACATCACGGTGGTCGTCCCGAGCGCCAGCGGGCCGTAGACGATGTAGGAGTGGCCCGTGATCCAGCCGATGTCCGCCGCACACCAGTAGGTGTCGTCGGGTTCGACGTCGAGGACGGCGCGGCTCGTCCAGGCGACGTGCGCGAGGTAGCCGCCGGTGGTGTGGACGACGCCTTTGGGCTCGCCCGTCGTCCCGGAGGTGTACATCAGAAACAGCATGTCTTCGGCGTCCCGGGAGACCGGTTCGACCGTCTCGCCGGCGAACTCCTCTCGGAGACCGTCGTAATCCCACTCGTTTTCACCGAGAACGTGGGGGAGTTCGTCGCCGAGACGGTCGACGACCACGGTCTCGACGTCCGCCTCGACCGACAGTTTCGCGTTGTCGGCCTTGCTCTTCTGGTTGAACGCGTCCCCGCGCCGGTAGTAGCCGTCGCAGGTGATCAGATACTCGCTGTCCGCGGCCGCCATCCGGGTCGAGAGCGCGTTCGCCGAGAGGCCCGCGAAGACGACGCTGTGTGGCGCGCCGATCCGGGCGCAGGCGAGCATCGCGATCGGTAACTCCGGAATCATCGGAAGGTAGATCGTAACGACGTCGTCCTCCTCGACGCCGAGATCGCACAGTGCGGCGGCGAACTCGTTGACCGCGACGTACAGATCCCGGTAGGTGTAGGTCTCGTACTCGCCGTGTTTTCCCTCCCAGCGGATCGCCGCGTGGGTCTTTCGACCGGCCTCGAGATGGCGGTCGAGACAGTTGTAGGCGGCGTTGAGTTCGCCGCCGGTGAACCACTCGTAAAACGGCGCGCTCGAGTCGTCGAGAACGGTGTCGTACGGCTCCTCCCACGAGAGAAGGTCGGCCGCCCGCTCCCAACAGTCCGGCCAGTTCTCTGTGAACTCCTCGTCGATTTCCGAATCGGTGACGTTCGCCTGTTCGACGAACCACTCCGGTGGACTGTGCGGCGATCCGGCGGGGACCGGACGACCCCGCCCCCACCCGTTCCGATCGTCCATACTCGTTCGAACTGAAGTGAGTCAGCGGAATAAACGTTCCTCCGATCGATTCCGGGCCGAACCGGCCTCTATAGTAGCCACTGGAAGTCAATGCACACCTGATCGCACGACGAGAGCGCGGTTCGGAGTGAGTGTAACGAACGAGAACCGCGATATGGCGAGCGGGGAACGAAGTGACCCGTGAGCTGTGCGATCAGTGTGTAAATAGTTCCAGTTGTTACTATAGCACCGTGGTCGGTTTCTCGTTGCACGGGCGACCGTGAACCACTGCCCGACGCGTTCGGTGTTGATACGCCTACAACCGAGATCGACGAGACTGTCGCCTCGAGGCTTCCCGAACCCGTTAGAACCGTTTCAGTAATACTTTCCTATAGTTATAAGTATATGGTGAGTGGGAACGCGCCACCGTATGAATGGATGATTGTACGAGGTTGCCATCGGGGTTCGAAGTCTTAGATATCGGAATCACTCTCCACGATCCGGAAACTGGCGACATTCTCGACGTAAACGGACGTCTAGAGCAGTTGTACGGGTATTCTGCTGAAACCCTTCGAACGATGACCGTTGAAGATTACACGGCCCCTTCGACCAGATTCTCTCAGGAGGAGGCCGTTCGCCGAATCCGGTCTGCTGCTACAGGAACCAACGAAGTCTTCGAGTGGCAGATCGAACGATCGAACGGGGAACTGCGGTGGGTACGCGTCAATCTGAATTCAGCGACGATCGCTGAAACCCCATGCGTGATCGCTGAGGTTACTGATATTTCGGAGTATAAGGTCCGTGAACAACGATTGCGCTTGCTGAGCAGGATCGTCCGTCACAATCTTCGAAACGACATGACCGCCATCGTGGGGTATGCAGAGCGCCTCAAAAATGCTGTTGAAGATGAAACACTCGAGGATTCAGTCGAAACCGTGTTAGAAATTGCACACGAAGTCGGTTCGCTAAGCGAGTCAGTTACCCAGCTCGAACAGATCGCTGAACCAGACGCGACGGAACGGGGTCCGACTAACCTCGGTGATATCGGACGCTCTCTCCTCCAGAAAGTCCGAACGGAGTATTCAACGGTTGATCTAACACTCGACGCATCAGCTGACGTCTGGATTATCGCGGATCAGGGTGCTCGCTACGCGATCGATCACGCGATCGAGAATGCCATCGAACACAACAACTCGGATACACCATCCGTCACCGTAGAGATAGCCGATCAGCCCGACGCAGACCGTGGGACGATACGGATTACCGACGATGGCCCTCCCATTCCGGAAGTAGAAACTAATATACTCGATTTTGACGTCGAAACGGATAGTACGTATCACGGCTCTGGAGTGGGTCTCTGGGTAATGAAATGGTGTGTGGACTCACTTGGGGGAGAACTCCAGTTCAAGGAGAATTCACCCCGCGGGAATGTCGTGGAGATGTCTTTTCCGAGAACCGAACCACCGTAACCCGCACGCGAGCTGGGTCGGATCGCTGAGACACGTGACAACACTCCGTCCGACGCGAGGACACGTCACACCACTCCGTCCGGCGCAGGGCTCTCGAGCGAACAGCGTTGCTCGCTCGAGACGACCGTCCGGGAACGCACCTGACGCTCATTCGAACTGGAGGAACTGCCGGTCGTCGCCGTGGTCGACGACCGCCGGGTAGGCGACGATGAAGTTCCCGCCGGTCGACCGGGAGATTCGATTCGGAAGCGCCTCTAGCTCCGGGTGCCAGCCGATCGTCTTCCGCCGTGCGCTCACCGCGATTACGAGGTCGGAGTCGGCGACCACCTCGTCGAGCACCTCGAACAGAACGCTCCAGTCGGCGGCACGCTCGAACGTCACGGGAACCGCTGGATCCGCCTGTTCGAACACCGCCTCGAGCTGTTCCGGGTCGTCTTCGACGACGATCGCCCGGACCGGCGCGCCGGTCTGTGCCCCGATCTGTTCGATCGCGTGTACGACGCCGTAGATTCCGTCGTTGCGAGCGATCCCCGGCGGAAACGCGACGACGATTTCACCCGTCGCGGCGAGCGACTCTCGAACGTGTGAGACCAAAACGAGCTTTCGACTGTGGACGAGCACGCGATCGATGACGTCTCCGAACGTCCGTTGTCGACGCGACGGTGCGCCGTCCCAACCGATTATCAGCGTCGTGATCCGGTTCTCGAGGGCGGCGTTGACGATCCCCGAGGCGACGTTGTGTCCGACCCTGGTTCGGCGCTCGACGGGGACCTCGGCACCCGCCCCGTATTCACCACGCTCAGCCAGCGACTCCTCGATATCGGCGATCGCCGCTTCGGTTTCGATCGATTCGACCCCGGACTCGGACCGCGCGACGGTCACGGTGTAAATCGGTTGTCCCTCGGCCGGATCGCGGACGAGCAGGGCGAGTTCGAGCAACCGATCGGAGTACCGAGAGTCCCGGGAGAAGGGAACCATGATTCGCTGTGGCGTCTCTCTCGCATCCGTTGTCGGCCGATCGACAACTCGAACGAGTTTCCGTCCGTATCGGTCGACGACCGTCGGGCTGAGAACGCTGACGACCAGGATCATCACGACGACGGCGTTGAGCATGGCCTCTCCGAAGAGGCCGACCTCGAACCCGATGAGGACGATCGCGAGTGCAGCCGCTGCCTGACCGACCGAAAGTCCGAACATCGTCATCACGTCCTCGTGGGAGTACTCGTACAACTTCGCCGTCGCCCACGCAGCGAGGTACTTCGTCGTCACCACGAGAACGAGAAACGCCGCCGCGATCGTGGCCGTCTCGAGGCCGGTCGCGACGACGCGGACGTCGACGAGCATGCCGACCGAAAGCAAAAAGAAGGGGATGAACAGCGCGTTCCCGACGAACTCGATCCGGTTCATCAGCGGACCGCGTTCCGGGATCAGTCTGTTGAGCGCGAGGCCGGCGAGAAAGGCACCGATGATCGGCTCGACGCCGGCGAGTTCCGCGAGATACGCCGAGACGAACAGGATCGTCATCACGAACAGGAACTCGAAGTAACTCTCCTGGTGGACCGTCCTGAAGAACCACCGGCCGACGTACGGGACGAGCACCCAGACGCCGACGAAAAAGAGCGACAAGCCGACGGAGAGTTCGAGCCAGAACAGCGGCCCCAGTTCGCCGACTTCGGCGGCGACGACGACCGCGAGGACGAGCAACGCGAGCGTATCCGTCACGATCGTCCCGCCGATCGTCACCGTGACGCTCTCGGCTTTGGCGATTCCCAGCCGGTTAACGATCGGGTACGCGAGCAAGGTGTGAGAGGCGAAGATTGCGGCGAACAGCGCGGCAGCCCCGAGGGACAGTCCGAGAACCCAGTAGCCGACGACGGTCCCGACCGCCTGCGGGACGACGAACGAGAGGAGGCCGAAGACGACGCTTCGTTCCCGGTACTCGATGAACTGCCGGAGGTCGATCTCGAGACCGGCGACGAACATCAGGTAGACGATGCCGACTTCGCCGAGCAGAACGATCGTCTCGCCGCGCTCGAGTATCTCGAGGCCGTTCGGTCCGATCGCCGTTCCGACGAGAATAATGCCGACGATCCCCGGCAGCCGGTACCGCTGGAGCAACAACGGTGCCGACAGGAAGACGAACGTCGCGATTCCGAAGATGAGGATCGGATCGTCGACCGGGAGTGACAGACCGGGAACCGTCATGAGCGATCGCTAAGACGGGAGTTCGAGCGGGGCGGAGCGACGACGGGAGAGCGCACCGTCGTCGGACGGTGACGGAATCGGTCGGGTTCGGAGCGCACGGACAGTCTCGATACCTTCGATGCCCACGTCCAGGCACATACCGGCTGGGATCGGTCTCGATGAGAGACACGAGATCGGAAGAGTCCCGACACTCGAGAGTGTCATCGACTGCTCGGGAGACAGGAGGGGGCCAGATGCGGTAAGACCTCGCGTAGTCACTCCCTCGAACGCGTTTCAGGGCGCTCGAGGCGCAAGGGGTTTTCGCTCACTCAGTAGGCCACCTCGTTCGAAAATCGGATTACTCCAGCGCCGCCGACCGACCGCACGGGCGTACTATTCCGTCATCGAGTCGACGTCGGAGACGTCCGCCGGGTCGGCCGGAGAACCGGGCTGGCGAACCACGTACACGTCGTATCGCTGGTCTTTCGCGACGGGACTGCCGACGCTCGACTGCGGTGCGATCACCGATCCCGCGTTCTCCGAACCGATGAAGACGACGCTGGCCTCGATCTCGGCGGCGACCCGGCGGATCTCTCGGACGACCTCCGTCGTCGGGGTCGCCGTCGGCTCCTCGGCGCTGACCCGCTCGGTCCGGAACGTCGCTGCCGGCGTGACTTCCCGGGCCCGGGCTTTCAGTCCCTCCGCTGTGGTTTCCCGGTCGAACGGCTCCCCCCGAGTGATCCAGCCGCGGTCACGCGCGTACTCCGCGTCGTCGGGGATGACCGTCAGAACCACGACCTCCTCCTCGAGGAGGTCACCAAACTCCGACGCCCGCTCGAGGGCGTTCGTCGCGAGCGGCGAGGCATCGAACGGAACGAGTAACGTCATTGCTCCAATAGACATGACAGTGCGAGGTAAAGCTTCGGCTCGAGCGTCGCGCTCGGTGGCGGCGCTACCGCGGCGCTTCGTCCCCGACGACCAGCACCGGCCTGTTCGCGAGCCGAACGATCGCGTCGACGGTGCTCCCGAGCAGCGCACCCGTAAACGACGACCGGCCACGAGAGCCGACGACGACGGCACTCGCGTCGCGTTCCTCCGCTGCAGCCAGGATCTCTTCGTGAGGGACGCCCGTTCGGATCGTCGTCTCGACCGGCACGTCGACCGCTTCGGCCCTCGTCTCGAGATCCGAGAGCGCGCGCTCGGCCTGTTCTCGCTGTCGCCGTCTCGTCTCCTCGGGATCGACGATGGCGTTGTCGTAGTCGGTCCGGCTCTCGAGGACGGCGACGCCGGAAAGCGGAACGTCGAACTGTCCGGCGAGTTCGACGGCGTGGTCGACCGCGTCGGTCGCGGCGTCGCTGCCGTCGGTCGCGACGAGAATCGAATCGTACATACCACGGCAAACGGGCGGCGAGAAGAAAGGTGTCACGTCCGACGCGCGGACGAGAAGCGGGAGTGGTGGCGATCGGTGCCAGCGATCGAAAACCTCAAATCACTTTTATCGAGCGGTGCAAACGGCCGATCATGTCGGAGGAAGTCCCGGTAAACAGAACCGATCTCGCCGTCCTGATCGTCGTCTCGGTGGTCGGCGGTATCGCGCTCGCATCGTGGCTGATGACCCCGCAACTCTCGCCCCAGTTCGCGAACGCGATCATGGTCGCTACGGTGTTGCTCGCGTTCTTCCTGTTTATACCCGTCATGGGAATACGGCTGTTCGTCGACGACTGGCGCGAAAAACGGTGAGCGACGTGGCCTCGGTACGCTCGCGTTAGCCGTCAGTCGGTTCCGAGAACGTCACCCGGATGACGACACGACGTCTCGGTGGTTCACCGACCCTCCGACCAGTTCGACGACGTCGCCGCGATCACTCGAGGGGTTCCACCAGTTCGACGACGTAGCCGTCGGGGCCCTCGATGAACGAAACCCGGCTACCGGCTGCATCCACGGTCACCGGCCCGTCGACGACCGCACAGCCGGTTTCGTCGACCATTCGTTCGGTCTCGGCGTCGACGTCGTCGACGGTCACGGCGAGGTGATCGATGGTCGTCCCGTCCGGCTCCGGATCGGGGCGGTCGGGATCGTACCGAAGCTGGATCTCGCCGTGTTCCCCGCCGACGAAAACGTTCTCGGTGTCGCCCGCGGTGAACGACCACTTCTCCTCGAGGCCGAGCGCGTCGACGAAGAACGCGCGTGCGTCCTCGAGATCCGATACGCAGATTGCGGTGTGGACGACGTCCATGCGTCCCGGTTCGCGTCGAGCCTCTTATACTGTAGTCGTCGCGGACGAGCGAACGATCAGCGCGCGTTCCGATCGGGCATCGTCGAGTGTCGTCTGACGGCTTTCATGTCCGCACGGTCGGACGGGGACGGCGCGACCGTCGAGTAGTGTCCGCCCCCATCACCGTCGCTCCCCCGGTCCCCGCCCGTCCCGAGGTCCGGCTCGAGATCCGGCTCGAGAAGCCCGTCGTCGTCCTCGACCGTTTTACTGTCTGCATCCTCGTCCTCGGCCGTTTCACCGTCTGCGGCCGGGTCGTCGTCTTCTGCGTCCGCGTCCGGGTCGTCGACGCCGGAACGCATCCCCTCGAGCCGATCCCGAAGTTCCATCACGTCGTCGCTGACCTCCTCGAACGAGTCGGCCATCGCCGATCGAAGTCGCTCCTCGAGGTCGGCGTCACTATCGACGTCAGCCACACTATCACCGTCCCCCTCGGATTCGTCGTCCGGTTCCTGCTCGGCACCTACCTCGGTCTCCTCGCCCGATTCCGCTTCGTCGACCATCTCCTGGCCGGAAGCCGACTCGTGCTCGTCGGCCACCGCCCGAACCGCACCTACCGCTCCCTCGAGTTCCTCCTCGTCGGATCGGTCGGCGACCCTCGCCAGACGAACCAGCCGACGGAGCGTCTCGACGTCCTCGGGTTCGCCGTGTGCTATCGCCGCCGGGATGGAGTCCGGTTCCGTCCCGTCCGGCAGGGTACCGAGACCGACGGCCTCGAGTATCGCCGTCGGTTCTTCGGACTCGAGAATCTCGTCGGCTTCGTCTGCCGCCTCGAAGAACGCTTCTTCGGGTTCGTCCGCCGAATCGTCGGCTTCGCCTCGAGTTTTCGCTCCCGACACGAGCGCACCGCCCGCTGTGTCGACCCGTTCTAACACGCCGTCGATGCGGTCTGATACTGACTCTGACATAGTTCGAAACACTCCCGGATTTTCCGTCGAACTCGCCGACGGCCAGACCACCACACTCGCCGACGGCCAGACGGTCTGGTGCCCGCTTCTGTGTGCGCGACCGTCAGACGATCTCGCCGCTAAATCGGTACACCAATCACTCTCAGTCGGCCCCGGCATCGGCGTTCGATCCGCCGTTAGCCTCTGACTCCGTGTCCGCATCTGGTTCGCCTTCGGACTCCGCGTCTGCATCCGATTCCTCGTCGGCCGCCGACGCAGATTCCGAATCGGTCTCCGCGGCAACCGTGTCGACGATCTCGTCGGTCATCTCCTCGCGGCTCAGGTTCGCCTTCACGTCGACGTCCTTCGCGATCGACTGGAGGTCCTCGTAGGACAACACGGCGAGGAAGTCCTCGAGCGTCTCGCGTCTGAGTTCCTCGAGGTCCGCCGCGGAGGGGGCGGATTCGTCCTCGTCGGCCGCCTCCGCGTAGGCCGTCTCTGAATCCTCCTCCGTTTCATCGGATTCTCGTTCGTCCTCGTCCGGTTCGGCTTCCTCTTCTTCCACCTCCTCTTCTTCCACCTCCTCTTTTTCCTCCGTCTCCTCGAGGAGTCCCTCGACTCGACTATCGTCGGCGACAGCCTCTCCGACCGACTCGAGCGAGTCGCGGGCGCTGCTGTCTTCGACCGTCTCCGTGACGGCGTCACGGATCGCCGTCGTGACGTCCGATCGGACGTCGCCGAGGTCGCGTTCCTCGTCCTCGAGGCCGCGGGCAATCGTTTCGTGGAGTTCTCGTCCGACAGACGCGCCGAGTTCCCGACCGATCCGTTCTCCCAGCGATCGGCCGACGGCCGCGCCGACCTCGCCGCCGTCGACCTCGTCCTCGAGCGATCCGTTGCCGATCAGATCGGTGACCTCGACCTGCTCGCTCACCTCCTCGGCGACGAGCTGTTTCAGCCCCGATTTCTCACTCATCGCGATCACCTTCGCTCTCGAGACCGGCGATGCTGGATGCGTTCACGGATCTATTCCCCCTCGGCTTCGCCCTCGCCGCCTTCACTCTCGGCTTCCTGCTCGCCTTCCGATTCCGCCTCGGATTCGCTTTCCTCACCGGAATCTTCCGATGTGTCGGCTTCGCTCTCGTCCGCTTCGGACTCGTCCGTATCGTTGTCATCAGCCTCTTCAGCCCCTGATTCGTCTTCTTCGGCTTCCTCTTCGTCCTCTTCGACTTCTTCGGCTTCCTCTTCGGCCTCTTCGTCTTCTTCGGCTTCTTCAGCCTCTTCTTCTTCGGGTTCGGTCCCGAGTAGCTCGTCCATCACGAGTTCGCCGATCGTCCGACCCAGCTGTTCGCCGACCATCCGTCCCACTGCTGCGCCGATCAGACCCCCAAGAGTCTGGCCGAGGGGTTCGTCTTCGTCGATTTCGTCTTCCCACTGGGTTCCTTCGACGAGTTCGTTTACGTCGACGTTCTCGGTGATTCGTTCGTAGTCGATACGTTCCGTCAGTGAGCCGGACTCGGAGTCGCCTCCCGAATCGGCTTCGGCTGTTGATTCCTGACTCATGATCCTGCCTCCGCTTGCTCCGCGTCCGCGTCTTGCTGTTCGCCCTGTTCCTTACCATCCGGCTCGAGTTGCTGGACGAGTTCGCGAACGACCTCGCGGACGAGCGTCGCGATGATCTCCTCGATCGGGAGGCTGGGGACGAGCGAAGCCAGTCCCTCTTTGAGCCGACCCGCCGCGGAGGAGAACAGCCCGCGAATCCACCCGAGAGCCGACGAGAGAACGCCGCCTTCCGACTCCTCGTCCTCTGCATCCGTTTGCTCGCCCTCCTCGCCTTCTCCGCGGCCGAACAGTCCCGCGACGAACTCCCTGGGCTTGTTCGCGATCCCCTTGAACCAGCCGGTGATCCGGCTCCACGCGCTTTTGAGCCACGATTTCGGTTTCCCGAGAAGCGACGTTACCTTGTTCAGTACGGCACTCGGGCCGTCCAACAGGCCGGAAACTGCCGACAGCAGATTCCCGAGCAGATTGTTCTCTCCGGGCCGCGCCGAGACGTCGAGGGTGACCGGATTGAGGTTGACCTCGAGCCCGAGCAGGTCGAGAAACAGCCCGTCGAGGTCGAGGTGCAACACGCCGGACGTATCATCGCCCTCGTAGACGTCGTCTGCGTCCTCGACGTGATACTCGTCCTCCTCGTCTTCTTCCGACTCTTCTTCGGATGCCTCTTCCTCTGACTCTTCTTCCTCCGACTCTTCTTCGGATGCCTCCTCCTCTGACTCTTCTTCCTCCGACTCTTCTTCGGATGCCTCCTCCTCTGACTCTTCTTCCTCCGACTCTTCTTCGGACGCGCCTTCGTCCGATTCCGCGCCCTCTTGCTCGCTTTCGTCGGCTTCCGTCTCGCTCTCGGAACCGTCGTCCGCGTCGGCTTCCGTTTCGTTGTCTTCGCTCGATTCGTCTTCGTTAGCCTCTTCGCTCGATTCGTCTTCGTCGGCCATCGTCTGGCCGCCGTCGGTGACCAACCGCCACGAGTCGTCGCTCTCGCATCCACTCGAGCGGCGGCGGTTCGACGGGGGCCTGGTCTCGAGGACGGCCGAACGGTCATCGCGGTCGGTACGTTCGGATCCCGCTGTCATTATCCGGGAATAGCCACTACCGACAGCGTTGTGGTAATTGGCCTTGCGTATGCGACTCTCGACGTCCGGAGCAGCGTTCGTCGTCGACGTTCAGACGACTGCGGTCGATCGCGACCGGTCGACCCGTTCGGCGGGGGCTCAGGATATCAGAACAACGGCCCGTATCGGGTTTGAAACGCCACTCATACGGTTTACTGGAAGTCATTACCGGAGCGACCGGGAGCCGTCCCGCGGTCTCTGGTACACAGGTACAACAATCCGTATCAGTACCCTCCCAAGCGTTGACTGATGAGCGAAATCGGACCACACCGCGTGATTTCGCTCATCAGTGCAGGCTTGGGACGCCACTCAGTCGAACGACGCGAACGACGACTGGAGCGACCGACTCGTCTCGCCCCGCTCGAGTTCGTACCCCACCAGGTCGCGCATGTCGACGGCGTACGTGGTTCCGCCGTTCTCGAGGATCAACAGCCTGCCTTTCACGCCGACGACCGTTCCCGTCGCGATCGTCTCGCGGACCGGTCGGCTCTCGAGGTCGAAGCCGTAGTCGAACGCGAATCGCTGGCGGACGTCGAACTCCGCGAGGGCACGTTCCCACGCGTCGGCGTCGACGTCGCCTTCGAGCGAGTCGACTTTCGCGTCGGTTCGAACGCGGTCGACGAATCGAGTGGCGATTTCGGCCTCGAGTTCGCGGGCGATTCGACCGTTCGAGACGGTGTGGACGTGCGCCGCCCGGTCGGCACCTTGCTCTCGAAGACGGGTCTCGAGTCGGCGGCGTTTCGTGACGCCGACTTTGAACGTCTCCGGCGCGAACGCGGCGAGGTAGACGGCGTGTTCGTCGTAACAGTCCATCTCGTCTTTCAGGCACGTTCCGGTACACCGGGCACAGACCCACGTGCTGGTGTGGTACTCGCAGTAGGGTGCCGACGGGCGGTCGCAGTCGACGTGGTCGTCGCCGTCGAGGACGCCGGCACAGCGGCGCGAATCGAGCGAATAGGAGAGTGAATCGCCGGGCTCGAGCGACCTGCGGTCGATCGTCCCGTCGTCGTCCGCGATCACCAGCGCCGAGCCGCGCCCGCTCGGTTCGTAGCCGACCAGTTGCACGGATTCGGGTTGGTGTCGGCGGCCAATATACTGTTCGTCTCGGGGGCTCCTCGAGGAAGGCCAACCCATATGTGCGTCGACATCGAAATCGAAATTATGGTACTCGAGGGCGCACTCGACGCGACGGTATCGGTGGACGGGCGCGGCGGACAGACGGTCGCGTTTGCGTTCACCGTCAGGAACGCGGGATCCGAACCGATCGAGTTACAGTTCTCCGATACCGCGAAAGCGGAGTTCGTCGTTCAGGAGGAGGGCCGCGAAGTTTGGCGGTTTACTGACGGGCGCGCGTTCGCCCAGGTGATCGGATCGGAACGACTCGCACCCGACGAGACGGCGACCTACGACGAGGAGTGGACCGATCCGGAACCGGGGTCGTACACCGTCGTCGCCGAACTCAGAGCCCAGACGGAACACTGCGAGGCGCGGACCGATCTGACGGTTCCGTCCTGATCGTGTGGCAGTTGTGTCCCGTCGGGGTCGTTACGCCCGTTCCGACGGGCACCCGGTGGCGGCGACGAGAACCGCCAGCGAAGTTCCTATACCGTCCCCCTCCTAACGTCGATCCATGCAAGCGCTGGTCATCGCGGCACACGGATCGCACCTGAATCCGGACGCGTCCGATCCGACGTACGCCCACGCGGACACCGTCCGTGAGACGGGGGCGTTCGACGAGGTTCGCGAGGCGTTCTGGAAAGAAGAGCCCCACTTCCGCGAGGTGATCCGAACCCTCGAGTCCGAGGAGGTGTTCGTCGTCCCGCTGTTTATCAGCGAGGGGTATTTCACCGAGCAGGTGATCCCGCGGGAACTGCGCCTCGAGGCGTGGGATCCCGAGAAGTGGGACTCCGACGGAACGAGCGCCACGGAGGTAACGCTCGAGGTCGGCGACGCGGACAAGACCGTCCACTACTGTGGTCCCGTGGGAACCCACGACGCGATGACGGATGTGATCGTCGGCCGCGCCGAACGGGTGACGGGAGAGTCAGACGTCGGGGAGGGGTTCGGCCTCGCCGTCGTCGGCCACGGCACCGAGCGAAACGAGAACTCGGCGAAAGCGATCGAGTATCACACCGAGCGGATTCGCGACCGGGACAGATTCGACGAGGTGAAGGCACTGTTCATGGACGAACAGCCGGAAGTCGACGACGTCACCGACTACTTCGAGAGCGACGACGTCGTCGTCGTTCCGCTTTTCGTCGCCGACGGCTACCACACCCAGGAGGACATTCCCGAGGACATGGGCCTGACCGAGGACTTTCGGCTCGGGTGGGACGTGCCGACCGAGGTCGACGGCCACCGGATCTGGTACGCGGGAGCCGTCGGGACGGAGGAGTTGATGGCCGACGTCGTCCTCGAGCGCGCCGCGGACGCCGGAGCGGAGCTCGGAAACGCCGCCGAGGTCGTTCGGGACGGAGCCGCCGTCGAGATGACCACTCGCGCCGACCGGGAACCGACGACGAGCGAACCGGGTGATTGACCGTGGTCGACGTTGCGAACGTCGTGGCGGCCGCCGACGACGAGGGCGTTCTCGAGTTCGACGGGTTACGTCTCGAGTCGCCAGAAAACGGTGAGAACAAGGGATACGTCCTCGAGACGCCGTCGTCCGAGCCGGCGACGCTCGAGCCGGACGCGCTTCGGGACACCCTCGAATCGGTCTACCGGTTCGTGACGAACTGGCACTACTGGCAAGAGCGCGTCGGCGGCGAGGGCACCGCCCGCCGGGCGTTTCTCCGGTGGTGTGAACGGGCACCGGTCGCCGGCCGCGAGCACGCCCCCGGATCCGATGCGTCGGAACCGCTCTCAGTCCCCGACCGAGACGATGCGCTGCGCGACGGAATCGACCGGGAGTGGGGGCAACTGTGTATCACCGCTCGCTACCTCGACGTGGATCGACCCGACGGCGAACGGGTCTACGACCTCTGGCACGTCGACGACGCCGGCACCGACGTGAGCGACCTCGAGGTGTACGACGATCCCCGTGACGCACGCGAGATCGCGACGACTGACGACGACGGTCGCTACCGGCCGTTGAAGACGGCACCGACGCTCCCGTCGGGGTGGGCCTTCACGGGCCTCTCCGGGGACGAACTCGTCGACGCAGTCGACTTCTTCTACCCGGCGACGGTCGCGAACTGGCACCGCGAGCGGCTGGGCGACCTCGACGTCGACCACTGGCTCGAGACCGCACGGCGACAGACCGGGATCTACGACGTGATCGACGAACTCCCACGCGATGCGGTCGAGTGGATGGCGGAGGCCTGCTGTGTCGACTCGCAGTGTCTGCGTCGGCGCGAGTGGCAGTATGCAGACGACGACGAACTGGCCGTCGACGGAGGAGAGGGGGCGTTCCCCTGCCGAGAGCCGTGTTCGCTCGTCGTCGCCGCAGCCCGGAAGTGGGCGATCCTCGAGTCGGAGTCGGAACGGACGTACGAACTCGAGTTGACGACCAGCGAGTTCAACCAGCTCGCGGAGCTGATCGACGCAGTTGCGGAGGGCCGAACCGACGAGATCCGCGAGGCCGACGTCAACGACGGGGCGAACCGGTACCGCGCCCGGTATCTCCGGGCGAAACGGTTCGACGGCGACGAACTCGAGGCTCGAGCGCGTTCGGAAGACGATCGGTAAACCGTATGATGCGGATTACTGTAACTGTGTACCGGCGCACCCGCCGTCCGGGTCGCGGGTTCGCCGGTACTGATTTACAGTAAACCGTATGAATCGGTGCAGTTGGTACTCTCGCTTGTCCGACGGTCTCACGCGAGAAGCAACCACAGCGCGACGACGACGCCGGCGACGACGATCGCGAACCCGAGAAGGGCGACGAACCCGCCAACGGTCGCCGCCGTCAGGGTCGCGATTCCGAGCGCGACGATCCCGAGGACGAGAACGCCGGCCGTCGACGTTCCGAAGCCGATCGCCGACGCCGCCCGTTCGGTAAGCGACGGCTCGGGTGCGGAACGCGTCGGCTGTGCGAGCGATTCGTCGATGTCGACCTCGGGCGGGGGCGGGACGATGGTCACGTCGATCGAGAGCGACTCCGACCCGTAGCCCGTCACGACCTCGAGTTCGCCGTCGACGGGTGCCTCGAGGTGATCCGCCTCGACGTCGATCGAAACGACCGTGACGCCGTCCGGTTCGAGATAGTAGTTCGGGTTGCCGATCGAGACGGCGCGATCGAGATCACCGCCGAGACGCAGGTGGACGTGTGCGGGGCGATCGTGTCCGCGGAAGACGACCGAGATCTTCCGATGCGTCTCGAGCGATCCGGTATCCGTCTCGAGCGTGTTCGCGTTTCCACGGTTGACGTGGACGGTGATCTCGGTCTCTCGCACGGTCGATCTGGCCGGTCAGGCCGGCGTCTCCTCGCGCATGTCCGGCGGTAGCAGGTTGGGAATGCCGTCTTCGATCGGATATCGCTCCCCACACTCAGAGCAGACGAGTACGCCCGAGACGACCTCTTCGCCGTCGTCCGCGTACTCTGCGTCCTCGAGTTCCAGTTCGTGTTTGTCGAGCGGGCAGCGGAGGATCTCCAGCAACGACTCCTTCATGGTACGTAGGCTGACCGCATGAAGCAAAAGGTTTCGGAAACGCAACGGCGGCCTCGAGTCGGCGGAGCCGCCGTCTCTTCCGGTTCGTACTATTCGTAGGGGTTCTCGACGACGACCGTCTCCTCGCGACCGGGCCCGACGCCGACCGCGTAGATCGGCGCGTCCAGTTCAGCCGAGACGTACTCGAGGTACTCGCGTGCGTTCGACGGGATCGCATCGTAGCCGTCCTCGGCGACCGCCTCCCAGTCGACGTCCGGCCAGCCGTCGAACGAGCGGAAGACGGCCTCACAGCGGCCCCACTTTTCGGTCGTCGCCGGCATCGTGAGTCGCTTCTCGCCGTCGAACTCGTAGGCGTGGCCGACGGTCACCTCCTCGAGTCCTGCCAGCACGTCGATGTGGTTGATCGCGAGGCCGGTAAAACCGTTCGCGCGAGCGGCGTGACGGAGCATCGGCATGTCGAGCCAGCCGACGCGGCGCGGTCGGCCGGTGACGGTTCCGTACTCGCCGCCCTCGTCGCGGATGTACGTCGCCAGTTCCTCCTCGTCGTCGTCACCGCCGTCGGAATCGTATCCGGGCGTCTGTCCCTCGACGCCGCCGAGTTCGGTCGGAAGCGGTCCGGTTCCGACCCGCGAGAGGTAGGCTTTGACGATGCCGATCACTTCGCCTTGGCCGACGACGGTCGGACCGAGACCGGTGCCGACGCTCGCGCCGCCGGCGGTCGGGTTCGACGACGTGACGTAGGGGTAGATGCCGTGATCGATGTCGATCGACGTTCCCTGTGCGCCCTCGAGCATCACGTTGTCGCCGTCGTCGATACGCTCTTGCAGGAATGTTCCGCAGTCGACGACCATCCCCTCCTCGGCGAGGCGCTCGCCGTACTCGCGGTAGGTTGTATAGAGCTGTTCGACGTCGAACTCCTCGCCGGTCTGTTTCCCGAAGACGTCCTCGGCGAGCGCGCGTTTCTGGGGGACGACGTACTCGAGTCGCTCGCGGAGGACGTCCGGATCGAGCAGGTCGCCGACTCTGACGCCGCGTCGACCGGCCTTGTCCTCGTAGGTGGGTCCGATCCCCCGGCCGGTCGTTCCCGCGGCGAGTTCCTCTTTCTCGTCCTCCTCGATCCCGTCGAGCGCGCGGTGGTACGGAAAGATGACGTGTGCACGTTCGCCGACGCGGACGTCCGGATCGAGGCCGCGCTCTCGAAGCGTATCGATCTCGTCGAACAGCGTCTCCGGGTTGACGACGCAGCCGTTTCCGAGCACGCCGACTTTCCCGCGGACGGCTCCCGACGGAACGAGCGACAGTTTGTACTTTTTACCGTCGTAGACGACGGTATGGCCTGCGTTGTCCCCGCCCTGATACCGGGCGACGACATCGGCGGCGTCGCCGTAGAGGTCGACGACGCCACCCTTGCCTTCGTCGCCGAGTTGCGACCCGACGATTGTGACGGTCATAACAGCGAGCGGTTCTTGCCGGGCCGATAAACAGATTACGGTCTCGACGGCGAAACGAGTTCGCTCGCGGATCACCGGGAACGGAAGCGTTAACTACTGGCAAGAACGAGCACCGAGTTGAACGTGGTCGTTTCAGTCCGCGAGAGTAACTTTTAAAAGGCCCAAAGACAAGTTAACAAATGCCATGATAGACCGACTAGAGAAGGAAGTCGATATGCTGGAACGACATCTCCAGGTCCTGAAGATGGTCATCGAGAACGAACCGATCGGTATCGTCAAGATGTCGAACGAGACTGGCTACCCACACCACAAGGTCCGCTACTCGCTTCGCGTCCTCGAGGAAGAAAACCTGATCGAGCCCTCGAGTCAGGGTGCGATCAAAACCGAACGGACCGCCGAATTCGTCGACGAACTCGACGGCAAACTCGACGACATCGTCGACAAGCTCGACGCGATGAAGATCGAAGACGTAGCCGAGATCGAAAGCTAGTCTCTCTTTACAGTTCGGGAACGTTCATGTGGAATCCTTCGGATCGCGATTCCACCAGACAGAGATGGTATCCCTGTTTTCGCGAGAGGTTGACGTAGCTCTGTTTCGATCCCCGGCTGAGGAAGCCGCTGCTGGTGGCCTGTTCGGTCACTTCGAGCGCACCCGGGTCGAAGTAACTCGAGGTGACGGCCATCGCAGCCGCGAGGTCGGGGTAGTTCGCTTTCACAGCCGACGCAGCAGCCTCCATTCCCTCGAGCATCTCTCGGGTCGCCGGTTCCCGTGAGTCGTTCAGGTTGACGAGGACCAGCGGGTTCCCCATCTTGTCGTACGCGACGACGTCGAACGTGATCTCGTCGGGGACGTTCTCGGTATCGTCGTCCTCAAGCGAGATGGACGCGTCCAGTTCCGCACGGTCGATTCGCGGGAGTGCGTCGTAGAGATCGCCGAGCGAGTCGGCGTGACCGGTATCCCGGATTTCATACAGGAGCACGTCGGTAAGCCAGTCGACGAACCGGTACTCCATCGTCGCGGGGAGAAACTCGTCGTAGGGCTGTCCGGCGACGGCGGTATCCCCGGCGTCGAACTCGGTGTGATGTTCGATACGAAGGTTCGAGGAGACGTCCTCGCGGTTCGCCCCGTCCGTGTGGGCCGTCTCGAGGGTCGGCTGACTCTTCGATTCGTACCGGACGAAGAGGTTCGTCTTCGAGAGGGCAGCCTGTGGGGCAAGCTGCATGGACGCAGTCGAACTGGCTCCAACTCCCGTCTCGCGGGCGTCGCTGAGCTGTTCCTCGAGATCCTCGATCCGGGATCGGAGCTCGTCGACGGTGGCTGAAAGCTCCGTGTTCTCGGATCGGAGTCTGTCGCGCTCTGCCTCCAGCTCGGCGGCTTTCGACTCGAGTTCGTCGCGTCGGCGCTCCACTTTTTCGATCCGCTGTGTGAGCTTCGACACGTCCCGTTGCGAGTCGGTCCGGTTCGACGAGGACGACCGCTGTGTGCGTTCCCGAGATCGGTCCGAGGACGTTTCGGCGTTCGCCCGACCGGAGCCCGACGGGGACGTGGAACTCGAGGCGGATTTCGACGTCTGCCTGGAATCGGAGGGGTACTCGGTCGATTCCGACGTCCCGCGACCGGAGTTGGTTCGCCCAGCCGTCGTGGACGTACCGGATGGCGATCTGGCCGTCGCGTCTCCTCTCTCGGCCGTGGCGGTGTTGTCCGGATCGATCGACGGGATACTCCGCGTCGATCGCCACTGTTGTTCCTCCTCGAACCGTTCCTCGAGCGTTTCGTCGTCGTCCGGTACTTCGTCGCCGGTGTCTGCAGACGTCGTACCAGCGGTGTCCGCAGACGCTGTCCCGGCGCTGTCGGCGGACGTTTCGTCCGCGGGGTCCGTCGCCTCCGTGTCCGACTCGTCGCCGGTCCAGGAGATGTCGTTTCGGTCCAGTTCCTCGGCTGCGGCCTCGACTTCGTCGGGATCGAGATTCGAGCGGTCGGTCGCCGCGCCAGTCTCGCCGGCGGAATCAGTTTCGCCTGCTGGCCTCGTCTCTTCGATGAGGTCGTCTTCTTCAGACCCCGACGAACCCGGGCCCGTCTCGGTGTCGTCCGGTTTCGACGGCGGAGACGAACTCGGCGGTTCGGCCAGCGGTTCCGACTCGGTCGAGCCCTCATCCTCGGTCGTGATTCCCGTTGGCTCGTCCGTCGGCTCCGAATCGACCGGGAGCGTCCTGTCGTCGGCCGTGATCCCCTCGAGTTCGGACCCGCTGTCGGAACTCGACGACGATCCGCTCGAGACGTCGATCGGTTCGATCGGCGACTCGTCCGGGTCGATACTCACGCCGGAGTCGGAATCGGATCGGTTTTCTGCGCCCGAGTCGACCGATTCCGACCCGGTCGACGGGTTCGGATCGCGCCGGGAGGATGGCGCTGGATCAGCGTCCGGCGGCGACTCCTCCTCGTCGGTACCGGTCGGGACGTCCGTCACGTCGAGGTCGACGGTTTTCACCTCGTAGATGCCGACTTCGTTGTTCGCCCGTTCGAACGCCTCGTCGCCGGTTATCAGCCGCTTTGCGTTTCCGATGTAGGCGGCCGCCATCCGTTTGCCCCCGTAGTAGACGGCGTAGTAATCGCCGCTCAGGACGTTCTCGCTCAGTTCGATGTAGCCGGTGAACGAACCGTCCTGGAGCGTGGAATCGACCTCCTCGAGCGGCGTTTCGTTCGTGTAGTAGTTCGCGCGAGTCTCGCCGCCGCGTTCCTCCATAGAGCAGAGCAACGGAAGCGACGGGTGCGGTGCCTGATAGACAGTTCCAGAGGCGGTCTCGAAGTCCTCGATTTCGCCGTCGAAGACGCCGACGACCCGCCCGTTGAGCATGAACAGCCACGCTCCGTTTCCGGAGACGGCTCCCGAGAAACCAGTGTCGACGAGATCAGAAAGGCCATCGTAGCCGCCACTGAACGGGCGAGAGTCCCATTGCTCGACGCGCTTTTTCGTGCGCGAGTGCATAGTTTAACAAGCGGTAACCGGGACAAATACGTTTCGCCTAGTGTCGTGTGATCCAGAGATACGAGAGACGTCTGACTCGACCGTGTCGACTCCCTCAACCAGCCGACGCCCCGAAGAGACTATATTTTCGATTCTGCGTCTTCAGCGAGTTCTTTCATCCGTTTCCCGATACGGCCGGCACTCGAGAACTCGTCTTTACTCATCGCTGACGCGAGCGCGTTTCCGAGGACGAACACCGCGTGTTTGTGCTCGCTTTTCGATTTGTGGACGTGGGAGGGATCGACGTCGAGTTGGCGGTACGGCTCGAAGAGTTCCTCGTCGACCTCCTCGCGCTCGGCGAAGTACTCCATGATGATGACGAGTTCCTCGTGTAACTCGAGAAGTTCGTCCTTGTGCATGACCGCGAGTACGAACGGTCGCGGCTTAAGGATTGTGTGCCTGGCACTCCCAAGATCGGTATAATAGCCACTGAAAGTCGATGCACACCCATTCGCAGGACTGCTGTGCGATCGGTGTGTACATCGTTTCAGTTGTTACTATAGATAGCACTCGGGAATTCGTATCTCCAGTACGGCTCGGCGTTACGGTGATTCGTATCAGAAACCGAGGGTTAGGATCGGCCGGCGTCACGACCGCCGCCCCAATCTCGCCGAGCGAGTGGAACCGCGAGCACGGTGATCCAGACGGCGAACGCGAGAGCGGCGACGAATTCCGGGACGGCAAACCACGTCCACGGATCGGTCGCCGTGGGACGATAGAGCAACCAGCCGATCCAGGCCAGCGGGTGGACGATTCCGAGCCAGATCGACGAGAGACCGAGCGTCGTCCGCCCGGCGCGAATCGAGCCGGTACCATAGATCCAGTGTGCGAAGGGAGCGACGACGAAGTACGTCGCCGCCGCGTGGACGTGGAGTTCGGTGTTCAGGTAGACCGCCGGGTGGTCGAGAAAGAAGACGCCGACGCCGACCAATCCGACGAACGAAACGACGAGGAGGACGACCCCGAGGCGCTCGAGGCGCTCACGCGCGTCGATCCAGAGTCGCCAGGAAAACGCCAGCCCGAGCAGCCCCCCGAGGACGACCCCGCCGTTGAAGACCCAGAACGTCTCCGCCGCGTACTGACCCATATCGGAGAGGGCACGGTCGCGCCAGGTGAACGTCTCCGGCGAGGCGAGTACCGTCGCCAGAACGATCGCACCGATCACAGCGGGCGGGCCGACGACGCCACAGGCGCTGGCGAATCGTTTCGACTCGCGTCCGGACATACGGTGCGATATCGCGACGAGCGCCACATGAAGGTGACTGTTCGATCGGCAGTCCACTCGAGCGGGTTTCCGACGAATCGCCCCATCGCCGGTGGGACCACGAAGTGCATCGGTCGTTCCTGATACGATTTTCTCTGAGTCTGTCCCGGTCGGTCACTTCCCGTTTTCGACCGGCCGGCAATCAGTCATAGCAAAGCGGACAAATCCGCACGACTGTCCGTGTCATACGGTTTACTGTACGTCGTTACGGGAGCGATTAAGCGCCGCCCCACGGTCGCTCCGGTACACAGGTACGGCAATCCGTATCAGTCCGCTGCAACCGAGACGTCATCGTCCCGTTGGCCACCCGGGAACCAGGCGAGTTCGTGGTCTGCCGTGACGCGGACGGCGACGCGTTCGTCGAGGTCGATCCGATCCGAGTGGTTGTGCATGCACTCGATCGTCTCGCCCGAATCGAGTTCGACACGGTAGAGAACCGTCGGACCGAGGTAGCGTCGATAGACGACGCGGCCGTTCGCCTCCGGTCCATCGGCCGGGTACGCGGTCACGTCGTCCGGCCGAACGAGGAGATCGATGTCGGTCCCGTCGTACTGGTGGGCGAGACCGTTGACGTCGTCACGAAGCACGCGCCCGAGTGCGGTGTCGACGTGATCGCCGCTGACCGACCCCGAGAGGAAACTCGCGTGGCCGAGAAAGCCGGCGACGAACCGGGACTTCGGGTCCTGAAAGACGCGTTCGGGAGTGTCGATCTGTTCGATATCGCCGTCGTGCATCACGGCGACGCGGTCGGAAATCGAAAGCGCCTCCTCCTGATCGTGAGTGACCGAAACCGCGGTGACGCCCGCCTCCTTGATGATTCGGCGGACCTCCTCGCGCATCTCGACGCGGAGATCGACGTCGAGGTTCGAAAACGGCTCGTCGAGCAACAGCATCTCCGGTTCGGGTGCCAGCGAGCGAGCGAGCGCGATCCGCTGTTGCTGGCCGCCCGAGAGTTCCTCCGGATAGTGTTCGCCGTAGTCTTCGAGTCCGACCAGTTCGAGCAGTTCCGTGACTCGCGCGTCGCGCTCTTCGGCCGTCCACTCCTGTAATCCGAAGGCGACGTTTTCGCGCGCGGAGAGGTGTGGAAAGAGGGCAAATTCCTGAAAAACGACGCCGACGCCGCGTTCTTCGGGCGGAACGAAACGGCCGTTTCCGGCGACCGGATCGTCCTCCAGACGAATGCGTCCGGCGTTTGGCCTCTCGAGACCCGCGATCAACCGAAGGGTTGTCGTCTTGCCACAGCCGGACGGCCCGAGTAGCGTAAGAATTTCCCCATCGCGGACGGCCAACGAGAGACTCGAGATGACCGCTTCGCTTCCAAATCGCTTGGCGATACCCTCGAGTTCGAGGACGACGTCGTCGCCGCTCGATTCGAGTTCTCGAGTCGGTTCGTCGGTCGTCGTAAGTAATCGTCCGTTCGCCATTGTCGACCCCGGCGTCGGCCGGCTCTATTCGTTTTAGGAGTGCCTAAAATACTTATAACTGCCGGTCTCTTCCCGGGTTGCTGGAACGTGACCCAGTGACACGACCGAAAAACGGTGTGCGGTGTGTCAAAGTTCGACGCCGCTCGGGATCAGACTGTGCTGGCGGAGCAGATTACCCTCGTCGTCGTATACCAGAAACGTCTGCTTGTCGTACGTGACGAAGTGTTCGTCCTCGACGGTGATTCGAACTTCGTAGCGGCCCTCGTCGTCGGAAGCGTCTTCCCCGTATCCCCTCGCGGCCCGGATAAACCGGAGGACGTCCTCGGCGTCCTCGTTGAGTTCGAGGATGAACTCCCCCGTGATCCGGTTGGTGACGCTGACGACGCCCGCTGCGTCGCTTCCTAGCGGTTCCTGGAGACGCAACGCGACGTCGGTTTCCCCCGCCTCGAGCACGTCACCATTGGGATCGGTAAGGCGCTCACGGAGCATCGTCGACGGGCCAGTAAAGTCGATCGATACCGAGGGTTTGCTCGGTTCGCCGTCGGTTTCGACCCAGTCGATATTGCTGACAGTTAACGTGAAGTGGTCGCGCCTCATTCCGTATTTCTCGATTAGCGCTCCCACCGTATGAACGTAACGCACGGTTGATCAAGCATCTGACCAGTCCGCAGAGCAGGGGAGCCGAAGACGTTCGGATCCGACCAGCCGGCCGATCGGAATCGGCCATCCCATTTAAGAACGGGCCGGCCCGATATCGGGCAGAACGACCCGACTTTCCCGAGGACCTCGATGCACGACCGAAACAGACGTTCCGAAACGACGATCGGGGCCGCACGTCGGGCGGTTACGCGCCTCGCCGAGACGCTTCGCGGCTCGCGAATCACGATACGAGAGTACGATCCTGCGACCCACGGGCCGTTGATCGAGTTCGACGGTATCGACGGACTCGAGGAGGTCGACCGCTACTGGGTCAACGCGCCGTTCGCGTTCGTCTCGATCGGATACGACCCGGCGACGAATCAGCACCGCTACAATGTCGTCGAGCCGGCGCTTCGTGCCGACGAACGCGTCCTGCTCGAGACACTCTCGGAGGACGTTCGGGACCCGCTTCTCTATCGCGAGAAACGCCACGATAACGTCGCAAGACTGCTCGAGGAGACCGTCCACGAATACCTCGAGCGCTACGGCGCAGACGTCGACACGAAGGCGTTTTACCGGCTGTTCTACCACCTTTACCGAGACTTTCGTGGGTACGGCCGTCTCGACCCGATCATGCACGACCCTCGCGTCGAGGACATCTCCTGTGACGGCTACGAGCTGCCGATCTACGTCTATCACGAGGAGTACACCGACATCGAAACGAGCGTTTCCTTCGAGAAAGAGGCGCTCGACCGGTTCGTCGTCCGACTCGCTCAACACTCCGGCCGCCACATTTCGATCGGCGATCCGATGGTCGAGACGACGCTTCCCGACGGCTCGCGGGCGGAACTGGCTCTCGGGGAAGAGGTCACCCCGCGTGGGTCGGCGTTCACCGTCCGCAAGTACGCCGATGAGCCGTTCACGCCGATCGACCTGATCCAGTACGGGACGTTCAGCGTCGAACAGATGGCCTACCTCTGGCTCGCCATCGAACACAATCGGAGCCTGCTGTTCGCCGGTGGCACCGCGTCGGGCAAGACCACCAGCATGAACGCCATCTCGATGTTCATCCCACCCCGGTCGAAAGTGCTGACGATCGAAGACACCCGCGAACTCGAGCTCTATCACGACAACTGGCTCTCGTCGGTCACGCGCGAGCGATCCCACGAGGGCAAACACGTGACGATGTACGACCTGTTGCGCTCCGCGCTCCGTCACCGCCCCGAGTACATCGTCGTCGGCGAGGTCCGCGGCGAGGAGGCGATCACGCTCTTTCAGGCGATGAACACCGGTCACACGACCTACTCGACGATGCACGCCGACTCGGTCCAGACCGTGATCAATCGCCTCGAGAACGAACCGATCAACGTCCCGCGGCCGATGGTCCAGAGCCTCGACGTACTGTCGATCCAGACGCTCACCAGACTCGAGGACGGTCGCGTCCGCCGAAACAAAGTCCTCGCGGAGATCGAAGGGATCGACCAGCGAACTGGCGAACTCGACTACTCACCCGCGTTCACGTGGGACGGCGAATCGGACAGCCACCAGTCGAAAGGGAGCCAGCTCCTCGAGAACATTCGCGACGAACGCGGGTGGAACCGGACGGAACTGCTGTCGGAGCTTCGAACCCGCGAACGGTTTCTCGAGTACCTCGAGACGAACGACATCGACGACTACCGACAGTTCACCGCCCTGATAAACGAGTACTACGCGGACAGGGCGGGCGTTCTCGACCGGATCGGTATCGACGGCTCTCTCGAGGACGAACAGGACGACGGAGAGTAAACAGATGCGCTCTGTGAATTTCGTCCCGCTCGCGCTCGCGCTCGCCTGTCTCCTTCCGATCGTCCTGTCTCGATACCACGCTCGAGTCGACCGATTTCTCACCAGGTTTGCGGTCCGGACCTTTGGATCCTACATCGACGAATTCAGGGGCGAACACCCGACCAGGCAGTCCGCGCTTCGGGCGGCGCAGTTCCCGACGACCTACCGGGAGTACGGATCGAAGACGATGCTGTACGCCGCGATACTCGCAGTCGTCGGGTCGATTGCGGGAATATACGCCATCTGGGCCGTTCTGCTCGTTCTCGCGGTCGACGCCGAAACCATGCGCGAGGCACTGCCGGGCGCACTCGAGTTCCTCGCGAACCTCGGCGGTGTCCCGGCGCTGTCGCCGGGCGAACTGTTCGTCCTCATCGCCCTCGCCTGTTTCACCGTCGGCGCGGTGGCCGCCAGCGGGACCTACTGGCTGCGGTGGTGGTATCCACGGTACGTCGCCGACGCCCGGTCACAGCGGATCGAACGGGCCCTCCCCGCGACCGTCTCGTTTATCTACGCGCTCTCGCGAAGCGGAATGGCGTTTCCGACGGTCATCCGGATCGTTGCCCGTCACGAGGAGACCTACGGCGAAGCTGCGGCGGAGTTCGAGGTCGCCGTTCGCCACATGGATACGTTCGGCACCGACGTCGTCACCGCACTCCAGATCATGGGTCGGCGATCACCGAGCCCGCAGTTCGGCGAGTTCACCGAGAACCTGGTCAGCGTCTTGCAGAGCGGACACAGCCTCTCGGAGTTTCTGGAACGGCAGTACCGCGACTACCAGGAGGAATCGGAGACCCAGCAAGAGCGAACGCTCGAGTTACTCAGCACGCTCGCGGAAGCGTACGTGACGGTGCTGGTCGCGGGACCGCTGTTTCTCATCACGATCCTGGTCGTGATCGGAATCGCCGTCGGCGACACCCTCGATCCGCTCCAGGCGTTGATCTACGGCATCCTCCCGCTCGGAAACCTCGCGTTCGTGATCTACCTGAGCGTCGTCACGGACTCGATCGTCCCCGGGTCGGAGACGGCAGAACTGCCGTCTCGGTCGACCGCTTTCCCCAGCGATATCGAACGACGGGCGAACGCAGACGGCGGCGTCGCGGACGCCAGTACTGGTTCGACCGCTGGCGAAGCGGACCTCTCTGTCACCGCAGCGGCGAACATCGAACGGGTCGGCTACTACCGGCGGCTTCGGGCGGTCAGAGACCGCTTCGGCGATCCGAAATCGGCACTGCTCGAGCGTCCGTCCCGAACGCTTTTTCTCACCGTCCCGATCGCCGTCGCAGCCGTTCTCTGGCAGTTGCCCGCGGCGTTCGCGGGCGGTGGATTCACTCCCTCGGCGATCGACGACGTCGTCGCGGCCGCCCTGCTGGTCGTGCTCGTGCCGTTCGCCGTCGTCTACGAACTGCACCGGCGACGGATTCGTGCGATCGAAGCGGCGGTTCCGGACCTACTCGATCGACTCGCCAGCGTCAACGAGGCGGGACTGTCGATCGTCTCCGCCATCGACCAGGTACGCGAGTCCGAACTGGGGCCGCTCGGCGCGGAACTCGATCTCGTCTGGCGGGACGTCCAGTGGGGCGCGGACCTCGAGACGGCACTTCGCCGGTTCGACCGCCGGATCCGTACCCGGTCGGTCTCCCGCGTCGTCACCCTGCTCACCGAGGCGATGAACGCGAGCGGAGACCTCGCGACCGTCCTCCGGATCGCCGCCAGACAGTCCGCTTCCGACCGCCGCCTCGAGCGCGAACGCGCCCAGACGATGGTGGAGTACATGATCGTCGTCTACGTCTCGTTTCTCGTCTTTCTGTTCATCATCACGGTGCTCGCCGCGTATCTGCTCCCGAACCTCCCGACGGAGGGTGCGGAGGTGGCAAGGGGTGGCGGAGACGCCGGGACTTTCAGCGGCCTTTCAGCCGGCGAGGCCGACGCGTACGGGACGCTATTTTACCACGCGGCACTCGTTCAGGGACTGCTTTCGGGGTTGATCGCAGGCCAGTTGAGCACCGGCGAGTTGCGGGCGGGCGCAAAACACGCGGCGATCATGATCGCGCTCACGATCGGGTTGTTCGCGCTCGTCGTCTGACCGGTCCGATCCGTCCGCAGTCGAACGCTTTTTGCGAGTTCCACGCCGACATCTCCCATGGCCGACGAAGACGGCGACGGGAGCCGTCCGAAACGGGCGGACGTTCGCGCCACCTACGACCGGATCGCGACGCACTTCGCCGCCACGCGAGAGTACGCCTGGCCCGAAGTCGAGTCGTTCGTTTCCGCGCAGGATCCAGCCCCTTCCTCCGACGGCGTCGGTCTCGACGTCGGCTGTGGGAACTGTCGACACGCCGAACTACTCGCCGACGTCGACGGCATCGAGTCCGTCGTCGGCGTCGACGCCAGTCGCGGCCTCCTCGAGACTGGACGGGCCCGCGCGGCCGACCGGGGGTTCGAGGTCGAACTGCTCGAGGGGGACGCAGCGTCGCTCCCGCTCGCCGCCGACACCGTTTCGCTCGCCGTCTACGTCGCGACGCTTCACCACCTGCCAACCCGCGAAACGCGGGTGGCCAGCCTCGACGAACTCGCCAGGGTGCTCGCCCCCGACGGTCGGGCGCTAGTCAGTGCGTGGTCGACCGCACACGACCGCTTCGACCGAACGGAGGGCTTCGATACCACCGTCGAGTGGACGCTCCCCGGCGGAACGCCCGTCGATCGATTCTACCACATCTACGCACCCGACGAGTTCGAGGCCGACCTCCGGAACAGCGACCTCGACCTTCTCGAGTGGGAACTCTCGAGCGGGAACTGTTATGCGACAGTCTCCGGTTCGAACCGTCGGGAAACGGACGATCAGGGGACGAATCGATTATAAATGTCTTGCTCTGTGTAAGTCCAGATTTCATCACTGAATCTGCATTTGAAAGGTGTTGCTAGATCGCGAACGTCGACCCCCCAGGGACGCCTTTCGAACCACCTGGCCGGTTACCTCGACAGAAAATATTAAGAAATCTGAATATAGTCTACGGACTGTATGTCAAGAGCACTCACCGTTTCGGGCTTTCTGGGCCTGACGGTAATGATGGGGGTCGGTATGTACCAAAACGTCCTGAACGCAACCGGAGAGGGCGTTCCAGCGTGGATGATCGGGGGTCACGCGCACCTGGGCGTGCTTTCGATTCTCGCGATCGTTCTCGCGTTCGCCATTCCGGCGCTCAACGTAACGGGGACGCTCGAGACCGTCGTTACCTGGACGTTTATCCCCGGTCAGTGGGGGCTTCCGCTCGTCCCGTGGCTGGCCGTGGGCGGTGGAATCAGCGTTCTCCACCCGACTGCGTTCCTCTGGGGCGGATTGCTGTTGGTTTCGATGCTCATCATGACCTGGCAGGCAGCGGTCCAGACCGAAATCGCTGTCGGGGGTGGTGGTGTGGATCCGACGCCCGCCGACGATTGACTCGAAATGAGAAGAGTCTTAAATCGGCCGCACCGAAATCCAAGTACCGAGCGCGGATGGTCTAGTGGTAGGACCTGAGCCTTCCAAGCTCATGGCCCGGGTTCAAATCCCGGTCCGCGCATTGCTGTCGCGAGCAAACTCGCGAGCGACAGCAATCGTACGAGGGATTTGAATTACGGAAGTCGCACGCTCGAGAGCGAAGCGAGCGAGACCGTCTTCCGGTGGTTCAAATCCCGGTCCGCGCACTTTTCGACGAACGGACGTGAGAAGAAAATGCGCGATAGAGGGATATGAAGCACGCGAGTCGCAGCGCGAACGCAGTGATCGACCGTCTCGCAGTCGGGTTCAAATCCCGGTCCGCGCACTTTTCGACGAACGAACGTGAGGAGAAAATTCGCGATAGAGGATTTAATGCACACGAGTCGCAGCGTCCGAACGACGTAAGCCGCGAACAGCTGGAAGATCCCGTCGCTACTGTGGACGACCCTGGACGTCGGGCTGCGTCCGATCGAAGTGCGGCGAGCGACGACGTCGTGGATAGACACGTCGAACAGCGTAGTACGGATTCCAAAGGAAGACTCGGCAAAGAATACGGAACACTGGCGGTGTAGCTTGTCGGATCGAACGGTGATGGCAGTCGAACGGTGGATCGAAGAGCGGAGTTGGCGGGACAAATACGAGAATACGGAGCAGCTTTGGCTCACCCGGTTCGAAAACCCGTACTCGACCGAATCACTGAACCGAATATTTCGGGAAATCTGTGCAGAAGCCGGAATCGCAGTGGCGGATCGCGACTTGACGTGGTACTCGATGCGCCATAGCGTCGGGACGTACATGCTAACGAACTGGCAGTGAAGGCGGCCGCAGCGCAACTGCGCCATCGATCGATCAAATCTACGGTCCGGTACGATCAAGCGCCGATCGAGGAACGAAAAGAGGCTCTCGAGCAGATGGGTTAATTACTATTTACATGAAGCGAACCAGATTGATTGGGTTGACATTCGGATATGCGAAGTTCGCTGACCCGGTACCCACGATAGATTGATAGTTGAAACTCTATCTGAAGGCCGCATAATTGGTGTGGGAATAAAGTTATTGTTCTCGAAGCCAAATAATAGATTAGAATATGGCTGACGACGAATCTCTGGCACCACCCGAAGCGATCGAGATCGGAGACGAGGCGGAACACACCGACGAATGGACGGACGAGATGCCGGGAGTCGACCGCGTGATTTCGGTCGCGTTGACACTCGAACAACCGCGGACGGCGGACTGGATTGCGGAGCAAGCCGAGGTATCACCGACGACGGCACGGAGTCACCTCGAGCGGTTGGTCGATCTGCATGTCCTAAGTGCAGTCGAACAGCGAGGTGCGAAGACGTACTATCCCGATGCCGCGTACCAGCGGTTCAAAGTAGTGTCACAATTGATCGAGGAACATACTCGCGACGAGATCGAGACGATAGCGGTCACCGCAAAGGAGGACATCGAGGAACTCGGGGATACGTACGGTGTCGAGAGCCCAGACGAACTGCGGAAACTCGCGACGGCCGAAGACACCTCCTCGACGGAGGCACGGGAGTACTTCAAAAAGGCTTCTGAGTGGGACTCACACTCGCACATGATCTCGATAGCAGAGGAAGCGCTCGAGCGATACGAGAAATTCAGCGAGCATTACCAACCGCCGGTAGATTCTGCTGTATAAATGTCTCCCGGGGCTTTGCTGGCAGATGGCGGATCTGACCCGATCAGTTTATCCGGTCGTCGGGGTCGGATCTTCGAGCAGTTACGGATCAATCTGAACCACCATCCCGCGACCGAGACGGTAATCGTCAGACCGACACGCGACCAGAAAGACCGGAAACTCGTCGCTCGCTTCGATACGCAGATCCTGGTCGATGGGCTCGTCGGCGCGGACGAAGCCAGACTCGAGATTAACTGGTGGACGCATCCGCCCGGGATCGACGACCAGTTCAAATTCCACTACGTCGAGTCGTCGGGCTACGATTGCGGCTGGCATCGACAACCGCATCCGGAGGAATCAGACATCCCGTTCGACCACTTTCAGCAGCGGGCCTCGCCGGAGAGCGACTACCGGTACCAGGGTGTCGACTTTCTGGAAGACACTCCCGTCGGACTACTGTGGGAAGTGACGCGAACGCGACTGCCGAGGATCATCCGGGCTCGGTACGATCCCGAGACGGAGTTTTAGGATTCGTCGCCTATCGTGTCGTAGATCTCCCAGTGACGGTCCATCCCGCGTCTCCCGATGAACCGCAGCAATCGCTCACGATCCGCATGAGGCGTCATGCCCTCGAGTTCGTCGTCGATCAGGAAAGTAGGATCAACGATCCGTACTATGCCTCTACGTTCGAGTAAGCCCCGAAGCTCACGACACCGTTCTTTGTAAATTCCTAGATAGTATTACGAGTCGAGGAAACCAGGAACGTCGACGAAGGAAAATACAATACGGGGGCAGGATGACCGGCGAAACGATCGTTGAATCTGTGTCGGTCGGCGTCGATTTGGCACCTGTTTGATGGGTGAAATCACACAGATTGTGATACAAGCCTTCCAGGCTCATGGCCCGGGTTCAAATCCCGGTCCGCGCATTGCTGCGGCGAACAAATTCGTGAGCCGCAGCAATCGTACGAGGGATTATGAGTGAGAGAAGCCACAGCGCAACCGACCGACTCATACGGTCTGCTGTAAGTCATTACCGCTACACCCCGGACCCGTTCACCGGGTGTAGCGGTAAACAGTTACAGCAATCCGTATCACTCCTCGAACGGATTCCCCGGCGACCGATCGGAGACGTCGACGGTTGCGGCGAAGACGATCCCGAGGACGGTCCCGAACAGCAGGTGACCGACCAGGCTTTCGACGGCGATCGCCGGGAACTCGCCGGCGGCTTCGGTTCCGATCGCCTCGAGCCACACCGGGAGGACGATCAACGGAAGGATCGCCCAGATCGCGAGCCCGAAGACGAACCCCGCGGCGACGATCCGGGCCGCAATGGCGGTCTGTGAGAGCACGTCGGTTTCCGGATTCATCGTTACGGCCCCGAGGATCAGATCACGGGTGACGAGAAAGCCGAAGACGATTCCGAGTACGATCCCGTGAGCAATGTGAATGCCCCAGCCGGCGACGCCGACCGGCTCGAAGCCGTAGATCGCGGGTATCGCGGCCGTGAGAATATCGGGATCGAACACCCACATGAGGATCCCGAAGGCCGCGGCTCCGACCGCCCCGCCGAGGGCCCCGCCGATCGGCCATCCCCACTGGCTACTGATCCCGAACGCGGACGTGGTGTCGGATTCGGCGCTCATGGTACCCCGGCTTACCACGAACGACGGCAAAAGCGTTTGTCCGGCAAGAGCCCGGTCGAGTATCGGACCGCTCACGTCGTCCGCGGAGACGGTTGCGGTCGACACCCGTGCGATCGGCCGGCCTATTACACGCAACGGAGTGCTGTACGAGAGCCGGCGTCCCATCCGGCGCCGGCCCGTCGCCGACAGCCGACACTGTATTGATCGCCGACGCCGCAGACCCGAACGTGGAGTGTGAACTACTGGGTTGGCCGCCCGACGGGCCGAAACTCCGACTCGATCACGAGCGCTTCAGCTACGCCGGCAAGTTCGTCATGACGAACACGGGAAAGGCGGTCGCTCGAGACGAGGGGCGGATCGTCGCGGCAGCCTCGTTCAACGAGGACCGGACCGACGAGCGGACGCTGTGGATCCGGTACGTGACGGTCGACCGGGACCGTCGCGGGGAGGGGATCGGGCCCCTGCTACTCGCGCTGGTCCGTGACCGGGGTGTCGAGCGCGGTTACGACCGAATTCGGATCGCCGTCAACAACCCCTTCGCCTACGAGGCGCTCTACCGGACCGGTTTCGAGTACACCGGCGACACCTCCGGAATCGCCGAACTGGTCCTCGAGTACCCGCCCTCACTCGAGGCGAGTGGAGATGGCGAAATCAACGGTGACGATGGAACTGCTGAGACCGCGTGCGAGGGCGGTCCGTCCACCCGGGAGCGCTATCAGGCGGGCCTCGAGGAGTTTCGCGACCGCGACCTCTCGAGGCCGGAAGCGGAGTTTCTCGCGTCGCGTCGGGGCGACGATCCGCCGTCGCCGATCGACTGATCTGGACTGCCGGCAGACCGGCCGAACTCCTAATCACCTCGCCTGGTCCGTCCACCGCCGGTATGTGGTCGCAACGATCGTCGCGTCCAACGTCCCCGCCACGGTGACGCTCGCAACCGTCCCGACGACGAGTCCGAGCGGTGTCGACGAAACGAGAGAGCCGAGCCCCGTTAGCGCGTAGCCGATATATCCGAGGCCCACCACCAGTATCGTCGTCGAACTCGGATTGGCGAGGGCGTACTCGAGGCTCTCGAGGGTCGCCTCTATCGGTCGGGTTCCGCCGAGGACGATGAAGCCGGGCGTCAGAAAGAGCGCGATCGACACCGGAACGACGACGAAAAGAATCAGCGCGACGAGACCGAGCGTTCCGGTTCCCGACAGGCCTGCAAGGAACGTCACTCCCCACAACACCCCCTGGACGACCACCGCGAACGCGAGGAGCCAGCCGATCCGCTCGAGCGGGACCACGACGCCGGTCGTCTCCGGCGAGGAAAGCCAGAGAACGGTTCCAAACGCGGTCACGGCGACGCCCGCCAGTGCGAGGTGCCACCCGAGCAATCCGAGGAGGAACGTCGGTTTCATCCCGGGAAGGATGGAGGGTCCGATCTCGATAGCCGGCTCGAGATCCGGAACGAGCGGTGCAGAGAAGACGAGCTGTCCGCGTCGGGGGAAGGTGGCGATTCCGATCGGATACCGGCTCTCGAGCCGCCCGATCGTACTCGTCGCACCCAGGAGTCCGGCGAGGACGAACGGGAGAGCCAGCGCGGGTCGCGTTCGGAGGGAACCGATCGCGCCACGGAGAATCGAACGGACGTCGACGCCGGCGATCGGGTCGGGCCGGCCGGCTCCGGATCGGTCGGTCGAACCGGATCCGTCGGCGGTCGTATTCGGCGCGCTTGGCTCTTCCGCGACGCCACCGCCGCCGTCAGTGCCGGTCCCGGCTATCTTATCGACCCCCCTCGAGGCAGTAGAGCATGACCGTCGTGCCGAGGACGATTCGATCGTCGGAGACGACAGCGGGTGTCAACCCCGCGCGCTCCGTTTCGCCGCCCCCGGAGGTCCCGACCGTCTCGGTGAACGTCCACAGGTGGTCACCGGAGCGTCGGTCGAACGCGTGCAGTCCCAGCCCGCCGGGAACGAGGAGGTGCTCCCCGGCGACGGTCGGCGGCGGTGCGTGGGCGCTCCAGACGTTTCCAGGCGAATCGTCGACCGTCGTCTCCCAGTAAACGGTGCCGTCCGTGCGCGAGAGAGCCGTTACAGCGAACGGGTCGCTCCCCCCGTCGGCCTCGAGTCCGACGTGAAACACCGTCGTCTCGTCGACGGCGATGCCGACGTGACCCGTTCTCGCGAGCGGGCGCTCCCAGCCGCGATCGCCGGTCGCCGCGTCGACTTCGAGAACCCGAAGCTCCCGACCGGAAGCCGCCCTGTCCACCGAGTAAACCGAGCCGTCGCGAGCGGACAGACTGTCCTGCTCGTCGACTGCACGTTCGCTCGCCGTGTCCTCGCCGTCGGTCCACTCGAGGCTGCCATCGGCGAGGTCGATCCCGACGTACGCCGGTCTGCCGGCGATCCGTCCCATCACGACGACCGTTCCGGAGGCGGTATCGACGACGTGACCGAGCGGGGTAAACGGGTACTGGGCATCGAGGTCCGCGTTCTCGAGTTCGTATCGCCAGCGTGGGCTCCCGTCGTTGCCGTCGACGGCGGAGACGATGCCAGCAGTCGGATGGACCGAGACGACCGACCCGTCGGCGACGACCGGCGACGCGAGCCACGGGAAATCGGCCGCCGAACCCCCGGGAAACTCCGGGGTGGCAGTTTCACCGTCGGTCCACCACCGGGATCGCCGTTCGCCCAGCCCGTCGACTTCCGCCGGCCACCCGTCGGGGTCGGCGGCGTATCCGCCGACCGGGTCGCCGTACGGAACGATCAACACGCCGTCCCGGTAGAGTTCCGTCGAACCGAACGCCATCGGCCCGGTCCCGCGGCCGAACCCGCCGTGGGTCTTTGCCAGGCTTCCCTCGCCGGTTTCGACGTCCAGGACGAACAGCCCGTTCGCATACTGGCAGTAGACGGTACCGGTCGCCACGATCGGTGGCAGCCATCCCGACGCACCGGTCGACCGCTGCCAGGCGACGTCGACACCGTCTCGCGGAAGCGACGCGTCCGGAACGAACCGCGACCGTCCCGGGTCACGCCCGTACATCCGCCAGTCGGCCTCGCGCGTCGCGGGTGTCGGATCGGCCTCGAGGAGCGACGGCGGCCGTCCGGAACCGAGACAGCCCGCGAGGAGGATCGAACCGGCGGTCGCGAGCACCGCTCGGCGGTCAAGGTGGGGGGCTCGAGTCATTCGACGTATTGGTTCCGATACATATCCGTCGGTAAAAGTCGTTTGTGTTCCGTCTCGATCGATCCGAGTCGAAACCGGTCCGGAAGCCAACGATTCAAATCCCGGTCGCCCCAATACGGTCACAATGGGAAACGCCGCACTACGCGACATCGCCGTCATCGAGGAGATTCCCTTCGACGACGTCGAGGGGATCGTCGCCGTCGACGCGCACAACTGGCTCTACCGGTATCTGACGACGACGGTCAAGTGGACCGCAAGCGACACGTACACGACCGCCGACGGAACCGAGGTAGCGAACCTGGTCGGCATCGTCCAGGGGCTCCCGAAGTTCTTCGAGAACGACGTCACCCCGGTGATGGTGTTCGACGGCGGCCCCTCCGAACTCAAAGAAGACGAGATCGAATCCCGGCGAGAACAACGCCAGACGTACGAGGAACAGCTCGAGGTCGCCCGCGAGGAGGGCGACGAACTCGCGATCGCCCAGCTCGAATCCCGCACGCAACGGCTGACGCCGACGATCCAGGAGACGAGTCGCGAACTCCTCGAACTACTCGACGTGCCGATCGTCGAAGCGCCCGCGGAGGGGGAAGCACAGGCGGCGCACATGGCTCGACGCGGCGACGCCGACTACGTCGGCTCGGAGGACTACGACGCGTTGCTCTTCGGCGCGCCCCTGACGCTGCGCCAGTTGACGAGCAAGGGCAATCCCGAACTGATGGATCTCGAGGCCACCCTCGCCCACCACGACCTGACCTTAGAACAGCTCATCGACGCGGCGATCCTCATCGGGACGGACTTCAACGAGGGCGTTACGGGAATCGGCCCGAAGACGGCGATTTCCGAAATTACCGAACACGGCGACCTCTGGAGCGTCCTCGAGGCCCGCGGCGACGATGTCGAGTACGGCGACCGCGTCCGCGAGCTCTTTCGGCAGCCGAACGTGACCGACGACTACTCCTTCGACCCGGACCTCGAGCCCGACCTCGAGGCTGCGCGAGCGTACGTCACCGAGGAGTGGGGGGTCGACCCGTCCGAGGTCGAACGCGGCTTCGAACGGATCGACGAGAGCGTCACGCAGACGGGGCTCGATCGATGGACGTAGCCGTCACAGAGCGCCGAAGACGGGAGGGCCGATGCCAGCTGAAAGGCGGTCCGAGGAATCGTCGATGACCGACGGGTACGACCTCGAGTCCGGCCCGGATCCGGCGACGTTCGCAGCCGCAACGCCCGAACCGGATTTCGAAGCCAGCTCGGAAGCGGTCGTCCACGTCGTCGGGATCGGGCCGGGAAACCCCGAGTACCTCACGCCCCGCGCCGAGCGGACGATTCGGGAAGCCGACGTCGTCGTCGGGTTTTCGACCGTCGTGGCGTTCGTCGAGGACCGGACCGATGCGGACGTACTGACTTGTGGCTACCGGGACGAAGCCGAAACCCTCTCGACGTTCGGCGAGCGCGTCGCCGCGGGGGAGACGGGAGTCGCCGTCGCGATGGGCGATCCAAACCACTCCGGCTACCAGTTCGTCGGCAAGGTCCAGAACGCCGTCGAACGCGAAGCCGACCGCGAGGGGGTCGAGCGGTCGACCGTCCGCGTCGTCCCCGGCATATCATCGCTTCAGATCGCTGCGAGTCGCGCTCGAACGCCGATGGAAGAGGCGGAGTTCGTCACGCTCCACAAAAGCGGTGACCTCGAGGCCGACGTGGACCGGTTGAAACGCACCGTCGGCGAACGCCACCTGCTCGTCCTGCCCCGTCCGTACGACCTGATGCCGGGTGATCTCGCCGCGACGTTGCTCGAGGCGGGCGCAGAGCCGGACCTCGAGGCACTGGTACTGGAGCGACTAACTCTCGAAGACGAACAGATCCACCGGTTTCCGCTGTCGGAACTCGCGGAGTACGCCGGCGGGAACGGAAGAGACGACACGCCGTTTTCCGATCTGGTGGTCCTCGCAGTTCGTCGTCCGGTACCGTACGAAGCGTCGCCTGCTGAGTGAGAGGGATCCTCTGCAGGGTTTCGGTCATCTGTCGACGGTTGGAACGGTACTTAACGAAGCGACCTCTCGAGCGCCCGGGAGCGGGCCGAACTGACGCGGCAAGGACGAACAATCGTTTGTCTCATACGGTTTACTGTACGTCATTACCGGCGCACCCGCGACCTGGGCGGCGGGTGCGCCGGTAATCGTTACAGTAATCCGTCTCAGTCGTCGACGTCTCTAACTTCGATCGTTCCGTCGTTCGCGACGGTGACGAGCAGCTCCTCGAGCGTGAAGGCGACGACGAGTTGTTCCGTGTCGGATTCGAGTAGCGTGTCGAGGGCGTCCGGTTCCACGTACTCCGCGAGCGTAAAGTCGGCCTCGAGCGGCGTCGTCTCGAGATGATCCGCGATCGTTTCAACTACTTGAACACTGTCGGGTGGAGAAGCAGATGGTGATCTAGATCCGGTATCCCGCTCGGTCATTCCTATATTCCGTACTCATGTATCTCGCGTATAATGGTTTCGATACGTATTACTCTCGTTCGAACGTAATTTCGACAGGTGAGAGTTGTTGATCCGTGAATTCTGTCAACAGCTCGGAAGATAGGCCGGATATCTCTCCCTCGACGCTAAATTCGATGGAGTTTCCCAAGACACAGATATCGGCTTCACCAAGTTCCACGTTCGCATCCTCTTTCAAGTTAATAGTTAGATCCATAGGCACTGTCTAGTTCAGCACCTCCTCGACCGGTGTTCGACCATTGAGCGCTTGATTCGGTCGATCGTGGTTATAATGGTGTCTGAAGCGTCTGAGCCAGCGTCTTGCGCTGGCCGGACTGCCCCGCCAGAAGGAGTGAAAGCGGTCGATCCGCATTGAGACGGTCTGAAACCACTTTTCGACGTGGTTTCGGTCGCTGTAGTTGAG